>NZ_FXTK01000004.1 GCF_900182695.1 Paracoccus laeviglucosivorans
CTTGCGGAATTCCGAGGGTTGCACGGCATTCAGCGCCTCGATCCCCTTGGGCGCGGCAGCAAGGATCGGCTTGACGCCTGCGCCTGCGAACAGGATCGGGGCGACGCGCCGCGGAACCTGGCGGCGATGCGCCTTTGCCTCGGCCAGCTTGGCGCGTGCCATGCTGGCAAGCGTGGCCAGCGCTTCGGGCGAGGGATCCCAAAGCCCCAGCGCCAAGCCCTGAAGTGCCGGCAGACCCGCCAGCCAATTGGCAATCCCCGCCCCTTCGGCCTGCGCCTGAATGGCGGGCGTCGCCGCCTTCGGCCCATCATCAAGGGCCTCGGCGGCGAATAGCGCCAGCGGCACGGCAGTTGCCCGCACATATGCCGCGACGGCTTCCGGCCCGTCATGCGGCTCGCGCGCCGTGTCGCGGCGGCGGGGTTCGGCCAGCGCGGCAAAAGCCGCGGCACGTGGACCCCAGGCCTCGGCCAAAGGCGTCAGCAATTCATGCGATTGCGGCTTGCCCTGACCCAGATCCTCCAGCCGTTCGATCCACCATTGCAGCCGCATTTCTGCGATCAGCGGCTCGTTCGAGGCCAAGGGCGCGCGGGCAAGCTCAAGGTTCAGCGCGTAAAGCGTCAGCAGCTTCGGCCGCGCATCTGCAGGGGCCAGCAGGCAGATGCCGAAGCGGTCGGGATCGTGTTCGCGCAAGGTGTCGGCGCAAAGATCAAGGCTCATGCCGGGGTCACCTTGTCGCGGATCAGCTTCCAGCGGATCGCTTCGACCAGCGCCTCGAAACTGGCATCGACGATGTTCGGTGATACGCCCACGGTGGACCAGCGATGGCCCTGATGATCGGCGCTTTCGATATTGACGCGCGTGGTCGCCTCGACCCCCGCGCCGGTAATGCGGACGCGGAAATCGGTCAGGTGCATGTCGCTGATCGCCGTCTGATAAGGACCAAGATCCTTGGCCAGCGCCCGCCACAGCGCGTTGACCGGGCCCAGATCATCACCGTCCGGGCCGATGCTTTCGCTGACCGACAGCATCCGCTGCCCACCGATCTGCACCACGACCACCGCCTCGGACACCGAGATGCGGCGGCCGGCGGCATTCTTGCGCCGCTCGATCGTGACGCGGTAGCGGTCCACGTCGAAGAAATGCTGCATCCGGCCCAGTTCGGTCAGGGCCAGCAGCTCAAAGCTAGCCTGCGCGCCGTCATAGGCATAGCCCGCCTCCTCGCGCATTTTCACCAGATCAAGGATGCGCGACAGGGCCGGGTCGTCACGTTCAACGGCAATCCCGGCCTCGGCCAGCCTGGCGCGCAGGTTCGACTGGCCCGCCTGGTTCGACATCGGGATGATGCGTTCATTGCCGACCACGCCGGGGTCGATATGTTCGTAGGTGGCGGGGTTTTTCAGGATCGCGCTGGCATGAAGCCCAGCCTTGTGGGCAAAGGCCGACGTCCCGGCATAGGGCGCAGCGCGGGACGGCGCTCGGTTCAGGATTTCGTCCAACCGGCGCGAGATGCGGGTCAGCCCCGCCAGCGCGTCGCGGGTCAGACCGATTTCCAGCGTCGAGGCATAGGGCTTTTTCAGCACCAGCGTCGGCAGCAGCGTCGTCAGGCTGGCATTGCCGCAGCGTTCGCCCAGACCGTTCAGCGTGCCCTGGATCTGGCGCGCGCCCGCATCCACAGCGGCCAGCGTGCAGGCGACCGCATTGCCGGTGTCATCATGGCAATGGATGCCCAGATGATCGCCCGGAATACCTGCCGCGATGACCGCCCGCGTCACTTGGCCCACGCGACCCGGCAAGGTGCCGCCATTGGTGTCGCACAGCACGATCCACCGCGCGCCCGCATCCAGCGCGGCCCGCAGGCAGGCAACGGCATAAGCCGAATCATCGGCATAGCCGTCAAAGAAATGCTCGGCATCAAACAGCGCCTCGCGGCCTGACGCGACCAGATGTGCGATCGAGGCGCGGATGTTTTCAAGGTTTTCGTCCAGCGTGATCCCCAGCGCCTCACGCACGTGAAAGGGATGGGTCTTGCCGACCAGACAGACCGAGGACGTGCCCGCATTCATCACCGCCGCCAGCACTTCGTCGTTTTCCGCCGACCGCCCGCTGCGCTTGGTCATGCCGAACGCCGTCATCGTGGCGCGGGTCGCGGGTGCGGTTGCGAAGAATTCGCTGTCCGTCGGATTGGCACCGGGCCATCCGCCTTCGATGTAATCGACACCAAGCTGGTCCAGCATCAGCGCAATCTCGACCTTTTCGGCGGCCGAAAACTGAACACCCTGCGTCTGCTGCCCGTCGCGCAGCGTCGTGTCATAGATATAAAGCCGTTCGGTCACAGCAAAGCCCCCAGGGCGGCGGCATCAAGGCGCGGGCCCGCAAGCAATTCGATGCCGGTTTTCGACATCCGCACCTCGACCCCGGCATCGGTCAACGCGGTTTTCAACGCGTCCACGCCGGAAAAGTCCTTGCTGGCCATCGCCGCCGCGCGCAGGTCAGTCAGCTTTGCAGTCAGGCTTTCCAGCGCATCCTTGACCGAGAAGTTCACATTCTCGATGCGGCCCAGATCGTGGCGCATCCAATCGCCCATATCCGGCAGCAACAGCCCCATGAACTGCGCCGAGGCCAGCAGCCGTGCCGGATCGTCCTTAAGGCTGTAAAGCACGGCGATCGCGCCTGCGGTGTTCAGGTCATCGGCCAATGCCTCGATCACGCGCGGATCGGGGGTCGAAGGTGTGACGCCCTTGGTCAGCACCCGCCAGTCCCACAAGGTATCCTCGGCGGTTTGCGCCTTGTCCGAGGTCCAGTCCATCGGCTTGCGGTAATGTGTGGACAGCAGGACAAACCGAATGACCTCTCCCGGAACGCGCTTTTCCAGAAGGTCGCGGACGGTGAAGAAATTGCCCAGCGATTTGGACATCTTCTTGCCTTCGACCTGCAGCATTTCATTATGCAGCCAGATACGGGCGAATTCGCCATGCGGATGGGCGCAGCAGCTTTGCGCGATCTCATTCTCATGGTGCGGAAATTGCAGGTCGATGCCGCCCGCGTGGATGTCGAAACTGTCGCCCAGCAGTTCATGCGACATGGCCGAGCACTCGATATGCCAGCCGGGCCGCCCCCGGCCCCAAGGGCTGTCCCAGCCGGGAAGCTCGGCATCCGAGGGCTTCCACAGCACGAAATCCATCGGGTCTTCCTTGAAGGGCGCGACCTCGACCCGCGCACCCGCGATCATGTCATCGACCGAGCGGCCCGAAAGACGGCCGTATTCCGCGAAAGAGCGCACGCGGAACAGCACATGGCCGTCCTTCGCATAGGCATGGCCGCCGTCGATCAGGCTTTCGATCATCGCGATCATCTGCGGGATGTAGTCGGTGGCGCGCGGCTCATGGTCCGGGCGCAGCGCCCCCAGCGCATCCATGTCGGCGTGATACCAGGCGATCGTTTCGGCGGTGCGTTCGCGGATCAGATCCTCAAGCGAGCCGGGGACGCCTGCTTTCTGGCGCTGCAGGGCGGTCGCGTTGATCTTGTCATCGACATCGGTGAAATTGCGCACATAGGTCACGCGATCCGCGCCATAGACGTGGTGCAAAAGCCGCACCAGCATGTCGATCACCACCACGGGACGGGCATTGCCCAGATGGGCGCGGTCATAGACCGTCGGGCCGCACAGATAGATGCGCAGGTTTTCGGGGTCGATGGGCTGGAAAACCTGTTTCCCGCGCGTCTTGGTATTCGTCAGTCTGATCTCGACCATGGCTTCCCTCGGACTTTGCCCCTGATGCGGGCGCATTGGTCACGAAGGAACGCCCGCCTGAATTTTCAGCCGGTAATGATGCAGCGGATGGTGGCGGCGTCGAACTTCATGCATCCGCCATAAACCATCGCCTTGCCTCTGCCAAGAGACGCTGCAACAGTGATCGGATGAGCCGTGAATTGGTCAATGAAATCTGCGCTGCACAGCCGGGGGCCGAATGGTCCGACCCGTGGGGTGGCGGGCATGATTGCTGGAAAGTCGGCGGCAAGATATTTGCCGTGATCGGAACGGTTGGCACGCATGTTTCAGTCAAGACCGACAGCGTGGAACTGGCCGCGTTGCTAATTGAAACCGGGGTCGCGGAACGCGCAGCCTATATGCATGGAAGCTGGGTCGCGCTGCCGCTGGATTCCGCGCCCGATGAATTGGCGCATCGGCTGCGTCACAGCTATCGTCTGATCCGCAGCGCCTTGCCGCGCAAGACGCAGGCCGGATTGCCGCCACTGTGATCGGGCACGAAAAAGCCGACCCCGCATGACGCGGGATCGGCCCTTTGAGCCGGGCGGCGGTCCAGCCGCCCTGCCCCATGGAAAGCGGATCAGGCCGGAACTTGCGTCGCAAGCTGCTGAAGCAGCGCGTCCATCTGTTTGCACAGCGCATCTTCGGTGGTCTGCTGTTCGGTCGCGGCATCAGCCAGCGAACGCTCGACCCCCATGGCCGAAACGGTGCCTTCCTTGCCCTTGGCTTCGGCAGCATCGCCCTTGGCGGTGTCGCCTGCGGGGATCATGGTCAGCAGCTTGGTCTGCGTCTCGACCGCTTTGCCGTCGATGAAGCCTTTGTCCTGGCAATAGCTCAGGACGCCCAGCTGGTTGCGGGCGCTTTCATAGGCCGCGCCGCTGTCCTGCATGGCGGCGGCAGGAGCCTCGCCCTGGGCCTGAGCTTCGGCGGCGGGCGCTGCCGGGGCGGCAGGCGCAGCTTCCTGGGCAAAGGCGAAACCGGCGGTCAGCGTCGAGGCGGCGACGGCCAGTGCAGGAAGGATGGCGGAACGTGCGATCATCTTGGATCTCCGTCTGTTGCAGTATGGACGGAAGGTGGCACGTCATGCGCGGCTCCGCAAATCGGCCACGGCAAGATTTTGCTGAATCATACGGAAATCAGCGGAAATCAGCGAAACAGGACCAAAGACCCCGGAGACCAGCTCACATTCGTGCGCGTGCCGACATCCTGCACCTCGCGACCAAAGACGTTGCGCATCGCGATGCGGACCGGACGCGCCCGTCCGTCCGCGCTGGCCGAACCGTCCAGCCGCACGTCGTAATAGGTCATGTCGCCATAATAGACGACCTCGTCGATGACACCCGCCGTCGCGCGGCTTTGCTGCGGCTGACCGGGGGCGACCAGCGACACGGCCTCGGGGCGGAAACCAACGGTCGGGCCTTCGTCGCCGGGATCGGATTTGCTGACATTCGACATGGGAATCTCGACGCGGCCAAGGCCGGGCACGTCAACCTCGACCCCGCTTGCGGTTTCGCCCAGCACATGCGCGGGCAGGAAGTTCATCACGCCGATGAAATTCGCCACGCGACGGCTGGTCGGACGGGCATACAGCGCCTCGGGGCCGTCAAGCTGGGCGATCTGGCCATCGAACATGACGGCAATGCGGTCGGACATGACCAGCGCCTCCTCCTGATCGTGGGTGACCAGAACGAAGGTGATGCCGACCTGACGCTGCAGCTTGATCAATTCAACCTGCATCTGTTCGCGCATCTTGCGGTCCAGCGCCGATAGCGGCTCATCCAGCAGCAGCACCTTGGGTTTCAGGATCAGGGCGCGGGCCAAAGCGACCCGCTGGCGCTGGCCGCCCGACAGCGCATGGCTGGCACGGGCGCCGTAACCCTTAAGGCCGACCATGGCCAAGGCTTCCTCGACCGCCGCGGCCTTTTCGGCCTTGCTGCGCGGATCACGGCGCAGGCCGAAGCCCACGTTCTCGGCCACGGTCAGATGCGGAAAGATCGCATAAGACTGGAACACCATATTTGTCGGGCGGCGGTTTGCAGGCACATCCTGCATATCCTGCCCGTCGATCAGCACGACGCCCGAGGAAATATCCTCAAACCCAGCAATCGTGCGCAAAAGCGTGGTCTTGCCGCAACCCGAGGGGCCGAGCAGCGAGAAGAATTCGCTTTCCCGTATCGTCAGGTCGATGCCCCGCAGCGCGTGATAATCGCCGTAATATTTCTGCACGTTCCGACATTCGATCATCGGCTTTGCAGTGGCGGTGCGCGCGCGGTGTTCTGCGGTGCTGGTCGTCGTCACAGGAAGCCTCCGGTATCCTTGGCGCCGGTCTTCGCGATACCGCGACGGCGGAAATATTCGGCAATGGTCAGCAGGATGATCGACATCACCACCAACACCGTCCCCAGTGCCATGATCATCGGGATCTGCTTGGGGAAACGCAGCTGGCTGAAGATATAGGTCGGCAGCGTCGGTTCGTTTCCGGCCAGGAAGAAAGCGATGATGAATTCGTCCAGGCTGATCGTAAAGCTCATCAGCAGGGACGAGATGATGCCCGGCATGACCAGCGGCAGGATGACCAGCCGGAACGCGCTCCACTTCGTTTCGCCCAGATCATAGGCCGCTTCCTCAAGCGAACGGTCGAGCGAGTTGAAGGCCGTGGACAGGATCACCGTGGCATAGGGCATGCAGATCAGCGTATGGCCAAGGATCACCGTCAGGATGTTCAACTGCACCCCGATCGACAGCAACACCACCAGAAGCGAGATCGAGACGATGATCTCGGGCAGGACCAGCGGCAGCATGATCAGGCCCATGATCGGACCCTTGCCCGGAAATTCGAACCGGGTCGAGGCGCGGGCCGCGAACACCCCCAGACAGGTCGCAAAGACCGAAGATGACACCGCGATGATCAACGAATTCGTCAGCGCGCGCCGCAACGAGGCATTCTCGAACATCTGGCCGAACCAGTCGGTCGTGAACCCTTTCAGCGGAAAGGCGATGATCGTGCCGGAATTGAACGCAAAGATCGGCAGCAGGATGATCGGCGCGTAAAGGAACAGCAGATAAAGGATCGCATAGATCCGCAGACCGCCGCCCTTCATTGCTTCACCCTCAGGAAGCGTCGGTTCAGCGCGACGAAGATCAGCGACATGATCGCCACGATCAGCATTGCGGTCACCGCCAGCGCCGAACCCATTGGCCGGTTATCCAGATCCAGCATCTGCGCCTGTATCATATTGGCGATCATCGGGATCTTGCCCCCACCTATCAGGGCGGGCGTCACATAGTCCCCGATGGTCGGGATAAAGACGATCAGCGCCGCGGCGACCACGCCCGGCATCGCCAAGGGCAACGTCACACGCCAGAATGTCATGATGCGGCTTTCACCCAGATCGCGCCCCGCTTCCAGCAACGAGCGGTCGATCTTTTCCAGCGCGATGAAGATCGGCAGGATCGCAAAGGGCGCATAGGCATGTGCCAGCGTGATGACCATCGAATTGACGTTATACAGGATGAAGGTCAGCGGCTGTTCGATGATGCCCAGCGATTTCAGCCCGGAATTGATCACACCATTATAGCCGAGGATCACCTTCCACAGGAAAACCCGGATCAGGTAGCTGGTCCAGAACGGTATGGTGATCAGGAAAAGCCACATCGACTTTTTCCTGGGATCGACCACGAAGCTTAGGAAATAGGCAACCGGGAAGGCCAGAACCACCGTCACCAGCGTGACCAGCGCGGCCACGCCCAGCGAACGCAGCATGATCTTGTGAAAGATCGGGTCGCCCCAGACCGTGCGGTAATTGTCGAAGGTGAATTCGCGAATGACCGTCAGGTAGCCGTCCTTGAGAAAGGAATAGGCCAGGATCGTCAGCAATGGCGCGGCCATGACAAGGACCGCATACCCCAAGGGGGGTGCAATCAGGCCAAGCCCTTGCGTTTTCTGCGATCGGTTTCCTGATGCCATGCCGCCGCCCTTGCCGCCCAGTTATCCGGCCCGAATGTGCCTGCCCGTGTCAGGCCTAGTTTCCACAAAGGGCCGAAAAGGAAAAGCAGTTTTCCGCGTATCCCGCCCTATGGCCGTCAATTTCTTTGCTATTGCGAAATCGGTTATTCGGCTGCCTCACTTGGTGGCGGCAGGCTGTCCGCATCATGATCCAGCGCAAGGCTTTTCTGCGTGCGCGCACCCAGTTCGCGCAGCATCTCGGCCTGCCGGATGACATTGCCCGACCCGCGGGTCAGCCGGTCCATCGCCGTCGCATGGCTTTTCTGCGCCTTGTCCAGTGCGACCCCCACATCCTCGATTGATGAGACGAAGCCGTGCAACTTGTCATAAAGCTGGCCCGCGCGGGAAGCGATCTGCATGGCATTGCTTTCGCGCCGCTCGACCGTCCAGATGTGATCGACGGTGCGCAGGGTCAGCATCAACGTGGTCGGCGTCGCCAGCCCCACGCGGTTTTCCATCGCGAAACGGGCCAGATCGGGATCGACCCGCAGGGCTTCGGAAAACGCGCCTTCGACCGGGATGAACATCAGGACGTAATCCACCGAACCTTCGTCCAGCGCCTGATAGCCCTTGGCGGCAAGCTGCTGCACATGGCCGCGAACCGATTGCACGTGGCGGCGCAGCGCAGCTTCGCGCAGCACGCCGTCCTCAAGGTTCACCGCCTCCTCATAGGCGTTCAGCGACACCTTGCTGTCGATCACCAGCAGCTTGCGCTGGGGCATCTTGACGATCACGTCCGGGCGCCACAGCTTGCCATCGCCGTCGCGATGACTGGTCTGAGTCAGGTAATGCGTGCCCGAGATCAGGCCGGAATCCTCAAGAATACGCTCAAGGATCATCTCTCCCCATGCGCCGCGCTTCTGGCTGTCGCCTTTCAGCGCGCGGGTCAGCGCCACCGCTTCCTGAGAGATCTGCTCGGATCTTTTGTGCAGATATTCGATCTGTTCCTTGAGCCGCGCGCGTTCTTCGTCGGTGGCCTTGTTGCGCGCCTGCAATTCGGTCTGGAACCGGTTCACCTGCTCGCGAAAGGGATTAAGCAATGCGTGCAACTGATCGCCATGCGCCTTTTGCATCTCGACGCCCTGCGACTTCAGCGTCTCATTCGCCATCAGTCGGAAATGGCCCGTCATCTCCTCGCGCAGTTCGCGCAGGGTGGCGATGTCGCGTTCAGCGGCCTCGCGGTCCTTTTCGGCCGCAAGGCGCGTTTCGGCCAGTTGGCGTTGGGTTGTGGACAGGGATTGCCGCTCCCGATGCAGCGCATCGGTCAGGCCGTCCCGTTCCTCCAGCAACTCCTGCATCCGCTGGGTGATCGACTCGGCCCGCGTCTCAAGCCGGCTGACGGCAAGCAACTGATCGCGCAGCTTGTGCGATTCGCCTTCAAGCTGCGCGCGCCAATCCGCCTCTCGCCCAGCGTGATCACCCCGCGCCAGTTCCTGCGAACGCCGTGTTCGCCACAGGGAAACAAGGCACAGCGCCAGCGCCAGCGCCAGCAGCCCGGCCAGAAGTTGCAGATTTCCCGCATCCCCAAGCCATGCCTGAATTTTTCCCGTCACGTCCTGCGGCATCCGGTTTTCCCGAGTTCTGACTGTTTTATGCTCTGCGCGCGACTGTTCACCTTTTACCCCGGAATTGCAAGCAAAAGCCCCCTTTGAAGCCGGGCATTATCTGCCTAGCTTTTTATCGAACGCGGTAATCAGGAGATGACCATGACCAAGACCGTTGCGCTTCTCGTCGGCTCGCTTCGCAAGGATTCGATCAACCGCCGCCTTGCCAAGGCGCTGGAAAAGCTGGCCGAAGGCAAGCTGACCTTTACCGAGGTCAATATCGGCGCACTGCCCCATTACAACGAGGATCTGTGGGAAAACGTCCCTGCCTCGGTCACCGAACTCAAGCAGACAGTCGAGGCCGCCGATGCGGTGCTGGTCGTCACGCCGGAATACAACCGCAGCTTTCCGGGCGTGATCAAGAACGCGATGGACTGGGCCAGCCGCCCCTATGGCAAGAATTCATGGTCGGGCAAGCCCGCTGCCGCGACCGGAACCTCGGGCGGCGCGATCGCCTCGGCTGTGGCGCAGTCGCATCTGAAAAGCGAGCTGCTGAACCAGAACATGGTCGTGATGCACCAGCCCGAAGCCTATGTGCAGTGGAAGGAGGAGGCATTCGCAGCAGATGGCAGCATCACAGACGAAAGCATCCGGAAGTTCCTGCAGGCATATGTCGATGCCTTTGCGCGGTTTGTCGAAAAGCACGGCTGACGGTCCTGGACGGTGGGTCAGCGGCCCATCGTCCAATCCCACACCGCCTGCGCTTGGGATTCGTCGGACAGGCGCAGCTTGACCTCGCCCTTGTCCTTCCACCGTGCGTCGGGGAATGCGTCCAGCATTGCGGCCGGGTCCACAAGACCTGCGCGAATGGCGGGGCGGCGGCTATACCACAGCACCCAGCCCTGATTCATCACTGCCGAAAACATCCAGTCGTCGCCGTGATAGAACCTCAGATCGTGCTGGATAAAGCCGTTTTCGGTCAGATCACGCCGCCAGCCCGCAGGCAGGGCCACGCTTTGCAAGCAATCCCAAGCGGCACGGGCACCATCCAAGGCGCCCGCAGCAGGTGAAACATCACTCATTGGTCAAGAAACGACCGCAGCTTGCGCGACCGCGACGGATGTTTCAGCTTTCGCAGCGCCTTCGCCTCGATCTGGCGGATACGTTCGCGGGTCACGCTGAACTGCTGGCCGACTTCCTCAAGCGTGTGATCGGTGTTCATGCCGATGCCGAAACGCATCCGCAGCACACGTTCCTCGCGCGGGGTCAGGCTGGCCAGCACCCGCGTGGTGGTTTCCTTGAGGTTTTCCTGAATGGCGCTGTCCAAAGGCAGCACGGCATTCTTGTCCTCGATGAAATCGCCAAGCTGGCTGTCTTCCTCGTCCCCGATCGGGGTTTCCAGCGAAATCGGTTCCTTGGCGATCTTCATCACCTTGCGGACCTTTTCCAGCGGCATCTGCAGCTTTTCGGCCAGTTCCTCGGGCGTCGGCTCGCGGCCGATTTCGTGCAGCATCTGGCGGCCGGTGCGGACCAGCTTGTTGATCGTCTCGATCATGTGGACCGGGATGCGGATCGTGCGGGCCTGATCGGCGATGCTGCGCGTGATCGCCTGACGGATCCACCACGTCGCATAAGTCGAGAACTTGTAGCCGCGCCGATACTCGAACTTATCCACGGCCTTCATCAGACCGATATTGCCTTCCTGAATAAGATCAAGGAATTGCAGGCCACGGTTCGTGTATTTTTTAGCAATCGAGATCACCAGACGCAGGTTGGCCTCGACCATTTCCTTTTTCGCCTGACGCGCTTCTTTCTCGCCGCGCTGGACCTGGTTCACGATGCGGCGGAATTCTTCGATATCCACGCCGACGTGCTGACCGACCATCGCCATGTCACCGCGCAGGTTTTCGACCTGCGGCCGCGATTTTTCGAACAGGGTCTGCCAACCGCGACCCTTGTTGCCCGCCATGCGGTCAACCCAGGTCGGGTCAAGCTCGGACCCGCGATAGGCGTCGATGAATTCACGGCGGTTGATGCGCGCGGCATCGGCCAGCTTCACCATGCCTGAATCGATGGTCACGATACGGCGGTTGATGCCGTAGATCTGATCGACCAGCGCCTCGATGCGGTTGTTGTGCAGGTGCAGTTCATTCACCAGCGCCACGATGCGCGAACGCAGGTGCTGATAGGCGATCTCTTGAGCGGCCGAGAAGGTGCCATCCTCGTTCAGCGTGGCGGACATGCGGTTGTCCTGCATATGCGCCAGTTCTTCGTAGCCCTGCGCAATGGCTTCCAGCGTCTCAAGCACCTTGGGCTTCAGCGATGCTTCCATGGCCGAAAGCGACAGGTTCTGGCCGTCCTCGTCGTCTTCGTCATCCTCGCCACGGCCCATGGGGTTGCCGTCGGCGTCCAGTTCCTCGTCTTCGCGCTGTGCCGAATTGCCTGCGGGACGCGGGTTCTCTTCTTCGGGCAGGACTTCCTCATCCTCGCCCTCTTCGTCCATCGAGCGGCCGAAGGTGGTTTCCAGATCGATCACGTCGCGCAGCAGGATGTCTTCGTCCAGAAGCTCCTGCCGCCACATGGTGATGGCCTTGAAGGTCAGCGGGCTTTCGCAAAGACCCGCGATCATCGTGTTGCGCCCGGCCTCGATCCGCTTGGCGATGGCGATCTCGCCCTCACGCGACAGCAGCTCGACGCTGCCCATCTCGCGCAGATACATGCGGACCGGATCGTCGGTGCGGTCCAGCTTTTCGGTTTCGGTCGTGGCAATGGCGACTTCGCGCGAATTGGAACTGGTCGTCGCCAGTTCGCCCGCGCTTTCGCCTTCGTCCGCTTCCTCATCCGTTTCGACGACGCGAATGTCCATTTCGGACAGCATCGACATCACATCCTCGATCTGGTCGGAACTGACCTGTTCGGGGGGCAGAACGGCATTTAGCTGGTCATAGGTGATGAAGCCGCGTTCACGCCCTTCGGCGATCATGCGTTTCACCGCCGCTTGGCTCATGTCCAGCGAGTGATCGTCGTCCTTGGTGTCGGGCTTCTGGTCGTCGTCGTTGGCTGCCATGCTGGCTCCCTTGAAGCGTTGATTCGCGAATCAGCGAATCGGGATCGGCTATCGGGCGTTTCTAATCGAGTTTGCTGGCAGTTTCAAAGCCTGCAGCCCGCAAAAAAGGCCCATATGATTCGGGGCAGAAGGCCGATTCGTCTGCCCCCTGCCCGGTTCAGCGGCGCGGTTTGCGCCAGATTTCGTTTTGAAGCGCCGCGCGCAGACCTGCCGCAAGCGCCTCCCGGTCCTCGCCCAGATCGGACAGGTCGGCCAATGACGGGCTGTCGGCTTGTTGCCGGGCGCGGGCCGATTGCGCCACGCGCCAGGTCAGCCCCTCATCGGCCAGTCCTTCGATCTCGGCGACGGCGCGGGCAATTTCTTCGCGTGCAATGCGCCGCGCCTCGATGCGATCCAGAGCATTGGCCAGAATTTCCGCTGCCGCATCGCCATCCTGCGGTCGCAGGATCGCCGGAGCCGCTTTGACATGGGGCTCGGCCATGATGCTTTCAAGGGCGCGTTGACCCGCCTGCGACTGCGATCCGGCCAGCAGATCATGGACCAGTTGCGCGCGGTCGCCGTCACCCGGCTCCAGCCTTTCAAGACGCGGCTCGACCGGACCGATCAGATGGGGATGGGTGGCGCAGATCGCAAGGATCATCGCCTCGATCATCTCCTCGGCGGCGCGCTCATTCGCCTCGGGCGAGGAAAGCCGCGATGCGCGGGTGGACGCGACCGGGGCCACGGGCACGACCCCGCGCATCCCTTTGGGTTGCCAGACCTGCTGCGGACGCGGCGCGACATCGCGGCGGCGGTTGGAAAAAAGCTCCCATTTCAGGTTCTTCAGCGCCTGAAAATAATGGTCGCGCGTGTCCTTGTCGGCAATCCTGGCGATAGCGTCGCCAAGCGACTTGTCCAGCGCCGCCTTGCGTTCGGGGCTGTCGAAAACCTTGCCCTCGGTTTCGCGTTTCCACAGCAGATCGACCAAGGGCCGCGCGTCTTCCAGCACGCCAGACATCGCAGGCGCACCCTTGGCACGGATCAGATCGTCCGGGTCTTGCCCCTCAGGCAGAAAGGCGAAGCGAAGGGCCTGCCCCGGCGCGGTCATCGGCAGCGCCAGATCAATCAGGCGCATCGCGGCGCGCAGGCCCGCCGTATCGCCATCCAGCGCAATCACCGGCTCGGGCGAGATACGCCACATCAGCCGCAGCTGATCTTCGGTGATCGCGGTGCCAAGGGGGGCGACAGCGCCGTCGAAGCCCGCGCGCACCAGCGCAATCACGTCCATGTAACCTTCGGCCACGATCAGCGGCCTGCCTTTGGCGACCGCCGCGCGGGCCGGACCGATATTATAAAGGTTGCGGCCCTTGTCGAACAAAGGCGTTTCCGGGCTGTTGAGATATTTCGCCCGCGCATTCGGGTCCATCGCCCGCCCGCCAAAAGCGATGCAGCGCCCCCGCGCATCGCGGATCGGGAACATGATGCGACCCCGGAACCGGTCGAACGGCGCACCCCCGTCATCGGGCTTGGCGCAAAGCCCTGCCTCGACGATCAGCGCCTCGGCAATGCCTTTGCTGCGCAGCGCGTTGAACAGGCCCTGCCGCTGATCGGGCGCATAGCCGATGCCGAACTGCTCGGCCGCCGCCCCGTCCAGCCCGCGCCGCTTCAGATAGGCCCGCGCGTCTTCGGCAACGCCCATGCCAAGCTGCATCCGATACCAGCGCACGGCCTGTTCCATCACCTCGACCAGTTCGGTGCGGCGGTCGGCGCGTTCCACCGCGCGCGGGTCGCGTTCGGGCATTTGCAGGCCTGCCTCGGACGCCATCAGCTCAACCGCATCCATGAAGCTCATGCCCTCGGCCTCGCGCAGAAAGGTCAGCGCGTCGCCTTTGGCGTGGCAGCCAAAGCAGTAGTAAAATCCCTTTTGGTCATCGACGTGAAAGGATGCGGTCTTTTCGCCATGGAATGGGCAAGGCGCCCACCAATCCCCCTTGGCCTGATTCGAGCGGCGCTGATCCCAGACCACCTTGCGCCCGATGACGCGCGACAATGGCACGCGGGCGCGGATTTCATCAAGGAACTGGGGTGGCAGGCTCATGCTGTCTTATATCGTAATCGAATGCGGTGAGGAAAAGGGATTTCGGGTCTGGATCGCGCCCAAGACCGGATTGCAGTAAATAACGACAATCCGCGCAGCGTCCAGACGCAGCCTTTATAGCGCATCTTGCCCAGACCTTGACCAAGCGCCTATGGTTCCGACGATTTCCAAGAAGGGCTGGGACATGAACGCTAAGCTGATCGGATATGCGGCGACGCTTTTGCTGCTGGCTGGCTGTGGCGACCGCATGGGCGATTACCCGGCACTGATGCCCACCGACCAGCTTTTGGCCGAACCGACGCTGCCGGAACATGCGCAGGATGCGGCGACCGATCCGACCGCAACCGATGCCGCTTTGCAGGGCCGTGCCGCCGGGTTGTCGGGCCGGTCGGGCGCAACCCCGGCCAACAGCGCCGATCTGAAGCGCCGCGCTGATGCGCTGCGCGCCCGTGCCAGCGCATTGGCCAAGACCTCGCTGGACGAATGCCCGGAAGGCGATACCAGCTGCACGCCGCCGCAAGACGGCGCAACAGAATAACAATGGGAGGAGAGGACCGCACATGCCCGTGATTACCAGCATCGACGACCTGAAGGCCATTTATCGCCGCAGGGTTCCGAAGATGTTTTACGACTATGCGGAAAGCGGCAGCTATACCGAAAGCACCTTCCGCGACAACACGACCGATTTCGCGCGCATCAAGCTGCGCCAAAAGGTCGCCGTGGACATGACGGGCCGCACCACCGAAAGCACCATGGCGGGCGAAAAGGTCGCGATGCCGGTGGGGCTTGCCCCGGTCGGCATGACCGGGATGCAATCTGCGGATGGTGAGATCAAGGCGGCACTGGCGGCCAAGAAATTCGGCGTGCCCTTTACCCTCTCCACCATGTCCATCTGCTCGATCGAGGATGTCGCTGCGGCCACGCAGTCGCCGTTCTGGTTCCAGCTTTACGTCATGCGCGACCAGGAATTCCTTGAGGCGATCATCGAACGCGCCAAGCGGGCGAATTGCTCGGCGCTGGTGCTGACGCTGGATCTGCAAATTCTGGGCCAGCGCCACAAGGATCTGAAAAACGGCCTGTCCGCCCCGCCCAAGATGACGCTGCCGGTGATGATGGATCTGGCGACCAAATGGCGCTGGGGGCTTGAGATGCTGCAGACCAAGCGCCGCTTCTTTGGCAACATCGTGGGACATGCCAAGGGCGTCGGCGACACCTCATCGCTGATGAGCTGGACTGCAGAACAATTCGACCCGCAGCTTGACTGGGTAAAGATCGCCCGCATCCGCGATCTTTGGGGCGGCAAGCTGATCCTGAAAGGCATCAACGACCCCGAGGACGCCCGCATCGCCGCTGATTTCGGCGCGGACGCGATCATCGTCAGCAATCACGGCGGTCGGCAGCTGGACGGCGCGGCCAGTTCGATCCGTATGCTGCCCGACATCGTCGAGGCAGTGGGCGACCGCATCGAGGTGCATCTGGATAGTGGCATCCGCTCGGGTCAGGACGTGTTGAAGGCTTTGGCGATGGGCGCACATGGCACCTATATCGGCCGCGCCTTCATCTACGGCCTTGGCGCGATGGGAGAGGCCGGCGTGACCAAGGCGCTTGAGGTGATCCACAAGGAGCTGGACATCACCATGGCACTTTGCGGTGAACGTGATGTGAAAAACATCGGGCGGCATAACGTGATGATCCCGCGCGATTTTCTTGAGCCCTACCTGTAAGCACGATCATTTGCCTGCAGCCTTGACCCGGCTGCAGGTTCACGGCTCGGCAATGGTGATGGCGGCAGCGACGGCTGCGGCCACAGGCGCGGCCTGCCCCAGACCCGGCGCGATGATCGCGGACTTCTTGCGCACGCGCCGACCCATGCGCGCGACCAGAACGCTGTAAAGCAGCGCGACCAGCGTCGGGACCAGCACGCCAAACGCCATCAGCCCCAGCAGATCATGCACGCCGAAATAATCGGCCAGGCGGAACGCCCAGATATGCAGGAAATAGATCGTGGCCGATACCAGCCCCAGATCGACCGGCTGCGGCGGCATTTCGACCTGTAGCGCCAACATGAACATCGCAGGCACCGCCAGATAGGTCGCCAGCGGAACCTCGATCAGCACGCTTGTTCCCAGATGGGCCTGAACGAACCAAGCTTCGGCCGCCAGCAGCAGGACGCCAAGCGCTGCGAACGCAATGGCCTGACGGCGCGGCGGCATGGCGCCCCAACCCTCGGCCTCGATCCGGGAACGGATCAGAAAGCCCATGGCCACAAAGGGGAAGCACATGAAAAATCCGTTGCGATACCGCTGCACCGAAATATGCGCCAACCCAGTAAGGTCGGCATATTGCATCGCAACGCCCATGATCCCCAGAACAACGGCTGGCAGGATGATGAACCAGTGCGCGTGCGACGGTGCAATCCGGCGCCCCAGCCAGTTCAGCGCGATCACCCCCAGCCCGCCGAAAAACAGGCCGATCAGAAACCAAAGGTGAAAGAAACCCCAGAACATCGAGGTGGCAAACGACCAGACCCCCGTCACCTGCCCCTGCCAGATCGGCAGATAGGCCAGCATCCAGAACAGATACAGCGCCATCACGCGCTGCAGCCATTTGCCCGCTTTACCGCGCACGATTGCAACTTGCAGGAAATAGCCCGCAATGATGCAGAACAGCGGCACGACAATCCGCATCAGACCGTTGCCCAGCACGAAAATTCCGGGGCTCAGGTGATTCTGCATCCAGTTCGTATGTGCAAGCACGACGAAAAGTGCCAGAAGGGTTTTGAGATAATCGAGTGAGTGAAAACGGCGCAACTTATGAAACTCCGACTACATTGACGGATTTGCGCCGATCCACAGATTCTGGCAAGCGATTTTGTGCCGAAAGCTGCAAATTTTAGCTTCACAAGGCAGACGCGCCACGTTATACGCGCGCCTTCGACCACGCACCCTTGGAGGATGGTCGAGTAACCTATGAAAAGGAATAAAATTATGGCCAAAGAGATCCCAGATCTGGTGGCCGAGGCACGCGCGGGGACAGGCAAGGGGGCCGCCCGCCAAGCTCGCCGCGAAGGCAAGGTGCCCGGTATCGTTTATGGTGACGGTAAAGACCCGTCCCCGATCGCCCTCGAATTCAACTATCTGCTGACCAAGCTGCGTGCTGGCCGCTTCCTTTCCACGCTGTGGAACCTGAAAGTGGAAGGCCAGGAAGACGTTCGCGTCGTCTGCCGCGGCGTTCAGCGCGATGTGGTGAAAGACCTGCCGACGCATATCGATTTCATGCGCCTGCACCGCAACACCCGCGTGAACCTGTTCATCCACGTCGATTTCGTCAACCATGACGAAGCCCCCGGCCTGAAGCGCGGCGGCACTCTGGTTGTCGTGCGTCCCGAAGTTGAACTGATGGTTACCGCCTCGGACATCCCCGATCACATTACGGTTGACCTGACCGGCAAGCAGATCGGCGATACCATCCACATCGAAGACATCGTGCTGCCCAAAGGCGTCAAACCGACGATCGACCGTAACTTCGTCATTGCGAACATCGCCGCGCCCTCGGGCCTGCGTTCGGAAGACAATGCCGAAGCCGCAGCCGAAGGCGAAGCCGCCGAGGCCTGATCTCGGGCTTCAAGCTGACAGTATCGGGCGGCATCCCCAGCGGATGCCGCCCTTTCTCATGGTGCGGCGTGATGCTATGACCCGCGCCTGACGCGAAGGGGAATGCGATGGAACCAGTTCACATCATCGGTGCCGGTCTGGCCGGATCCGAGGCCGCATGGCAGATCGCGCAGGCGGGCGTGCCCGTCGTGCTGCACGAAATGCGACCCACCGTCGAAACCTTTGCCCATCGCACCGGCGATTGCGCGGAAATGGTCTGCTCGAACAGCTTCCGCTCGGACGACGACCAGATGAACGCCGTGGGCCAGTTGCATTGGGAAATGCGCGCGGCGGACGGGCTGATCATGGCCATGGCCGACAAACACCGCCTGCCCGCAGGCGGCGCGCTGGCCGTGGACCGCGATGCCTTTTCGGCGGCGGTCACAGCTGTGCTGCAGGGTCACCCGTTGGTCAGCTTCGCCCCCGGAGAGATCACCGACCTGCCCACGGAAGGCCGCTGGATCGTCGCAACCGGGCCCCTGACCTCGGCGGCCCTGGGCCAGTCCATCCTGCAGGCGACGGGCGAAGGCGCGCTGGCCTTTTTCGACGCCATCGCCCCCATCGTCCATGCCGACAGCATCGACATGCAGGTCTGCTGGCTGCAAAGCCGCTACGACAAGGGCGAGACCGAGGAAGAACGCACCGCCTATATCAACTGCCCGATGACCAAGGCCGATTACGAAGGCTTCATCGACGCGCTGCTGGCCGCCGACAAGGCCGAGTTCCGCGAAGGCGAGACGGCTGGCTATTTCGACGGCTGCCTGCCGATCGAGGTCATGGCCGAACGCGGCCGTGAAACCCTGCGCCACGGCCCGATGAAGCCCGTGGGCCTGACCAACGCCCACAACCCCACGGAAAAAGCCTATGCCGTGGTCCAGCTTCGCCGCGATAACGCATTGGGGACGCTGTATAATATCGTGGGCTTCCAGACCAAGATGAAATACGGTGCCCAGACCGAGGTGTTCCGCCGCATCCCCGGCCTGCAAAATGCCAGCTTCGCGCGGTTGGGCGGCATCCACCGCAACACCTTCCTGAACTCACCCTTGCTGATCGACGACCGGCTGCGGCTGCGCGCCCGCCCCAACCTGCGCTTTGCAGGTCAGGTTACCGGGGTCGAGGGCTATGTCGAATCCGCCGCCATGGGTCTGCTGGCAGGCCGCATGGCCGCTGCCGAGGCGCTGGGGCGCGACCTGCCCCCGCCCTCGCCCGCCACATCCATGGGCGCGCTGGTCAACCACATCACCGGCGGCGCGGATGCCAAGACCTTCCAGCCGATGAACGTGAATTTCGGTCTTTACCCGCCGCTTGATGACATCCGCGGCGGTCGGCGCGGCCGCAAGGACCGCTACCCGGCCTATACCGATCGCGCCAAGGCGGATTTCCGGGCATGGCTGGCCACACAGTAACGCGCTTCGCGCCCTCGCCCACCGGGCCGCTGCATCTGGGGCACGCCTTCGCGGCGCTGACGGCGGCGCGGCTGGCCTCGCCCGGCGGGTTCCTGCTGCGGATCGAGGATATTGACCAAAGCCGCAGCCGCCCGGAATACGAGGCGCAGATCGCCACCGACCTGCACTGGCTGGGGCTGGACTGGCCGGAGCCCGTCATGCGCCAGTCGGACCGCCTGCCCGCCTATCAATCGGCGCTGGACCGTCTGGCGGCGCTGGACCTGCTGTATCCCTGTGACTGCAACCGTGCCGACATCCGCGCCGCGTTGTCGGCCCCGCAGGAAGGTGCACCGATCATCGGACCCGACGGTCCGGTCTATCCCGGCACCTGCCGTCATCGTCCCATGGCCGAGGCTAACCCGCACGACGCGATCCGCCTGAACGCAGACCGCGCGTTTCATCACCTGCGCCTCGGCACGCTTGGCTTCCACGACGAAACCATGTCGCATCCAATGCATATGTCGCACACCGATTTTCTAACGAAAATCGGCGATGTGGTCTTGGCCCGGCGCGGCATGGGGACCAGCTATCACCTGTCTGTGGTGGTCGATGATGCGGCCCAAGGCATCACGCTGGTCACCCGCGGCACGGATCTGCTGGAAAGCACCCATATCCACATCCTGCTGCAACGCCTGCTGGGTCTGCCGACGCCGCGCTATCACCATCACCGCCTGATCCGCGACGATGACGGCAAGCGGCTGGCCAAGCGCGACGATGCCCGCGCCTTGCAGCTTTATCGGGACCAAGGCGTGTCGCCCACGCAGATCCGGGTCATGCTAGGCCTCTGAAGGCGCCATGATCACGACCTCAGCCCCGTCGCGCACGGCGGTGTAAAAGCAACTGCGCCGGTTGGTATGACAGGCAGGCCCCGTCTGATCGACCAGCACAAGCAAGCAATCACGGTCGCAATCCACCCTCAGTTCGACCAGTTTCTGCACATGACCCGAGCTTTCGCCCTTGATCCAGAAGGCCTGCCGCGACCGCGACCAATAGGTCACACGCCCAGACGCCAGTGTTTGCGTCACGGCCTCGGCGTTCATCCACGCGACCATCAGCACCTCATGCGAAGCATGATCCTGCGCCACAACGGGGATCAGACCGTTGGCGTCATATTTCAAGCTGGCGGGATCGAACATCGGCTTTCCTTTCGGCATTGCCGCACCTATCTAGTCGGGACGCGCTCCCAGGGAAAGCCCAAGGCCATGTCCGCAACCTCCGACAGCGATCTGATGCAGCTTTATTCGCGGCGCATTCTGGCACTGGCCACGGACATCCCGCATCTGGGCAAGCTGGAGAATGCGACCGGCAGTGCCCATCGCCGTTCCCCGCAATGCGGATCATCGGTGACGGCGCATGTCCGGATGGAAAACGGCCGCATAGCGGATTTCGCGCAAGAGGTGCGGGCCTGCGCGCTTGGTCAAGCCTCGGCGGGTGTGCTGGGCCAGCAGGTTATTGGCCGCAGCCGCGATGAAATCGCCCGCGCCCGCGACGAATTGGCAGCGATGCTGAAAACGGACGGACCCGCCCCGCAAGCCCCGTTCGAGGCATTGGAGACCCTGCTTCCCGCCCGCGAATTTCCCAATCGCCACGCCTCGATTCTGTTGGCATGGGACGCGACGCTGGGCGCGATCGACGCCTGATTTCTCGGTTCTTCAAATACCCCCGCCGGAGGCGTTCTTACGGCACTTTCGGAATAAGCTGAAACCGACATGAAAAAGCCGGCCCCCTGCGGGACCGGCAGTTACGCGCATTCTGCGACCGGGGGACGGTCACGGCTTACCAGGCGATAAAGCCGCCAAAGCGCGGGGCAGGGAAAATTCAAGAAATCAGGGCTTCACGCCGCAGTCAGGATCGGTGTGACCGCAGGCATGGAAAACAGGATGATGGCCGTCACCGAAATCGCAACGACGCCCACCAGATCGGCCAGAGTTTCGCGAGTCATGTCAGTCTCCACGGTTTGTTTATCCTTTGTTCTCATCGCGAGCCGATTCTGTAAAGAACTTTTTAGGAACATTTGCTGAAAACTTAACGCGGCGCGTTCTTCTGCAACGCGGAACAAAAGTTCAACCGGCCGAGATCAGGCGGATCGCGCGGTCCTGTTCCATCAGCCACAACAGCAGACGGACCGCATGGCCCCGCTCGCTTTCCATCGCTGGATCGCGCTCAAGAAATGCCTGCGCGTCCTTCCGGGCCAGCGCCATCAATCCCGCCTGCCGTTCCAGATCGGCGATGCGGAAACGCGGCAGACCGGATTGCGCCGTTCCGATCACGTCGCCCGCGCCGCGCATGGCCAGATCCTCCTCCGAGATGCGGAAGCCATCTTCCGTCTCGCGCAGGATCCCCAGACGCCGTCGCCCGGTCTCCGACAGCGGTTCGTGATACATCAGCAGACAGCTCGACGACGCCTTGCCGCGCCCGACCCGCCCCCGCAATTGATGCAGCTGCGCAAGACCAAAACTTTCCGCCCGTTCGATGACGATGATCGTCGCTTCGGGCACGTCCACGCCCACCTCGATCACCGTGGTCGCGACCAGAATACGCGCCTCACCGCTGGCAAAGGCGGACATGGCGGCATCACGTTCCTCGGCCGGCATCTGGCCATGAACCATGCGAACATCGGCTCCGAACCGGGCGCGCAGCGCCTTGAACCGCTCTTCGGCGGCGGTCAGGTCCACCGCCTCGCTTTCCTCAACCAGCGGACAGACCCAATAGGCGCGCGCGCCACCCTCCAATGCGCGGGCCAGACCGTCAACGACCTCGGCCAGCCGCTGGTCCGAGATCACGGTCGTTCTGATCGGCTGCCGTCCGGCAGGCTTTTCGTCCAGCACCGACAGGTCCATGTCACCAAACTGCGCCAACGCAAGCGAGCGTGGAATCGGTGTCGCGGTCATCACCAGCATGTCGGGCGGCAGGTGGTTGCCCTTGGTTCCCAGCTCCATCCGCTGGTTCACGCCAAAGCGGTGCTGCTCATCGATGATCGCCAGCCGCAGGTCGTGAAATTCGACCGTTTTCTGGATCACGGCATGGGTGCCCACCAGAATATCGATCCGCCCCTCGGCCAGATCGGTCAGTATATTGGCGCGGGCATCGCCCTTGTCGCGCCCGGTCAGCGCCTCAAGCCGAATGCCTGCAAGCCGCGCCAAGGGCTCAAGCGCACGGAAATGCTGACGGGCAAGGATTTCGGTTGGCGCCATCAGCACACCCTGCCCACCCGCCTCGACCGCGACCAGCAGCGACATAAAGGCGACCAGCGTCTTGCCCGCGCCCACATCGCCCTGAAGCAGCCGGTTCATGCGGCGCGGCGCGGCCATATCGCCGGCGATTTCCGCCACGGCGCGCCGCTGCGCCCCGGTCGGCGGCCACGGCAGACCCGCCAGAACCTTGTCACGCAGGCGGTCGTCGCCCTGCGTCTGTATGCCCGCCTGCCTGCGCCGGTCACGCCGCAACAGCGCCAAGGTCATCTGATGCGCGAACAATTCATCATAGGCCAGCCGTGCCCGCGCCGGATCGGTGGGCGAAAGGTTGGCCACCCCCTGCGGCGCATGGGCCTGCGCCAAAGCATCGGCAAATGCGGGCCAGCCTTCGCGCTGCAGGACGGAAGGATCGATCCACTCGGCCATCTCGGGCAGGCGCGTCATCGCCGCCCGCGCAGCTTTCTGGACCACGCCCTGCGTCAACCGACCCGAAAGCGGATAGACCGGCTCAAACTCGGGCAAAGGCGGCGCTTGCTCGGGCGCCACGTGGTCGGGATGGACCATCTGTGCCGTGCCATCGAAAAGCTCGATCTTGCCCGAGATGACGCGGCGCGCACTCACGGGTAACTGCGCCTCGATCCACTCTTTCCGGGCGTGAAAGAACACCAGCTGCAGGTCCGATTTCCCGTCGCTGCAATAGACGCGCCAAGGCCGACCCTTGCCGGTCGGCGGTTGATGGCGCTCGACAGTCAGCGTTATCGTGACGATTTCAGGCGGCTGCGCCTCGGCCAGACGCGCGATGGGACGGCGGCGAATGCCCGAATGCGGCAGGGTCAGGACAAGATCACGGGGACGGCTCACGCCCATCTGCGCGAACGCTTCGGCGGCTTTCGGGCCGATGCCGGGCAGCGTTTCCAGCCCCGCGAACAGGGGGAAAAGCGCGGGAGGGCGACCTATTGCGCGATCGCCAGCCATTCGTCCTCAGAAATCACCTTGATCCCCAATTCTGCCGCTTTTTTTGCCTTGGATCCTGCACCCGGCCCCGCAATCAGCAGATCCGTCTTGGCCGAAACCGAACCCGCGACATGGGCCCCCAACGCCTCGGCCCGCGCCTTGGCTTCGGCCCGCGTCATCTTTTCCAGCGTGCCGGTAAAGACCAGCGTTTTCCCGGTGATCTGGCTGTCCGTCGCACGTTTCTCGGGCGGCAGGATTTTGGTCAGGGCAGCCGTCAGACGGTCGATGGCCTGACGTTCGCGCGGATTTTCGAACGCATCGGACAGCGACATCGCCAGAACCGGACCGATACCATCGGCAGCTATCAGATCCGCCCATGCGGCCTGCGCGGCTGCAGGAATTTCGGCCTTGGCCAGTGCCGCAGCCCGCGCCTCGCTTATCCGGGGGCGGCGGTTTTCGGCAGCAGCCCTTTTGCGTTCCTCCAGGACGGCCAGATCAGCTACGCGATGCGCCTCGGCCGCGGGATGGGCTGCATCAAGTGCCGCGACCAACGGATCCCAACCACCGTAATGGCGGGCCAGATCATTCGCCGCCACCTCGCCCACATGGCGGATACCAAGCGAGAAAAGCAGGCGTCCCATGGATATTTCGCGCTTGCGTTCGATCGCCTGAAACAGATTGCGCGTGCTGGTTTCGCCCCATCCCTTGATCTCGGCCAAGGGTTTTGCGGACAGCCGCTCCAATTCCTTCGGCAGATTGCCGGACGCGAGGCTAAGCGGATCGACGCCCGATTGCGTCATCAATTCGCGATAGGCGTCGGCGATTTCTTCGCCCCGTTCGGTCCAATGCGCACCCAGAAAATCTTTGGCACGTGCGGCCAGCATCTTGCGACCTTCCGCATCGCGTTTCTCAAGGTCGAATATGTCGGCAGGCTGTGCGATCCAATTCAGCCGGTGGAACAACTCGACCTGCTTCGCGCCCAGTCCCTCGATATCGAATGCGGCACGCGAAACGAAGTGACGCAGCTTTTCGACGGCCTGCGCGGGGCAGATCAGCCCACCGGTGCAACGCCGGACCGAGTCCCCCTCCTCGCGGATCGCGGGAGAGCCGCATTCCGGGCAGGTTGCCGGAAAATGATAGGGCGCGCTGTCCACGGGCCGCTTGTTCAGATCCACCTCGGCGACCTTGGGGATCACATCGCCCGCACGATAGATTTCGACCCAATCGCCGATGCGAATATCCTTGCCACCGCGGATTTCGTGCCCATCGGCCCCGCGTCCGGCGATATAATCTTCATTGTGCAGCGTTGCATTTGACACGACCACACCGCCCACCGTCACCGGCGCAAGCCGCGCGACCGGGCTAAGCGCGCCCGTGCGCCCGACCTGAATGTCGATCGCCTCAAGCCGGGTCCATGCACGTTCTGCCGGAAATTTATGCGCCAAAGCCCAACGCGGCGTGGTGGACCGCATTCCCAACCGCGACTGCCAGCCCAGATCGTTGACCTTGTAGACGACGCCGTCGATGTCATAGCCCAAGGTCGCGCGCTTCTGTTCAATACCGGCCCAAACGGCGATCATCTCCTCGACCGATTTGCACAGTTTCATCAGCGGGTTCACCTGAAACCCCAGATCCGCCATACGCATCACGGCACCCATCTGTGTATCGGCCAAAGGCGCGCTGACCTCCCCCCAGGCATAGGCGAAAAAGCGCAGCGGGCGTGCCGCCGTTACCGCCGGATCAAGCTGGCGCAATGACCCAGCCGCCGCATTGCGCGGATTGGCAAAGACGCGGCCCGTATCAGATTGGTTAAGTTTTTCGAAATCCTCATGCGACATGTAGCATTCGCCGCGAATTTCCACGATTTTCGGCACATTATCGCCCGCCAGACGCTGAGGGATGTCGGCAATCGTGCGGGCATTGGCCGTCACATTTTCGCCCACCGCGCCATCGCCACGGGTCGATGCCAGCACAAGCTCACCACCCTCGTAACGCAGAGACAGCGACAGGCCGTCGATCTTGGGTTCTGCCGTCACATCAAGCGCTTGATCGCCTAGGCTTAAGAACAAGCGAACGCGCTGGACAAAGGCCGTGACGTCATCATCGTCAAACGCATTTTCCAGCGACAGCATCGGCAAACGATGCGCAACCTTGGCAAAGCGGCTGTCAGGTGCCGCCCCAACCTTGGAGGTGGGGCTGTCCAGCGGCTGAAGTTCGGGGAACCGCGCTTCGATTGCGGCAAGGCGCAGCTTTCTGGCGTCATATTCTGCGTCGGAAATAAACGGCGCATCGTCAGTGTGATAGGCTTGGTTGGCACGCTGCAATTCATCGGCAAGCGCCGCAACCTCATCGGCGGCCTGCGCGGCGTCCAATTCCTCGACCGGCAACGCACCTTTGGGCTGATCGCTGTTTTCCTGGGCCATATGCGTCTCCGCCATCTTCTGGCCCGGTCAAGGGGCCGATCTTCCGGGCCAGAGTGATAGCGGCGGACGCGCGCCCTTGTCCAGCGGTCAGCGCGTCAGGCGCGCAGTGCCATGCGTTCCGCGCTTTGCCCATCGACGACCGGATCGCGCAAAACATAGCCGCGCCCCCAGACCGTTTCGATGTGACTTTCACCATTCAGAACTGCCGCCAGTTTCTTGCGCAGCTTACAGACGAAAACGTCGATGATCTTCAGTTCGGGTTCATCCATGCCGCCATAAAGATGGTTCAGGAACATCTCTTTGGTCAGCGTGGTTCCCTTGCGCAGGCTGAGCAGCTCCAGAATCTGGTATTCCTTGCCGGTAAGATTGACCGCGCGCCCCGCCACCTCGACCGAACGGGCGTCAAGGTTCACGATCATGTCGCCGGTGCGGATGACCGATTGGCTGTGACCTTTGGACCGTCGAATGATCGCCTGAATGCGGGCAACCAGTTCGTCGCGGTTAAAGGGCTTGGTCATGTAGTCATCCGCCCCGAAGCCAAAGCCCTTCAGCTTGCTTTCAGTGTCATCCGAACCCGTCAGGATAAGAATAGGGGTATCGACGCGCGACATACGGATCTGGCGCAGCACTTCCATCCCGTGCATGTCGGGAAGGTCCAGATCCAGCAGGATCAGATCGTAATCATATAGCTTGGCAAGATCGATGCCTTCTTCGCCCATATCCGTTCGGTAGGTGTTGTAATTCGCATGGTTCAGCATCAGTTCGATGCTGCGCGCGGTTGTCGGATCATCCTCGACAAGAAGGATTCGCATGTTGATAGCCCCTGATTGACGGTCACGCGCATTGGTCACACGGAATAGTTAATATCACGTTACTGGCTTGTGATGGATAGACAAAACAATTCAAAGTTGTCTAAATTTCTGAAGCTTCGTGATTTTCAAAGCATTGCTGCCGTGACGCGCAAAGGCACTTGTCCATGCCTCAAATTCCTCTTCGCTGAGGTCATAACGGGCAATTGCGTCCTCGCGGGCCAGAAGGCCATGCTGGACCGCTGCCACCACCATCGCCTTGCGCCGCGCAACCCAACGCACCCCTGCGGGCGGCAGATCGGCCAGCGTAAGGATCGTTCCATCGGGCAGCATGGCCGTACGCGGGCCTGTGGTCTTTTTCAGAAACATGGGCGAAATCCTGTCTTTCTTGGCCCTGTTCTGCCCAAAACTTCTTAATTCACCGTGAAACGTGACCGCTTTCACCGGGTCCTGCCCTTGAGAATTCCGCATTTTTTCTTATAAATGTAATGAACTCCGGCGGGGCCCATGGCCCGCAGGCAGCACCAAGGACGATCCATGACAGCCCCGACCTCTATCCTGCGCGATGAAGCGCGCGACATGCCATTGAATTCGCTGGGTTTTGCGAAACCTCCGGCGCAGACACGCGTGGTCGTGGCCATGTCGGGCGGTGTGGACAGTTCGGTTGTGGCCGCGATGCTGGCCGCCGAAGGTTATGACGTCATCGGCGTGACCTTGCAGCTTTACGATCACGGCGCGGCTTTGGCCAAAAAAGGCGCTTGCTGCGCGGGTCAGGACATCCATGACGCGCGCCGCGTGGCGGAACGGATCGGTTTTCCGCACTATGTCCTTGATTACGAAAACAAGTTCCGTGAATCCGTGATCGAGGAATTCGCCGACGCCTATCTGGCGGGCGCGACCCCCGTCCCCTGCATCCGCTGCAATGAGCGCGTGAAGTTCCGCGATCTGCTGCAAACCGCACGCGAACTGGATGCCGACTGCATGGCGACAGGTCATTACATCCGCCGTTTCGAAGGTGCGGCGGGGCCTGAACTGCACATGGCTGCCGACGCGAACCGCGATCAAAGCTATTTCCTGTTCTCGACCACGGATGAGCAGTTGGATTTCCTGCGCTTTCCGCTGGGCGGGCTGCAAAGCAAGGCCGAAACCCGTGAGCTGGCGCAGAAATTCGGCCTTGCCGTGGCGGACAAGCCCGACAGTCAGGACATCTGCTTCGTGCCGAACGGCAACTATGCCAGCGTGATCGAAAAGCTGCGTCCCGGTGCGGCCGATCCCGGCGAGATCGTGGATATGGACGGCAACGTGCTGGGCCAGCATCGCGGCGTCATCCATTACACCATCGGCCAGCGGCGCGGTCTGGGCATCGGCGGCCTTGGCGATCCGCTGTTCGTCGTGCGGCTGGAGCCGGACACGCGCCGCGTGGTCGTTGGCCCGAAACAGGCGCTGGCGACCCGCATCGTGCCGGTGACCGAGGTGAACTGGCTGGGCGATGAGCCCTTCGAAGGCGAGATCGCGATCACCGCGCGCATCCGCTCGACCCGTCCGCCGCGCCCGGCGATCCTGCGCCCGACCGGCCCTAACCGCGCCGAAATCGAGCTTCTGGATGCCGAGGAGGGCGTCAGTCCGGGTCAGGCCTGCGTGTTCTACGCGACCGAAGGGACGCGGGTTCTGGGCGGCGGCTGGATTTCACACCGCCGCGGCAGCTAACAGGCGGATACGTTCCACCATCGCGCGCAACCCGTTCGAGCGTTGGGCCGACAGATGCTCCTCCAGCCCCAGCCGGCGCAGCTCGGCGGGGGCGTCGATCGCGCTGACCTGCCCGACCGGCACACCGGAATAAAGCGCGTGCAAAATGGCGATCAGACCGCGCACGATCAGGGCATCGCTTTCCCCGTCAAAGTCGAAAACCCCACCCTCGATCCGCGGCATGATCCAGACCTGACTGGCGCAACCGTCCACCTTGGTCGCGGGCACCTGCAGCGCGGGATCAAGCGGCGGCATCGCCTTGCCCAGTTCGATGACATGGCGATAACGCTCCTCCCAGTCCTCAAGGAAATCGAAGGTTTCGGCGATCTCTTCAAAGGCGGGCGTGGCCATCGGGGCATCCTTTCGCAGCGGGCGTCCTGCCATAGCGCGCGCCGCGCATAAGGTCAAAGAGGCTTTCGCGCCCCGGCGCTTTGCCTTATCAACGGGCGGGACAAGGACAGGGACAGGACGGCGGACATGCGCTTCAGAACATTGGGCTATATCTGCGTTGCGGCGCTGGTGCTGGCCGGATGCGGACGCTTTGGCAGCGATAGCGGCCTGAACCCGATGCGCTGGTTCGGCGGCAATGAACCGCCGCCGACGCTGGAGCCGGAAGGCGGCTACCAGGCCGTCGCGCAAGACCTGCGCTCGCCCCTGGCGCAAGTCACCGGCGCGCGGTGGGAACCGCTTTACGAAGGCCGCATGCTGGTCGTGACCGGCCTGCCCGCGACCAAAGGCTGGTGGGATGTCGCGCTGGTGACCGAGGTTGCCATGCCCAGCGGACGTATTCGCCCCGATGAAAACGGAGTGCTGCGGCTGCGGCTGGTCGGCAACCCGCCCGATCCCAGCAGCGCGACGGCGCGTCTTGCAGTCAATCCGGCCAGCGATACCGTGACCGTCGCCATGACCCTGTCGCATGAGGCGCTGGCAGGTCTGACCCAAGTGGTCATCACCGGCGGCAATGCCGTGACGCTACGCCCCTGAAAACGACACAACCGCAAACAAAAAGGGCGCCGAACGGGGCGCCCTTTGTCATTCGGGATTGTCGCGACCCTCAGGCCATCTTGCGCAGATAGGTCCAGGTGGACACGCGGGAATTGCGCGCGACCGACCAGCTTTCAGCATCGCCCAGATATTCAAAGCCGCAATTGGTCAGCACACGGGCCGAGCCGGGATTGTCCTGAAACGCCTCGGCGAACAGGGTGCGCGAGCCATGCGGGTTCGCTGCGACCAGCGCCTGCACTGCCTCGGTCGCGAAGCCCGTGTTCCAGAAGCCCGCACCGACCCAGAAGCCCAGTTCGGACTGATCGCTTTCCAGCCGGGTCAGGGACACGACGCCCAGCAGCTCGGCCAGCTTGTTCGCAGACCCGTCGATCGCCCAGACGTCTTCGTCCCGCTCAGCGGCCATGGCGCGTTTGACATAGCTGTCGGTCGCGCCCGGCGGCAACGGATGGGGGATGGACCGCGTGCCTTCGGCGACGCGGCGGTCTTCGGTGTAATGGGCAATCAGCCCGGCATCCGATACGCGCAGGGGGCGCAGCACGAAACGTTCGGTCGCGATCACTGCCTGTGCATTCATACCCGGTGCGATCAGGTTATTCATTTTTGTCTCCTCCCACCTACTCGGAAACATATGTGGACGATCTCCGAAATGTCGAAGGGGACCGGCTCGCGCCGATCCCCTTTTTTAACACCGGAGTGTAAAATCGGCTTACTCGGCAGCCTCAAGATTTGCGGGCAGCACGGAAATGAAGGTACGGCCCTTGAGGCCCTTCTTGAAGGTCACGACGCCATCGGTCAGCGCGAACAGCGTGTGGTCGCGGCCCATGCCGACATTTGCACCGGCCCACCAGGTGGTGCCGCGCTGACGGACAAGGATGTTGCCTGCGACAGCCGATTGGCCGCCATACAGTTTCACGCCAAGACGACGACCAGCCGAATCGCGACCGTTGCGGGACGAACCGCCTGCTTTTTTATGTGCCATGGGTCAGTCTCCTCAGTTGGCGGTTTCGGTGTGGGCTTCGCGGCGCGCGATGCGCGAACCAACGGCAGCCTTGACGTCGGACTTGTCGGCGCCGCTTTCCAGCAGGTCGGTGACGCGCAGCAGGGTCAGTTGCTGACGGTGACCACGGGTGCGCTGCGACGAATGCTTCCGGCGGCGTTTCACATAGGTGATGACCTTGTCAGCCTTGATGGTGTCGATGACTTCGGCCTGAACAGCCGCGCCCGAAACCAGCGGCGCACCGATGGTCGAGCCGATCATCAGCACTTCGTTGAACTGCACCTTGTCGCCGGCTTCTGCATCCAGCTTTTCAACGCGCAGCACGTCACCGGATTGAACCCGGTATTGCTTGCCGCCCGTCTTGAGAACTGCGAACATTCGCATCTTCCTTTTCTGCCGCATCCTGTGGCCCCTGCTTGCGCAGGTGTTCCGGGTTAAAACCCGCCTTCGGACAGCGCACCCTTGATCTGGGTGAGATTAAAAATAACGACCGGCAACGAGCGTAGGCCCGGCCGGTCGCAGTCATATGGGGGATTCGCGCCCCAAAGTCAACGAAATTAGGCGATCAGCTCACCCGCCAACGAGTTGGACGAACTGGCCTTGATGCGGACGCGGACCAGATCACCGACCTTGGCATCGGGCGCATCGACAAAGACCGCATGCAGATAATCGGACTTGCCCACCATCTGGCCCGGCAGACGGCCCGGTTTTTCGAACAGCACGCCCATTTCGCGCCCGACCATGCCTTCCTGTGTGGCTTTCTGCTGGCGGGTCAGCAGCGCCTGAAGTTCCTGCAGGCGCGCATCGGCCAGGGCGCTGTCCACCTCGGGGCGGTCATAGGCGGGCGTGCCGGGGCGCGGCGAATACTTGAAGCTATAGGCCATGCCGAAGCCCACTTTTTCCACCAGATCCAGCGTATCGCGGTGGTCCTGGTCGGTCTCGCCCGGAAAGCCCACGATAAAATCGCTGGTCATCACGATGTCGGGACGCGCATCGCGGATGCGGTCGATCAGGCGCAGGTAATGCTCGGCGGTATGCTTGCGGTTCATCGCCTTGAGAATGCGGTCACTGCCCGATTGCACCGGCAGATGCAGATATGGCATCAGCTTGGGTTCGGCCCGATGCGCCTCGATCAGGTCATCGGCCATGTCATTGGGATGGCTGGTCGTATATCGGATGCGGTCCAGCCCGTCGATTTCGGCAATCGCGCGGATCAGGCGGCCAAAGCCCCATTCGCCGCCCTGCCCCTCGCCGTGCCAACCGTTGACGTTCTGGCCCAGCAACGTGATTTCGCGCACGCCGCGCGCCACCAGATCGCGGGCCTCGGCCAGAATGCGCGACACCGGACGGCTGACCTCGGCCCCGCGGGTATAGGGCACGACGCAAAAGGCGCAGAACTTGTCGCAACCTTCCTGCACCGTCAGGAACGCGGCAGGCGCGCGACGGGTGGCGGGCGATTTCGGCAGATGCTCGAACTTGTCTTCGGCGGGAAATTCCGTGTCCACGCCCCGGCCCGCACGCGCCATGGCAGGCAGGCGGTGATAGGCCTGTGGCCCCACGACCAGATCGACGATGGGCATCCGGCGCTGGATCTCTTCGCCCTCGGCCTGTGCGACGCAACCCGCGACGCCGATCTTCAGATCGGGCCGTTCGGCTTTCAGCGGCTTCAGGCGGCCAAGGTCGGAATACAGCTTTTCGGCCGCCTTTTCGCGGATGTGGCAGGTGTTCAGCAGCACCATATCGGCTTCGGACTGGTCTTCGGTCAGGACATAGCCTTCGGCGCCCATGGCCTCGGCCATGCGCTGACTGTCATAGACGTTCATCTGGCAGCCATAGGTCTTGATGAAAAGCTTCTTTGCTGCCTGCGATGTGGCTTGGTCGGTCATACCGTGCTGTCCTTGAGGTTCCGGCGCTGATACAGGAATTGTGCTGAGTTGAAAAGTCTGGGCGAGATGACGGACCTGACCACCATCCCCACCATCGGCCCCGCCACCGCCAAGGCGCTGATCGCCGCAGGCGTGCCCGATGCCGAAACGCTGCGCGGCATGGGCGCGCATGAGGCATATCGTGCTTTGCTGGTCGCGGGCGGCAAGCCGCATTTCATCTGGTATTACGTGCTGGAGATGGCCCTGCAGGGTCGCCCCTGGAACGACTGCCGGGGCGAGGAAAAGGCCATGCTGCGACGCCGATTTGATACGCTGGTGGCGGAAACGCGCGGCGCCCCCAGCGGGATAGATGCGGCTTTGCGCGAAATCGGCCTGCTGCCGCCTCAGCGCAGTTGACGGGCCATGAAGCGACCAGCGCGGCGCCACGCCTCGTCATTGTCGCCGCGAAAGTTCAGTTCGCGATGGGTCAGCAGCTTTTCCGCCCGAACATCGACGACGCTGGCAAAGACCTGCAGGATCAGCGTGCTGGATTTCTGCACCACCACGAACAGCCCGCGATCCGCGCCCTGCTGGCGCAGCAGCCCGATCAGACAGTCCTGCGTCTCGCGCGGGCAGGCTTGTGCAACCGCCTCGGGCAAGACCGGCGCGCCGCCCATGTCGCGGGCCAGCGCCTCGGCCATCAGGCCCAGCCGCCGGGCGTGATCGCCGCTTTGGTCCCGCACCTCATGCGAGGTGTCCAGCAGCTTGATCGGCAATACCGCCAAGCCCTCGGCCAGGACCGGGCCGGGTAATAGCGCAAGGATCAGGGCAATTCGGCGCATAGCCCAAGGCTGCGCCCATCGCGGCTGGCAGACAAGCCGGACAAACGTCGCGTCGCCCTGGCATTCCGCCCGCATCGCCCGCTTTTTCCGGCATTCTGCCCCATTGAACGCCCCTGCCCGCCCGGCTAGCTTTCAGATAAATATTCCATAAGCAAAGGGTAAGCCCATGAACAAACCGCAAAGCTGGGAAGCGCGCGCCGAGGAATTTTCCCTTTACGGCTTTACCGACATGCCTTCGGTGCATGAACGCGGCACCGTCGTCGTCACCCATGGCGAAGGCCCCTATGTCGTCGATACCAATGGCCGCCGCTATCTGGATGCCAATTCCGGTCTGTGGAACATGGTCGCCGGTTTCGACCACAAGGGCATGATCGAGGCCGCCAAGACGCAATACGAACGCTTTCCCGGCTATCACGCCTTTTTCGGGCGCATGTCCGACCAGACCGTGATGCTGTCGGAAAAGCTGGTCGAGGTGTCGCCGTTCACCAGCGGCAAGGTGTTCTATACGAATTCGGGTTCCGAGGCGAACGACACCATGGTCAAGATGCTGTGGTTCCTGCACGCCGCAGAAGGCAAGCCGCAGAAACGCAAGATCCTGACGCGCTGGAATGCCTATCACGGCGTCACGGCGGTGTCGGCCTCGATGACCGGCAAGCCCTACAACTCGGTCTTCGGCCTGCCGATGGAAGGCTTCATCCACCTGACCTGCCCGCATTACTGGCGCTTTGGCGAGGAAGGCGAGACCGAAGAACAATTCGTCGCCCGCCTTGCCCGCGAGCTTGAAGAAACCATTCAGCGCGAAGGTGCCGACACCATCGCCGGTTTCTTTGCCGAACCCGTGCAGGGCGCAGGCGGCGTCATCCCGCCCGCCAAGGGTTACTTTCAGGCGATGCTGCCGATCCTGAAGAAATACGACATCCCGATGATCTCGGATGAGGTCATCACCGGCTTTGGCCGCACCGGCAACACCTGGGGCGCGGAAACCTATGACTTCACGCCCGACGCCATCATTTCGTCCAAGAACCTGACGGCGGGCTTTTTCCCGATGGGCGCGGTGATCCTTGGGCCGGAACTTTCGGCCCGTGTCAGCGCCGCCGTCGAAGCGATCGAGGAATTCCCGCATGGCTTCACCGCCTCGGGCCACCCCGTCGGCTGCGCCATCGCGCTGAAAGCCATCGACGTGGTGATGAACGAGGGGCTTGCCCAGAATGTCCGCGACCTTGCCCCCCGGTTTGAGGCCGGGCTGCAACGCCTGGCCCAGAAGCCCAATATCGGCGAATATCGCGGCGTGGGCTTCATGTGGGCGCTGGAGGCGGTCAAGGACAAAGCCACCAAGACGCCTTTCGACGGCAAGCTGTCGGTCAGCGAACGCATCGCCAATACCTGCACCGATCTGGGCCTGATCTGCCGTCCCTTGGGTCAGTCGGTGGTGCTGGCCCCGCCCTTCATCCTGACCGAAAGCCAGATGGACGAGATGTTCGAAAAGCTGGAAACGGCGCTGGACAAGGTTTTCGCTGAAGTGGCCTGAATGATTGGCGGCCCCTTACCAGGGGTCGCCTCCGCCAAGGATCGCGCGGGCCATCTGGACCCGTTCGGGACGGATGCCCGCGTCTGCGGCGAAATCCAGCACGCGCTGATCCTGCTCCAGCAGAAAGTCCAGCACGAATTGCGCGAATTCCGGGCGCTGCGTCATCGCGCGCAGCCCTGCGACGTCGCTGCCCGATTGCGCCAGCAACGCCTCGATCAGGTCGGAATTCCCGGCGATATGGCTGAAACCTGCATCGGCAATATCTCGGGCTTCGTTCGGGGTCATTGCGTCCTCATCATCCGGCAACGGTTTTTTAACCATTTTGCGCGCAAGATGCGGATGTGGTCAGTGGGTGTAAAGCAGACAAATGAACATGGCAGGGCGCATTTTGGTCGTGGACAGCGTTCCAACCAACCGCATCACCATGAAGGTCAGGCTGACGGCGGCCTGTTACGATGTGACGCCCGCCGCTTCGGGGCAGGATGCCTTGCGGCTGGCGCAGCTTGTCCACCCGCAGATCGTGCTGATCGGGACCAGCATTTCGGACATGACAGCCCCTGATCTTTGCGCGGCATTGCGGGCGCAACCGCGTGGCGCGGAACTGCCGATCCTGATCCATGCTCTGGATGCGGGCGCGCGAATCGATGCGCTGCGTGCTGGGGCATCGGCGCTGATCGATGCCCGCGGTGACGATCTGACGCTGCTTGCCCGCATCCGCGGCCTGATGCGCGAAGATGCCCAGGTCAGCGGCATGGCCGAGGCGCAGGCGGGCTTTCAGCATGACGACCGTCCCCGCGCCGTGTTCATTGCAGACCAGCCCGCCACCGCGCTTTCCTGGCGTCACGCACTGCAAACACGGCTGAATTTCGCGATCACCGTGAACGAACCCGACAGGGCACTTGCCGATGCCGCGCGCGGTCGGGTGCCGGACCTGTATCTGCTGGCCGCCGACATCAGGCAGTCGGGTGACGGGCTGCGGCTTTTGTCGGAACTCCGCTCTCGTCCGTTGTCGCGGGATGCGGGCTTCGTGATCGTGCTGCGCGATGATCGGGCCGAGATGACATCGGTCGCACTGGACCTTGGTGCGGGCGACGTGCTGACGGCCGAGCTGACCTCGGTCACGGGCGCCACCGAAGCCGCAATCCGACTTGAGGCGCAGCTTTCCCGTAAACGAGAGGCGGACCGGCGCCGGCAGGAAACCCAGCGCAACGTCGCGCTGGCCATGACCGATCCGCTGACCGGGCTGCACAATCGCCGCTATGCCATGCCGCGACTGGCCGAGCTGTTCGATGCCGCATGTCAGGACGGCGATGATCTGGCGCTGATCGTGCTGGATCTGGATCGCTTCAAGCTGGTCAACGATAATCACGGACATGCGGCGGGCGATGCGGTGCTGACCGCCATCGCCGCCCGCCTGCGCGCCTGCGTGCCCCCCGAAGCCGTGCTTGCCCGGATGGGAGGAGAGGAGTTTTTGGCGGTCCTGCCCGGCTACAGCGCCCAAAGCGCCCATATGATCGCCGAGGAGATCCGCCACAGCGTGATGGCCACCCCGGTGCCTTTGCCCAAAGGATGCGCCGCTGACACATTGAGCGTCACCGTTTCGGCGGGGATCGCGGCAATGGACGCCAGCCAGCCTTCGGGCACGGCGCCCGACGCGGACCATTTGCTGACGCGTGCCGACAAGGCCCTGTTGCGTGCCAAGACCTCGGGGCGCAACTGCATCGTGTTGGCAAGCCCGGCGATCGCGGCCTGACGGGCTGCGACATTCGGCGCGCTTTCTTTTTCGCGGGTCGCTGCCTACATACAGGGCAAGACACTCCCAAGGAGCGTGCGATGCCCCGATCCGACGACCCCGCCGACCGGCCGCTGAAGCCGGCGATGCTGCGCGGTGCGATGCGCCGCTGTCCATCCTGCGGACAGGGTGCGCTGTTTCACGGCTATCTGACGGTCCGCGACCAGTGCGACCACTGCGGCGAAGATATGTCGCATCAGCGTGCGGATGACGGCCCTGCCTATCTGACGATCCTGCTGGTATCCCATCTGGGCGCGCCGCTGCTGCTGGCGGTCTATATGGCGTGGCGTCCTTCGGCCATGTCGATGCTGATCGGTTTCAGCCTTGGCGCGGTGATCCTGTCGCTGCTGCTTTTGCCGCTGATCAAAGGTGCCTTCGTAGGCTTCCAATGGGCGCGGCGGATGCACGGATTCGGCGCGGCGCCCCGGACTTTGTCCGCATGAACGACGTGCCGATCCGCGACGCGGCAACCGTCATCGTGCTGGACCGCGATGCTGCTGACGGCCCTTCGGTGCTGATGGGGCAGCGTGGGGCGGCGGCAGCCTTCATGCCGTCGAAATACGTCTTTCCCGGCGGCGCGGTCGATCCCGAGGATGCGGATGCGGGACTTGCCCCGCTGCCCCCACGCCTGCACCAGCTTTTGTCAGCCGAACCCCGCGAAGGTGGCATCGCCACACCCGAGGCACTGGTGGCCGCAGCCCTGCGCGAACTGGCCGAGGAAACCGGCCTGCTGACCGGCCAGCCCGGCCCCGCACCTGCTGGTTGGGGCCATTACGCGGCGGCGGGTCTGACGCCCGATCCTATCGGCCTGACCTACCTGTTTCGCGCCATCACGCCGCCGGGCCGGACACGCCGTTTCGATGCGCGTTTCCTGCTGCTGGATGCCGCGCGGATCAACGGTGACCGCAACGACTTCAGCGCCGCCTGCGATGAACTTTCGCACCTGCACTGGGTTCCGATAGCCCAGGCCCGGAAACTGGACCTGCCATTCATCACCGAGGTGGTGCTTGCCGAAATCGCCCGTATCGCCGAAGGCGTCACGCCCGACTCGGTCCCGTTTTTCGACAATCGCGCAGCCGAGCCGCGTTTTATCAGGATCGCCTAGAACCCGGTAAAGCGCGCATGCCGCTTTTCCAGAAATGCCGTCACCCCTTCGGTGAAATCCGAGGTGCGGGCCATTTCACCCTGAAGCCGCGCCTCCAGCGCAAGCTGTGCTTGCATGTCGTTGCCGCCGGACGCAGCCAACGCCTCGCGGATGGCAAGATAGGCGCGCGTCGGCCCCTGCGCCAATGTCTGCGCGCGGGCAGTCGCAACCGCCTCGAATTCGGCATCGGGGGCGGTTTCCCAGATCATGCCCCAATTCGCAGCCTGTCGCGCCGTGACGGGTTCGGCGAACAGCATCATCCCCATCGCACGCGCTGCCCCCACGGAACGCGGAATGATATGCGTGCCGCCCGCATCGGGGATCAGGCCGATCCGGCTGAAAGCCTGTAAAAAAACCGCACTTTCGGCGGCAATCACCACATCGGCTGCCAGCGCCAGATTGGCACCGGCACCGGCAGCGACCCCGTTCACCGCCGCAATGACCGGGACCGGCGCGCCCGTGATTGCGGCCAGCATCGGCTCATACTCATCGCGCAGGATGCGTTCGACATCCAGACCCGCGCGGGCATCCGTCAGATCCTGACCCGAGCAGAACGCCCGCCCCGTCCCGGTCAGCACGATGCAACGGCACCCCGCACCCGGATCGGAAAATGCTGCGGTAATCTCGGCGCGCATGACGCTGTTCAGCGCGTTCATCACCTCGGGTCGGTTCAGCGCGATACGGGTGATGCCGTCCTGATGCGAAACGGCGATGGTCTGATGGCTCATGGCTCCCCCCATTTGGCGCCATCCTGCCCGCCCGCGCCCGGTCCTAAAAGCGCGACCTCGCGTCAGTCGCGCATGATGCGGTCCAGCCGGGCCTTTTCGTCATCGGTCAGCGTCTCGGCCTGCTGCGCGGCGGGCTGTTCGGCAATCGCGCGCGAGCGGATGAATTGCCAGCCAATGACGACCCCCAGCAGCGCCATCAGCGGGCCGGCCAGATACAGCAGCCAGTTGATGCCCTTTGCCCTCGGCTCGAACAGGACGTATTCCCCGAAGCGGTCCACCACGGCATCGACGGCCTGATCGTCGCTGTCGCCCGCGACCAGACGTTCGCGCAGATAAAGCCGCAGATCGCGGCTGATCGGCGCGTTGGATTCGTCGATCGTCTCGCCCTGACAGACTGGGCAGCGCAGGATCTTAGAGATGTCGCGCGCCCGCGCCTCAAGCGCGGGATCGGACAGCACCTCATCGGGTTGGACGGCAAGCGCGGGTCCGGCAAGCAGCATCAGGCATAATAGCAGATAGCGCATCGGGTCACTCGGCCGGTTGTGCAAGCGGCGCGGGTTGACGCGCGCCCGCAGCCACGCGGTAACGCCGATCCGAAAGGCTGATCATGCCCCCCAGGGCCATCAGCGCGCAGCCCAGCCAGATCCAGTTGGCAAAGGGCTTGATATAGCTGCGCACGGCCCAGCCGCCGCCCTGCTGCGGATCGCCGATCACCAGATAGATGTCGCGGAAAAAGCCGTTCTGGATCGCAGCTTCGGTCGTGGGCATGCCTTGCACCGTATAGACGCGCTTTTCGGGATGCAGCAGCGCGACCTGCCGACCGTCCTTGTCTACGCGCATCGTCGCCACGGTCGCATCATAGTTCGGGCCAGGGCGTTCCTGCACATCTTCCAGCGTGATGTGATAGCCCGCCACGTCGAATCCCTGCCCGACTTGCGCAACGCGAATATCTTCGACCTGCCATGCCATCAGCAGGCTGACCCCGATAAAGGTCACGCCCAGACCGCCATGCGACACCGCCTTGCCCCAATCGGCACGCGGCAGACGGCGCAGGCGCGACCAGCCCGAATTGCCAGTGCGCAGCCACAGATCGACGACCGATCCCGCGATCAGCCACGCGCCCAGTCCCGCGCCGATCACCGCCAGCGCCGAATGGCCGGTGGATATGGCAAAGACCAGCGCCATGATCGCAGCCGCAAAAAGCAGCGCCCCGCGCAGCGGTGCTGCGACACGGCGCAGCTGGCCACGTTTCCAGGGGATGATCGCGCCCAAAGGCAACACGATCGCGGTCACGATCATAAAGGGCGTAAAGGCTTTTTCGAAGAAAGGCGGGCCGACCGACAGCTTGCGGTCCCACAGCATCTCGGCGATCAGCGGCCAGACTGTGCCGATAAAGACGACAAAGCATGACACGGCCAGCAGGATATTGTTCAGCACCAGCCCGCCTTCGCGCGATACCGGCGCGAACACCCCCTTGGCCTGCATCGATGTGGCGCGGATCGTGTAAAGCACCAGCGCGCCACCCACGAACACCCCAAGGATCGCAAGAATAAACACGCCGCGTTCCGGGTCAGAGGCAAAGCTGTGGACCGAGGTGATGATCCCCGACCGCACGATGAACGTGCCGATCAGCGAAAAGGCAAAGGCCATGATCGCCAGAAGGATGGTCCAGCTTTTCAGCACCTCGCGCTTTTCGACGACGATTGCGGAATGCAGCAGCGCGGCGGCGATCAGCCATGGCATGAAGCTGGCGTTTTCCACCGGATCCCAGAACCAGAAGCCGCCCCAGCCCAGTTCATAATAGGCCCACCACGACCCCAGCGCGATACCGATGGTCAGAAAAACCCATGCCGCCAGCGTCCAGGGCCGGACCCAACGCGCCCATGCGGCATCCACGCGCCCCTCGATCAGGGCTGCCACGGCAAAGCTGAACGCCATGCTTAGCCCCACGTAACCAAGATAAAGGAACGGCGGGTGGAACGCCAAACCGGGGTCTTGCAGCAGCGGGTTCAGGTCACGCCCGTTAAAGGGCGCATTCTCCAACCGCCAGAACGGGTTTGAGGTGAACAGGATGAAGGCCAGAAACGCCACGCCGATCGCGCCCTGAACCGACAGCACCCGCGCGCGCAGGCTGGGTGGCAGATTCGCGTCGAACACCGCCGCCGCCGCGCCGAACAGCGCAAGGATCAGCACCCATAGCAGCATCGAACCTTCGTGGTTCCCCCAGACGCCCGAAATCTTGTAGATCAGCGGCTTGGCGGTATGCGAATTCTCATAGACCAGCTTCAGCGAGAAATCCGAGGTCACAAAGGCCACAGTCAGCGCCGCAAACGACACCGCGATCAGGCCGAATTGCGCGATTGCAGCGGGACGGGCGCTGTCGATCCAGCCGCTCCACCCTTTTGTTGCGCCGATCATCGGCACGATCATCTGGAAAATGGCCACCGCAAAGGCGAGTATCAGTGCAAAATGGCCTATTTCCGCGATCATTGGCTTGTTCCTGGCTAGCTGGAGCCAGAGAATAGCGGCGGAACGAAGGGCAAGCCAGCCCTCCGAACCGCTTAGCTGGTCACATTCCGTCGCGCTCGGCCCGATCAGCGGCCCAGTCGCGCAATGCGGGGTTGTCGTCGAACCCCGGCGCGGCTGGCTTTTCCGCAGCGGGTGCAAAACGCGGACGCGCACGGAAATAATGCGCCTCGCGCGCGCCGAAATAGAAGCTGATGATCGCACCCAGCAGCCACCAAAGCGGTTCGGGCACAAGGTTCAGGTTTTCCATCCGCAGACCGAAGCCAATGGGTTCGACCATCGCATAGACGAACAATCCCATCGTGCCCAACGTCAGCAAAGGGCGCGGCAGGCGGTTCATCCCGTTCATCAGCCCGTCGAACCAGCCCCGCGGCTGGGCTGCAAATTCGCCCGACATCTGCATCATGGCGCGGGCATAGGCTTCCCCGTCCAGCTCCATGCGCCGGGTCGAGTTTTCGCGGAACACCTCGGCCATGCCGGTCGCCGCGTTGGCGACGGTGGTGACGGCGCTACCCGCGCCCAGAAAGCGGCCCATCATCCCCATGCCGCTGTCCTTTCGCGATGTTGCGCCGCAGACAGGTGATAGCGGGCCGAGATGAACTCCTCGGCCCGCGTGATCCAGCCGCCCTTGCCGCCCGCGCGGGTGCGGGCATATTTGCGGCTGGCCGGGCGGGCATCGCCCAATGCGTAGTAATAGTTGCGCCGCGCAATGCCGTAGGCATCGGCGAAATATCCCTGTGCCGCCGCCTCAGCCTGCTGCGCGGCCAGAATCGTGCGCGGCCCGATCAGCCCGTCATCGCTGGCCGCAAAGCCCATGCGCGTGCAAAGCCTTTGCAGGATTTTCACCGCATTGGTTCCGGCATTGACATACATGTCGAAAACCGACGCCTGAATCGGGATGGGAAGTTCGGCCAGACGCGGTTTGCGGAAATAATGTTCGACGAAGATGCGTTGCGCGTCGGCGCGGGTCAGCGCCCGGATGTCCGCCACGTCAATTCGCCCGTCCCCGGTCCTGTCGATGCCCAGCCGCTGCAAGGTCGCCAGTGTCACGCCGTAATTCGTGGCCCCCCCCGGATCGTCGGGGTCGTTGACGTAACCCCCTTCACGCGCGACGATTTCCGCCGCGATCTGTTCCACTGTCTTCATGCCGGCCCCCGTTCTTGATGCGGGTCAAGGCTGGCTCCGGGCGGTTAACGTATTCTTAAGCAACCGGGCGTTGCGTCAGGAGTTCGGGTCTTCGTAAACGCCCTGCGCCTTGAGCGAGTCGATCACCTCGCGCGGCATGTAGTTTTCGTCGTGCTTGGCAAGGACTTCGCGGGCGACAAAGATCTGTCCCTGCATCTGGCCGGTGGCGATCATGCCCTGACCCTCTCCGAACAGGTCGGGCAAGACGCCGGTGAATTGCACCGGGATCGTCGCGCCTCCGTCGGTGACGCGGAAACTGACGGTTTCACCCACGCCGCGGATCAGGCTGCCATCTTCGACCAAGCCGCCCAGCCGAAAAACCTCGCCCGAAGCCGGCGGATTCTCAGCCATCTGGCTGGGCGAGCGATACAGGTTGATGCCGTCGCGGAAACCGTATCCGATCAGCGCCACGGCCAGAAACAGCGCGACCGAAGCCGCGACGATGATCTGGATGCGACGTTTTTTCTTCAACGATTTCATAATTTAATCCTTAGCTATTCAGGCACTTTCGAACCTGATCGAGTGGCGCAGGAATTGCGTAGCCTTGCCCGATACGCGCTCGGGGTCGCCGGTGGTCAGATAACGCGATTGCGTTCCCTCGCCCAGAAACTCGGGGCGGCGTTTCAGATAGTCCTCAAGGCTTTCGGCCACAAGCTGCGCCTGCGAATAGACTTTCACATCAGGCCCCAAAGCTTTCTGGAAAGCAGCCTGGACCAAAGGATAATGCGTGCAGCCCAAGATCGCGGCCTCGGGATGCGGCATCCGCCGCTTCAGCGCCTCGACATGGCTGGCGACCAGCGCCTCGGCCAATATCTCGTCGCCCTGCTCGATCGCATCGACGACGCCGCCGCAAGGCTGCGCTTCGACATCGACGCCGATGGCGCGGAACGCCAGTTCGCGCTGGAACGCCCGGCTGGCGACGGTCGCGGGGGTGGCGAACAGCGCCACATGCTTCACCTCGACCTCGCGGGGGGGGGAATTGTCGCCCCAGCGGCGTTCGGTCAGCGCCTCGATCATGGGAACGAAGACGCCCAGAACGCGCTTGTCCTTGGGCAGCCACGTTTCCTGCATCCGTTTCAACGCCGCAGCGGATGCCGTGTTGCAGGCCAGGATCACCAGATCGCAGCCTTCCTCCCACAGCCGTGTCACGCCTGCGCAGGTCAGATTGAAGATGTCGTCTGCATCGCGCACGCCATAGGGCGTGTGCTTGTTATCGCCCAGATAGACCAGCGGCAGTTCGGGGCTATGGGCGGCAATGGCGTCAAGCACCGTCAGCCCACCAAGACCCGAATCGAATACGCCTACTGCCATGACTAGCCCTTTCTGCTCGCAACGCGCCTTTTTATAGCGCGCTGCGGGGGTTGTCACTCCGCCGCTTGCAGCAAAGGCGCGCCGCCCTTGCGAAAGGCATCCAGCAGATATTCGCGCCGCGCCGCAGCCTTATCGGCAGCGGCATCCTTGACAAGACCGTAGCCCCGCACCTCCAGCGGCAGCTCGGCCAGTTCCCGAGCGATGGGAAGCGTTTGCGGCGTGACGGCGGCCAGCACCTCGCGCATATCGCTTTCGTATTGCGCGATGGCGGCGCGTTCGGCGCGACGTTCAGGCATCCAGCCAAACGGGTCCAGCACCGTGCCCCGAAGCCGCTTCATCCCGGCCAGAAAACGGAATGCAGGCAGCACCCAAGCCCCGAATTCCCGTTTCAGCGGACGGCCATCGGGATCGCGCCCCGGCAGGATCGGCGGTGCCAGATGGAAGCTCAGCTTGGCGCCCGACTCGAACTCATCGGCGATTTTCTGGGCGCTGGTCAGATGAAGCCGCGCGACCTCATATTCATCCTTATAGGCCAGCAGCTTGTAATATCCGCGCGCCACGCTGTCGCGCAGATCGCGCGGGGCAAGCGCGACCAGTTCGCGAAAACGCTGGGCCAGCGCCTGATCCTGATATTCGACCAGCCGCGCCGCGCGGTATTCGACCGGATCGACGGGGAGCGCAGTGACATCCGGCCCTGCCACAATCTTTGCCGCAGCGGCCGGATCGGTGACCGCCCAGCGACCGATCTGGAAGGCGCGCTGGTTTTCCGCGATCTTGGCCCCGTTCAGTTCGATCGCGCGCAGGATCGCAGCCTCGGTCAGCGGGATCAGGCCCTGCTGCCAAGCCGCGCCCAGCACTAGCATGTTGGAATAGAGCGAGTCGCCCAGCAGCCGCAGCGCCAGCGTCGATGCGTCAAAGAACGCCACCCGATCGCCCAGCCGCGCTTGCAGCGACACACGAAGCCGATCCGCCGGGATCTGGAAATCACGGTTCTTGGTGAACTCTCCGGTGACGATTTCGTGTTCGTTGACTACGGCCCCGGTGCGGCCCTTGGTCATCAGCCCGATGGTCTTGGCCCCTGCGGTCACGACCAGATCGCCGCCGATGATGCAATCCGCCTCGCCCACTGCGACACGGATGGCGCTGATGTCCTCGGGGCGGTCGGCCAGACGCAGGTGGATATGGACCGCGCCGCCCTTTTGGGCCAGCCCGGCCATCTCCATCATGCCCGCGCCTTTGCCGTCGATATGCGCGGCCTGCGCCAGAACCGCGCCGATGGTGACGACACCCGTGCCGCCGACGCCGGTGATGACAAGGTTATGCGTGCCGCGGATCGAGGGCAGCGTGGGCTGGGGCATATCAGGCAGATCCAGCGCCTGCGCCTGCGCACGCTTCAGCTTGGCCCCACGGACCGAGACGAAGCTGGGGCAGAACCCTTTGACGCAGCTGTAATCCTTGTTGCAGCTGGATTGGTCGATGGCGCGCTTGCGGCCCAGTTCGGTATCCTTCGGCACGATCGACACGCAATTGGATTGAATCCCGCAATCGCCGCAACCTTCGCAGACCTCGGGATTGATCCAGATGCGACGGTCGGGATCGGCGAACTTGCCGCGTTTGCGGCGGCGGCGCTTTTCGGCGGCGCAGGTCTGGATATAGACGATGGCGCTGACGCCCGTGACCTGCTCCAGTTCCTTCTGCACGGCCAGCATGGCGGCGCGTTCTTCGAACCGCAAACCATCTGGAAACTGCGTCCGGTCGATCTCCTCTTTCTCGTCATAAACCGCGATGACGGGCGACACGCCCATCGCCTGCAATTCGCGCACGATCTGCGGCGCGGTCAGCCCACCTTCGTTCGGCTGGCCGCCCGTCATGGCGACGGCATCGTTGAACAGCACCTTATAGGTGATATTCGCCCCCGCAGCGATGGCCGCCCGGATGGCCAAAGAACCAGAATGGTTATAGGTTCCGTCCCCAAGATTTTGGAAAACATGAGGTCTTTTGCTGAACGGCCCTTCGCCGATCCAGTTCGCGCCTTCGCCGCCCATATGGGTGAAGCCCACGGTGTCGCGGTCCATCCATTGCACCATGTAATGGCACCCGATCCCGGCATAAGCACGCGCGCCTTCGGGCAGCCGGGTCGAGGTATTGTGCGGACAACCCGAACAGAACCAAGGGGTTCTGACGGCTATCTCGGGTGCATTGTCATTCCGCCGCACCTCGGTCAGACGATCCAGTCCGGCCTTCAGCGCCTCGGTGCCGCGCCCTTCCTCGATCAGGATGCCGCCCAGTTTCTGCGCGATCATCACCGGGTCCAGCGCGTAGCGTGTTGGAAAAAGCTCTTCGCCGGTGCGGTCATGCTTCCAGCCCAGCACGCGGCGACCGTGACGATTGTCGAAGATGGCTTCCTTGACCTGAATTTCGATCAGCTTGCGCTTTTCTTCGACGACGACGATCACCTCCAGCTTTTCGGACCACTCCTGAAAGCTGCGCATATCCATCGGCCAGGTCTGGCCCACCTTATAGGTCGAGATGCCCAGCCGATCCGCCTCGGCCCGGTCGATGCCCAGCAGGGACAGCGCATGGACCAGATCCAGCCAGTTCTTGCCCGCAGCGACAAAGCCGATCTTGGCGGTCGGCTTGTCCCAGACGGGATGGTCGATCCGGTTCGCCCGCGAAAAAGCCTCGGCTGCGAAGCGTTTATGGTCGATCATCCGCGCTTCCTGCACGACAGGGGTATCGCCCAGCCGAATGTTCAGCCCGCCCTGCGGCATGGTGAAATCAGGGATGACGAATTTCATGCGCAACGGATCACCATCGACGACGCTGGTCGCCTCGATCGTGTCCTTCATGGTCTTGAGGCCCGTCCACACGCCCGCAAAACGCGACAGCGCAAAGCCGTAAAGGCCGAAATCCAGAATCTCCTGTACACCTGCGGGCGACAGCACCGGGATATAGGCGTCCACCATCGCCCAATCCGACTGATGCAGCACGGTCGAGGATTCGCCCGTATGGTCGTCCCCCATCGCCATGACGACCCCGCCAAATCGCGACGACCCCGCCATATTGGCGTGGCGCATCACGTCGCCCGTGCGGTCCACCCCCGGCCCCTTGCCATACCAAAGCGCGAAAACGCCGTCATGCTTGCCTTCTCCGCGCAACTCGGCCTGTTGGCTGCCCCAGATGGCGGTAGCGGCAAGGTCTTCGTTCAGGCCCGGCTGGAACAGCACCTGCGCGGCGGTCAACTCACGCTTCGACTTCATCATCTGCAGATCCACGCCGCCAAGCGGCGATCCGCGATAGCCGGTGACCAAACCCGCCGTATCAAGCCCTGCCGCTTTGTCGCGGGCAGCCTGCATCAGCATCAGGCGCACCAAGGCCTGTGTCCCGTTCAGCAGCACATGGCGTTTCGTCAGGTCGAAACGGTCCGACAGGGAAAAATCCTGCACACTCATCTGGCTCCTCCCAAAGCTGGACGACTGGTATGGTGGCATTATAGGTCAGAAACGCTGACTGACGAAGGAATTTTTCTTCGCGGGCTTGTGTCTTCGCCGCTTGCGATTATGTGCTAAGGGTTGCAAAAATTGCATGGCTGATAAGGCAAGAAAGCTCTAACATGGACTGGGACAAACTAAGAATATTTCACGCTGTCGCGGATGCGGGGTCGCTGACCCACGCGGGCGATGTGCTGCACCTGTCCCAATCGGCCGTCAGTCGTCAGATCCGCGCCCTTGAAGATTCGCTTGGAACCACGCTTTTCCACCGCCACGCCCGCGGCCTGATTCTGACCGAGCAGGGCGAATTACTGTTTGAGGCCACGTCCTCGATGGTGCGCAAGCTGGACACGACCGCCGCCCGTATAAAGGACAGCGAGGAACATGTCTTCGGCGAATTGAAGGTCACGACCACCACCGGCTTTGGGACCATGTGGCTGGTGCCGCGTCTGGCCAAGCTTTACGAACGCTATCCCGACCTGAAAATCGACCTTATGCTTGAGGAGCGGGTGCTGGACCTCCCCATGCGCGAAGCCGACGTGGCGATCCGCATGAAAGAGCCTAGCCAGCAGGATCTGATCCGCCGCAGGCTGCTGAACATCCGTATGCGCCTTTATGCCACGCCCGAATATCTGGCCAAGGCCGGCACACCGATGACTGTCGAGGAATTGGGCCCCCATCGCCTGATCTGTCAGGCACCGCAGACGCCGCAGGTCAGTTCGGGCGCGGTGCTGTCGCAGATGCTTCTGGCGCAAAACATGACCTCGACCCTGCTGGTGAACAACTATTTCGGGGTTCTGCAGGGCGTGCTGAGCCATGTGGGTCTTGGCGTGCTGCCCGATTATCTGACGGCGGATTTTCCAAACCTTGTGCGGGTGCTGCCTGACATCGAAAGCGGCGAAGTGCCCGTTTTTCTGGCATTCCCGGAAGAATTGCGCACATCGCGCCGGGTCGCCGCTTTCCGCGATTTCGTGCTTGAGGAGATTCAGGCGATCCGCAAGAACCAATCCGAAAGCGACGGTGCAATCAGCATTCGCGGCTAATTGCACAGGCCATTCATCGCGCAGATGCAGCATGGAAATCCAAGCCATTCCGCCACAGCATATCTGCCATGATAATCATTTTCGCTTTCATCCTTGAACCGTTCGCAAACTGCACATATTTCGGACTGCGAAGGAGATGAGTTGAGGAAACTCGCATCACCTTCAACCTCCCTGTTGGACTTAGGCCGGGCTTCATGCCCGGCTTTTTTTTGCCCTGCGACCGGCCAGATGCTGCGTTGCGGCGCAAGCAATCCGTGCAGTGCTGCGTGCGCCCCCTTTTCTTGCGCCCCGCCGACCCTTAAAAGGCCCCGAAAACCGGGGAAAAGGGCGCAAGCATGACCGAACCGCAGATCACCACCGACCTGATTGCCGCGCATGGCCTGAAGCCCGACGAATATCAGCGCATTCTGGACATCATCGGGCGCGAGCCGACCTTTACCGAGCTGGGCATCTTCAGCGCGATGTGGAATGAGCATTGCTCCTATAAGTCGTCCAAGAAATGGCTGCGCACGCTGCCCACCACCGGCCCGCAAGTGATCTGCGGCCCCGGTGAGAATGCGGGCGTCGTGGATATTGGGGATGGTCAGGCTGTCGTCTTCAAGATGGAAAGCCACAACCACCCGTCCTATATCGAACCGCATCAGGGCGCGGCGACCGGCGTGGGCGGCATTCTGCGCGATGTGTTCACCATGGGCGCGCGCCCCATTGCCGCGATGGACGCGCTGTCCTTTGGCCTGCCCGACCACCCCAAGACGGCGCATCTGGTCAAGGGCGTCGTCGAAGGCATCGGCGCTTACGGCAACGCCTTTGGCGTTCCGAATGTCGGCGGCGAAGTGCGTTTCCATGCCAGCTATAACGGCAACTGTCTTGTGAACGCCTTTGCGGCGGGTCTGGCCGATAGCGACAAGATCTTCTACTCGGCCGCGTCGGGTGTCGGGATGCCCGTCGTTTATCTGGGCGCAAAGACCGGGCGCGACGGCGTTGGCGGCGCGACCATGGCCTCGGCCGAGTTCGACGACACGATTGAGGAAAAGCGCCCCACCGTTCAGGTCGGCGACCCCTTTACCGAAAAATGCCTGCTGGAAGCCTGCCTTGAGCTGATGCAGACCGATAGCGTGATCTCGATTCAGGACATGGGTGCGGCGGGCCTGACCTGCTCTGCCGTGGAAATGGGCGACAAGGGCGGTCTGGGCATCAAGCTGGTTCTGGACAACGTGCCGCAGCGTGAAAGCGCGATGACCGCATATGAAATGATGCTGTCGGAATCGCAGGAACGCATGTTGATGGTGCTGAAGCCCGAGAAAGAGGCCGAAGCCCGCGCGATCTTTGAAAAATGGGATCTGGACTTCGCCATCGTCGGTGAGACCATTGCCGAAGACCGCTTCCTGATCGTGCATGGCGATCAGGTCAAGGCCGACCTGCCGCTGTCCAAACTGTCCTCCAGCGCGCCGGAATACGACCGTCCGTGGGTGGAAACGCCGGCCGCGGCAGCAATGCCCGACCTGCCCGCGATCACGCCCATTGATGCGCTCAAATCGCTGATCGGCAGCCCCAGCTATGCGCATAAGGGCTGGGTCTGGGAACAATACGACACGCAGGTCGGCGCGGACACTGTTCGCCGCCCCGGTCTGGGTGCTGGCGTCGTGCGTGTCCATGGCACCGACAAGGCACTGGCCTTTACCAGCGACGTGACCCCCCGCTATGTCAAGGCGAACCCCTTTGAGGGCGGCAAGCAGGCCGTGGCCGAAGCCTATCGCAACCTGTCCGCCTGTGGCGCACTGCCCTTGGCCACGACCGACAACCTGAACTTCGGCAACCCCGAAAAGCCCGAGATCATGGGCCAGCTTGTCGGCGCGATCAAAGGTATCGGCGAGGCCTGCGCCGCGCTGGACTTCCCCATCGTGTCGGGCAACGTGTCGCTTTACAACGAAACCGATGGCAAGGGCATCATGCCCACCCCGACCATCGGCGGCGTTGGCCTGATCGCAAGCCTTGACGATCTGATCGCGGGGCTGCCGGGCGAAGGCGATCTGGCGCTGGTCATCGGCGCGACCGCCGGTCATCTGGGCCAGTCGGCGCTGGCCGCCGAGGCTTTCGGGATTGAGGCGGGCGATGCCCCGCATGTCGATCTGGCGGCGGAACGCAAGCATGGCGAGTTCCTGCGCGCCAATCGCAAACTGTTCGCGGCGGCCTCCGACCTGTCGGATGGCGGTCTGGCGCTGGCGGCGTTCGAGATGGCCGAGGCCGCTGGGCTGGGGCTGACGCTGGACAGCAGCGACATTGCGCAACTGTTCGGCGAAGATCAGGCGCGTTATCTGGTCGCCTGCTCGGCCGACGATGCCGCGAAACTGGCGGACGCGGCGCAAGCCGCAGGCGTGCCACTGTCAGCCGTGGGTCGTTTCGGCGGGGCGCAGGTCAGCCTTGGCGGCGACAGCGCCGATCTGGCAGGGCTGTCCGCGACCTATCGCAACGCCTTTGTTGACTCGCTGGCGCTTGGCATCGCCTGATCGTCGCAAGACATGCACAGAATGGCTGGCAGCGCCCAAGCGGCGCTGCTAGCCTGCCCCCATTCTAGGGAGAGCAGAATGAGCGGCTGCGCCTGCGGGCATCATCACCACCATCACGACGATCACGATCACGACCATCAGGAAGGTCGCCCGATCCAGCTTGCGAAGCCCTTGGTCGCGCTGTCGGGCCGTCTGATCTGTCACGACATGCCGCAGATGCTGCTGGCGCTGGATCTGCTGCCCGAACATGTCGCGCTTAGCCGGGCGGAACCGGGCAACCTGCGCTTTGATCTGGCCCAGACCGATGACCCGATGATCTGGCGCCTGAATGAGCTTTTCGCGGATGACACCGCATTCGCCGCGCATCAGGCCCGCACCAAGGCCAGCCGCTGGGGCGTGGAAAGCACCGCGATCCAGCGGGATTTCCAGCGGCGCGAGGCTTTACCGCATCTGCGCCCGGAAAAAACCCGCGATGCACAGGCGATCAGCAATTTGCTGGAACTGGCTTTCGATGGCAGGGCCGAGGCTGCGCTGGTCAATGATCTGCGCCGCGATGGTGATCTGGCCTTGTCGATGGTGGCCGAGGTATCGGGCATCATCGTCGCCCATCTGGCGCTGTCGCCCTTGCGCGCCGATGGTCCGGCGCTGGCCCTGGCCCCTGTTGCGGTGCATCCCGCATTGCAGGGACGCGGCATCGGTTCGGCCATGATCCACGCCGTGCTGGCAGAGCTTGCCGATCATACGGTGGTCGTGCTGGGCGATCCGGGCTTTTACACGGGTCTGGGATTTGCGCCGGTTGAGCTGGCCTCGCCCTATGCCGGGCCGCATCTGATGGGTTTTGGCCCGACGCTGCCCAAAGGCAGCGCCATTCATCATGCAAAGGCGTTCGCCGCGCTTTAGATCTCGGTTGCGCTTTCCGGCACCGGCAGGCGCAGCCGCACCCGTTTGACGCGGCGGGGATCGGCCTCGATCACCTCGAACTCGGCACCGCTTTCATGCGGCACGATCTCGCCCTGAACCGGCACACGCCCTGTCAGCATGAAGATCAGGCCGCCCAGCGTGTCGATCTCATCTTCATCCTCGGCGGTCAGGCGCAGGCCCGTCTCACGCTCGACCGCTTCCAGCGGGACGCGGGACTGCATCAGCCACTGGCCGGGCTTTTCAAGGATCATCAGGCCGTCTTCGATCTCGTCATGCTCGTCCTCGATCTCACCGATGACCTGCTCGATCAGATCCTCGATGGTCACAAGCCCGTCCACCCCGCCATATTCGTCGATGACCATCGCCATGTGGATGCGCTTTTGCTGCATCTGCTGCAGCAAGACGCCGATCGGCATCGACGGCGGCACGTAAAGCAGGGGCCGCAGCATCGGACGCAGCATGAATTGCGGCGCGTCCGAGCCGAAGCCGTGTTTCAGCGCCAGATCTTTCAGGTGGATCAGCCCCAGCGGACTGTCCAGCGTGCCGCGAAACACCGGGATGCGCGAAAAACCGTGCTCGCGGAACATCTCGACGATTTCGGGCAGCGTCGCATTGATCGGTGCCGCAACGATTTCCGCCTTTGGGATCGCCACATCATCGACGCGCATACGCCGCAGGTTGACCATGCCAAGCGCAGGCCCGGCCCGCTCTCCGTCCCGCTGGGCCGTGTCACCGGCCTCGCTCTCGCCGCCGCCAAAGGCGCCCAGAATGCGCCCCAGAAAGCCACGAGATTGCGGGATGTCCCGCCCGTCCCCGCTGGTTCCATCCGCCCACGAGGCAGGTTCGGCAGACACGGACGTGTCGGGACTTCGGTCGTTTGTCATGTTTCCAGTTCCAGATAGGGATCGGGGATGCCCAGCTTGCCAAGGATCGAGCGTTCCGCATCCTCCATGGTCTCGGCGTCCTGATCGTCGATGTGATCGTAACCCGCAAGGTGCAGTATGGCATGCACCAAAAGATGGGTGGCGTGATCGGCAAAGGGTTTGCCCTGCGCTTCGGCTTCGCGCAGGCAGGTGTCATAGGAAATGGCAATGTCGCCCAATTCCTCGACATCGGGCAGGTCGGGTGCTGCGCCGGGGGCGCGGGCGTCGAATTCGATGGCAGGCCAGCTCAGGACGTTCGTAGCCTTGGGCTTGCCGCGAAATTCGGCGTTCAGCCCCGCGATACGTTCGTCATCGCAGCCCATGACCACGACCTGAAAGCCGGTCAGGCCCAGCCACTCGCCCACGCCCTGCGCGGCGCGTTCGGACATGCCCAGCAGATCGGCGTCGTCCCATCGCTCATCCTCGATCACCAGATCGACGATACCCGCGTGTTCGTCATCCGATTCAGGCATCGCTGCCACCCGAGGCCAGACGCGGTTCCCGGCGCGGGATGCGTTGGCCGCGTTCGTCAAACACCTCGCCGCGCGCCAAGGCCGCTTCCGCCTCGGCGTCATAGGCTTCGATGATGCGGGCGACCAGCGGGTGACGCACGACGTCCTTGGCGGTGAAATAGCTGAAGCTGATGCCCTTGACCCCTGCCAGGATTTTTTCGGCATCGGTCAGACCGGAATGGATGCCGCGCGGCAGGTCGATCTGGGTGCGGTCGCCGGTGATGACCATGCGCGACCCCTCGCCCAGACGGGTCAGGAACATCTTCATCTGCATGGTGGTGGCGTTCTGCGCCTCGTCCAGCACGACGAAGGCGTTGGCCAGTGTCCGCCCGCGCATGAAGGCCAGCGGTGCGATTTCGATGCGCTTTTCCTCCATCAGCTTCTGCATCTGCTTGCTGGGCAGGAAGTCGTTCAGCGCGTCGTAAAGCGGCTGCATGTAGGGATCGACTTTTTCCTTCATGTCGCCGGGCAGAAAACCCAGCCGCTCACCCGCCTCGACGGCGGGACGCGACAGGATGATCTTGTCGACATGGCCGCCGATCAGCATCGTCACGCCAACCGCGACCGCCAGATAGGTCTTGCCGGTGCCCGCAGGCCCGATGCCAAAGGCCAGTTCATTGGCGAACAGGTTGCGGACATATTCCTTTTGCGCGTCGGTGCGCGGCTCGACCGTTTTCTTGCGGGTGCGCAGCTCGATATGGCCGGTCTGGAACATTTCCAGCTGTTCGGCGGGCGACATCGGCTCCTGCGCCGTCTCGACCCCCATGCGAAGCGCGGCTTCGACTTCGGGCATCTCGACGTGGCGGCCCTGTTCAAGCCGGGCGTAAAGCCCGTTCAGGACTTGCGCCGCCTCGGCCTGCGCATCGGCGGGGCCGACGACGGAAAGCAGGTTGCCCCGGCGCAGGACATGGACTTTCAACGCCTCCTCGATCCGGGCGAGGTGACGGTCATGCGGGCCGCAGAGGTCGATCAGCAGCCTGTTGTCGGGGAATTCCAGCAGGGTTTCGCCGGGGTTCGCGGTCTCGGGTGTGTTTGGGGACAGGCCCAAATTCTTCTCCGGTCAGGTCGAAATTACGGGTTTATCGTCGCAACTGCGCGGGATTCGCACAAGAGGGTCCGACCACGTGGCGCGGATTTGCGCAAAGCATGGTGCAAATATATGCATTCAGCCCCCGGCATACGAGAGGCGTGCCCGCCCCGCGATAAAATCCTGAAGGTATTGGTCGGGCGCCGCGTCCATTTCCGCGACTGTTCCCTGCCAACGGATGCGCCCCCGGTCCAGCAGCGCCACCCGATCGCCAATGGCGCGGACCGAGGTCATGTCATGCGTGATCGTGATGGCCGTCGCGCCGGTTTCATCCACGATCTCGCGGATCAGGGCGTTGATCGCGGCGGCGCGGATCGGGTCCAGCCCCGTCGTCGGTTCGTCGAAAAAGATCACGCGCGGATCGTCGGCGATGGCGCGGGCCAGACCCGCGCGCTTGCGCATCCCGCCCGACAGGGCCGCAGGGTATAGATCGGCCACCTCGGGTCCAAGGCCGACGCGGGCGAGTTTCGCCACCGCCACATCGCGCGCCTGCCCCTTGGGCATGCGGCGTAGCAGGCGAAAGGCCACGTTGCGCCAGATCGGCAGGCTGTCGAACAAAGCCGCGTTCTGAAACAGCATCCCGAAACCCTGCATGAAGGCATCGCGCTGCTTTGCCAAAGGCGCGCCGCGCCACATGATCTGGCCTGCATCCGGCGTCTCCAGCCCCAGAATGCAGCGCAGCAGCACTGATTTCCCTGTCCCCGAACCGCCGATGACGACAAGACTTTCGCCCTCGGCCAAGGTCAGGTCGATGCCGTCCAGCACCTGCTTGGAGCCAAAAGATTTCGACAGGCCGCGCAGCTCGATCATCTGAAAAACAGCCCCGTCAGCAGGAAATTCGCAGCCAGAATGCCCACGGATGCCGCGACCACGGCACTGGTCGTTGCGCGCCCCACGCCTGCCGCGCCGTTGCCCGCATTCATGCCGAACCAGCAGCCCGACAGCGCGACGATGGCACCGAAAAAGCCACCCTTGACCAGCCCCGACACCACGTCCCATCTTTCCAGATAGGCCCAGCTGTTCGCGATATAGGTGGCCGAGTTGAACCCAAGCGCGTTCACCCCAACCAGCCAGCCGCCCATGATGCCGATCACATCGCCCACGCCGACCAGCACAGGCACGCACAGGATCGCGGCCCACAGGCGCGGTGATACCAGCCAGCGCATCGGGTCGGTCGAAAGCGTCACCAGCGCGTCGATCTGTTCGGTGACGCGCATCGTGCCCAGTTCCGCCGCGATGGCCGATGCCACGCGCGCCGCAACCATCAGCCCGCCCAGCACCGGGCCAAGTTCGCGAGCCATGCCGATGGCGACGATGGCCGGAACCACGTCCGACGCCTGAAACCGTGCGCCGCCGGAATGGATCTGCAAGGCCAGCGCCGCGCCGGTGAACAGCGCGGTCAGCCCCACGACCGGCAAGGACAGCCAACCGATATGCAGGATCTGCCGCGCCAGCTCAGCAGGATGGCTGCCCACCCCCACCAGACCGCGCGCGGCAAAGATCGACACCCGGCCCAGATTTCGGGTCAGCGCGATGCTGGCCCGTCCGATCAGCCGGATGGGGTTCACAGATAAGTCCGCGGGTAGCGTTGCCCCAACGAGGTCAGGATTTCATAGCCGATGGTGCCCGACCGCTCGGCCAGCGCATCGACGCCCTGCCGCGCGTTCAGGATTTCCAGCGATACCGGGATGTCGGGCAGGTCGGTCACATCGACCGTGATCAGGTCCATCGAGATGCGACCGATCACCGGGCAGGCCCGATCCCCCGCCCAAAGCTGCAGATCGCCGCCGCGTGCCAACGCGCGTGCCAGCCCGTCGGCATAGCCCGCAGCAACCGTGGCCACCCGCGACGGGCGCGTCGCGGTCCAGCTATAGCCGTAGCCCACCGATTCACCGACCCGCACCTCGCGCGTCTGGATAATGGGCAGGGCCAGCGTGACAACGGGCTGCGCATCCGCAAAGGGCAGACCGCCATACATGCCGACACCCAGCCGCACGAGGTCAAAGTGATAATCCACCCCCAGCAGCGTGCCGCCCGTGGCTGCCAGCGAAAGCGGCGCGGTCACGCCTTGGGTCATGGTGCGGAACGCGGCAAGCTGGCCCGCATTTGCCGCATGTTCGGGTTCGTCGGCGCAGGCCAGATGCGACATGACCAGCAAAGGCTCCGCGGCCAGCGCCTCGGTCCGCACGGCGGCCCATTCGCCCGGCTCAAAGCCCAAACGGTTCATGCCGCTGTCAAGCTGGATGCCGAACGGCCCGCGTGGCCGCAATGCGCGGTCACGGAAGAATTGCGCGGGGCTGTTCAGCAACGGGATCAGCCCGGTCAGATCTTCGCCCTCCATATGCCCCGACAGCACGAAAATTTGCGCATCATCGGGCAGATGCTGGCGGATCGTGCGCCCTTCGGACGCAAGCGCCACGAAGAAATCGCGCGCGCCCGCCTGATACAGCGCAGGTGCCACGCGCACCGCACCCAGACCGTAGGCGTCGGCCTTGACCACGGCCCCCGGACGCGCATCGGGTGCGCGCTCTGCAAGGGTCTTGAAATTGGCCTGAATGGCCGAAAGATCGATGATGAGTCCCATGCCCAGCGGCATGGCCCCTGCCCCGGCTTTCGTCAAGAGCTTTGCAGTTTTGCCATTTGCAGCAATTTGCGATTGCGGTGTTTGCAAATTTTCGCATTTCCGCTTTCCGCGCTGCAGCGCGCGCTTTAACCTGCACCAAACGCTGGAGGAGACCACATGAAGGACATCCTTGGAGAACTTGAAGCCCGCCGCCGCGACGCACGTCTGGGTGGAGGGCAGCGTCGCATCGACGCCCAGCACGCCCGCGGCAAACTGACAGCGCGCGAACGGCTGGAGCTTTTGCTGGACGAAGGTTCCTTCGAGGAATTCGACATGTTCGTGCGCCACCGCTCGACCGATTTCGGGATCGATGCGGACCGGCCCTATGGCGACGGCGTGGTGACCGGCTGGGGCACGATCAACGGGCGTCTGGTCTATGTGTTTTCGCAGGATTTCACCGTATTCGGCGGGTCATTGTCCGAAACCCACGCGCAGAAAATCTGCAAGATCATGGACATGGCACTGCAAAACGGAGCGCCGGTCATCGGCCTGAACGATTCGGGCGGCGCACGCATTCAGGAAGGCGTGGCTTCGCTTGCAGGTTATGCCGATGTGTTCCAGCGCAACGTGCTGGCATCCGGCGTGGTGCCGCAGATTTCGGTCATCATGGGGCCATGCGCCGGCGGCGCGGTCTATTCGCCCGCCATGACCGACTTCATCTTTATGGTGAAAGACAGCAGCTATATGTTCGTGACCGGCCCCGATGTGGTCAAGACGGTGACGAACGAGGTGGTGACGGCGGAACAATTGGGCGGCGCGTCCACGCATACGAAGAAATCCTCGGTTGCGGATGGCGCGTTCGAAAACGACGTTGAGGCGATGACCGAGGTGCGCCGTCTGGTCGATCTGCTGCCGCTGAACAACCGCGAAAAGGCCCCGACCCGGCCATTCTTTGACGATCCGCAGCGGGTGGAACCCAGTCTTGATACGCTGATCCCCGATAACCCCAACCAGCCCTATGACATGAAGGAACTGATCCTGAAGGTCGCGGATGAAGGCGATTTCTACGAGATCCAAAAGGATTTCGCTGCCAACATCATCACCGGCTTCATCCGGCTGGAGGGTCAGACCGTTGGCGTCGTCGCGAACCAGCCCATGGTGCTGGCGGGCTGTCTGGACATCGATTCCAGCCGCAAAGCCGCGCGGTTCGTGCGCTTCTGCGATGCGTTCGAAATTCCGATCCTGACGCTGGTCGATGTGCCGGGCTTCCTGCCGGGGACCGATCAGGAATATGGCGGCGTCATCAAGCACGGCGCGAAACTGCTGTTTGCCTATGGCGAGGCGACGGTCCCCAAGGTCACGGTCATCACCCGCAAGGCCTATGGCGGGGCGTATGACGTGATGTCGTCGAAACATTTGCGCGGTGATTTCAACTATGCGTGGCCCACGGCGGAAATCGCAGTGATGGGGGCCAAGGGCGCGGTCGAAATCCTTTATCGCAGCGAACTTGGCGATGCCGAAAAGATCGCCGCCCGCACCAAGGATTATGAAAATCGCTTTGCCAACCCCTTCGTCGCTGCCGAAAAGGGCTTCATCGATGAGGTGATCCAGCCCCGCTCGACCCGCCGCCGCGTGGCGCGCGCTTTCGCCAGCCTGCGCGGCAAGCGTCTGACGAACCCATGGAAAAAACACGATAATATCCCGCTTTGATCATTGACCCATGCCCGACATCCGCCTGTCCGCCGCATTCCTGACCCTGAGCTGCCTTGCCCCGCCCGCCGGGGCCGAGGTTGTCGTGGGCATGGCGATCAAACTGCCCTCGGGGGCAGAGGCGCAATGGATCGAGACGCGGCAGGACGATTCCGGCGGCAACGGACTGACCTATCGGTTTCGCTTCGTGATGCCCGATCTGGCGCAGCGCGTGCCTTCGACCAGCGGCCCTGCATCCGAGACGGACGATGTGCTTGAGGAAGGTGGTTCGGTCGATATCGACACAGAAACCGGCGACGTGACGATCAGCGGCGCGCCCGCTGCCGTCGAACCCGATGCCGACGTCACGATCTCGACCAGCGATGCAGGCGATGCCGAAGCGGATGCCGACGAAGCCGAGGCGGATGCGATGCTGGACGACCCGGCCCTGCCCGCCGCGCCCGATGTTCTGGCCAAGGATCCCGTTCACGAAGATGTGGTCTGGCTATGCGAAAACTGGGTGCTGCCGCGCGTCGTTGGCGGCACGCCCCGCCCCGGCCAGATCGTCATCAGCATATCGGATAAGGAAGTGCCCTTTGGCGCCTATGACCCCGATGCGCTTCAGCTTTTCGAGGCGTTTCGCCTGCCCGCCGATCGCGACAGCTGCCAATGGGAGCCTTGGTGATGGCAGAATTCCGCGCTGATGCAAGGCTGCCACAGGCAAGGACGGGCCGCAGCCGCGCAGGCGGGGTTGCCTGTGCCATTTCTGCCCGTATGTCTATGATTTCGCCTCGGTCGCATAACGCGGCCGAATCTCAACCGAGCAGTCGGGACTTTGCAGTCCCGTCCCACAGGAGCACGACACAATGTCGAAGAAACTCGCCCTCGCACTCGTCCTCGTCGGCCTCGCAGCAGCTTGCGCCAAGAAAGAACCGGAAGTCGTCGCCCCGGCTCCGGTCGTTTCGCCCGAACCCGTCTTCCAAGGCAAATACGGCGCCAACTAAGCCGTTTGCCGAGCGCGGGCTGCGTGGCGGCCCGCGCCCATCGCGCCCGCCCCGACCCGCGCTTGAACACTGCATTCAAGAACGGGGCACGACATGCTGAAGCATCGCGGCTTTCCGGGCCGCCTTCCCGGAACAGATTTCCAATTCACCATCCGCCGCGCCAATAAAAAGGGCGCCACACCTATCGTCAGACGCGAGCGCTTTCGCGACCGCAAGGCCCCCGACAAGCGCGCCGATGCAGGCTTCATGGCGGCCCTGATCCAGTGCTTCGGCGATGAGCCGTTCGAGCGCGGCAATCTTGACGCCGGACGGCTGTCCTGGCTGATCGGCCGCGAGGTCCAGCCGGTCGGAAAACTGAACCCCACCGATTACGAACAGATGTTGCGCGTGGACATGAAACGCGCCGAGGCAAGCTTTCCCGAACTCTTTGCCGCAGAGCCCGAACAATTCGACTGGGACGATGTCGATTGGGGCGATGACGACGACTGGGACGAGGACGAAGATTGATGGGCGGATTGCCGCGTAGCCTTGCATTTTCACATCGTTGTCAGTTTCTTCTGACAAATCACCGTGCAATATTGCCTGCATCGTCACAACTCGCGGCCCGTCTGCGGGCGCATAAAACAGGCAAAGAGCTATGCAAAAATCCGTCATCCTCCGTCTCTCTGGCGCCGTCCTTCTGGTCGCTGGCCTTGCCGCTTGTGAAAGCAACGGCTACGGCGGCTCGACCCTGTCGCCGGACGCGCAACGCGCAGCTGGCGGCGCGCTGGCAGGTGCGGCTGTCGCCAAGATCATCGACGGCGATGTGGGCACCGGTGCCCTTATCGGTGCGGCTGGCGGCGCCCTGTGCGACGACGCCGGCGTTTGCCAGCGTCGCTACTGATCCCTGCAACCGGATCGACCGTCGCGCGTTTCAACCGCAGATGGTCGATCATAAGGAAATCGCAAGATGTCCAAGAAGCTTATCCTTGTTCTGGGCCTCGGGCTCACCGGCCTTGCAGGCTGCACCCAAGGCATCAACCCGACCGACACCGACCGCGCGCTTATCGGTGCGGGCACGGGTGCGGTCATCGCTGACCTGTCGGGCCACAGCGCCATCAAAGGCGCAGCCGTCGGCGCTGCCGCTGGCGCGCTTTGCAACGACGTGCGTCTGTGCCAGTGATCTGACCGGCGCATCACGCGCGGTCACGTCTTCAAGCCGTCCCGGTCATGCACCGGGGCGGTTTTTTCATGTCTGAATAGCTATGGAGGAAGCAGCTTGTTCCAGAAGATCCTGATCGCCAATCGCGGCGAAATCGCCTGCCGCGTCATCAAGACCGCCCGCAAGATGGGGATCAGGACCGTCGCCGTCTATTCCGACGCCGACCGGAACGCGCTGCATGTTAAAATGGCCGATGAGGCGGTCCATATCGGGGCCGCGCCTGCCAGCCAGTCCTATATCGTGATCGACAAGATCATGGACGCGATCCGCCAGACCGGCGCGCAGGCAGTTCATCCCGGCTATGGTTTCCTGTCCGAAAACATGAAATTCGCCGAGGCGCTGGAACGCGAAGGCGTGGCCTTTATCGGTCCGCCTTCACCCGCGATCGAGGCGATGGGCGACAAGATCACCTCGAAAAAGCTGGCTCAGGCGGCAGGTGTCAGCACGGTTCCCGGCTATATGGGCCTTATCGCCGACGCCGAGGAAGCTGTCCGCATCTCGAACCAGATCGGCTATCCGGTGATGATCAAGGCCAGCGCGGGCGGCGGCGGCAAAGGGATGCGCATCGCCTGGACCGATCAGGAAGCGCGCGAGGGTTTCCAGTCGTCCAAGAACGAAGCGGCAGCGAGCTTTGGCGACGACCGCATATTCATTGAGAAATTCGTGACCCAGCCGCGCCATATCGAAATTCAGGTGCTGGCCGACAGTCATGGCAATTGCGTCTATCTGCATGAACGCGAATGCTCGATCCAGCGCCGGAACCAGAAGGTGATCGAAGAAGCCCCCTCGCCGTTTCTGGACGAGGCGACGCGGCGCGCAATGGGCGAACAGGCCTGCGCGCTGGCCCGCGCCGTGGGCTATACCAGCGCAGGCACCGTGGAATTCATCGTCGATGGCGACCGGAATTTCTATTTCCTTGAGATGAACACCCGGCTGCAGGTCGAACATCCCGTGACCGAGCTGATCACCGGCATTGATCTGGTCGAACAGATGATCCGCGTCGCCAATGGCGAGGCACTGCCCTTTGCCCAGTCCGATCTGAAGATCAACGGCTGGGCGATGGAAAGCCGCCTTTACGCCGAAGACCCCTATCGCAACTTCCTGCCCTCGATCGGGCGGCTGACGCGCTATCGCCCGCCTGCCGAGGTCGCGGCCCCCACGCATGTCGTGCGCAACGATACCGGCGTCTATGAAGGCGGCGAGATCAGCATGTATTACGATCCGATGATCGCCAAGCTATGCACATGGGCCCCCACGCGCGGCGATGCCATCGAACGGATGCGGCAGGCGCTGGACGAATTCGAGGTCGAGGGGATCGGGCACAACCTACCCTTCCTGTCGGCGGTGATGGATCATCCCAAATTCGTGTCGGGCGAGATTTCCACGGCCTTCATCGCCGAGGAATATCCCGAAGGTTTCATGGGCGCGACCCCGCCCGATACGCAGCTTGCCCGCATCGCGGCGGCGGCAGCGGCCATGCATCGCGTGGCCGAAATCCGGCGGGCGCGCATCTCGGGGCGGCTGGACAATCACGAACGCCACGTGGGCGAACATTGGATGGTGACGGTCGCAGGGCGCGAAATCCCGGTGCGGATCACGGCCGATCGCCAAGGCTCCACCGTCGAGTTGCAGGACGCCAAGCTGCGCGTCGAAAGCGACTGGCTGCCGGGTCAGACGCTGGCGCGGCTGTCGGTCGATGGCACGCCCTTGGTGATGAAGGTGGACCGCCTGCCATCAGGCTTTCGGCTGCGGCTGCGGGGGGCGGACCTGAAATGCTATGTCCGCCGTCCGCGCGCGGCGGAACTGGCACGGCTGATGCCGGAAAAGCTGCCGCCCGATACCTCGAAATTCCTGCTATGCCCGATGCCCGGCCTTGTCGTGTGCATAAACGTCGCTGCTGGCGACGAGGTGCAGGAAGGTCAGGCGTTGGCCACAGTCGAGGCGATGAAGATGGAAAACATCCTGCGCGCCGAGAAAAGGGCCGTCGTGAAATCCGTGAATGCCGAGCCGGGCGCCAGTCTGAAGGTCGATGACGTCATTATCGAGTTCGAATGACCCCCTATCTGGACAGTTTCCTCAGCCCGCATGCGCAGCAGGGCATCATCGCGGGCCTGTTCATCGCCGTGGGCTGGATCGTGGCCGCGCGTCAGAACCGCAACCGCGAGGGCAAGCAGCGCGGCGAGCGCAGCCGCGACATCCAGCGCGCACTGCTGGCCGAAATCCGGGCGCATGTCGCGACGCTAGAGGCGCAGCGCATGGACGAGGCCGCGCTGCGCACCATTCTGGCGGGCGACCATGTGCCGGTGATCCCGAAGCAGGCAAACGACCGCATCTATGTCACCGTCCTGAAGGATGTGCACCTGCTGCCCGAGCTGATCATCGACCCGGTCGTTACCTATTATCGCCAGATCGCGATGATGGGCGCTTTCGCCGAAGCGCTGGAGAAACAGGCCGAAAAGGACCGCGCGCGCGCGATCGGCATGTTCGTGGACTATCTGGAGATGACCGAGGCGGCGCGGGAAAGCGGCCAAGAGGCGATGCGCCTGCTTATGACCAGCGTGTTTCTGGGCGAGGAAGCGCTGCGCCAGGCGCATGAAAAGGAGCGTGAGGCGCTGCTGGCCGATATTGCGCGACTGCCTGCGACCCTGCCCGCCGAACTGGCGGAACTGCGTGACAGACTTAATAGGCGATCTTCGGGCCGGAGCGACCCTTGATGGGCTTCAACCCGACAATCAGCGCCATTTCATTGGCCGTCCGGGCGGCGCGCAGGCGTTCTACCAACTGCTCTGTGGCCCGGTCCAGCGGGCGCGGCTTCGACATGGCCGAGGGTTCGGTCACGGGCGCGGACTGCGATTTACTGGACATGACGGACCTCCGTGGATGCGGGCGGCACGACCACCCTGCCTTAAAGATAGTGTGCCGCAGGCCGCGCCGCAATGAAACTGTGGCAATTCGCGACAGAATTTACGGCAGCCGTGCCCGCCCGATTTCCTGCAAGCGCAGCGGGAACTTGTCGATGGCGCGCGAAATCTCTCGGACCGACCACGGCGCAGGCTTGCGTTGCTTGACCTGCCCGTCCTTGTCCAGCAGCACCAGCGAAAAGCCCTCGGGGCGCAATTGCCGTCGCCAGACGGTATTCGCGGCGGGATCGCTGTCGGTCACCACCACCACGTCGCGCAGGTTCAGCGCCACGCTGTCGCGTTCCAACATGCGGATCTGGTCCGAAAATGCCGGATCGGCTGCAGAATCGGCAAACACCACGACGGGCCGCGCCTGCCACAGGAATTCCTGCGGATCGGCCTCGGACGCGGGCAGGATACGCAATTCGCGCGCGTTGCCCGCATCACTGGGACTGTTGTCGGAACGCGCCGCCGGAACCTCGCCACGCACATATGGCTGGTGGCCGTCGCCCTCGGGGCGTGCGCCCATGGCTGCGACCAGCGGCACCATTGCAAGAAAGATCAACCGTTTCAGTTTCATCGCTCCCCCGTCTATGCCTTCATATAGGGGCGAAGCGGCCATGCGAAAGGATGCAAAATGAACGAACGCACCAAAGCCGGCTTTGAAACATGGCAAAAGCTTGCCAGCCGTGAGCTGAAAGGCGCATCCCCCGACACCCTGAACTGGCAGACGCTGGAGGGGATCGAGGTGAAGCCCTTGTATACCGAGGCCGATGTGGCAGACCTGCCCCATCTTGGCAGCCTGCCGGGGATCGAGCCCTATACCCGCGGCCCCCGCGCCACGATGTATGCGGGCAGACCGTGGACAATCCGGCAATATGCGGGCTTTTCGACCGCCGAGGAATCGAATGCCTTTTATCGCCGCGCACTTGCGGCGGGACAGCAGGGCGTTTCCGTGGCCTTCGATCTGGCGACGCATCGCGGCTATGACAGCGACCACCCCCGCGTCGAAGGCGATGTCGGCAAGGCAGGCGTGGCCATCGACAGCGTCGAGGACATGAAGATCCTGTTCGACGGCATTCCGCTGGATCAAGTTTCCGTGTCCATGACGATGAACGGCGCAGTGATCCCTATTCTGGCCAATTTCATCGTCACGGGCGAAGAACAGGGCCATGACCGTTCCGTGCTGTCGGGCACGATCCAGAACGACATCCTGAAGGAATTCATGGTGCGGAACACCTATATCTATCCGCCCGAACCTTCGATGCGCATCATCGCGGACATCATCGAATATACCAGCAATGAGATGCCCAAGTTCAATTCGATCTCGATCTCGGGCTATCACATGCAGGAGGCGGGCGCGAACCTCGTCCAGGAACTTGCCTATACCTTGGCGGATGGGCGCGAATATGTCCGCGCGGCGCTGAAGGCCGGGATGGACGTGGACCAGTTCGCGGGCCGTCTGTCGTTTTTCTTTGCCATCGGCATGAATTTCTTCATGGAGGCCGCGAAGCTGCGCGCCGCGCGTCTGCTGTGGACGCGGATCATGCGCGAATTCAACCCGCAGAAGCCCGGCAGCCTGATGCTGCGCACGCATTGCCAGACCTCGGGCGTGTCACTGCAAGAACAGGATCCCTATAACAACGTCATCCGCACCGCCTATGAGGCGATGGCGGCGGCGCTGGGGGGCACGCAATCGCTGCACACCAATGCGCTGGACGAGGCGATTGCCCTGCCCACCGAATTCAGCGCCCGGATCGCGCGGAACACCCAGCTGATCCTGCAGGAAGAAACCGGCATCACCCATGTCGTCGATCCGCTGGCGGGTTCCTATTACGTCGAAAGCCTGACGCACGAACTGGCCGAAAAGGCCTGGGCGCTGATCGAGGAAGTCGAGGAGATGGGCGGCATGACCAAGGCCGTCGCATCCGGTATGCCCAAGCTGCGGATCGAGGAGACGGCAGCGCGGCGTCAGGCCCAGATCGACCGGGGCGAGGATGTGATCGTCGGCGTCAACAAATACAAGCTGGCGCAGCAGGATCCGATCGACATTCTGGACATCGACAATTTCGCGGTGCGCGATGCCCAGATCGCCCGGCTGAAACATATCCGCGCGACCCGCGACCAAGTGGCCTGCGACGCGGCACTGCTAGAACTGGGGCGGCGCACGGTCGAGGGCGGCAACCTGCTGGAAGCGGCGGTCGAATGCGCCCGCGCCCGCGCCAGCGTCGGTGAGATCAGTCTGGCGATGGAAGGCACGTTCGGGCGTCACAGGGCAGAGGTGAAGACCTTGGCAGGAGTTTACGGCAGCGCCTATGAGGGCGATGAGGAATTCGCGCAGATCCAGCGCGACGTCGAGGCTTTCGCCGAGGAGGAAGGCCGCCGTCCCCGGATGCTGGTCGTCAAGATGGGTCAGGACGGTCATGATCGCGGTGCCAAGGTCATTGCCACCGCATTTGCCGATATAGGCTTTGACGTGGATGTGGGCCCGCTGTTCCAGACACCCGAGGAAGCCGCGCAGGACGCGGTGGACAATGACGTGCACGTGGTGGGCATCTCATCGCAGGCGGCAGGTCACAAGACGCTGGCGCCAAAGCTGATCGCCGCACTGAAGGAACAGGGTGCCGGGGAAATACTGGTGATCTGCGGCGGTGTCATTCCGCAGCAGGATTATGAGTTCCTGAAGAAAGCCGGGGTCAAGGCGATCTTTGGACCGGGGACCAATATCCCTTCGGCGGCGCGCGACATCCTGACCCTGATCCGCGCAGCGCGTCCGGTTTGATCGCCGCTCTTGCGGTTGGCCTTGCATGGGTATTTGAAGAACTGAGAAATCATCTGCCGCGCGGGGAACCGGGCGGCTTTTCCGGGAAGAAACCACCATGCTGATCCGCCCTGCCGCACCCGCTGATATTCCGGCCATTCTGGAATTCTGGAACCCGATCATCCGCGAGACGACGATCATATTCTCCAGCGAGGAGCGCACGGTCGAAAGCCTTGGCGCGATGATCGACACGCGCCGCGCCGCCGGGCGCGAGATGCTGGTGGCAGAGCATGCAGGCGAGATTCTGGGCATTGCCACATATGACCAGTTTCGGGGCGGAAACGGCTATCGTCACGCGATGGAGCATACCGTGTTGCTGGCCCCTGCGGCGCGCGGCAAGGGCACAGGCCGGGTGCTGATGGACGCGATCTGCGTCCATGCACGGAATGCGGGGGCGCATACGATGGTCGCGGCAGTCGCCTCGGAAAACGGCGGCGGCATCGCGTTTCATGAGGCTATCGGCTTTCAGCGCGTGGGTCTGTTGCCGCAATCGGGGCGCAAGTTCGAGCGCTGGCTGGATCTGGTGCTGCTGCAGAAGACCCTGTGAGCCTTGTCACCGGCAGGGCCGCGTGACAGTCTTGCGCCAAAAGACGAGGACGGCATGAACGACGGGCGCAACGGCACGATCAAGCAGATCATCTGCATCAAATGGGGCACGAAATTCGGGCCGGAATTCGTGAACCGGCTGCATGGAATGGTGGCGCGCAACATCACACCGCCGTTCCGGCTGTTTTGCTTTACCGATGACGGCGCGGGGCTGCATCCCGACATCGCCGTTCGCCCTCTGCCCGAGTTCGAATATCAGGCCCCGCAGCGCACCAAGGGCAAATGGCCCAAATCCCGGCTTTGGGGTGATCTGGGCGATGTGACGGGCGTGGTGCTGTTTCTGGATCTGGATGTGATCGTGACCGGCAGCCTTGACGATTTCTTTACGCTGGGCGACCCGGACGATACTTATGTCGGTCTGAACCCGAATACGCCGCTGGAGAAGATGGGCCAGACCTCGGTCTATCGGATGCGGGTCGGCAAGCTGAAGCCTTTGCAGAATATTTTCCGCGCCGATCCGCAGGGCGCGGCGGACAAGTTCAAATACGAACAGCGTTTCGTCACCCGCAATGCCCCCGGCGGCGTCAAGTTCTGGCCCAAGGGGTGGCTGGCACATTTCCGGATGCATTGCGTGCCGAATTTCCCTTTTAACTATTTCCGCGACGCGCGCATTCCCGATGGCACCAAGATCGTGATCTTTCCGGGCAACCTGAATCCGCCCGATGCGATCGAGGGGCGCTGGGACGAAAAGGATACCCATCGCGCGCCCATGGATCACCTGCGCGCGACCTTTGACGGGCGGCGGCGTGAAAGCCTTGGCAAGCATCTGCGCCATTATCTGCGCCCGGTGCCATGGGTCAAAGACCTGTGGCGCGAATAGGCCCCCCACCCGAGACGCATTACGACCTGCCCACCGATTTCGCGGCGATGCTGGGGCAATGCGTGGCCAGTTTCGGCTGGCTGGAGGAAATCCTGAAGCGTGCGATTTTCGCGCTGGATCGTGCGCGGTTGGCCGATGATCTGACACCGCAGGAATTGCAGGTCTGGTTGCTGCGCATGGGCACGATCGCCGACGATTCCATGGGCACGCTGATCGAACGGCTGGACAGCTCGATACGCCGACATCCCGGTCTGGGCGACCGCGACGCCATTACCGATCAGCTGCATATGGTCAAACGGCACCGCAACCACCTGTGCCACGCCTCATGGCGTCCCACTGCCGATAAGGAGCTGTGGCATCCTGCATTCGTCAACACGCGCGGCGAGCCTTTCGACCATGCGCTGAGCATTGGCGATCTGCAGGCGATCCTGCGTGAAACGGTCGAAATCGGGCAGCGCGTCATCGGCGTCATGCGCGCCACCGGCATTCAGGGCTATTGGGCGGGCGACGATCAGGCCTAAGCCGCGTTGCAACGCAGACCGGCATCCGCTAACACGCCTTGACGCATAAGAATGAGCTTCACATGAACGCCCAGAATAAGGGGCAAGACGCCTCTCCGCTTCGTCTCGGCATCGCTGGCCTTGGGACGGTCGGCACCGGCACCGTCAAGATCATCCAGAAACACGCGGCGACGCTTTCGATGCGCGCCGGGCGGCCTGTCACCATCACCGCCGTCAGCGCCCGTGACAAGATGAAGAACCGCGACATGGACCTGTCGGCCTATGGCTGGGAACAGGATGCGCGGGCGCTGGCCGTGCGCGACGATATCGACGTGTTCGTGGAACTGGTCGGCGGCGATGAAGGTATCGCCCGCGAAGCCGTGACTGCCGCGCTGAAGGCGGGCAAGGATGTCGTGACAGCGAACAAGGCACTGCTGGCGATCCATGGTCAGGAACTGGCCGAGTTGGCCGAGGCCAATGGCTGCGTGCTGCGTTTCGAAGCCGCAGTCGCAGGCGGCATTCCCGTCATCAAGGCGATGACCGAGTCGCTGGCCGGGAATGAGATTCGCCGCGTCATGGGCGTGATGAACGGCACCTGCAACTATATCCTGACCCGCATGGAAAGCGCGGGCCTGCCCTATGAAACCGTCTTCGAGGAAGCCCGCCAGCTTGGCTATCTGGAGGCGGACCCGACGCTGGACGTGGGCGGCATCGACGCTAGCCACAAGCTGGCCATCCTGTCCTCGATCGCATTCGGCACGCGGCCTGCCTTTGATGCCGTTGAGATTGAGGGGATCGAGCGGGTCAGCATCGACGACATCCGCCGCGCCGCCGATATGGGTTACCGCATCAAGCTGCTGGGCGTCGCGCAGATGACGGGCCGGGGCCTGGAACAGCGCATGTCGCCCTGTCTGGTGCCTGCCGACAGCCCGCTTGGGCAGTTGCAGGGCGGCACGAACATGGTGGTGATCGAGGGCGACTCGGTCGGCCAGATCGTGCTGCGCGGCGCAGGTGCGGGCGAAGGCCCGACCGCCAGCGCCGTCATGTCCGACATCGTGGAAATCGCCCGCGGCGTGCGGATGCCCAGCTTTGGCCAGCCCGCGACGGAACTGATGCAGGCGCAGGCCGCGCGGACCGCTGTGCCCGCCGCCTATTACATCCGCCTGCAACTGACCGACAAACCGGGCGCATTGGCCAAGGTCGCGACGGTGTTGGGCGATTCCGGCATCTCGATCGACCGGATGCGGCAATATGGCCATCAGCAGACGCAAGGCATCGCGCCGGTCCTGATCGTTACGCACAAGACCACGCCCGAGGCCATAGACCACGCCATCGCGGAACTGCCCCGCACCGGCGTCATCGCAGGCGAGCCGGTCGAACTGCGCATCGAAGAAGTCTAAGACACCTAAGGCCCGCGCCAGTCGCGGGCCTTAGCCTTGGGCCAGATGCCGTAGCCCATGCGTCACATCTGCCCTGACCGCCAGCCGCAGCCCCGGCTCATCCCCCGCCCGCAACGAGGCAAGGATCATACGGTGATGGCGCGGCGGCTCCTGCCGCTTTACGCGACCGTAAAGCGCGCGCATGGTCGGGCCAAGCTGCAACCAGACGGTTTCCAGAATCGCCAGCATCGCGGGGGCCTGCGCGCGAAGATACAGCGTGCGGTGAAATTCCAGATTGGTGCGGATATAGGCGACGGCGTCATGCGCCTCGGCCGCCTCGCCGATCGAGGCGTTGATCAGCGCCAGACGTTCGATCAGCGCCTGATGGGCACGGGGCAGTGCGCGGGTAGCCAGTTCCGGCTCGATCAAGGCACGCAGCGCGGCCAGTTCCTCGATCCGTTCGACCGACAGTTCCGGGGTGGTGATGCGTCCCGACGACGACACGGTAAGCGCACCCTCGGCGGCAAGGCGGCGCACTGCCTCGCGCGCGGGGGTCATCGAGACGCGATGTTCGGTGGCAAGCCCACGCAGCGTCAGCGCCTGTCCGGGGGGCAGTTCGCCCAGCATGATCCGCCCGCGCAGATGACGATAAAGCCGTTCATGCGCGGGAGCTTCGGTGGTGCGGGGGGATGCAATGTTCATCCCGTCTCTGTGATCACAAAACCCGCTGTCGTCAATCCGTCATTTCGCGGAACCGCCACGCCATCAGTTCATGCCCGTGCTGCTTCAGCCATGCGCGGTGGCGCTGGTATTCAGGCACCAGCCGCCCTGTCGCGGCCCAGAAAGCGGCGGAGTGGTCCATATGTGCCAGATGCGCGACTTCATGCGCGGCGACGTAATCCAGCACCTCGGGCGGGGCCATTGCCAGCCGCCACGAAAACATCAGCTTGCCGTCATGCGTGCAACTGCCCCAGCGCGAGCGCGTGTCGCGCAGGCTGATCGCCGCAAAGCTGCGCCCCAGACCTGCGGCGTGGCGGTCGCAGGCGGCCACCAGGCGCGCATGGGCCAGCTGACGCAGCCATGTCTGCACCACCGTCCCCACGGGCCGGGATTGCGGGACCAGCAGCGCATCCCCCTCGACCCGAGTGGCGCGCAGGGCAGCAGAGGTGACGCGCAAAAGCCGACCTTCGACCGGCAGCAGGACGCCATGGGCAACGACGCTGGGCGGCGGCATCGCAGCCCGCATCCGGCGCAGCCATTCCACCCGAGATTCGGCAAAAGCGCGCCCCTCGCTCAGGCTGGCGCGCAGCGGCAGGGTCAGCACCACCTGCCCTTCGGCCCGCGTCACGCGAAGGACCATGCGGCGCGCGCGCCCCGAACGACGCAACCGCACCGGAATGTCGCCATCGACCAGAATGCTTTCCACGCTCATGCGTCTTGAACCCGCCCCCGTCATCGCCTAACTATTCGGCCCGACCGCGCCTTGCCCGCAAGGGGAAAAGGCTTTGACAGCCCCCGCCACCTGTGGCAGGGGTCAGCGGATTTATCTAACTGTGGCGGAAAGAGAAGACCATGCCCAAAGAGGAATGGGGCACCAAGCGCCTGTGCCCCCATTGCGCGACCCGCTTCTACGACCTGACGAACGACCCGATGACCTGCCCGGCTTGCGGCAATCAGTTCACGCTGGAAAGCCTGACCAACGGTCGTTCGCGCTCGCTGATCTCGGAAAAGACGGCAGCGCGTGACGACGATCAGAACGATCTGGTCGATGACGAGGATCTGGATCAGGACACCGATGGCGGTGATCTGGACGACGATCTGCTGGATGATGACGATGATGACGGCGATGTTTCGCTGGACGAAATCGCCGATGTGCCGGATTCGGACGACGACTGATCCCGGACCCGTCCGACGCCACGAAAACGCCCCGGCCGCAGATACGCGACCGGGGCGTCTTCATCTTCGGGCCATGCTGATCGCAGCCATGAAAAAGGGCGCCACTATGGGCGCCCGATCATCGCTAAGACTGCCGCCCAGTCAGGCCGCGCGGTTCACCAGGGCCGCATCGACCTTTTTCTGGGCACCGGTTTCGTCCATGCCACCGACAGCCGCCACTTCGCGGGTCAGGCGGTCAAGGGCCGCTTCGTAAAGCTGACGCTCGGAATAGGATTGCTCGCGCTGATCGTCGTTGCGATGCAGGTCGCGCACGACCTCGGCAATCGACATCAGATCGCCCGAATTGATCTTTTGCTCATATTCCTGTGCACGGCGCGACCACATGGCACGCTTGACGCGGGCTTTGCCCTTCAGCGTCTCAAGCGCGCGGTCCACCAGATCGGGGGTCGAAAGCCCACGCATACCGATTTCAGACGCACGTGCGGTCGGCACGCGCAAAGTCATCTTGTCTTTCTCAAACGAGATCACGAACATCTCAAGGCGCAGGCCCGCGATCTCCTGCTCCTCGATGGAAACGATGCGCCCCACGCCATGGGTCGGATAGACCACGAAATCATCGGGACGGAATTCGGTCTTCTTGGTTTTCGACATAGAGCTTCCTTCACAGTGACGCCTTTACGGGGCGCAAAAAGCCCCAAGGCGGGTTAAAACCCGACCTTATGGGCCACCATTTTTGTTCTTGCGTCCGGGCCGGGCAGTCGGTCAGGACAGGGGCAGCATTCATCACAGGGCCGCAAATGCAGCCTTATGGACGTATTGTGTCACGAAGCTATCACATTTTTCGCCCGAAATCAAAGCAGATGCCATGCGATTGCTGCATGGCCTGCATGCAATGGGGAATATTTTGCGATCAGCACGTTAGCCCCGTGCTGCAAGCGCAAATCCGCCTGCTGCACTGCACGAATCACTTGCCCGAAATGGCGCGGATCAATCGCCCTCGCCCGGCGCTTCTGAAAAGTATTTCTCAAGCTTGCCGGTCTGCCCGTCCATCTCTTGATAGCCGGGCATCGGATCTTTCTTCCGGGTGATGACCGGCCATTGTTCCGAGTATTTCCGGTTGAACTCGACCCATTGCTCCATGTCCGGTTCGGTATCGGGGCGGATCGCGTCAGCCGGGCATTCCGGTTCGCAAACGCCGCAATCGATACATTCGTCGGGATGGATGACCAGCGTGTTCTCGCCCTCGTAGAAGCAATCCACGGGACACACCTCGACGCAATCGGTGTATTTGCACATGATGCAGTTATCGGTGACTACGTAGGTCATGGGTAAAGTTCCTGCTTCCTGGCCGGCTAGTTACGCTTGGCTGAGGTCTCAATCAAGGCCGGCAGGATCGAAAAGACGCGCATCCGATGAGCCGGCCAGCCACGCGGACGCTTGTTCCAAATCTTTGGCCTTCGGCGAAACGCTTTCCTGCCCCAACCGCCGCATGATCCAAGAATCAGTGCGTCAGTTCGTCGTAAAGCGTCGCAGCCTCGGTCGCGGGGCCACGTCTTTCGCCCAGATCGACCACGCGCAAGACCCGGACCCTGCCATGCGCCGACACGGTGACGGTATCACCGCCGCGCACGTTCTGGGCTGGCTTGCGACAGGGATTGCCGTTCAGGCGGATGCCGCCCGCGCTGATCGCATCCGCGGCAAGCGTGCGGGTGCGAAACAGCCGGGCGTGATGCAGCCAGCGATCCAGACGGATGCCGGCTGCGCCCCCCTCGCTCACGACTTGTTCTTGAGCGAGGCGAGAATTGCGAAGGGACTATCCGGGTCCATCGGCTTTTCTGCGCGGGGCGGACGTGCCTCGAAGCTTTTGGGGCTTTCGTGGCGCGGTTTACCCTTGCCATCATGGCGCGGCTTGCCTTTCGGCCCGCGTTCCTGACGCTCGCCGCGTTCGCCACGGTTTTCGTCACGACGCTTGCCTTCGAAACGCGGCTTGCCTTCGCCCTGAGGCTGCCCGCCTTGCGCATCGCGATCGCGGCGCGGGCCACGTTCGCCCTGCGGACGCGGGCCGCGTTCGGCACGTTCGCCACCACCGCTGCGTTCGCCACGCTGCTGATCGCCGCCACGTTCGGGACGGCGGTTGCCACGCGGACGCGGTGCCCAGGTGAAGGTATAGAACACCTCAACCTCGGGGGCAGATTCTTCGCCCTCGGCTTCGGGGGCAGCGCCTTCCTCGGCTTCGGCGGCCTTGCGGGCCGCTTGCTCGGCTTCCCATTTGGCGCGCGTTTCGGCGGCCAGAACGCTTTCTTCCTCGGTCAGCGGGTGTTCACCATCGCCAGCCTCGGCAGCGGGTGCGGGTGCAGCGACCGCTTCGGCGCGCGCCTTCGGACGCTCGGCCTTTTCGGCACGATAGCCCAGACCTTCCATCAGGCCCGAGAACTGCTCCAGCGTCATGCCGGTGATCGACAGCATGTCCGGCGTCGCCTCAAAGCCCGCGCGGCTGTCCTGACCGCGCAGCATGTCGGCAAGACGTTCCAGCATGTCGATGCGAATCGCGCGGTCGCCCGCCGGGTGATAGCCCGACAGAGTGTAATAGCCTTTCGGCACGTCGGGCAGATTTGGAATCGTCACCAGACCCGGCGGCGGGCTTTCCGGGAATTCGCCCAGACCCTGATCCAGACCCCACAGCACCAGCCGCAGCCGGGTCGGCGCGGGCTTCAGCAGCGCGGGCTGGAAGATGGTGAACTGACCGAAACGAACGCCATGCTTGCGCAGCAATCCGCGCGAATCCTGATCCAGTTCCTTGACCTCATTCGCCACGCCTTCGCGGGGGATGACGCCAAGCGCCTCGACCAGACGGAATGCGAAGCCGCGGGCCAGACCCGTCAGCGTTTCGTCGTTCTTCAGCGCCAGCAGCGGTTCGAATGCGGTCGCAACCTTACGATCAATGAAGTGTTGCAGGCGGCGGCGCACTTTTTCGGCGATGTCCGGCCCTGCCTCTTCGTCAACGAAAGGCTCGACGCCGGGTTTCAGCGCCTCGGCGCCTTTCACCAGCTTGCCCACGGCCGAGCTGCCCCACATCAGGCCGCCCTGCTCGGTAAAGTCCAGCTCGGTATCAGGCGCGTTATAGAACCTGTCGGCCCGCAGATGGAATTCGGGTTTCAGCGCCTCGTAGGCGGCGCGAGACAGCATACGCGCCTCGTCCCCGGTCGCATTCGGATCGGCGCGGAAGCGGAATCCCTCCAGACGGCCGGCGAATTCGCCTTCGACCGTCACTTCACCCTTGTCGTTCACCTCGGCCAAAAGGCTCTCCTTCTGTTTGAGCCGGCGCAGAAGCACAGAAGTGCGCCGGTCCACGAATCTTTGCGTCAATGCGGCATGCAGCGCATCCGACAAGCGATCTTCTACAGCGCGCGTCTCTGCCCGCCAATGGCTTTCGTCCGAAACCCAACCCGTGCGCTGCGCCACATAGGTCCAAGTGCGTATATATGCCAAACGTTTCGACAAAGTGTCGATATCGCCCTGCACTTTGTCGATCCGCTGGATCTGACCCGCCAACCAGTCGCCCGGAACACAGCCATCTTGCAGGAAACCATAGATGCGCGCCAGCAGCGTCGAGTGTTCGGCAGGCGAGATCGAGCGGAAATCGGGAATCCGGCACACATCCCAAAGCAGCCGCACATCCTTGGGGTGGGTCACGCGGTCCCGAATCTCGGGCATCGAGACCAGCGCTTTCAGCGCGCGCAGATCATCCGCTTCGCGACCACGCGACAGCCATTCGCTTTCGGGCGAGGTCTCAAGGCTTTGGATCAACCGATCCACCGTGCCGTATTCCAGATTGGCATTGCGCCACATCAGCCGGGAAATCGGCTGGAAGCGGTGGTTCTCGATCGCCTCGATCAGCCCCTCGTCCAAGGGGCTGGCATCACCGGTGACGCCGAAGGTGCCCGGCTCGGTGTGCCGACCTGCCCGTCCGGCGATCTGGCCCAGTTCATGCGGGAACAGCGGACGATAGCGGCGACCGTCGAATTTTTCCGTCCCCGAAAAGGCGACGTGGCGAATATCAAGGTTCAAGCCCATGCCGATGGCGTCGGTCGCGACCAGATAATCCACCTCTCCGGCCTGATACATGGCGACCTGCGCATTGCGTGTGCGCGGCGACAGTGCGCCCATGACCACGGCGCAGCCGCCCTTTTGCCGCCGGATCAGTTCCGCGGTGGCATAAACCTCATCGACCGAGAAGCTGACGATGGCCGAACGCGGCGGCATCCGGCTGATTTTCTTTGATCCCGCCCAGGACAGCGTGGAAAACCGCTCGCGGCGCATGAATTGCACGCCGGGCACCAGCGCGGCGATGGCCGGGCGCATCGTGTCGCTGCCCAGAAACAGCGTCTCGTGCAGGCCGCGTGAATGCAGCAGGCGGTCGGTAAAGACGTGGCCGCGTTCGGGATCGGCGCAAAGCTGGATTTCGTCGATGGCGACGAAATCCGCGCCGACCTCGGGCATGGCTTCGGTGGTGGCGACCCAATATTGCACACGGTCGGGAATGATGCGTTCTTCGCCCGTGACCAAGGCCACGACGCTGGGGCCGCGCGCCTTGACGATGCGGTCATAGACCTCGCGCGCCAGCAGGCGCAGCGGCAGGCCGATGACCCCGGTGCGATGCGCCAGCATCCGTTCGATCGCGTAATGCGTCTTGCCAGTATTGGTCGGGCCGAGGACGGCCGTAACCCTTGATCTGTCCTGCATTTCAGGCGTCCGTGCCTTCGTTCTTTTCTTGCAGCCGTGTCACGGCATCCGCCGCATCCTGCTGATGGGGGTGGATCTTAAGGCTGGCGCGATAGGCATCCATCGCACGTTTGTCGTCGCCCAGTTCTTCGAACATGACGCCCAGCTGGGTCAAGGCGCCGAAATGGCGCGGCTCAAGCTTCAGGGTTTCGGCCATATCGGCGATTGCAGGGCCGAAATCGCCTTCCAGATAAAAAGCCACGCCGCGCAGATACCAGCCGCCCGCAAAATCCGGGGCGTGATCGGTCAACGCCGTCAGATGGCCGATCGCACTGCCGGTATCGCCCGCGTCCAGCGCCGCTTCGCCGCGTTTGTAAAGCATGTCCATCGCGGCAGAGCCCGAACGCGACCATATCCGCAGAATATCGGTTTCGGCGCGCGACCAGCTTTCGCCTTCGGGCTGGGCCAGTTCGGCGAACAGGCCGTCCAGATCCTCACGCTCGCGCAGGCGGGCCTGCGCCGTCGGCTCGGACGGCTCAGTGGGCGTCGTTACCGGATCATCCAGCGGCACGGCGGGCGAATCATCAGGGGCAGCTTCGCCCTCGGGTGGAGGGGCAGCTTCGGGCGCCGCATTGTCCTGCACGTTTAGCACGTTGGGAACAGGCGGAATTTCCTGCGCAGCAGCGATAGCGGGGGATAACACCTGCGTCATCGGCCCCAGGAATAACCCTGCCGCTACGGCAATGTGGAAATGGGGGACTGGCCAACGCATAAGCACTATGTAACTGTCCACCCAACCCATTTCCAGACACAGTCAGGGGAGAATTCAGATGAGCAAAGTGGTTGACGCCGCCGTGGCCGCGCTGGACCCGAAAGCCAAGGGCTTTGACGGCACCGCCAAATTCGTCATCGAAGGCGAAGGCGCCGTCTATATCGACGTCAACGGCGCGCGCGCTGCCGATGACGAAGCGGACGTGACCCTGACCGCCAGCCGCGAAACCTTCGAAGGGCTGCTGTCGGGCGATGTGAACCCGACCACCGCGTTCATGACCGGCAAGCTCAAGGTCGATGGCTCGATGGGCACGGCCATGAAGCTGGGTTCGATCCTGGGATAACGGGCATGACGCCCGCGCCGTTCAACACGCTGCCGGGTGATGCCCCGCCCTCGGCCCGCACCTTTTGGCTGCAGGCCGAGGATGGCGTGAAACTGCGCGCCGCCCATTGGGCAAGCGGCGCGGCGGAAATTGCGGGCACGGTCCTGCTGTTCCCCGGCCGCACCGAATATATCGAGAAATATCGCCTTGTCGCCGATGACCTGAACGCGGCGGGCTTTCATGTGATCGCCATGGACTGGCGCGGACAGGGGATGTCGGACCGCCTGCTGCCCGACCGCCGCCCCGGCCATGTCGGGCGCTTTGCCGATTACCAGCTTGACGTGATCGAGCTGGTCGTCGCAGCGCAGGAACTGGACCTGCCGCGGCCCTGGCACCTGCTGGCCCATTCGATGGGCGGGGCCATCGGGCTTGCGGCGGTGCTAGACGGTCTTCCGGTCGAAACCGCCGTATTCTCGGCACCGATGTGGGGGCTGAAGCTGTCGCCCATGGTGCTGCGGCTGGCGCGCGGGTTGTCGGCAGGCGCGGGCGCAATCGGGCGCGGCGACATCCCGGCCATCGGATCGGGTGGTTACGACCCCTTTGTCCTGAAGATGAGCTTTGCGGAAAACATGCTGACTTCGGACGGGCCGCGCTGGGGCAGGATGGTGGCCGAGGCCGCGACATGGCCGGAAAACTGCATCGGCGGCGTCACCAACCATTGGCTGCGCGCGGCACTGGCGGAATGCGACCGTCTGGCCGAAGCCGTGTCGCCGCCCCTGCCCATGCTGGTGGCGCTTGGCGGGCAGGAAAAGATCGTCTCGCCGCAGGCCATCCGGCACCGTGTCGCGGCATGGCCCGGCGCGCGCCTGCTGGAACTTCCCGACAGCCGACACGAACCGATGATGGAACGCGACGTCATCCGTCAGGCTTTTCTTGAAGCCGCGGTTGCCCATTTCCGCGACAGCCAACCGGCCTGATGGGGTTGCAGCCCGCGGACCAAACGGTCAAATCTGGCTCAACCGAAAGGAATGACCATGACGACCTCCCCCGCGAATCGCCTTTTGAACCGCCGCGAAATCCTGCGCGACGACAACTCCGCACTGCCCGCCAGCAAGCCCGCCGTCGATCTGGGCGATCTGCCCGAATGGGATCTGACAGACCTTTACGCCGCCCCTGACGCACCCGATCTGGCGGCCGACCTTGCTACGCTAGGCAAGGCTTGCACCCAGTTCGCGCGCGATTACGAAGGCCGTCTGGCCGCGCTGGAAGCCAGCAAGATGCTGGAATGCATCGAACGTTATCAGGAAATCGACATTCTGGCCGGTCGCATCATGTCCTATGCGGGGCTGCGCTATTACCAGAACACCACCGATGCCGCGCGCGCCAAGTTCATGGGCGATCTGCAGGACAAGATCACCGAGGACACGACCAAGCTTGTGTTCTTCAGCCTTGAATTCAACCGCATTCCCGATGCCCGCTACGCCGAGGTGTTCAGCGCCGAAGCTGGCCCGGCACGCTACAAACCCGTGTTCGACCGGATGCGTGCCCTGCGCCCCTATCAGCTTTCCGATGAGCTTGAGCGTTTCCTGCATGACAATTCGGTCGTCGGTGCCGCTGCGTGGAACCGACTGTTTGACGAAACCACCGCCGGTCTGACCTTTGACATCGACGGCGAGGAGACGGGCATCGAAGGTACGCTGAACCTGCTGTCGGATCATGACCGAAGCAAGCGCGAGGCAGGTGCCAAGGCGCTGGCCGAAACCTTCGGCAAGAACATCAAGCTGTTTGCCCGCATCACCAACACGCTGGCCAAGGAAAAGGCCATCGAGGACAAATGGCGCAAAATGCCCACGCCCCAGACGGCGCGGCACCTGTCGAACCATGTCGAGCCCGAGGTCGTCGAGGCGCTGCGCAATGCCGTCACCGCCGCCTATCCGCGCCTGTCCCATCGCTATTATCGGCTCAAGGCCAAGTGGATGGGTCTGGACAAGCTGCAGGTCTGGGACCGCAACGCCCCCCTGCCGACCGAGGATCAGCGCCTGATCGCGTGGCCCGAGGCGCAGGCGACCGTGCTGGACGCCTATGCCGGGTTCTCACCCAAGCTGGCGGAACTGGCGCAGCCGTTCTTTGACAAGGGTTGGATCGACGCTGGCGTGAAAGCTGGCAAGGCTCCGGGCGCATTCGCCCATCCGACCGTCACCACCGTCCATCCCTATGTGCTGCTGAACTATCTGGGCAAACCGCGCGACGTGATGACGCTGGCGCATGAACTGGGCCACGGCGTCCACCAGCGTCTGGCAGCGGCACAGGGGGAATTGCTGGCCTCGACCCCGCTGACGCTGGCCGAGACGGCAAGCGTCTTTGGCGAGATGCTGACCTTCCGCGCGCTGCTGGCCAAGACCTCGGACCCCGTGCAGCGCAAGGCGCTGATCGCCGGCAAGGTCGAGGACATGATCAACACGGTGGTGCGCCAGATCGCGTTCTACGACTTTGAATGCAAGCTGCACGCCGCCCGTGCGCAGGGTGAGCTGACACCCGACGACATCAACGCGCTATGGATGTCGGTGCAGGGCGAAAGCCTTGGCGATGCGTTCGAATTCATGCCGGGCTATGAGACCTTCTGGACTTATATCCCGCATTTCATCCACTCGCCCTTCTACGTCTATGCCTATGCGTTTGGCGACGGGTTGGTGAACGCGCTTTACGCGGCCTATGAAGACGGTTTGCCCGATTTTCAGGACAAGTATTTCGCGCTCCTCTCGGCTGGTGGTTCGCAGCATCACAAGGAATTGCTGGCACCCTTTGGCCTTGACGCCTCGGACCCGGCATTCTGGGACAAGGGCCTGTCGATGATCGAAAAGCTGATCGACGAGCTTGAGGCGATGGAGGCATGATCGCACTTGCGCCGCTTGGTCGCCACGAAATCGACCGGGTGGCGCATATCTCGGTCGCGCCCGAGCAAGAGCAGTTCTGCGGCTCGATCCCCTATCACTTCGCGCTGGATGAGCCGGAATGCGATTTCCACATCGTCCTGCGCGACGATCGCGTGGTCGGTTTCTTCAAGATCGACCCTGCCTTTGCCAGTCGCTACGGTTTTGCCACCCCCGATGAGGTCGGATTGCGCGGCATGATGATCGATCAGGCAGAACAAGGGCGCGGCACGGGCAAGGCGGCAATGTCGGCCCTGCGCCCCTATCTGGCGGCGCGCTATGACGCGCCGACCTGTGTGCTGACCGTCAATGTGGTGAACCCTGCCGCCCGCGCGATCTATCTTTCTGGCGGCTTTTATGACGAAGGCGCGCTGTATCACGGCGGCAGGATCGGGCCTCAGCACATTCTTCGGTTGAATTTGCATCAAAAACCCATCGCTCGGGGCGGTGAACTGGCCTAACCTGCGGCGCAAAGCATGGGGGACGGGATGCGGTTTCTGCGACGGTTGTTTCTGATGATCCTGACATTGGCAATTCTGGCTGCCGCCATCGTGGCGATCTTTGGTCCCGCCTTCATGGAACGGCGTCTGAACCACATGACCGGACCCGCCGAGGGCTGGCCCGTCACCCCCGAAGCGCAGGCATTGCACGACCGTCTGGTGATCGGCGACTGGCATTCCGACGCGCTGCTGTGGGACCGCAACCTGCTCAAGCGCGTCGATCGCGGCCATACCGACATTCCGCGCCTGATCGAAGGCAATGTGGCCGTGCAGGTCTTCACCACCGTCACGAAAAGCCCGCGCGGCCAGAATTACAGCCACAATTCGACCGAGGCGCCGGACAACATCACCCCGCTGTTCATCGGCCAGCTTCGCCCGATCCCCAGTTGGTTCAGCCTCAAGGAACGCGCGCTGGTGCAGGCCGCAGCCCTTGAGCGCGCCGCCGAACGTGCGCCGGATCAGTTGCGCATCATCCGCTCGGCCCAGGATTTGCAGGAATTGCTGGATGCCCGGCGCAGCGGCGCGAAAACCGTTGGCGCGATCCTTGGATCCGAAGGCGGCCACCCCCTAGAGGGCGATCTGGCCAATCTGCGCGTGCTATATGGCGCGGGCTTTCGCCTGATTGGGCTGACGCATTTCTTTGACAATGAATTGGGCGGCAGCCTGCACGGCGAAGGCGGCACGGCATCCGGTCTTAGCGAATTCGGGCAGCAGGTGGTGCGCGAAATGCAGGAACGCCGCATGATCATCGATCTGGCCCATGCCAGCCCGCAGATGGTGCGCGACGTTCTGGCCATGCCCGGCACGCGGCCGATCCTGTCGCATACCGGCATTCACGGCCAATGCGCCAGCCCGCGCAACCTAAGCGACGATCTGGTCAAGGCGATTGCGGCCAAGGGCGGCGTGATCGGCATCGGCTATTGGAGCGATGTGAACTGCGGATCGACCCCGGCTGACATCGCGAAATCCATTCAGGCGGCGATTGTTCTGGTGGGGGAAGATCACGTCTCATTGGGTTCGGATTACGACGGCTCGGTCGATGCGCCCTTCGATGCGGCGCATCTGTCGTCGCTGACGCAGGCACTGATGGATGCGGGCCTGTCCGACGATCAGATCGCCAAGGTCATGGGCGAAAATATGATGCGCTATCTTGCTGAAATGCTTTAGGGAAATATCATGCTTGAAATCCACGGCGTCACTCGCTCGCGCGCCTCGCGCATTGTTTGGCTTTGCCATGAGCTGGACCTGCCCTTTCGTCAGATCCCGGTGATCCAAGCCTATCGCCTGCCCGATCCCGACGCGCCCGACGCGCCCCCGAACACACGCTCGCCTGAGTTTCTGGCGCTGTCGCCTGCTGGTGCGATCCCCGTCATCCGTGACGGCGATCTTGTGCTGACGGAATCGCTGGCCTGCAACCTGCATATCGCGCGCCAGCATGGTGGCGTGATGGCCCCGGAAAATGCCGCCGAAGACGCGCTGATGCAGCAATGGTCGCTATATGCCGCGACCGCGATCGAACCCGACGCGCTGCAGGTTCTGTATCTGCACAAGCCCGGTCAGGCCCAACCCGGCGAGGTTCAGGCACAGGTCGCCAACGCCGCCGAACGCCTGATCCGGCCGCTGCGCGTCATCGACCAGCATCTGGCGCAGCACAGCCACATGGTCGGCGACCGCTTTACCGTGGCCGATATAAACGTGGCGGAAATCATCCGCTATGCGCAGGGGCATCACGAACTGATGTCGCAATTCCCCGCCATCCGCGCGTGGCTGGAACGCTGCCAGTCCCGCCCGGCATTCGCAAAAATGTGGCAAGAGCGTCTGGCCGAGCCGGAATAAGCCACAATCCATAGTGCCGGGCGTGGGTGCGAACGCTTCCCCTTGCCCCGGCCTGCCCCGGCATGAGATAACGCCGGATCAGAAGAACAAGACGAGCAGAGCATGGCCGACGATCTTTTCCCCGTCACGGATACCGCGACCGAAAGCTATTCGGCGGCCTCGATCGAGGTGCTGGAGGGGTTGGAGCCCGTCCGCAAGCGCCCCGGTATGTATATCGGTGGCACCGACGAACGCGCCCTGCATCACCTTGTCGCCGAAATTCTGGACAACTCGATGGACGAAGCGGTGGCGGGCCATGCCAACCGCATCGAGGTCGAGCTGATGGCCGATTATTCGGTCGTCATCCGTGACAACGGGCGCGGCATTCCGATCGACCCGCACCCGAAATTCCCCGGCAAATCCGCGCTGGAGGTGATCCTTTGCACGCTACATGCGGGCGGCAAGTTCTCGGGCGATGCCTACCAGACCTCGGGCGGCTTGCACGGCGTCGGCGCATCGGTCGTGAATGCGCTGTCGGACACGATGATCGTGCAGGTGGCGCGCAGCAAGGAATTGTTCGAACAGCGTTTCTCGCGCGGGGTGCCGCTTGGCCCGGTCGTCAAGATCGGCGCGGCCCCGAACCGGCGCGGCACCACCGTCACCTTCCATGCCGACGAAGACATCTTCGGCCATCACCGCTTCAAGCCGGCACGGCTGATCAAGATGGTCAAGTCCAAGGCCTATCTGTTCTCGGGCGTGGAAATCCGCTGGAAATCGGAAATCGATGACGGCGAAACGCCGGTCGAGGCGGTATTTCATTTCCCCGGCGGTCTGGCCGATTACCTGACCGAGACCTTGGGCAATTCCAGCACCTATGCCGACCGCCCCTTTGCCGGCAATGTGGATTTCAAGGAGAAGTTCAACGTTCCGGGCAAGGTCGATTGGGCGATCAACTGGACGCCGTCGCGTGACGGTTTCATCCAGTCCTATTGCAACACCGTGCCCACCCCCGAAGGCGGCACACATGAAGCAGGCTTCTGGGCCGCGATCCTCAAGGGCATCCGCGGCTATGGCGAGCTGATCAACAACAAGAAAGCTGCGCAGATCACGCGCGACGATCTGGTGACCGGCGGCTGTGCGCTGGTCAGTTGCTTTATCCGCGAACCGGAATTCGTCGGTCAGACCAAGGACCGCCTTGCCACGGTCGAGGCCGCGCGCCTGGTCGAAGGCGCCGTGCGCGACCATTTCGACAACTGGCTGGCAGCGGATACCAAGTCGGCGGGCGCGATCCTTGATTTCCTTGTCCTGCGCGCCGAGGAACGGCTGCGCCGCAGGCAGGAAAAGGAAACCGCCCGCAAGACCGCCACGAAAAAGCTGCGCCTGCCCGGCAAGCTGGTCGATTGTTCGGCCACCAACCGCGAAGGGACCGAGCTTTTCATCGTCGAGGGCGACTCGGCAGGTGGTTCGGCCAAGATGGCGCGCGAAAGAAACAAGCAGGCGCTGCTGCCCCTGCGTGGCAAGATCCTGAACGTGTTGGGGGCGGCGTCGTCCAAATTGGGTCAGAACCAGGAAATCAACGATCTTTGCCAAGCGCTTGGCGTCGGCATGGGGTCGCGTTTCAACGTCGATGACCTGCGTTACGACAAGATCATCATCATGACCGACGCCGATGTGGACGGCGCGCATATCGCATCACTGCTGATGACGTTTTTCTTTACCCAGATGCGCCCGCTGATCGACAAGGGGCATCTGTATCTGGCCTGCCCGCCTTTGTATCGCCTGACCCAAGGCGCGCATCGCATCTATGTCGCCGATGATGCAGAAAAGGAATTCATGCTTGCCAAGGGTCTGGGGGGCAAGGGCAAGATCGACGTGCAGCGGTTCAAGGGTCTGGGCGAAATGGATGCCAAAGACCTGAAGGACACCACGATGAATCCTCTGACGCGCAAGCTGATCCGCGTCTCGATCGATGAGGATGAGGGCGGCGAAACCGGCGATCTGGTCGAGCGGCTGATGGGCAAGAAGCCCGAGCTGCGCTTTCAGTTCATTCAGGAAAACGCCCGCTTCGCCGATGCCGCCGAACTGGACGTATAACGGGGGACGACGATCCCCGTTTTCTTCCATCGTTTCTAACCGTGCTGAGGTTTCATCTGGCCGGTTTTGGTCATGTGGGTGACCGGCGGAACAGCAGCATCACCTGCCCTCTTGCCTCGCGTTATGGACAGTTGACCAAAGGTGGTCGCGTCGGATCGCGTGTCTGACATAGGCGCTTGGCTGAACCTGAACGATTCACGTGATGGCCGCAAAGCAGCCGTCTTGCCTATGGCATCTGCGTGGCCCGGATGGCAGCTTGCACATGACGCGCGGCGGACCCGACAAGCCAAGGAAACTGACATGAGCGACATCATCGGCATCACCATGGGCGACCCGGCGGGTGTCGGGCCCGAAATCAGCGTCAAGGCGCTGCGCGAAATGTCCCCTGCCGATCGCGACCGCACCATGATCTATGGCAACCGCGCCACGCTTGAGGCAGCCAAGACCGCTGTCGGTGCGGATGTGGACCTTGAGGGCCGCGTCGTTGACCTGCACATCGACGGCGCCCCCCTGCCATGGGGCCAGCTTTCCCCGATCGCGGGCGACGCGGCCTTTCGTTTCATCGAAAAAGCGGTGCGCGATGCCGAAGCGGGCAAGATCGGCTGCATCGTCACCGCCCCCATCAACAAAGAGGCGTTGAACGCCGCAGGTCATCACTATGACGGACATACCGGGATGCTGCGCAGCCTGACCGGCGCGCAGGCCGCCTATATGCTGCTGGCTTCGGAACGGTTGAAGGTCATCCATGTCTCGACCCATGTTTCCCTGAACGAGGCAATCCAGCGCGCCACGACCAAGCGTGTGCTGGCGACGATCCGTGCCGGTCATGCCCATCTGCAACGTATCGGCATCGCCAAACCACGTATCGCGGTGGCGGGCATCAACCCGCATTGCGGTGAAAACGGGTTGTTCGGAACCGAGGATGACGCCCGGATTGCCCCCGCCGTCGCCGCCGCCCGCGCCGAAGGCATCGACGCCCATGGCCCCATCTCGGCGGATACGGTGTTCCACCGTGCCTATTGCGGGGCTTTCGATCTGGTGGTCGCGCAATATCACGATCAGGGGCATATCCCGATCAAGCTGGTGGCCTTTGACACGGCGGTGAACGTCTCGGTCGAACTGCCCATTGACCGCACCTCGGTCGATCACGGCACGGCATTCGACATCGCGGGCAAGGGCATCGCCAACCACAACAACCTGCACGAAGCCATCGCTTATGCCCGCAAGCTGGTCGCCGGCAGAAAAAGGGTATGAGCATCGCGCAGACATCGCCCTGCGCCTGCCCAAACTTCGGAAAATCCGCACGGACGTGAATCGCATCAATCATTGGAGCAAAGCGCCTTTGATCACATGCAAGATGCGGTCAGAATGGTTGTCGGCAATTCTTTTGACAGCATGATCATTTCAGGGCGCAGGCTGATTCCCCGATCATGGCCGCGACATGCGCCAGGCATTCCCGTTCACCAAAGCCGCCGGATTTCGTGACGAATGTCAGCCCCTCTGCTTCAGCGACGACCAGTCCGGGCAGACATTCGCCCCGCAGACGAAGAATGCCGATCCCCAGATAGCGGATCACTGCCTCAGCGCTGGCCCCGCCCGTCAGCAATACCGTGCCAAAGCCCGGACGCAAAAGCGGCGCGGCGGCGCGCGCAAGGTTCGCCGCAACGACATCCCCGCTTGTGGGCACATCGCCGGGCAAGGCCTGCAGGATTATCCGAAAAGCATCGGGCAATTGCCCTGCCGCGCCATTCGGTGCGGCGACATGCGCGATACCGGGGCGGCTGCGCAGGTCCGCGACCTGATCCAACGTGATCGGATCCGTTGATCCGACAAGGAACAGCCCACGCGGCCCCGGCAGCGCGACGCGCGGCACCATATCCCGCCGCGTTAAATGCCGGGCCAGCGCATCGGCCAGCCCGCGTGCGCCAATCAGCAGATCATCTTGCGATGCCGCAAGGACCGCCTGCATCTGGGCCACGCTGGCCACATCGGGGATTGTGCTGCGGGTCGCGTTCGGTCCCAGACATGCCACAACCGGGATTGGAATATCGACGCCGAAGCCCTGCACATGCCCATCGCGCACCACGCGCCCGAATTCGGGAATGGCCGGAGCCATCAGCGCGCTGTTGAAATCCAGCACGGAAATTTCTGCTGCGATGTTTCCTTTCAGCCGCGAGTCGATCTTCTTGAAGATACGGACCGGCGGCAAAGCATCGACCACCCGGCGCATCCGGCCCGCCGCAGCATCCGCCGAAATCTCGCGACCGGCGGTGGTGACGGCGATGATGTCCGGTCGCAGGGCCAGTGCCGCAGGCAGATGTTCGGCCCCCAGTGCAAAGGCCACGTCAAGGCCACGCCCGGCAAAGGGCGCGGCCGCATCCAGCGCCCCGGTCAGATCATCCGCGATGATCGCCAGTGCCAGCGTTCCCTTTTCCGACAATCCGCCCCTCCGAACTCCCAAGGACAGGAGGATGCGCATCTGCCGGTCGGTTGTCAAATTCGGGGCGCAACCCAGGATGAAGATCGGTTAATCACGTGAAATGCTTCACGAACCAAAGATCAGGTATGCGGCAGAAGCGGCGCAATTGCCCCGTCAGCCCTGCCGCACGTCCAGTTGGATCACCCGGTCCATCCGTGCCGCCAGTTCCGGGTTATGCGTTGCAATCAGCGCCGCAAGGCCCGTATCGCGCACCAGCCCCATGAGAACGTCGAACACCCGGTCCGAGGTCGCCGGATCAAGGTTCCCCGTCGGTTCATCCGCCAGCAGCAGCTTCGGCCCATTCGCCAAGGCGCGGCAGAACGCCACGCGCTGCTGTTCCCCGCCCGAAAGCTGGGCCGGGCGGTGTTCGGCGCGGTGGCTTAGTCCCACCCGTTCCAGCAGGTCGCGGGCGCGGGCATGGGCGGCGTTACCCGCAACGCCATTCGCAAGCTGCGGCAGCACGATGTTTTCGATGGCCGAGAATTCGGGCAGCAGGTGATGGAACTGATAGACAAAGCCAAGCGCCTCGCGCCGCGCCTCGGTCCGGGCCTTGTCGGACTGGCCGGTCATGTCTTGTCCGTCCAGCAGCACGCGGCCGGTATCGGGCGTGTCCAGCAGCCCCGCGATATGGAGCAGCGTCGATTTGCCCGCCCCCGAAGGCGCGACCAGTGCCACCACCTCGCCACGGCCCACGCGCAGCGACAGGTCCGACAGCACCGGGACAGGCGCAGGGCCGCCCTTGCCATAGGTCTTGGAGATCGCTTCCAGCAGCAGGACATCACTCATAGCGCAGCGCCTCAACGGGGTTCATGCGGGCCGCGCGACGCGCGGGAAAGATCGTGACGATAAAGGACAGCGCCAGGGACAGCGCCACCGCACGGAAAATGTCCCATGCCCGCAGATCGGCGGTCAGTTGATAGATGCCGCGCACCTCGGGCTGCCAGGCATTGCCGCCGGTCAGCGCATTCAGGCCGGCCATGATGTGATCGACATTCAGCGACAGCGCCACGCCCAGCACCACCCCGGCAATCGTGCCCAAGACGCCCGTAAAAGCACCGCACAGGAAAAAGACCCGCAGGATCGCGCCCTCGGTCAGGCCCATCGTGCGCAGGATGCCGATGTCGCGTCCCTTGTTCTTGACCAGCATGATAAGCCCGGAAGTGATGTTCATCGACGCGATCAGCACAAGGATCGACAGGATGATGAACATGACGTCATCCTCCATATCCAGCGCCGCAAGGAACGACCCCGAGGCGTCGCGCCATGTCCAGATCTGCGCCCCCTCGCCCGCCGCCGCCATCAACTGGGGCGTCCAGCGATCGATCCGCTCGGGGTCATCGACATAGACCTGAATCTCATCGGCGACGCCGTCGCGGTTGAAATAGTTCTGCGCCTCGGCGAAGGGCATGAAGATGCGGGCTTGATCGATGTCATAGCGCCCGGCCGAAAAGATATAGGTGACCTCATAGGTCTCGATCCGGGGATTGGTGCCGAAGGCGGTCTTGGCCCCGTCCGGCGCCACAAGCTGCACCTTGTCGCCGACGCCCACGCCCAGTTCGCGCGCAAGGCCGATCCCCAGGGCGATGCCTTTGTCGAAATTCGCCAGATCGCCCATCGAGGTGTCGGGATTCACGATCCCCGGCATGGATTTCAGTGCGTCCAGCGTGATGCCATAGACATCGCCAAGGCCCGCCGCGTCGCCCTGTTTCGCCATGACCTTGCCGCGCACCGCCGGATAGGCATGGGTCACGCCGGGGATGTCCGCGATCTTCGCGGTCACCGCATCGTAATCCTGCACCTTGCCCGGAGAGATGTAGGTCTCTTCGGTCAGTTCGTTGTAAAAGCTGGTGGGGCTGTAATAGACGGTGCTATGGGCATTCGCGCCCAGTATCGTATCGACGAAATCCGCCCGGAACCCGGCCCGCACCGCCAGCGTGGCAATCAGCGCCATGACGCCAAGGGTGATGCCGATCAGGCTGATCCATGTCATCACGCTGACCCCGCCCTCGGCCCGGCGGGCACGCAGATAGCGCCATGCGATCAGGAATTCATAGCGTGAGAAAGGGCGCGGACTGGCCATTGGTCACCTTGATTTTGTTCGCGACTGCTTGGCGTGTATGACGCAAACATGCAAGCCAACAAGCATGTGAGGGTTTCTTGATCATCCGTCCCGCCACGCCCGCCGACCTGCCCGGAATCCGCGCCATCGCCGAGGCCGCCTATCGCCCCTATGTCGCCCGCAACGGGTTGGAGCCCGCGCCACTGAACGAAGATTACGCCGCCTGCCTGCCCCGGACGTGGGTGCTGGACGAAGACGGGCCGCAGGGATTTGTCGTGCTGATCGACCAGCCCGATCATATGTTGCTGGACAACGTGGCTGTCGGTCCCGGCGCGCAGGGCAAGGGTTACGGGCGCGCGTTGATGGACTTCGCCGAAGGCCACGCACGCGCGGCCCACCTGCCCGCCATCCGGCTTTATACGCAAGAGATCATGGTCGAAAACCTCGCGATCTATACCCGGCGCGGCTATGTCGAGACGCACCGGGCCACCGAAGATGGCCTGCCCCGCGTCTTCATGGAAAAACGGCTTTAGCGTCACAAGGGGCCGGGGCGGCGTTCTTCGGACAGCATCACGTTCGCCTCGACCTGCCCCACGCCGGGCAGTGTCATGATGCGGCGGCGCAGGATGCGTTCGAAATCCGCGATGTCGCGGGCATGAATGCGCAGGCGGTAATCGAACTGGCCAAGCACATGCTGGACGGTCTGCACCTCGGGGATCGCGGTCACCGCGCGTTCGAATTCCTCAAGACTGGTGCGGCCTTTTGCGGCAAGGCGGATGCCCAGAAAGACGGTGACGCCGAAGCCCAAAGCTGCCGCATCGACCACCACGCGCCGCCCGGCGATCACGCCCGCATCGGTGAGCCGCTTGATACGGCGCCACGCAGCGGGCTGGGTCAGGCCGATCTCTCGGCCCACCTCGGCGGCGCTCAGGTTCGCGTCGCCCGCCAACAGGCGCAGAATGGCAAGATCGGTCGCATCGGGGGTCACAGCGGCAGCTCCTGCACGTCTTTGATTGTGGACACCAGCATGAGCGCGTCGCTGTCGGACACATGCGGCAGGGTCAGGATGCTTTCGCGATAGATCTGCTGCCAATGCGCCATGTCGCGCGCGATGACCGAAAGTCGCAGATCGACCGAGCCAAGGAAGGTCTGAATCTCCGTCACTTCGGGAACACGGCGGGCGGCGGTCATGAAATCGTCAAAGGCGCGCGGCTCGGTCTTGTCCAGGGTGAAGCGCAGACTGACCTGCACCTCATAGCCCAGCTTACGCCAGTCGATGCGGGTCTCCGTGGCGCGTATGACGCCGCTTTCGCGCAACCGCTCAAGCCTGCGCCACAGGCTGGCGGGTGTTACCCCCGCCCGCAGCGCAAGTTCGGCATTGCCGATCTGCGGATCGGCCAGAAGTTGGCGAAGTATGCGCCGGTCAGTCGCGTCAGGCATGATTTTTTCACTATGATAAGCGATTACTTATTAACATCGCGAATATTTGCCTGAAAGTGCGAAAAATGCACAGAACTGGTCGCGCAGCCCTGTTACAAAACCGCAATCGGATTTGAGGAGAGACCAAATGCGCGTTTACTATGATCGCGACTGCGATGTGAACCTGATCAAGGACAAGAAAATCGCCATGCTGGGCTATGGCTCGCAAGGTCACGCCCATGCGCTGAACCTGCGCGACTCGGGCGCCAAGAACCTGGTCGTGGCTCTGCGCGAAGGCTCGGCCTCGGCCAAGAAAGCCGAAGCCGAGGGCCTGAAGGTCATGGGCATTGCCGAAGCCGCCGCCTGGGCCGATCTGGTCATGTTCACCATGCCCGACGAGCTGCAGGCCGAAACCTATAAGAAATACGTCCATGACAATATCCGCGAAGGCGCGGCGATCGCTTTTGCGCACGGCCTGAACGTGCATTTCGGCCTGATCGAGCCGAAAAAAGGCGTGGACGTCATCATGATGGCGCCGAAAGGTCCGGGCCACACCGTTCGCGGCGAATACACCAAAGGCGGCGGCGTGCCCTGCCTGGTGGCCGTGCATCACGATGCGACCGGCAAGGCCATGGACATCGGCCTGAGCTATTGCTCAGCCATCGGTGGCGGCCGTTCGGGCATCATCGAGACCAACTTCCGTCAGGAATGCGAAACCGACCTGTTCGGCGAACAGGCCGTTCTGTGCGGTGGCCTGGTCGAACTGATCCGCATGGGCTTTGAAACCCTGGTCGAAGCCGGTTACGAGCCGGAAATGGCCTATTTCGAATGCCTGCACGAAGTGAAGCTGATCGTGGACCTGATCTACGAAGGCGGCATCGCTAACATGAACTACTCGATCTCGAACACCGCCGAATATGGCGAATATGTCTCGGGCCCGCGCATCCTGCCCTATGAGGAAACCAAGGCCCGCATGAAAGCGGTGCTGTCGGACATCCAGACCGGCAAATTCGTGCGCGACTTCATGACCGAGAACGCCGTGGGCCAGCCCTTCTTCAAGGCGACCCGCCGCATCAATGACGAGCACGAGATCGAAAAGGTCGGCGAGAAGCTGCGCGCCATGATGCCCTGGATTTCCAAGGGCAAAATGGTCGACAAGGACCGGAACTGATCCCGGCTCGTAAGATTGGAAAAGCCCCGCATATGCGGGGCTTTTTCATTGGATTGGCGGTAAGTTACTGAGCTTTTCAGCCATCAGACGTCACGTCTATTATACATAGCGAAGACGCGGGAAAGTGAGGCCATCTTGAGTCGAAGAGAATACCGCGCATCGGTTCTTCTGGCATTCGTCCTGGGCCTGTTTTCATTCCATATTTATGACCGCCTTTCTGTCATACTGTCTATTAGTGGGATTTGGGTTAAGACCTATTGTAACGATGAGACAGGCCTGCCTGTATGCCCGCTTTGAACGGGAAGGCGGCATAGGCTATTCGCAGTTCGTCTATTTCTTTGCCACGGAGGAAGCTGCCCGAGATGGCCGCTTGAGCCATCAGAATGTGGGCTGCGAGGCTGCATATCGCATTTCTGTCTCATGGACCGACGCATCGAATGCGGTTGTAGACGGACCGGCAGGATGTGAGATCGAAGGCTATATGGGACCGAAAAAATTCACCGTTGAGCAAATCAGCAGCTATCGAACGGCAATTGCCATTCGCAACAAGCGATGACCGATTCGAGATGACGACAACCGTCCACCGCTGCCCGCCCTAATTACCCGCAGCGTCTGACGGGGGGCGTTGATTCAGACGGCGCTTCGCAGGGTGCGCGCGGAAATTCAGGACGATGCTCAAGCAAGCGCGTCTATGCATCACCATTTACGTCATAGGATGCGATGGTCTGGATAATATCTCTGCGATCCACGGATCGGTATGTTCCTTGACCGGATTGTCGGAGCGGTCGCGTTTCCTGTGGTACTCACCTGCATCATATGCCGAGAATATCTCATAAAACGGTTCAGGCACCGCCCGGCCACGACTTTCAAGGCTTTCAAGCCACGCCCACCACAAATCATTCATTATTCCGTCGCAAACCTGATAGCTGAGGACGCCCGCCGCGTATTTTTCAGCGACCATAAGGGCTATCACGTTGTAGAACTGATGGTTTGCCAGATCGCCTGCCCATTCCTCGACTTGCTCGGGCGCGATACGCCGCCGGGGATCAGCGCGCGCAATCTCGACCATTTCGGCCAGTCGGCATTCCAGCGCCTGACCATCCAACAATTTTCCAGACACAGCCAAGGATCCGCCCCTAATTATAAACCCGCGCCATTCCCAGACATTGGCGCGGGCATTTCCTTACATTCGCATGTGTCTCGTCAAGGCCTGCTTCAGGCACCCACACCCCCTACTCCTCCAGCACCTCCAGCACCCCCGGAATGACCCGCAGCGCCTGGCGGGCGGGGGTGGTCAGGGGGGCGTCCTCGGTAATCTCGATATCCACAAGATCGTCGCCGTCCTTCAGGCGCAGCGAGATCGGGCCGCGCGCGCGGGATGGCGCGTTGATTTCGGCCTGGATGCGCGCCAAGGCCTGGGCGATGGCGGGCACCGCGTCCAGCCCGCTGATCTCGACCGCCAGACGGTTCGCGCCCGCGTCCGCCACTGCTTGTTCCAGCGGCGTCACCGACCGGGCCAGCAGCTTGACCTGATCGCCGGACGGTTCGACCTGCACCTGCAGCACGACGTTTTCGCCCGGCTCCAGATGCTGCCTGTGGGCGTCCAGCGTATCGGAAAACACCGTCACCTCGTATAGCCCGGTCGGATCGGACAGACCTACGAAGGCAAAGCGTGTGCCGCGGGCGGATTTCTTTTCCTGCCGGAAGGCCACGGTCCCAGCCAGCGATGCGACAAGGGCACCGTCCATAGCTGCCTGCGTCACCTCGGCCAGCGTCTGCACGTTCTTGCGCCGCAGCGCGGGCAGGTAATCGTCCAAGGGATGCCCCGAGAGATAAAAGCCCACCGCGGCATGTTCCTCGCCCAGTTTTTCGGCGGGCATCCAGACCGGCGCGGTCACGGCACGCGGCGGGGGCAGATCCTCACCCCCCCCGAAAAGCGAGGATTGCGATGACGCCGCAGCCTCTTGCACCGCTTGCGACCACGCGACCAAACCATCAAGAGATTTCAGAACCTTGGAGCGGCTTTCCTCCAAAACATCGAAGGCGCCGGCACGGGCCAGCATCTCAAGCGGACGCTTGCCCACCCGGCGCATATCCACCCGGCGGGCGAAGTCCTGCATGTTCTTGAAGGGCTGGTCGCCACGCGCCTGCACGATCAGGTTCATCGCCTCGACCCCCACGCCCTTCAACGCGCCAAGGGCATAGTGGATGCGGCCTTCGCGGACGCTGAACGTCGCGATCGAACGGTTGACGCAGGGCGGAATCGTCTCGATCCCCATGCGGTCGGCTTCACGCTTATAGACAGCCAGCTTGTCGGTCAGGTGAATATCGCAGTTCATCACCGCGGCCATGAACTCGACCGGATGGTTCGCCTTCAGCCATGCGGTCTGGTAACTGACGACGGCATAGGCGGCAGCGTGCGATTTGTTGAAGCCGTAATTCGCGAACTTCTCAAGAAGGTCAAAGACTTCCCCGGCTTTCTTTCCGTCGATTCCCTGCGCCTTGCAGCCCTCGACGAATTTGGGCCGTTCCTTGGCCATTTCCTCGGCGATCTTCTTGCCCATCGCGCGGCGCAGCAGGTCGGCACCGCCAAGCGAATAGCCCGCCATGACCTGCGCGATCTGCATCACCTGTTCCTGATAGACGATGATGCCCTGCGTTTCCGCCAGGATCGGGTCGATGGTCGGGTGCAGCGATTCCAGCGGACGAAGGCCGTTCTTCACCTCGCAATAGGTGGGAATATTCTCCATCGGGCCGGGGCGATACAATGCCACCAGTGCCACGATGTCCTCGATGCAGGTGGGTTTCATGCGCCGCAGCGCGTCCATCATACCGCTGGATTCCACCTGAAACACCGCAACGGTGCGGGCGCTGGCGAACAGGTCATAGCTGGGCTTGTCGTCCAGCGGAATCGCGTTGATCTGGTTTTCCGCGCCATCGGCGGGCGTATAAAGCGTGCGCCCATCTGCCGCGACATGCAGCGGGCGCCCGCCACCATTGACCAGATCCACGGCATTCTGGATCACCGTCAGGGTTTTCAGGCCCAGAAAGTCGAATTTGACCAGCCCTGCCGCCTCGACCCACTTCATGTTGAACTGGGTCGCGGGCATGTCCGATGCCGGATCGCGATACAAAGGCACCAGATGGTGCAGCGGCCTGTCCCCGATCACCACCCCCGCCGCGTGGGTCGATGCGTTGCGCAGCAGCCCCTCGATCTTGGCGGCATAATCCAGCAGGCGGCCCACGACTTCCTCTTTGGCGGCTTCGCGCAGGCGGGGTTCGTCGGCCAAGGCCTTGGTGACGCTGACAGGCTTGACCCCCTCGACCGGGATCATCTTGGACAGGCGATCTACCTGACCGAATGGCAGTTGCAGCACGCGGCCCACGTCGCGCACGGCGGCCTTGGACAGCAACGCGCCGAAGGTGATGATCTGGCCCACCTTGTCGCGGCCATATTTCTCCTGAACGTAGCGGATCACTTCCTCTCGCCGGTCCATGCAAAAGTCGATGTCGAAGTCGGGCATCGAAACCCGTTCCGGGTTCAGGAAGCGTTCGAACAGCAGGCTGTAGCGCAGCGGATCAAGGTCGGTGATCGTCAGCGCATAGGCCACAAGCGAGCCCGCGCCCGACCCCCGGCCTGGACCGACCGGGATGCCCTGATCCTTGGCCCATTTGATGAAATCGGCAACGATCAGGAAATAACCCGGAAAGCCCATCTGTTCGATGATGCCCAGTTCGAACCGCAGCCGCTCCTCATATTCCTCAAGCGGCACGGCATGGGGGATGATGGCAAGCCGGGCGCGCAGACCGTCCCACGCCTGACGGCGCAGCTCCTCGACCTCATCATCGGCAAAGCGCGGCAGGATCGGGGCGTGCTTTTTCACGGCAAAGGCGCAGCGTTTCGCAATCTCGACCGTGTTGTCGATCGCTTCGGGCAGGTCGGCGAACAGCGTCGCCATTTCCGCTGCCGATTTGAAGTAATGCTGCGGGGTCAGCCGACGGCGCGGCGCGGTCTGATCGACATAGGCCCGGTCCGAGATGCAGATCAGCGCGTCATGCGCATCGAAAAGGTCCGGCTTCGGGAAATACACGTCATTCGTCGCGACCAGCGGCAAATCCAGCGCATAGGCGATGTCGATCATGCCGCCTTCGCTTGCGGCTTCGGCGGCCATGGGCTTGCCGGATTCGTCGCGGTGGCGCTGCAATTCGACGTAAAGCCGGGTCGGGAAACCTTCGGCAAGCTGCTGGGTCAGATCGCGGGCATCGGTCAGACGCCCCAGCGCGACCAGTTGCCCCACCGGCCCGCCAGCCCCGCCGGTCAGGCAGATCAGCCCTTCGGCATGGGCCAGCAATTCGTCCACGGTCACGTGCGGCAAGGCGCTGCCTTCACGCAGGTACAGGCAGGTTGAAAGCGCCATCAGGTTCAACCAGCCCGCCGCATTCTGCGCAAGCACCACGACCGGCCCCGTGGTGGCTACGGCCTGCACCGTCACCTGACATCCCACGATTGGCTGGACGCCTGCGTCCTGTGCCTTGACCGAAAACTCCAGCGCGGCGAACAGGGCGTTGCTGTCGGTCAGCGCGACGGCAGGCATCCCGTTGGACGCGGCAAGGTCCGCAAGTTTCTTGACCGGAATCGCACCTTCCAGAAGCGAGTGTTCGGAATGCGTGCGCAGATGAATGAATCGGGGCGAATTTTCAGGCATGGCGCCAATCTAGGCGCGACCTGTCCATCTGTGCAATTGCCCATCGGCCGAAATCCGCTAAGAGGAGTGCTGAATAATCCAGCGGGGCGGCCGAGTGACTGACGTTTTCCGGGCAGAGAGCCTGGGCAAAACCTATCCCGGCGTGCGCGCCAATGAAGATGTCAGCTTTTCGGTGGCGCCCGGCGAAATCCACGCGCTTCTGGGCGAAAACGGCGCGGGCAAATCCACACTGGTCAAGATGATCTATGGTCTGGTCAAACCCGATGACGGTCACATGACGCTGATGGGATCGGTCCATGCGCCCGCCGATCCGCGTGCGGCACGCGCGGCGGGCGTCGCGATGGTGTTTCAGCATTTCAGCCTGTTCGACGCGCTGACCGTGGCCGAGAATATTGCTTTGGGAATGGAAAACCCGCCGAAATCCCGCGAATTGTCCCAGCGCATAGCTGAACTTTCGCAAAGCTATGGCCTGCCGTTGAACCCGGCGCGGCGCGTGGCCAGCCTGTCGGCAGGTGAACGGCAGCGGGTGGAAATCCTGCGCTGCCTGCTGCAGTCTCCGCGCCTGCTGATCATGGACGAACCCACCAGCGTCCTGACCCCGCAAGAGGCCGAGATTTTGTTTGCCACCCTGCGTCAATTGGCGGCAGGCGGCACGGCGATCCTGTATATCAGCCACAAGCTGGACGAAATCCGCAGCCATTGCGACCGCGCCACGATCCTGCGCCACGGGCGCGTCGTGAACACCGTCGATCCGCGCGCCCACACCGCCCGCGAACTGGCCGCGATGATGGTCGGCGCGGAAATGCGCGTCATCGACCGTTCAGGCCGCAAGCCGGGGGCCGAGGTGCTGCGCGTGGCGGGCCTTGCCACTGCCTCGGACGGAATGGCGCTGAAGGACGTTGCCCTGACCCTGCGCGCTGGTGAAATTCTGGGCATCGGCGGCGTGGCCGGAAACGGACAAGAGGAACTGCTATCTGCCCTGTCTGGTGAGATTGCGACACGGCCCGGCACGATCACGCTGGATGGCGTGGACCTGTCGCGCACCCCGCCCGAGGCGCGGCGCAAGGCGGGCCTGCTGGCCGCGCCCGAGGATCGGCTGGGCCATGCCGCAGTGCCCGAATTCTCGTTGGCCGAAAACACGCTGCTGACCGCAGGCTCGCGTCAGGGGCTGATCCGGGGCGGGCTGATCGACCATTCCGCCGCGCAAGCCTTTGCGCAGGCCGTCATCGCCGCCTTCGACGTGCGCACGCCCGGCCCGCAAACGGCGGCGGGCGCTTTGTCCGGCGGCAACCTGCAGAAATTCGTCATCGGACGCGAAGTGCTGGGCAAACCGCGCGTGCTGGTGGTCAACCAACCGACATGGGGTGTCGATGCCGGTGCCGCCGCGCAGGTGCGTCAGGCGCTTCTGGACCTTGCCGCAAAGGGCGCGGGGATCATCGTCATCTCGCAGGATCTGGATGAGCTTTTGGAACTGTCCGACCGCTTCTGTGCACTGAACGACGGGCGGCTATCCGCCCCCCGCCCGACCGAGGGGCTGAGCATTGATGAGATCGGCCTGATGTTGGGCGGCGCGCATGGGATGGAGGTCGCACATGTTCCGGCTTGAACCCCGCGCCAGCGCACCGCTTGCCTGGCAGCTGGCCACGCCGGTTCTGGCGGTGCTTGCGACCATGATCACGGGCGGCATCCTGTTCGCGGCACTTGGCTTTGATCCCGTGGCCTCGATCCGCACGATCTTCTGGGATCCGCTGTTCGGGCCTGCCGCCAGCTATTCGCGCCCGCAACTGCTGGTCAAGGCAGGGCCGCTGATCCTGATCGCCAGTGGCCTTGCATTGGGTTTCCGCGCCGGCATCTGGAACATCGGCGCCGAGGGCCAGTATATCATCGGCGCGATCTGCGGCGCAGCCGTGGCACTGGCCGCCTATCCGACCGAGGCATTCTGGATTTTCCCTGCCATGATCCTTGCCGGTGCGCTTGGCGGCTGCGCTTGGGGCATGATCCCCGCCATGCTGCGCAACTGGTTCGGCGCGTCCGAAATCCTTGTTTCGCTGATGCTGGTCTATGTCGCGCAAAAGGTCGCGGCATGGATGGCATTCGGGCCAATGAAGAACCCCGAGGGGTTCAATTTTCCCGGTTCGCGCAACCTGCAACAATATCCCGCCGCCTCGAACCCTGAAATCATTGCGAATACCGGTTTGCATTGGGGCGTCATCGCGGCAGGCATTGCGCTGGTCGTGACGTGGTTCGTCATGTCGCGCCATGTGCTGGGCTTTCACATCCGCACCGCAGGCGCCGCGCCCCGCGCCGCGCGCTTTGCCGGCGTGCGCCCGCAGCGGCTGGTCGCGCTGTGCCTTGGCGTGTCCGGCGCCTTGGCCGGAGTCGCGGGCCTGTTCGAGGTCGCGGGACCGGCGGGCCAGATCACCGAAAGCTTCGGCTCGGGCTATGGCTTCACGGCGATCATCGTGGCCTTCCTGGGCCGCTTGCACCCCTTGGGCATCCTGTTTGCGGGCCTTTTGATGGCACTGACCTATATCGGGGGCGAATTGGCGCAGATGATGCTGCAACTGCCCGCCGCGACCGTGCAGGTCTTTCAAGGGATGCTGCTGTTCTTTCTGCTGGGTTTCGACATCCTGACCCGCTACCGCATCCGGAGGCGCGCATGATCGACCCCATCGCCGTTTTCATCCTGCTGCTGGGCGCGGCCACGCCGATCCTGTTCGCAGCATTGGGCGAATTGGTCACCGAACGCGCGGGTGTTCTGAATTTGGGCGTCGAGGGTATGATGATCGGGGGCGCTTTGGCCGGTTTCGCCGCCGCACATGCGACCGGCAGTCCCGCGCTTGGCTTTGCTGCCGCGGCCATCGCAGGGGTGGTTCTGTCGATGATCTTTGCCGCGCTGACCCAGTTCCTGCTGTCCAACCAGGTCGCAACGGGCCTTGCGCTGACGCTGTTCGGGCTGGGTCTGACCGCGATGTTCGGCAAACCCTATGAAGGCGTCAAGGCCCCGACGATGATGGCGGGGCCGCTGGGGCTGAACCCGATGATCTGGCTGGGTCTGCTGATGGTTCCGGCGGTCTGGTGGGGGCTGAACCGTTCGCGCCCCGGCCTGATCCTGCGTGCCGTCGGCGAAAACCACGACGCCGCCCATGCGCTTGGCTATCCGGTCCGGGCAGTGCGGATCGCCGCCATCGCCTTTGGCGGCGCAATGGCCGGAATGGGCGGGGCCTACATCTCGATCGCGACGGTGCTGCAATGGACCGAGGGCATGACCGCAGGCGCGGGCTGGATCGCATTGGCCATCGTCGTATTCGCGCAGTGGAACCCTTGGGGCGTCTTGGCCGGGGCATGGCTTTTCGGCGGTGTCACGGTGCTGCAATTGCGTCTGCAGGCGGCAGGCGTCGCGGTTCCCGTGCAGTTGCTGACCATGGCGCCCTATCTGGCGACGATCATCGTGCTGGTGCTGATCTCGGCCCGGCAGAAATACGGCCGTTCAGGCGGGGGATCGGCCCCCGGCTCGCTTGGCAAACCCTTCCATGCGCTGCGATAGCGCCCACCTGAGGAGACCTTGATGAAACGCAGAACCCTTCTTGGCAGCGCCGCCGCGCTGATGGCCATGTCCGCCATGCCCGCCTTTGCCCAGGACGAGAAGCTGAAGATCGGCTTCATCTATGTCGGCCCCGTGGGCGATGGCGGCTGGACCTATCAGCACGATCTGGCCCGTCAGGCGCTGGAAAAGGAATATGGCGACAAGATCGAAACCACCTTCATCGAGTCTGTCCCCGAAGGCGCAGATGCCGAACGCGCACTGACCCAGCTTGCCCTGTCCGGCAACAAGATGATCTTTGCGACCAGCTTTGGTTTCATGGACGCCACGATCAACGTCGCCAAGAAATTCCCCGACATCAAGTTCGAGCACGCGACCGGCTACAAACGCGCCGAAAACGTCGCGACCTATGACGCCCGCTTTTACGAAGGACGCGCCGTCATCGGCACCATCGCGGGTCGCATGACCAAATCGAACAAGATCGGCTATATCGGCTCGTTCCCGATCCCCGAGGTCATCCAAGGCATCAACTCGGCCTATATCCACGCCAAAAAGGTGAACCCGGATGTCGAGATGAAGGTGGTCTGGGTCTATAGCTGGTTCGACCCCGCCAAAGAGGCAGACGCGGCAGCCGCCCTGATCGCCGAAGGCGTGGACGTGTTCATGCAGCACACCGATTCCACCGCACCGCTGGCAAAAGCGCAGGAAGCCGGGGCCCTTGGCTTTGGTCAGGCATCCGACATGGCGGCATTTGCGCCCTCGCCGCGCATCGCGTCGATCATTGACGACTGGTCGCCCTATTACATCAAGCGCGTGGGTCAGGTTCTGGACGGCACCTGGAAATCCGAGGGCACATGGGCCGGTATCGGCGATGGCGAGGTCGTGATCGGTGAGATCACCGAAGTCGTCCCCGCCGAAGTGAAAGCCGAAGCCGAGGCGCTGAAAGCCGCCATCGCATCGGGCGAACATCACCCCTTTACCGGGCCGCTGAAAAAGCAGGACGGCAGCGACTGGCTGGCCGAAGGGCAAAAGGCCACCGACGAGGAGTTGTCGGGCATGAATTTCTATGTCGAGGGCATCACCGCCCCGATGCCGAAATAAGCTGGCCTGAAAATGAAAAACCGGGGCGAAATGCCCCGGTTTTGCTTTTGTGAAACGCCGTTATTCCAAATGGCTTTCCATGAACCACAGATCCTTGTCGGCCGTGCGCGATGCTGCGGTGAACAGGTCGGCCGTGTCGGCATCGCCCGCCTCATCGGTCGAGTCGATCGACTCGCGCACCTTGGCACCGTAATCGCGCATCCGTTCCGACAATGCCTTGATGTGGTCTTCGGCCTTGGTCAGATCGGTCGGATATTCCTTGATGCTGCTGGCCTTGGCGACCTTTTCGACCGTGCCGACGGCCACGCCGTCCAGCTGCTGCACACGCTCGGCCATCTCATCGACATGGACCTGCAGATTGGCAAAGACCTGATCGAACAGTTCATGCACCGCGATGAAGTTGCGGCCCTTGACGTTCCAATGCGCTTGCTTGATCGCCGCCGACAGCGCGACGGCATCGGCCAGTCGGGCGTTCAGTTCGGCGATGGCGGTCTTGCGGGCGTTGTCGGTCAGACCTTGCAGATTGACTGCCATGACAGTCCTCCTTTTCGTTCGGGTTCGGTCTTAAAACCCATCTGAGGACTAAGGGTTCCATTCACAAGAGGCGGTAAACAAAAAGAAAAAGGCGGTGCTTTCCGTCAGGAAAAGCACCGCCCCATTCGCCGAAAAATGCGAAGGCTTGGATCAGACCGCGCCCTGGATGAACTTCACCGCGTCGCCAAAGGTCTGGATGGTTTCGGCAGCGTCGTCCGGGATTTCGATCCCGAATTCTTCTTCGAAAGCCATGACCAGCTCAACAGTGTCCAGAGAGTCGGCGCCCAGATCGTCGATGAAGGAGGCGCTTTCGGTCACCTTGTCTTCGTCAACACCCAGATGCTCGACGACAATTTTCTTCACGCGATCAGCAATATCGCTCATGTCTCTTCCTCATTTTCACGGGCATCCGCCCAAGATGTGCCGGCCATGACCGACGACAGCCCAGGGCGGTTCCCCTGTAGCCTTATTCGCGGGATATAGCACGGGAACGTGATCTTGCAACCGGATAAACCGAAGATCACAGCATCGCCATACCACCGTTGACGTGCAGCGTGGCGCCGGTCACATAACCGGCTTCCGCGCTGGACAGATACAGCACCGAGGCGGCGATTTCTTGTGCAGAGCCCATGCGGCCCGCCGGAATCTGCGCCAGAATGCGACCTTTCTGGTCATCGTTCAGCTTGTCGGTCATCGCGGTCTCGATAAAGCCGGGGGCCACGCAATTGACGGTGATGCCGCGCGATGCGACCTCATAGGCCAGGCTTTTCGACATGCCGACCAGACCGGCCTTGGCCGCGGCGTAGTTGCCCTGCCCCGGATTGCCCGTTGCCCCCACGACCGAGGTGATATTGACGATGCGGCCCCAGCGCGCCTTCATCATGCCGCGCAGGACACCCCGGCACAGACGAAAGCTGGACGTCAGGTTCACGTCCAGCACCTGTGCCCATTCCTCGTCCGACATGCGCATGAACAGGTTGTCGCGGGTGATCCCGGCATTGTTCACCAAGATGTCTACGCTGCCCATCGCCTCGGCTGCGGCTTTCGGCAGCGCCTCGACCGCCTCGGCATCGCCAAGGTTCGCGGTGACGACATGGGCGCGGCTGCCCAGCTTTTCGGCCAGTTCCTTCAACGGTGCTTCGCGGGTGCCCGAAAGCGCGACGGTGGCACCGGCGGCGTGCAGCGCCTCGGCGATTGCGCCACCGATCCCGCCCGAGGCGCCGGTGACCAAAGCATTTTTGCCTGTCAGATCAAACATCACATATTCCTTATTTTTGGTGCCCGCCGGTATCCTGCGGGGATTGGGGCCAAGCCCTCTAAGCCTTCAGCGCCGCAATATCGGCTGGCGTGCCTACATTGCGCGCCACTGCATCCTTCGAGATACGCTTGATCATCCCGGTCAGCGCCTTGCCCGCGCCGATTTCCCAGAACTCGGTGACGCCCGCAGCGGTCAGGAACTCGACCGACTCGCGCCAACGGACCGAGCCGGTGACCTGTTCGACCAGCAGGCGGCGGATTTCAGCGGGATCGGTGACGGTGCTGGCACGCACATTGGCGACCAACGGCACGGCGGGGGCGACGATCTCGACACCGGCCAGCGCCTCGGCCATGACGGCGGCGGCGGGCTGCATCAGCGCCGAATGGAACGGTGCCGAAACCGGGAGCATCAGCGCACGTTTCGCGCCGCGTTCCTTGGCCAGGGCGGCGGCGCGTTCGACTGCGCCCTTGTGGCCCGACACGACGACCTGCGCCGGGTCGTTGTCATTGGCGGCCTGACAGACCTCACCCTCGGCCGCGTCGCGTGCAAGCTGGTCCACGGCGGCGAAATCAAGGCCAAGGATCGCGGCCATCGCGCCGATGCCCACCGGCACGGCTTCCTGCATCGCCTGACCGCGCAGACGCAAAAGCCGCGCCGTGTCGGCAAGGCTCAGCGCCCCTGCCGCGCATAGCGCCGAATATTCGCCAAGGCTGTGGCCCGCGACGAAATCCGCATCCTTGATGCCGAACCCTTCGGCCTCAAGCGCGCGCAGCGCCGCGATCGAAGTCGCCATCAGCGCGGGTTGCGCGTTCTGAGTCAGGGTCAGCGTTTCTATATCGCCGTTCCAGATCAGATCCGACAGATTTTCGGAAAGCGCCTCATCGACCTCGGCAAACACCTCGCGCGCGGCTGGATAGGCATCGGCCAGTTCGCGCCCCATGCCGATGACCTGAGCGCCCTGACCCGGAAATACGAATGCCCGCATCATGCAGTTCCCTCTGCTTTCTATATTGCAGCAAGCCTTAGCCGTTGCGCGGGCTTACGGCAACCGCGAGGGTTCAGCGCGGAATGACGATCTCGGCCCGCAATCCGCCCAGCCGGTTGCCATCGACCAGCCGCAACTGACCGCCATGCGCCCGCGCAATGTCGGTGGCAATTGCCAGCCCCAGCCCGACGCCCTGCCCCCGGTTCTGGTTGCGGGCGGCATCAAGCCGGGTAAAGGGCTTCAACGCCTCGTCGCGCTGTTCGGGCGGGATGCCCGGCCCGTCATCCTCGACCGAGATGCGGAAATAGCTGGGCCCAAGCGCCGCATCGACCTCGGCCCTGTCGCCATAGCGCACGGCATTGCCGATCAGGTTTTCCACCGCGCGGCGCAGACTGTCGGCGCGGAAGGTGGCGCGGCCGTTCAGTTCGCCCACCATCGGCCCCATCGTCACGGCCTGCCCGCCGCGCTGTGCATCGGCCACGATCCCGCGCACGAATGCCAGCGCAGGCACTGCGGTCGGCGGTGCGTCCTGCGCCGCATCGCGGGCATGATCCAGAAACGCATCGACCATCGTGCCCATCGCCGCCACATCGCTTTCCAGTGCCGCGATCTCGTCCTTTTCGGGCGGCAGGTCTGGGGTCAGCATCGACAGACCCAACCGCAGCCGGGTCAGGGGCGTGCGCAGATCGTGGCTGACGCCCGAAAGCATCTGCTTGCGCTGTTCGTTCTGCCGCTCGATCCTTGCGCGCATCTCAAGGAATGCCGTGCCTGCGCTGCGGATCTCGGACGCGCCGCCGGGGCGATAGGGGATAATGCGGCCCTTGCCATATTCCTCGGCGGCACGGGCCAGCCGCTTGATGGGCCGAAGCTGGTTGCGCAGAAAAATCGTGGCAATCGCCGTCATCAAAAGAGATGTGCCCACCATCAGCACCAGCAGCTGATGCGGGTTCGAGGCGCTGACCCGCGCCCGCTGAAACACCAGCTGATAGGGACCGAAGCGGCCATCGAGTGTCACACGCACTTCGCGCCGGTGGCTAAGATCGACACCCGTGACCTGCGGCACCCGCTCATGGAATTCGGAAATGACCACCCGCCCCGACAGATCATAGAACACGCGCCAGTCCTGCGCCGGTTCGCTGGCAGGCAGCACCAGTTCCAGTTCCAGCGGCACGGCCTCACGCGTGGCGGCCTGACGGGCCGTGTCGATGTCGGGCGCCTCGTCGATGCGTTCGGCGACCAGCCCGATTTCGCGGGTCATGCCAAAGGTCATCTGCCGCGTCACATCCTCGAAATGGCGTTGCAGGAACATGACGGTCACGACGATTGTGACGGCGAAGACCGGCAGGAACAGGATCAGCGCCGCCCGCCCATAAAGCCCTCGTGGCCCGACATGTTTCAGCCATTCGAAATTCATCGCCCATCTCTCCTGCCCCTTTCGCTTTCGGGGCTGCGCGGTCTAGGTTAGCGCCATGAGTGATGCCTCGGAACCCCTGCGGGTCGTGACCGCCGACAATCCTTCGCCCTTGACCGGGCCGGGGACGAATTCCTTTTTGATCGGGCGCGGCAGCGTCGCAGTGATCGACCCCGGCCCCGACCTGCCCGGCCACCGCGCGGCGCTGATCAAGGCCGCGCATCCGGGCCGTATCACGCATATCTTTGTCACCCACGCCCATCGGGACCATTCCGAAGGCGCGCGGGCACTGGCCGATGCCACGGGGGCACAGGTCTACGGCTTTGGCCCCGCAACTGCCGGACGGTCGCCCCTTATGCAGCGCCTTGCAGCCGAAGGCGGACTGGACGGAGGCGAGGGTCTGGACCACGATTTCCGCCCCGACATGCGCCTGCTGGACCGTCAGACCATCGAAACCGACGAATGGTCGCTGACCGCTCTGCATACGCCGGGCCATTTCGCGGGCCATCTGAGCTTTCAGATGGGCACGCAGATTTTCTGCGGCGATGTGGTGATGGGCTGGTCGTCTACGCTGATTTCGCCGCCCGATGGCGACCTGTTCGACTATTTCCGCTCGCTCGAACGGTTGGAGCTGGCGGGTGCGCATCGCCTTTTGCCCGCGCATGGCGATCCGATCACCGATCCCGCGGCCCGCCTGGCCGAGCTTGGCACCCATCGCCGCGCCCGCACCGCGCAGATTCTGGCGGCCTTGCGCGACGGTCCAGCCACCGCGATGGATCTGGTGCGACGAATCTATGACATTCCCCAACACCTGCACCACGCGGCGTCCCGAAATGTGTTGGCGCATCTGATTGCATTGGCCGAGATCGGCGCGATCGAAGTGCCGGACGGACTGAATGCCGGGGCTGTTTTCAAAGGCTTGTAGTTATTTCCTAGAATATTCCGCATGATGCGATTTTTCTGTGAAAAAAATGCGAATGCCCACTGGACGACCTGAAACACCACCGCTATACACCCCCTCGTGTTCCGGCGTAGCTCAGCGGTAGAGCAGTTGACTGTTAATCAATTGGTCGTAGGTTCGATCCCTACCGCCGGAGCCAAACTTCAATAAAATCTTGATGTTGTTTGGCAATCCACCTGCGGGTGGGTTAAAAGCACAATAGTATCACACGCATGGCTATGGGCTTGTCGCGCCACTGATAATCTGGTTGAGCGCGCACAACCCGTTCGGCGGACATCGACAAGTCACCACAGCGTTCCGCCATTCACGGCCCCCTGCACCGCCAAACGAAAAAGGGCCGCAGCTGCGGCCCTTGGCGTTTTGAAGGATGCTTGGTTCACTCCATGAAGAATGCAAAGCGGATCACGAATAGCCCCGCGACAACCCAAGTGGCCAGATGCACGTCCCGCGCGCGGCCCGTCGCCAGCTTGATCGCCGCATAGCTGACAAAGCCGAAGGCAAGACCATTCGCGATGGAATAGGTGAACGGCATCATCAGCGCGGTCAGCACCGCAGGCGCGCTTTCGGTCACGTCGCCCCAGGTGATGTCCTCAAACTCACGCACCATCAGGCAGGCCACGTAAAGCAGCGCGGGCGCCGTGGCATAGGCGGGAACCGAACCTGCCAGCGGGGCGAAGAACATCGCAAGCAGGAACAGGCCCGCGACAACCAGCGCGGTCAGGCCCGTGCGCCCGCCCGCCTGCACGCCAGACGCGCTTTCGACATAAGCCGTGGTCGAGCTGGTGCCCAGAACCGAGCCCGCCAGAATCGCAGTCGAATCCGCCATCAGCGCGCGGCCAAGGCCTTTGTTCTGATGGGTCGGCCCCTCGGTCAGCAGGCCCGCGCGTTTGGCCACGCCGATCAGCGTGCCGGTGGCATCGAACACCTCGACCAGCACCATGACCAGAATGACGTGGAAAATGCCCACGGTCAGCGCACCCGCCACGTCCAGCTGCATGAAGGTCGGCATGATCGACGGGGGCATCGACATCACGCCGCCGAACTCGCTGGCACCCAGCAGGATCGAGACCACCGTGACCAGCAGAATGCCGATCAGGATGGCACCGCGGACCTTCATCGCATCCAGTGCCGCGATGGTGAAAAAGCCCAGGACAGCCAGCAGCGTTCCGGTGGCGGTCAGATCGCCCAAGCCCACCAGCGTCGCGGGGTTATCGACCACGATGCCCGCATTCTTCAGTGCGATCAGGCCAAGAAACATCCCGATCCCTGCCGCAATCGCGCTGCGCATTGATGTGGGGATGCCCGCGATCAGCCAGCGCCGGATGCCCGTCACCGACAAGAACAGGAACACAAGGCCCGAGATGAACACCGCCCCCAGCGCCTGCTGCCATGTGAACCCAAGCGCACCCACGACCGTAAAGGCAAAGAATGCGTTCAGCCCCATACCGGGCGCCATGCCGATGGGCCAGTTTGCCCAAAGCGCCATGATTGCCGAACCCAATGCGGCGGCAAGGCAGGTGGCCACGAAGACCGCATTGCGGTCCATGCCCGTGGTTGACAGAATGTCGGGGTTCACGAAAATAATATAAGCCATGGTCAGGAAAGTCGTGATCCCGGCGATCACTTCGGTCCTGATGCTGGTGCCGTTGGCCTTCAGGCCGAACTGTCTGTCTAGCAATCTTACCTCCCACTGGCGGTTGGCCCGCCGTGACAGCCACACTAGAACCAGCTAACCTGATCGGAAAATGCAGGCTCTGGCGAGAGAGTTTCAACGCTTCCTGTAGAAAGCGGATTTTCAACGGAAGCCGATTTCTGTTTTTAACTTTTCGCGACTTGCCGCTGCGGCATCCCGCGTGATGACTGCCAGTCAGCCAGAAAACATAAAAGGACGCAAGCGATGCGATACAGCCGCGACATGATCGGATATGGCGAACACGCGCCGGATGCCCGCTGGCCGGGCAATGCCAAGATCGCGGTGCAGATCGTCGTCAACTACGAAGAGGGCGGCGAAAACAGCATCGAACACGGCGATGCCGCATCCGAAGCGTTCCTGTCCGAGATCATCGGCGCACAGCCCTGGCCGGGCAAGCGTCACTGGAACATGGAATCGATCTATGACTACGGCGCCCGTGCCGGGTTCTGGCGGCTTTACCGGATGCTGTCGGATATTCCCGTCACCGTCTACGGCGTCGCCACCGCGCTAGAGCGCGCGCCCGAACAGGTCGCCGCCATGCAGCGCGCGGGCTGGGAAATCGCCACGCATGGTCTGAAATGGATCGATTATCGTGACATCCCCGCCGAGGTCGAAGCCGACCACATCGCCAAAGCGGTCGAGCTGCACACCCGCGTCACCGGGCAGCGGCCTTATGGGTTCTATCAGGGCCGCACCTCGATGAACACGGTGGCGCTGGGATGCGAGGAAGGCGGCTTCGAATATCTGGCCGACACCATCGCGGACGACCTGCCCTATTGGCACGTGCACAAGGGCAAGCCGCAGCTGATGGTGCCCTATACGATGGACGCCAACGACATGCGCTTTTCCTCGGGTCAGGGGTTCGGAACTGGGGTCGAGTTCTTTGACTATCTGCGCGACAGCTTTGACGTGCTTTATGCCGAAGGTCAGGCGGGCGCGCCCAAGATGATGTCGATCGGGCTGCATTGCCGCCTTGCGGGCCGTCCGGGCCGCGCATTGGCGATCCAGCGCTTTATCGACCATTGCCGCGCGCATGAGGGGGTCTGGTTCGCCAGCCGTCTGGACATCGCGCGGCACTGGGCCAAAGAACATCCCTATCAGCCGCGCCAGCGCCCCTCGCAGATGGGCCGCGACGAATTCGTCCAGAAATTCGGGGGCATCTATGAACATTCGCCGTTTATCGCGGAACGCACGTTCGACGGCGAAATGGGCGCGATCCATGACACGGCGGGCGGTCTGGCCCTGCGCATGGCGCAGGTTTTCCGCAGCGCGTCCGACGATGAACGGCTGGGCGTCCTGAACGCGCACCCCGATCTGGCGGGCAAGCTGGCTGCCGCCAAGCAACTGACGGCCGACAGCACCTCCGAGCAGGCCAGCGCGGGCCTTGACGCGCTGACCGATGCCGAACGGGCCGAGTTCCAGCGCGTGAACACGGCCTATGTCGAAAAGCACGGCTTTCCGTTCATCATCGCCGTGCGCGACCACGACAAGCCCGGTATCATGGCGGCGATGAATGCCCGCCTTGCCAATGACACGAAAACCGAACGCGCCGAGGCCGAACGTCAGGTCGCGCGCATCGCCACCCTTCGTCTGCAAGAGGCGCTGAAATGAAGGACAAGACCATGACCCAGCCCCGCTATGCCGGACCCTTTGCGGGCCTGCCGCCGCAGACCGACCTGACGACCGATACCGCCGTCTTCACCGAGGCATATGCCGTCATTCCCGCCAGCACGATGCGCGACATCGTGACCAGCTTCCTGCCGGGCTGGACGGGAATGCGGATGTGGGTCATCGCCCGCCCGCTTTCCGGTTTTGCTGAAACGTTCAGCCAATACATCGTCGAATTGCAGCCGAATGGCGGGTCCCGGCATCCCGAAACGGACGAAGGCGTGCAGGCCGCGATCTTTGTCACCGATGGCGGGCTGACCCTGACCATCGCAGGTGAAACCCATGAGCTGACCCCCGGCGGTTTCGCCTATATCCCAGCGGGCACGGAATGGTCGGTGGCGAACGGCGCCGAAACCAGCCGCTTCCACTGGTGGCGCAAGCGTTGGCAGGCCGCCCCCGGCATCGACAAGCCCGACGTCATTATCGCCAATGAACGCGACATCGACCCGATCCCGATGCCCGACACGGGCGGAAGCTGGGCCACGACCCGCTTTATCGACCCGACCGACATGCGCCACGACATGCATATCACCATCGTGACCCTGACCCCCGGCGGCACCATTCCCTTTGCGGAAACGCATGTGATGGAGCACGGTCTGTTCGTGATCGAGGGCAAGGCTGTCTATCGCCTCAACCGCGACTGGGTCGAGGTGGGTCCGGGCGATTTCATGTGGCTGCGCGCCTTCTGCCCGCAATGCTGCTATGCGGGCGGGCCGGGGAATTTCCGCTATCTGCTTTACAAGGACGTCAACCGCCACGCGCCGCTGTGGCGCTAAGCCGCCTTTCGAAACGTCAGATTGATGCGCGCGCGTCCGGTTTCCGGGTGCGCGCCGTCTTTTAGGGTCAGGACGCCGTGCCATGCCAGCCGCGCGGGCCCGCCCCAGACCACCACATCGCCATGGTCCAGCGGATGGCGCACCACCGGGTCGCGGCGATCGGTGCCGCCGAACTGGAACGTCGCAGGCAGTCCCAGCGAAACCGACACGATGGGCGCGCCCATATCCCCCTCGTCCCGGTCCTGATGCAGCCCCATCTTGATCCCCGGCACATAGCGGTTGATCAGGCAGGCATCGGGCGCGAAATCCGCAAAACCCGCCCGCGCCGCTGCATCCCGCGCCAGTTCCCGGAACGCCTGCGGCATCCGGGGCCAAGGCCGGTCGGTCAGCGGGTCGTGGGGTTCATAGCGATAGCCGCGCCGGTCGCTGACCCAGCCCAAAGCGCCGCAATTCGTCATCTCGACCCCGATCTGGCGCCCTCCGGGCGTTTGGAAATGCCGAAACGGCGCGGCGTCGGACACCTGCCCCACATCCGCCACAAGGCCAAGGTCCAGCGCGAAGCCGCGCAGGATCATCGCCCCGGTCGCAATAGGCTCGTTCCGCTGTCCGAACAGGTCCATGGCTGCCCCTTGCACGCGATTGTCATGGCATCGGGCTTGACCAAAGCCGCCCGGAATGGCTTTCCAAAGCTGATCCTAAAGGAGTTCGCCATGCGCCGCCATCTTGCCGCCCTTGCCCTTTGTCTGCTGCCCCTTGCCGCTGCGGCGCAGGATCACACCCCGGCCCAGATCGCCGAGATCAAGAATCAGGTCTTCAACGGCGCGGGCCTGCCCGTCATGGGCAACCCGCAGGGCGACGTGACGCTGGTCGAATTTTCGGATTACAATTGCGGCTTCTGCCGCAAGGCCGCGCCCGAAGTGGCTGCATTCGTGAAATCCGATCCCGGCGTGCGGCTGGTGATCCACGAAATCCCGATCTTTGGCGAAGGCTCGCATTATGCGGCAAGGGCTGCGCTGGCGTCCCAAAATCAGGGGAAATACGGCGAACTCCATCAGGCGCTGCTGTCGATGCGGGGCAAGGCCGAAAAGGCATCGGTCCTGCGTGTCGCGCGGCAGGTCGGGCTGGACGTGGCGCGGCTGGAACGCGACATGGACGCGCCCGAGATCACGGCGCGGATCGAACAATCGCTGGAGCTTGCGGATGAAATCGGGCTGGTCGGCACGCCCAGCTTTGTCGCGGGCGAACGCGCCAGCTTTGGCGCGCTGCCGCGAGAGGATCTGGCCGACCTGATCGCCGAAGCGCGGGCCAGCCAGAAAAAGTAACGCCGCTTAATTCATATCGCCAGCCGAGCCGCGCCCCGACATCGCGTCTTTCTGCGTGTCGGCCAGCAGCGCGGGCTTGCCGTTCACCTCCAGCAGGCGACCGCTGGCATTGTCATAGCGCAGGGTGATCTGTTCCCCCTGACGTTCGCCCTGCACGTCGATCCGGTCACCCGTACGGTTCAGCGCCACATCGGTAAAGCCCTGACGGCTAAGCTGCTCCTTCAGCGCCGCATCGGCCCGTTCTTCGTTCTGGGCTGTGGGATACTGCTTCAGCACCGTGACCGAGGCAGCCATCGCGCCCCCCGCGGACATCAGCGGCAGCGCAGCGACTAGGGCGATTTTCAGCGGTTTGAGAAACATGATTGGCCTCCTTCGTGCCAAACGGGATCGGCTTTGCGATCTCGTGGCCCGAACGAAACAGGCGACCGTGCGGTTGCCCCCGGTCGCCTTCTCGTCATCGCAAGTGTGAGGCCGTGATCAGACCTTCATCTCGACGCCCAGATGCTTGGCGACCGCGAAGATGTCCTTGTCGCCCCGGCCCGACAGGTTCATCACCATAATGTGGTCGCGCGGCAATGTCGGTGCCAGCTTGATGACATGGGCCAGCGCATGGCTGGGCTCAAGCGCGGGGATGATGCCTTCGGTCCGGCACAGCACCTGAAACGCGTCAAGCGCCTCGGTATCGGTCACGCTGACATATTCGGCGCGGCCCTGTTCCTTGAGCCAGGCATGTTCCGGCCCGATGCCGGGATAATCCAGACCTGCGCTGATCGAATGGCCTTCCAGAATCTGCCCCTCGGCATCCTGCAGCAGATAGGTGCGGTTGCCATGCAGGACGCCGGGACGACCGCCGGTCAGGCTGGCGCAATGCTCCATCCGGTCATCGACGCCCTTGCCGCCAGCCTCGACACCGATGATGCGGACCGACGGATCGTCAAGGAACTCGTGGAACAGGCCCATGGCGTTGGAGCCGCCGCCAATGGCTGCGATCACGCTGTCGGGCAGACGGCCCGCGCCCTCCTGCTCGGCCAGTTGCCAGCGGGTTTCGCGCCCGATGATAGCCTGAAAATCGCGCACCATCGCCGGATAGGGATGCGGACCCGCGACCGTGCCGATGCAATAGAAGGTGTCGCGCACATTGGTCACCCAGTCGCGCAGCGCGTCGTTCATCGCATCCTTCAGCGTGCCACGACCCGAGGTGACCGGCACCACCTCGGCCCCCAGCAGCCGCATACGGAATACGTTCGGGGCCTGACGTTCCACGTCATGCGCGCCCATATAGACCACGCATTTCAGCCCGAAACGCGCGCAGACCGTGGCCGTCGCCACGCCATGCTGACCTGCGCCGGTTTCGGCGATGATGCGCGACTTGCCCATGCGGCGCGCCAGCAGAATCTGGCCCAGCACGTTGTTGATCTTGTGGCTGCCGGTGTGGTTCAGTTCTTCGCGTTTCAGGTAGATCTTCGCGCCGCCCAGCTCTTCGGTCAGACGGGGTGCGTAATACAGCGGGCTGGGGCGGCCCACGTAATGCGCCCACATATCGTCCATCTCGGCGCGGAATTCAGGGTCGTGCCTGGCGCGGTTATATTCCGCTTCAAGGTCAAGGATCAGTGGCATCAGTGTTTCACTGACGAAACGGCCGCCGAAGATGCCGAAGCGGCCCTGTTCGTCCGGGCCGTTCATGTAACTGTTGATCAGATCTTCGGCCATGGCTTCCCTCCGCGCGGTTAGAGGGCATTCATATATCCGTTATGCGACACGGTAAAGCCGAGCATCGGCCAATCGCGCGGCTCTTGTGTCGCAGGTCGGCATGGCGTCAGGTAGCCGTAGCCTTGTTAAGCAAAGGGGATGGATATGTCCGATCAGAAAGTGGCCATCGTGACGGCGGGCGGCAGCGGCATGGGCGCGGCATCGGCCCGGCGTCTGGCGGCAGACGGGTTCCATATCGCCGTGCTGTCGTCATCGGGCAAGGGCGAGGCGCTGGCGAATGAACTTGGCGGCTTTGGCGTCACGGGCTCCAACCAGTCGCAGGACGATCTGCAACGGCTGGTCGATGGCACGCTGGACCGCTGGGGCCGGATCGACGTGCTGGTCAACAGCGCAGGCCACGGCCCTCGCGCCCAGATCCTTGAGATCAGCGATGCCGATTGGCACGCGGGGCTGGACACCTATTTCCTGAACGTGGTGCGCCCGACGCGGCTGGTGACGCCGGTGATGCAGCGGCAGAAATCCGGGGTCATCATCAACATCTCGACCGCATGGGCGTTCGAGCCGACCGAGATGTTCCCGACTTCGGCCATGGCACGGGCGGGGCTCGCGACCTTCACAAAAATATTTGCCGACACCTATGCCGCCGAAAACATCCGCATGAACAATGTCCAGCCCGGATGGATCGACAGCCTGCCCGCGACCGAGGCGCGCCGCGACAGCGTGCCCATGCGCCGCTATGGCACAAGCGAGGAGGTGGCCGCGACCGTGGCCTTTCTGGCGTCGGACGGGGCGGGCTATATCACCGGGCAGAATATCCGGGTCGATGGCGGCGTCACCCGCTCGGTCTGACAAGCGGCTTGCGCGTGACGCGCGCGCAAGCTAAGCCCCGAGGGCCGGTTTCCGAAAGGAATTGAAAGGGAATCCGTCGGGCTGATGCCCCAAACGGAACTGCCCCCGCAACTGTAGGCGCTGAGCAGGATGCGATACGCCACTGTGGCCCCGTGCCATGGGAAGGCCGCATCCCGCGATGACCCGCCAGTCAGGAGACCTGCCGGCCTGTGTAAACCAACGCGATCCGGGCGGGGTGTCCGGGGAGGTGCCTGATGATGATTGCAGCCTGCGCCAAGCCCAGGCCATGTCCCTACGCCATAATGTCCGGCACCAGTCCGGGCACGGTCAGGCCATGGCCCATCCCCATCCCTTCCGGTCCCATCCCGATCGGAGCGATGCGATGACGTTTCCCAAGACACTGGCAGCCCTTTTCCTTGCACTACCCCTGCCCCTTCACGCGGCGGATTATCCGCTGAAGCTGCAAAACTGCGGCGTCGATCTGACCTTTGACAAGGCCCCCGACAGTGCCGTGACCGTGGGTCAGGCGACGACCGAGATGCTTTATGCGCTGGGGTTGGCGGATAAGGTGCGCGGCACCTCGGTCTGGTTCAGCGATGTGCTGCCCGAATATGCTGAAGCCAATGCCGCGATCGAGCGGCTGGCCGACAACGACCCCAGTTTCGAAAGCGTCGTGGCCAAGCGCCCCGGTCTGGTTACCGTGCAATATGAATGGCATGTCGGCCCGCAGGGGATCGTGGCCACGCGCGAGCAGTTTGCCGATCTGGGCATCCCCACCTATGTCCTGCCCTCGGATTGCGTGGGCAAGGACAATACCTCCGGGTCGGACGGCACGCGCACGGCGATGTATGCGATGGACAGCATCTATCAGGGTGTGACTGAACTAGGCCAGATCTTCGACGTGGACGACCGCGCGCGGGCTTTGGTCACCGACCTGAAATCGCGCGAGGCGAAGGCCGTCGAAAAGGCGCAGGCGCTGGGACTCAAGGACGCATCGGCCGTATTCTGGTTCTCCTCGGCCGAGATGGACATCGACCCCTATGTCGCCGGTCGCAAGGGGCCGCCGGGCTACATGATGCAGGCGCTGGGGCTTCGCAACGTGATCGAAAGCGACGAGGAATGGCCCGTGGTCAGCTGGGAGACCGTCGCCCGCGCCAACCCCTCGGTCATCGTCATAGCCAAGATGGACCGTCGCCGGTTCGAGGCGGATGACTACCAGAAAAAGCTGGAATTCCTGAAATCCGATCCTGTGACCAGCCAGATGGATGCCGTCAGAAACGGGCGCATCGTCATCATGGATGCTCATGCCATGGACCCCTCGATCCGCAATGTCGCGGCGCTTGAGGTGCTGGCCGATGCCCTGCCCGCCTTCGACCTGAAATGACCGAAAGCGCCATCCCCGTTGGCCGCGCAAGCCGGCGCCTGCTGATCCCCCGCGTCGCGATGGGTCTGGGTCTGCTGCTTGCTGCGGTTCTGGCTGGGGTGGTGATCGGTGAAACGCCGCTGCCGCCGGGACAGGTCGCGAATGTGCTGGCGCATAAGCTGTTCGGGGCCAGCCTGCTGGTCGATCCGATCGACGCGGGCATCATCTGGAACTATCGCCTGCCGCGCACGCTGGTTGCAGCGGGCTGCGGCACGGCGCTGGCCCTTTCGGGGCTGGTGCTGCAGACGCTGGTCAGGAACGCGCTGGCCGATCCGTATCTGCTGGGCGTGTCGGCGGGTGCCTCGACCGGGGCGGTTGCCGTGACCATCATGGGGCTGGGCGCAGGTGCGATCGGCATTTCCGCAGGTGCCTTCATGGGGGCCGCGATGGCATTCGGGCTGGTCGCGACGCTGGCACGCGCGGCGGGCGGCGGTTCGGCGCAGCTGGTTCTGGCAGGCATCGCCGGGTCGCAACTGTTCAACGCGCTGACCAGCTTTTTCATCGCGAAATCCGCCAATGCCGAACAGGCCCGCGGGATCATGTTCTGGCTTTTGGGCAACCTGTCGGGCGTGCGCTGGCCGGACGTGACGCTGGCGCTGCCTGCGGCCTGCATGGGGCTGGTGGCATGCCTTTGGCACGCACGGTCCATGGATGCCTTCAGCTTTGGCGCGGCATCGGCGGCATCGCTGGGCGTCTCGGTCAGGCGGGTGACGCTGGTGCTGCTGGGTGCGGTGACGCTGATGACGGCCATCATGGTCAGCCTTGTCGGAGCCATCGGCTTTGTCGGGCTGGTTGTGCCCCATGCCATGCGCTTTATCGCAGGCACGCGGCATCGGGCGCTGATCCCTGCGACGGCGCTGGCGGGCGCGGTGTTCATGATCGCCGCCGACATCACATCGCGCATGATGATCCCCGGACAGGTCGTGCCCATCGGCGTGGTGACCGCACTGGTCGGCGCACCGGGCTTTGCGCTGATCATGATCCGCAACCGGGGCCGCAGATGAAGCTACGGGCCGAAAACCTGTCCCTGACCGCGCAGGGCCGTGCCATTCTGGACGGCGTGTCGCTGGACATCCCCACAGGCGTCAGCTTCGGCCTGATCGGGCCGAACGGTTCGGGCAAATCGACGCTGCTGCGCCTGCTGGCCGGGCTTGAGCCGCGCGCACAGGGCCATGTCATGCTGGACGATACCCGCCTGCGCGATCTGCCCCGCCGCGAGATCGCGCGCCGCATCGCGCTGGTCGAACAGCAGGCCGATACCGGAGACGCCCTTTCCGCGCGCGAGGTGGTTGAGCTGGGCCGCACGCCCTGGCTGGCTGCCCTGCAGCCCTTTGGGCCCGAAGATCACCACATCGTCGATCAGACGCTGGCCGCCGTCGGCATGACCGAACTGGCCGCGCGGCACTGGTCCACCCTGTCGGGAGGCGAGCGCCAGCGCCTGCAAATCGCCCGCGCCCTTGCACAGCGCCCGCAAGTGCTGCTGCTGGACGAACCGACGAACCATCTGGACATCCACCATCAGCTTGCCCTGCTGCGGCTGGTGTCGCGCCTGCAGGTCACGGTCGTCATGGCCCTGCACGATCTGAATCAGGCGCTGGAATGCGACCTTCTGGGTGTCATGTCGGGCGGCAGGCTGATCGCCTGCGGCCCCCCCGCAACCGTGCTGACGCCCGAGCGTCTGCGCCAGATTTTCCGCATCCGCAGCACTTCGCTGCGCGACCCCAGTGACGATGCGCAGATCCTGCGTTTCCACTGCCTTGAGGATGAAAGATGAAAGCCTTTGCCCTGCCCCTGCTGCTTCTGACCGCACTACCCGCATGGGCCGAAACGCATGAGGTGCATATGCTGAACCGGGGCGAAACCGGCCCCATGGTCTACGAACCCGCCTATCTGAACATCGCACCGGGCGACACCGTGCGCTTTTTGCCGACCCAGCCCAGCCACAATGCCGCGACCATCGACGGCATGACCCCCGAAGGGGCCGAGCCCTTCCGCTCGCGCATCAACGAACCGTTCGAGGTGACGCTGACCGCGCCCGGAACCTATGGAATCAAATGCTCGCCCCATTTCGCCATGGGTATGGTCATGCTGATCCAGGTCGGCGCACCGGGCGAAATCAGCCTGCCCGACGATCTGCCCAAGCGCGCCCGCGACCGGATGGAAAAGATCGTGGCGGAACGGGGCTGATCCCCGGCCCGCCACGGATCGAACAGGATCAAAAGATGAAATCCGACAGGCCGATTTCGGATCGGTCGGTATCGGCCAGCCGGATCGTGGCGTTGGGGCCAAGCGTCAGGATAGTGTCGCCGCCTACCTCGCGTGCATTGGCGATGACCGAACGGACCTGTGCATAGCTCATGTCCACGATCTGGAACCGATCCAGCCCGTTTTCGAAATCGGTGATCAGATCGGCCCCGGTCGTGCGGCTGAAGATGAATACATCTGCACCCTGTCCGCCCGTCAAAGTATCCGCGCCGCCATTGCCCATCAGCACATCCCCGCCAATGTCGCCGAACAGGCGGTCATTGCCGTTATGCCCCTCAAGCGTGTCGCGCCCGACGCCGCCGCGCAACGTATCGTTGCCAAGCCCGCCGTTCAGACGATCATTGCCGCGATTGCCCCAGATCGCGTCGTTGCCACCTTGACCCTCGATCCGGTCATGCACGAAACTGCCCATGACGCTGTTGTTGCCCGCCCCAAGGCGCTGAACCGGCAAAACGTAATCGCGCTGTACGATCAGCACGTCTTCGTCATCGTCATAGTTGATCTCGGACGAGAAGGTCGAAACGATCTGGCCCCAGATGTTGATGATCGTGTTGCCACCGCCCATCTCGTAATAAGGCGCGCCTTCGCTGATCATGAATGAGGCGGTGATCGCCTGCCCCGCGGCGTTGAAGACGCGGCCCAGCAATTGCCCACCGTCAAAGATGTCGTCGATCGCATCGGGGATCTGGTTGAAATAGGTGACCAGCGTGCGCCCGCCGCCCAGATCGACTATATCCTGCATGTACTGATCGCCCGCGCGCCGGTCCGAGTTCACCATCACCGCTTGCGTCTGCCCGGCGGCAAATCGGTCCAGCAGGCGGAAATACACGTCGCCGTCCAGGCTGTCGGGCTGATCGCGGTTCCAGCCAAGCGCGAAGCCGCCGACGTTGCGTGCGACGATATGGCCATTCGTCTGGTCCAGACCCAGGGTTTCCTGCGGATGATAGGTCACCGGCGCCACGTTGCGCGCCGGACCGATCGCCACGCCGTCATTGCGGAAAAGCCGCGTCCAGACCGCGTAACCGATCAAGCCGTCGGCCTGATGGGTTTCCTGGTGCCAGGCGATGGCATAGGTGCCGTTGACCTGCGCCGCGACACTGGGATCGATATAGCCCGCGCCGGTGATGCTGTTGACAAAGGTTTCCGCGTCGTCGACCAGACGCACCGCAGGCCCGACCTGCTGTCCCGCAGCGGTATGGCGATAAGCCAGAATGTCGTAATCGCCGGCGCCTTCGTATCGGGCCACCAGCGTCAGCGCCTGCCCATTCGACAGCGTCACCATCTGCGCGACGTAATGGTCATCTTGCGTGTTGGGCGTGATCTGGATGGCGGGACCGCGCGTGGTGCCATCGGCATTGTAAAAGCGGATATATGTATCATACCAAGCATCGTCCGTGCCGTTGATCGCGGACGGCCCCTTGCTTTCGAAGGCCACCGCCCAGCCGCCATTCGCGAAGGCGGTGCCTTTAGGGTTGTGCTGGATATCCTCGGTCAGCGTATTGATGCGTGCATCGGTGGGCGAAACCGCCCCCATATCGCCGCGCCAGATCCGGCCATAGACCCCATAGGTTCCGCCGACGCCGGGATCGGGATAGAGGTCGGACCAGACGCCCAAAATATCCCCTCCCCGAAGCTGGATCAGATAGGGATCGACTTGCTGGCTATTGCGGTTCGCGGAAAGATAGTAGGTGGGCATCGGGCAGGCACCTTTGCAACTTATTTTCCTGCCTGCGATCCTAAAAGGGAATCGCAAGTCGAGGCAATTCAGCGGAGGTGGCGCCCCAATTGCACCGCGCGACCTGCATGCCACCGCAATTCGCTGACCGCACAGTCAAACCCTTAGGAAATATAAGAAATATGGGCGTCTGATCGTCCGGCCGCCGATCCGCGAAGTTCCGCCCATGCGCCATTTCCCGATATGCGCGATCAACTTCCGCATCATCCGCTGAACATCACGCTGCGCTAAGGTTGATGTTCGACCCACACGGCAGATACCGCCTGCAACCCGTTGCAGCGCAAGACCTTAGCGCACCAAACGTTCGGAAATGCGTTCTGCACCAAGGGGAATAACGGGCGCCGTGAGGGCAAATAGAACCTGTATGGAAGGAAATTTTCCCTTGACCCTTCCGGTTCACGGTTCATCATACACGGGGCACCCAGCTTATGAGGCCAGGTATGACAGCTTTCACCGTAAATGGTCGGGACTACGATCTCGACATAGATCCCGAAACCCCGCTGCTTTGGGTGCTGCGCGATGAGCTGCGGCTGACCGGCACCAAGTTCGGCTGCGGCATCGCGCAATGCGGGGCCTGCACCGTCATGCTGGACGGAATGCCCCGCCGGTCCTGCGTCACGCCCATCGGCATGATCGAAGGCAGCGAGATCACCACGATCGAGGGCATGGAAGGCCCCGAGATCGCCGCCGTCCAATCCGCATGGACTGCCATCGACGTGCCGCAGTGCGGCTGGTGCCAGTCGGGCCAGATCATGTCCGCGACAGCGCTGTTGCAGCAGGTGCCCAAGCCCTCGGACGAAGACATCAACAACGCCATGGCCGGGAATGTCTGCCGCTGCGCGACCTATGTGCGCATCCGTCAGGCGATCCACGATGCCGCCAAGACGCTGGAGGGCTAGGCCATGAGCGTGCAGACAACCCGCCGCGGTTTCCTGGCAGGCGGCGCGGGGCTGATGCTGGCCCTGACCCTGCCCCTGGACCGCGCCCGTGCGCAGGCCGTGATCAGCGGCCCCTTTGCCCCGAATGCTTTCATCCGCATCGGCACCGACGATCTGGTGACGGTGATGATCAAGCATATCGAGATGGGTCAGGGCCCCTATACCGGCCTTGCCACGCTGGTGGCCGAGGAACTGGACGCTGACTGGTCGCAGATGCGGGCCGAAGGCGCGCCCGCCGATGACAAGCTTTACGCCAACCTTGCCTTCGGGGCGCAGGGCACCGGCGGCTCGACCGCGATGGCCAACAGCTTCATGCAGATGCGCAAGGCGGGCGCTGCCGCCCGCGCCATGCTGGTCGGTGCCGCCGCCGCCGAATGGGGCGTCCCGGCCGAAGAAATCACCGTGAAGGCGGGGGTCGTCGCGCATGCGGCATCGGGCAAAAGCTCGGGCTTCGGGGCGCTTTCTGCCGCAGCCGCAAGCCAGCCGGTCCCCGAGGATCCGCCGGTCAAGTCCGCCGCCGACTTCGTGCTGATCGGCAAGGACCGCCCCAAGCTGGACACCGTGGCCAAGACCAACGGCACGGCGCAATTCACCATGGATGTCTATCGCGACGGCATGCTGACCGTGGTGGTGGCACATCCGCCCAAATTCGGCGCGACCGTCACAAGCTTTGACGACAAGGCCGCGCTGGCCGTCAAGGGCGTCGAGATGGTGCGGCAGATCAGTTCGGGCGTGGCGGTCTATGCGACCAACACCTATGCCGCGCTGAAGGGTCGCGACGCGCTGGCCGTCCAATGGGATGACAGCGCCGCCGAAACCCGCGGCAGCGCCGAGATGTTTGACGCATATGTGAAAGCCGCGACCGAAGGCGGCATCACCGTCGAAGAACAGGGCGACATGCCCGACATGGCCGGTGCGGCCAAAGTGCTGGAAGCCGAATACCGCTTCCCCTATCTGGCCCATGCCCCGATGGAGCCGCTGGATGCGGTGATCGAGGTCAAGGATGGCCGGGCCGAAATGTGGTTCGGCAGCCAGTTCCCCACCTTCGACAAACCCACCGTCGCCAAGGCGCTTGGCATCGCGCCCGAAAACGTGGCGATCAATGTGCTGCTTGCGGGCGGGTCTTTCGGGCGGCGCGCCCAAGGCTCGGCCCATCTGGCCGCCGAGGCGGGCGAAGTCGCCAAGGCCGCCGGTCGCGACGGCGCCTTCAAGCTGGTCTGGACGCGCGAGGATGATCTGAAAGGCGGCTATTACCGCCCCATGACCGTCCACAAGTTCCGCGCCGGGATCGACGCCGATGGCAAGATCATCGGCTGGGAAAACACCGTCGCCAACCAGTCGATCATGATGGGCACGCCGATGGAGGCGATGCTGAAAGGCGGGCCCGACAACACTTCGTATGAGGGCTCGACGAACCTGCCCTATCAGTTCGGCGCGCGCCGCATCGGTTGGGCGCGGATGGAAAGCCCGGTCAGCGTCCTTTGGTGGCGCTCGGTCGGGCATACACACACCGCCTATGCGGTCGAAACCTTTCTGGACGAGGTGCTGGAGGCTGCGGGCAAGGATCCCGTGCAGGGCCGGCTGGACCTGCTGCCGCCAGATGCCACGCGCGAACGCGGGGTGATCGAAAAGGTCGCGGAAATCTCGGGCTGGGCCGGGCCGGTGCGCGACGGCAAGGGCTATGGCATCGCTTATACCAAAAGCTTCAACACCTATGTCGCCGAGGTGGTCGAGGTCGAGGATCGCGGCGGCGTGCCGCATGTCACCCGCGTCTGGTGCGCCGTCGATTGCGGCATCGCCGTGAACCCCAACGTGATCCGCGCCCAGATGGAGGGCGGCATCGGCTACGCACTTGGCACGGCGCTGCACAACCACATCACCTTTGCACCGGGCGGCGAGGTCGAGCAGTCGAATTTCCACGACTACCCGATGCTGCGCATCCATGAAATGCCCGCGGTCGAGGTGGCGATCATCGCCTCGGATGCCGACCCGACCGGGGTTGGCGAACCCGGCGTGCCACCCCTTGCACCCGCCATGGCCAACGCATGGCGGGCGGTCAGCGGCGCGCGCCAGTATCAACTGCCCTTTGGCGGAGCGATTTCATGAGACGACTGACCATCGCAATTGCCGCCGCATTTCTGGCGGTGCCCGCGTTTGCGCAAGACCTGTCCGGTCCAGACGCTTTCGCGGACATCGCCGATGAAACCGAACGCTCGGTCGCGCTATTTGACGAGATGGGCAAGGTTCTGACCCATCCGCGCTGCCTGAACTGTCACCCCGTGACGGGCGGTCCGACGCAGGGCGACGACATGCACCCGCATTCGCCCCCGGTCGTGCGCGGAGATGCCGATTTCGGTGCGCCGGGCATGAATTGCAGCACCTGCCACGGCACGGCGAACATGACGCTGACCGATGGGCATGGCAGCATTCCGGGGCATGAACCATGGTCGCTTGCCCCGGTCAGCATGGGCTGGCAGGGCAAGTCGCTTGCAGAAATCTGCGCACAGATCAAAGACCCCGAACGCAATGGCGGCAAATCGCTGGAACAGCTTTACGAACATAACGCCCATGACGGTCTGGTCGGCTGGGGCTGGGATCCCGGTCAGGGCCGTGCACCCGCGCCGGGCAGTCAGGAAATCTTCGGCCAATTGACCCGCGCATGGATCGACACGGGCGCGGCCTGTCCGGCGGGGTGACGCCATGACGCGGGCCAGCTTCGATTTCCCGGTGGCGGGCGACAAGCGCCACAGCGTCACCATCTGCGAAAGCGACGTGCCGCTTGGCCCTGCGCTTGCGCGAAACGCGGCGCTGGCGGTCATCACCGGGATCGAGGGCGCATCCTATCGTCCCATCGGCGCAGTCATGGCAATCGACGCAACCGGCCACAGCTGGGGCAGCCTGTCATCGGGCTGCATCGAACGCGACGTGATCATGCACGCACAAGCCGCGCTGGCGGACAGCCAACCCCGCCGCCTGCGCTATGGCAGGGGCTCACCCTTCATCGACCTGACCCTGCCCTGCGGCGGTGGACTGGACGTGCTGATCCTGCCCCGACCGGACCGCCGCGCACTTGGCCATGCCGCCACGGCGCTGGCCGAACGCCGCCCCGCCAGCCTGACGCTGGGCGATACCATCACCCTGCATATCCAGCCCGAACTGCGCCTGCTGGTCTTCGGCAAGGGCCCCGAGGCACCGTGCTTTGCCGCCCTGGCCACCGCCGCAGGCTACCCGACCGAACTCCACACCCCCGACAACGAAACGCGCCAAGGACTGGCCCAAGCCCATCCCATGCCCGCGCCGCGCTGGCCGACCGATCTGCGCATCGATGCCCGCACCGCCGTCACGCTATTCTTCCACGACCATGATTGGGAACCCCCGCTTCTGGCCTACGCCCTGAAATCACCCGCGCTATATGTCGGCGCGCAAGGCAGCCTGCGCGCCCATCGCGCCCGCATAGCCGCCCTGACCGCGATGGGACTATCGCAGGCGCAGACCGATCGCCTCGCCTCGCCCTTCGGCCTGATCCCCTCGGTCCGCGACCCGCGCAGCCTCGCCGCCTCAGTGCTGGCCCAGGTGCTAGAACGCGCGCGGCTGTCCTGAGGCGACGCGCGACGCACCCCTTCCGGCTTCTCGGTTCCCCAAATACCCCGGGGGTGAGGCGCGCAGCGCCGAGGGGGCAGCGCCCCCTACTTCGCACCGTGGGCAGCAACCGGATCATAGCCCAGCAGACGCAGCGCATTCAGCGTCACCAGAACCGTCGCCCCGGTATCGGCCAGAATCGCGATCCAAAGCCCGGTGATCCCAAGGACCGAGGTGACCAGAAACACCGCCTTCAGCCCCAACGCGATCGCCATGTTCTGACGGATATTGCCCATGGCAGTCCGCGCCAGACGGATCAGCGCGGGCACATCGGTCAGCCGGTCGCGCAGGATCGCGGCATCGGCCGTCTCAAGCGCCACATCTGTCCCCGACCCCATCGCAACGCCCACACCCGCCTGTTTCAGCGCGGGGGCGTCGTTGATGCCGTCGCCGATCATCATCACGCCGCCCAAGGCCTGCATCTCGCGGATCGCCACCAGCTTATCCTCGGGCAGCATCTCGGCGCGGTGACCGATGCCCAGATCACCCGCAATAGCCGCAGCCGTCCGGGCATTGTCGCCGGTCAGCATCGTCGTCTGCAGGCCCATATCGCCAAGCTGGCGAATGGCGTCGCGCACATCTTCGCGCGGCTCATCGCGCATCGCGATCAGGCCAAGCGGGCGGGCTTCGCGGAAAACGGCCACGACGGTCTTGCCCTCGGCCTCCAGCATCGCGGCCATGCCGGGATCGGACAGCCCGCCAAGGCCCGACGCATGGCGCGGTGACGCGACAAACGCCAAAGCGTCCCCGACCACCGCCTGCACCCCCTTTCCTGCCAGTGCCCGACTATCGCGCGTGGGGGGCAGCGCCATCCCCTCGGCGCGTTTCAGGATCGCCAGCGCCAGTGGATGACTCGATCCGGTTTCGACGGCGGCGGCGACGGTCAGCAGTTCCGCCTCGGTCACGCCTGCGGCAGGGCGCAGATCGGTCACGACGGGGCGGCCATGCGTCAGCGTGCCGGTCTTGTCAAAGGCGACGTGGCGCAAGCCCGCCGCCGCCTCGATCACGGCGCCGCCCTTCATCAGCAGGCCGCGCTTTGCCCCCGCCGACAGTGCTGATGCGATGGATGCCGGGACCGAGATCACCAGCGCACAGGGACAGCCGATCAGCAAAAGCGCCAATCCGCGATAGATCCATGTGCCCCAATCCCCACCCGCGAACAGCGGCGGGATCAGCACGACCAGCGCGGCCAGCGCCACGATGGCGGGCATATACCAGCGGCTGAAACGGTCGATAAAGCGTTCGGTCGGCGCACGGGCCTCCTCGGCCTCTTCGACCAGCCGGATGATGCGCGATATGGTATTGTCGGCTGCGGCTTTGGTCACGGCAACGCGCAAGGCAGCTTCGGTATTGATCGAGCCGGCAAAGACCGCCTCGCCCGGACCGCGCGAACGCGGGATGCTTTCCCCGGTCACCGGGCTTTCGTCAACGCCTGAAACGCCCTCGACAATCTCTCCGTCCGCCGGGATGCGGTCGCCCGGACGGACCAGAACCGTCTGGCCGATGCGCAGGCTTTCGGCAGGAACCTCGCGTGTGGTGCCCCCGGTTTCCAGCAGCGCGGTCTTGGGGACCAGCGCGGCAAGGGCGCGAATGCCTTCGCGGGCGCGGCCTGCTGCGACACCCTCCAGCACCTCGCCCACGGCGAACAGAAAGACGACCAGCGCCGCTTCTTCGGCGGCACCGATCACCAGCGCGCCGGTGGCCGCGATCGTCATCAGGCTTTCGATGGTAAAGGGCTGGCCCATGCGCAGCGCAGCCCATGCGCGGCGCGCAACCGGCGCGACCCCGATCAGGCAGGCCGCGACAAACGCCCAATATCCGATGGCGGCAGAGGTGGTCAGTTCCACCAGCCAAGCCAGCGCCAGCAATGCGCCGGTCAGGATGACCAGACGCCCCTTGCCGGTGCGATACCAGCTTTTGCCGCGATCCGCCGGGTCGTCATGGCTGTGCCCATGGCCCGAATGATCGTGGCCCGCATGATCGTCATGGTCGTGGTCATGCGCCGCCTGTCCGGCATCCTCGCCACGCGCTGCGATGCCATAACCAAGGCTGCGCACCGTGCCCTCGACATCCTCGGGCCTGCCGTCCTGGGTCAGTGTCACGCTGAGCTTTTCGCTCATCAATGCCACGCTGACCTGACTGATGCCGGGCAAGCGTTCGACGGCCCGCGTGACCTTCAGCGAACAGGACGCGCAATCCATCCCCGTCACCGTCCATTCCTGCCGCCTGTCCATTCCTGTCTCCGGGACTTGTCACCATCGAATCGGAAACCTAATTGCTCTAGCAACTATAGCTTCAAGAGGTTTCTCATGCTGACCATCGGAAAACTCAGCAAGGCAACCGGGGTGAAGATCCCGACGATCCGCTATTACGAACAGATCGGGTTGCTGGCGTCCCCCGTGCGCAGTTCCGGCAACCAGCGCCATTACGACCACGCCGCGCAGGAACGGCTGGCCTTTATCAGCCATGCCCGCGACCTTGGCTTTCCGCTGGACGCGATCCGAGAGCTGCTTAGCCTGTCGGACCGCGACGAACATGCCTGCGCCACCGCCGACGACATCGCGCGCCGCCAGCTCGCGGCGGTCAAGGCCCGGATCGCACGGCTGAATGCGCTGCAGGTGGAATTACAGCGGATGCTGGATCATTGCCACGGTGGCAGCCTGTCGGATTGCCGCGTCATTCAGGTGCTTGGGGATCACGGCCTTTGCCGTCACGATCACGGACGCGCGGCCTGACGCTGCGCCAACGCCTCGCGCATGGCGGCGATCAGCGGGGCCGCGGGGCCGCCCGCCTCCCATGCATAAAGCGACACCCGCATGGCAGGTTCGACCCCGAACGGCTGATACCGGCGCACCGCCCGCCCCACCACCGCCGCCTGCGGCAAAAGCGAGACGCCAAGCCCCGCCTCGATCGCGGTCAGGACGCTGGGCAGGCTGTTGCCCGCAAATGCCACATACCAGCGCAGATTTTCCGCCTCGGCGCGGCGGAACATGTCGTCGCGGTAAAGCCCGCCGGGTGGAAACGTGACCAGAGGCAAGGGATCGGCCCAATCGGGCGCATTCAGGCTTTCGAACCAACCGATGGGTTCGGGAAAGCTGGCGCGGCAGTCCGGCCCTGCCTCGGGTTCCTTGACGACGATCAGGTCAAATTCGCCTTGACGGTAACGTGCGGACAGATCGCGGCTTAGTCCTGCCGTCACGTCCAGGCGGATACGCCGGTTCTGGGCAGTGAAGTCCGCAAATATCCGCGCGGTCGGCAGGGTGAAAATGTCTTCGGCCAGACCGATGCGCAGCGATTGCGTGCCTGCCGGATCGCGCAGCGCGCGGTCTGCTTCGTCCTGAAGCGACAGGATGCGGCGGGCATAACCGATCAATCGCTCGCCTGCCGGGGTCAGGCCGACGGGGCGCTGTTCGCGGTCGATCAGCGCGTGGCCAAGCTGTTCCTCAAGCCGGCCGATCTGCTGGCTGATGGTTGATTGCGTCATGTGCAGCCGCTCGGCCGCGCGGGTGAAGCTGGCATCGTCGATCACGCCGACAAAAGCGCGCAGCAGGCGTGGATCAAGCATGAAGATTCATCCATTTTGTGAATGGAAACTATTGCATGATTTAATTTCCGAATGAACCCGCACGTTGATAACCTTGCGAACATCACGAAACAAAAACAGGGGATCGCCAGATGTCACAGTCGCAAGGTCACAGCCGCAGGGAATTCCTGTGCCGCAGCGGGGCGCTGGCCACCGCCTCGGCTGCCATGTTCACCGGAACCGCAGCCGTGGCCCAAGCCGCGCCCGATGCCGTCAGCGCGATTGCCGACAAGCATTACTTTCTGCGCGACGTGCGGCTGGAGATCGGCTTTACCCGCGACGGCGATGTGGTGACGGGCACGGAAACCGCGCTGCACACGCTGGAAATCCGCGACGGACGCATCGCCGCGATCCTTGCCGCCGATGCAGCCCCGGTGGCTGGCGTGCCGCAATACAGCGCAGGCGGAATGCTGGCGCTGCCGCCGATGCGCGACATGCATATCCATCTGGACAAGACCTTTTACGGCGGCCCGTGGCAGGCCCCGCTGCCGCGCAAGGGCAAGACGATCATGGACATGATCGCGCGCGAACAGGTGCTGCTGCCGCAGCTTTTGCCCAGCTCGCAGGAACGGGCGGACATGCTGATCGACCTGCTGCTGGCCCACGGCACGACCACGGCGCGCAGTCATTGCAATATTGATCCGGTCAGCGGGCTGAAAAGCCTTGAGCATCTGAACCTGGCGCTGGCCGCCCGCAAAGACGATTTTGCCTGTGAGATCGTGGCCTTTCCCCAGCACGGGCTGCTGCATTCCAAGGTCGATGGCCTGATGCGGGAATCAATGGATCTGGGCGTCACCCATGTCGGCGGGCTGGACCCGACCAATGTGGACGGTGCGATGGAGGCATCGCTGGACGCGATGTTCCAGATTGCGCTGGACCATGACAAGGCGGTGGACATCCATATCCACGAATCCACCCCGGCAGGTATCGCGGCCCTGCGCTACATGGTCGATACGGTCGAGGCGAACGCGGCCCTGAAAGACCGCGTGACCTTCAGCCACGCCTTCGCGCTTGCCAAGCTGGACGAGGGTGAACTGGACGAATTGGGCGGGCGCATGGCCGCGCAGGGGATCAGCGTGGCCTCCAGCGTGCCGATCGGGAAATCGGTCATGCCGCTGCAAGCCCTGCGCGACAAGGGCGTGACGATCATGGCCGGGACCGACAGCGTGATCGACCACTGGTCGCCCTTTGGCAGTGGCGACATGATGGACAAGGCCAATCTATATGCCCAGCTTTACGCCGGCAGCGACGAGGCGAGCCTGTCCCGCTCGCTTTGGATCGCCACGGGCGACGTGCTGCCGCTGGACGATCAGGGCCAGCAGGTCTGGCCGAAGGCAGGTGATGCGGCGGGCTTTGTGCTGACCGACGCAAGCTGTTCGGCCGAAACGGTGGCGCGTTGTTCGCCCCGCCGCGCAACCTTCCATGCCGGACGTCTGGTCTATGGCCAGATCGCCCAAGGCTGATACCGCATAAGGAACCATGGACATGAACCAGCAATCGGAACGCGACCTGTCGGCGGTCAAGGAATATCTGGACGCCACGATGGCCCCCGACCCGCAACGCGCGGCCAAGGTCGTGGCGCCGGGCTTTGTCTGCCGCTTTACGGGCAACCGTAAATTCGACGCGCCGGACGGCCCGACAGGCTTTAATGCCGCCCGCTATAAATGGGTCAAGAAACGCATCGAGCGTTATGATGTCGTCCCCGGAGATCGGCAGACCATCATCTACAGCCTCGGCTATCTTTACGGCGAATGGCCCGATGGCACGGCGTTTGACAATAACCGCTATGTCGATCGCTTCGTGGTCCAGGACGGGCTTATCCTTGAAACCGATGTCTGGAATGACAGCGCCGAATGGATCCTTGATCCCGACTGCGCAACAGCTGGCCAGTCCCGCGCGGCGGAATAAGCGTTAGCCGCGCGCGTCCTCAAGCATCATGCGCGCGGCCTTTTCCGCGATCATCAGCGTCGGCGCATTGGTGTTGCCGCTGGTGATCGTCGGCATGACCGAGGCATCCGCGATCCGCAGCCGCCCCAAGGCCCGCAGCCGCAAGCGCGGGTCCACGACCGAGGCATCATCACTGCCCATGCGGCAGGTGCCGACCGGATGAAAGATCGTCGTGCCGATGTCGCCCGCCGCCCGCGCCAGATCGTCGCCATAGCTGGGGCCGGGCTTGTGTTCCTGCGGCAGCAACCGCGCAAAGGCGGGCTGCGACACGATATGCCGGGTCAGGCGGATGGAACGGGCGGCCACCTCGCGGTCGCCCTCGGTCGCCAGATAGTTCGGGCGGATCGCCGGATGGGCGCGGAAATCCGGCCCCTTGGCATGAACCGATCCCCGGCTTTCGGGGCGCAGGTTGCAGACCGAGGCCGTCATGGCGGGGAATGCGTGGATCGGGTCGCCGAACTTGTCCAGACTGACCGGCTGAACATGATATTCCAGATCGGCTGTCTCCTTTTCGGGGCCGGATCGGGTGAAGATGCCGACCTGACTGGGCGCCATCGACATCGGCCCTGAGCGACGCCAAGCGTATTCCAGCCCGATCGCCGCCTTGCCCATCAGGCGCGAAGCCTTTTCGTTCAGCGTAGGCACGCCCGTCACCTTGTAGACCATGCGCAATTGCAGATGGTCCTGCAGATTTTCACCGACGCCTGGCACCTCGGCCAGCGGCGCGATGCCCGCCGCCTGCAAGGCCGATCCGCGCCCGATGCCCGACAGCTCCAGCAGGTGGGGCGAGCCTATGGCCCCGGCGCATAGCACCGTCTCGCGCGTGGCACACGCCTCGATCCGCTGGCCTTGGTGATGAAAGACGACGCCGCGCACCTCGCCCGCCTTGATGATCAGGTGTTCGGCCTGCGCCCCGGTCAGGACGCACAGGTTCGCCCGCCCCTTGGCCGGACGCAGAAACGCCTTCGAGGTGTTCCAGCGAATCCCGGACCGCTGGTTCACGTCGAAATATCCGCCGCCTTCGTTGTCGCCGGTGTTGAAATCGGCGACGCGCGGAATACCCGCCTGTTCTGCCGCATCCAGAAACGCATCCAGCACGTCCCAGCGCACGCGGGCCTTTTCCACCCGCCATTCGCCGCCCGCGCCATGCAGGTCGGACGCGCCGCGATGGTGATCCTCATGCGCGATGAACAGCGGCAGCACGTCATCCCAGCCCCAGCCGGCGCAACCCATTTGCCGCCACTGGTCGTAATCGCGCGCCTGCCCACGCATATAGATCATGCCGTTGATCGAGGAACATCCGCCCAGCACGCGCCCACGCGGATAGATCAGGGCGCGCCCGTTCAGCCCGGCCTCTGGCTCGGTCGTGAAACCCCAGTCGGTGCGTGGATTGCCGATGCAGTAAAGATAGCCGACCGGAATATGGATCCAGTGGTAGTTGTCGCGCCCGCCCGCCTCAAGCAGCAGCACGCGATTGCGGGTATCGGCACTTAGCCGGTTCGCCATGACGCAGCCTGCGCTGCCCGCCCCGATGACGATGTAATCGTAATTGTCCATGCCCGTCCCCCCATCAGGCAGGATGAAAGCAATCGCGCGCCAGCACAAGGCGCGGCATGGGCGAAGGCGACGCATGGCCGCCCCCGCCTGATTTATCAGACTTCCTCGCGACCCGAGGCGATGATGCAGATCAGCGTCACCACCGATGCAGCCAGCATGTAATAGCCGACATGGCCAAGGCCATAGGTCTGCTGCAGCCACGTCGCGGCGTAAGGCGCCAGCGATGCGCCGAAGATGCCCGCGAAGTTGAAGGTGATCGACGACCCGGTATAGCGCACGCGCGTCGGGAAGGGTGCGGCAAGGGCTGCACCGATCACGCCATAGGTCAGGCCCATCAGGAACATGCCGATGGTGACGAACAGGTAGATGTTGCCCTCGCTTTCGGCCCCGCTCATCAGCGGTGCCAGCAGGAAGCTGAACGCGCCGATCAGGATGGTGACCACGATCAGGAACGGACGACGACCGGTGCGATCCGCAACCTTGCCCGCAAACGGAATGGCAAGACCGAAGACGACCGACCCGAAGATCTGAATCTTCAGCGCGTCAAGGAACGGGATCTGCAGCACCTTGACGTTATAGGACAACAGCCAGGCCGAGCAGATGTAGAACAGCACGAACGTCACCAGCGCGACGAAAGTGCCCAGAAACAGGCTGCGCTTGTGATTGCGGAACAGTTCCACGACGGGGACTTCGACCCGCTCATGCTTCTTGATGGCTTCGGCGAATTCCGGCGTCTCGGTGATCGACAGGCGGACCCAAAGGCCCAGCACGATCAGCACGATGGACGCCAGGAACGGCAGACGCCAGCCCCATGCCAGCAGGTCGTCCTGCGACATGAAATGCAGCAGCACCCAGAAAAAGCCCGAGGACAGGAACAACCCGACCGGAGCGCCCAGTTGCGGGAACATCCCATACCAGCTGCGCTTGCCTTCGGGGGCGTTTTCCGTGGCCAGCAGCACCGCGCCTCCCCATTCGCCGCCAAGACCGAAGCCCTGCCCAAAGCGGCACAGCGCCAACAGCGCCGGGGCCGCGACGCCGATCTGGGCATAGGTCGGCAAAAGGCCGATGATGACGGTGGACACGCCCATGGTCAGCAGTGCCGCCACCAGCGTGGCCTTGCGCCCGATGCGGTCACCGAAATGGCCGAAGACCACTGCGCCCAGCGGTCGCGCAAAGAACGCGATCGAGAAGGTCGCGAAAGACGCAAGCAGCGCCGTTGTCGCATCCTCACCGGGGAAAAACAGGGTCGGAAAGACCAGCACGGCGGCAGTCGCATAGACATAGAAGTCGAAGAACTCGATCGTCGTGCCGATCAGGCTTGCCAGCAGGACACGCGCGGGGGAATTGCGCCGCGTCCCGCCTTGCGCCGCATAGGACGCATTGAGGTTCTGATCAGTCATTGTTTTCTTGGCTTTTTGAAGGTCCGCATAGTTGCCCTGGCATCGGATGCGATGTCGGGAACGGCTCGCGCTAACGCATTTTGCAAAGAAGATGAATGCCTGACGTATAAATAATTGCGAAAACATGACGGATTTGCGCAACGGCGTTACCTTTTCGCCGTTCCACTTGCCCCTTTTGCGGATTGCGGCTATCTGCCCGGACCTTCCAATCACGCTTCCGGGGCCGGTTCATGCAGGACGCCATCATCGCCATCGACTTCGGCACGTCGAACAGCGCCGCCGCCATGCTGGACGGTGGCCGCATCCGCCGCATCCCCATCGAGGACGGGGCCGAAACCCTGCCGACTGCAGTGTTTTTTCCCATCCGCAAGGGCGGCATGAAGATCGGCGCCGCTGCGGCCGAAGCCCTGATCGACGGCGAGGAAGGCCGCTATATGCGGGCGCTGAAAAGCGTGCTTGGCACGTCCCTTGTCCATGAGGAACGCCTGATCGGCGGCAAGCGCCGCACGGTTGCCAGCATCGTCACCGAATTTCTGATCGAACTAAAATCCCGCGCCGAGGCCGCGACCGGCCACCGCTTTACCCGCGTGCTGTCGGGCCGGCCAGTGCACTTCCATACCAGAAATCCCGATCGCGATGCGCAGGCAGAAGCGGACCTGCGCGGCTGCTATCTGGCCGCGGGCTTCACCGATGTCGATTTTCTGGTCGAGCCGGAGGCAGCAGCGCTGGCCTCGCACGGATTGGCCGATGCAGGGCTGGGGCTGATCGTGGACATCGGCGGCGGCACCTCGGATTTTTCGGTCTTCCGCAGCGGTGCGGATGGGGTTGATATTCTGGCCAATCACGGCATCCGACTGGGCGGCACGGATTTCGACCATGCGGTGTCGATGGCCCATGCCATGCCAGCGTTGGGCCATGGCGGCACGCTGAAGCGTGAGATGGGCACGGGCCTGCTACCTGTGCCGAACGCGGTCTATTCCGATCTGGCGACATGGGCGCGCATTCCATTTCTTTACGTCCCTGAAACCCGGCGCATGGCACAGGACATGGCGAAACTTGCCACCGACCGCACCGCAATGAAGCGCCTTGTCACCGTGCTGGACGAAGAGCTGGGCCATGAGCTGGCCTTTGCCGTCGAACGCGGCAAGATCGCGGCGAATGGCGGTGATGGCGGCATGATCGGCATGGGCTTTATCGAACCCGGCCTGAAACGCCCGGTCACGCCCGAAACGTTGGACGCGGCGCTGATGAGCTATCGCGCCGATCTGCTGGACGCCGCGCGCGAGACGCTGGCCATGGCCGGGGTCACGCCCGACCGGATCGGCAGCGTGGTTCTGGTCGGCGGCTCCAGCTTGATGGGTCTGGTTTCCAGCGCCGCAACCGAGCTTTGCCCGACTGCGGCGCTGAAACGTTCGGACGCCTTTACCGCCGTGGTGGACGGTTTGGCGCTGGGAACCGCGCGGCTGGCTCAGCCTGCATAGGCCGCGTCGAAGAACGCGCGTTCTAGTGCCACGGCGCGGCGGAAAAAGTCATGCGCCTGTGCCGGGGCATCCGGCCCCACCCGGTCCAGTTCCGCACGCAGGAACGCCACGAAATCGCGAAAGAACGGATTGTCGTGCAGTGTGATCCATTCGGCATGGACGAAATTCCGGGGCAAGGGCCGGGGCGCACGGGATGCCCAGTCCAGATACAGCCATTCCGCCACGCACAGCACGGAAAGCACGGCGGGGTATGACCGCGTTGCCGCCGCTTCGCGCATGATCGCCTGAAAGCCTGCCGTGGGCGCGGTATCGGGGATGGCCGCCCGCGCTGCTGTGCTGATCCCCAGCGCATTGAAGCTGCGCAGAAAATAGTCGTTCTCATCGCCCGAGACCATGCCCGCGAATTGCCCGAATCGCAGACGCGAGGTGAAACGGTCTGAGGATGCGATGGCCCCGCCCAGCAATGTCAGGAACGCATCCAGAAAGCGGTGATCCTGCACCAGATAGGCGCCCATCACGGCGTCGGGCACCGTGCCGTCGCATAATTCACGCACAAAGCGATGATTGGCAGCGGCCGACCAGTCGGGTTCGCTGGCAAGGCGCAGGGTGTCGGTAAAGCGTGTTTCGGTCATCCGTCGTTTCCTTTCGACATGACAACCGGCGTCAGGCAGGTCTGATATGTCCCGTCCCTTCGCCGGCATGATCCGGTTCAGGTTCAAAGGGTCACCGCGCATTCATCGGTTTCTCAGCCCCTTGCGGGACTCCCCTCGGAAACACAAAGGCTAGGCGGGCGTCACGCAGATGTCACGCCCGCATCGCACAGGGAAACGGTATTCCATGCTTGCAGCCCGGCGCGTTCTGCTATGTGTTTGAAGCGCGCATCCTGGACGAGGACGATGACGACCACCGAGGCCACAGACCGCCAGACCGATCCCACCAAGCCCGGCATCCGTGCAACGGGCCTGAGGGCACACCGACAACCGCTGTTGACCAATATCTCGGCGGCGCGCTGGCTGCTTCTGGCGATCGTGCTGGCCTCGATCTATTTCTTCCACGGCTTTCTGGTGCCGGTGCTGGCTGCGACCGTTATCGCGCTGGCAAGCTGGCCCTTGCGCGAACGCAGCGTGCATCAGGCCGGACTGGGACGCACGATGACGGCGACGTTCATGGTGCTGGTGCTGGTCTGCTTTATCGTCATTCCGATCACCATGGCGCTGGCCTATGCCTTCCGCGAGCTGAAGGACTGGATCAACTGGGCGATTCTGGTGAACGCGGCGGGTGCGCCGACGCCGGCATGGATGGTCGATCTGCCGCAGATCGGCGATTGGCTGGATCAGAACTGGCAGACCTATATCGGTCATCCCGGCGGTATCAGTGAAATCGTTCAGGCGGTATCGGGGTCCAACATCGGCACGATCTATCGCGGGGCGCTGACGGCCGGGTCGCTGGCGTTTCACCTGTTCCTGACGCTGCTGTTCCTGCTGATCACGCTGTTCGTGCTGTATCGCGACGGCGACCGGATCGTGGCGCAGATGGACCGCGTGGGCGCCCGCATCCTTCCCGATCGCTGGGACAGGCTGTCGCGCGTCGTGCCCGCCACCATCAGTTCGACCGTGACCGGCATGACGCTGATCGCGATCGGCGAAGGCTTCATCCTTGGCATCGCTTATTGGATCGCGGGCGTGCCTTCGCCCGTCACGTTCGGGGTCATCACCGGCTTCATGGCGCTGATCCCCGGCGGCGCGCCTTTGTCGTTCACTCTGGTTTCCGTCTATCTGGCGGCCAGCGGCTCGCCCCTGGCGGGGCTGGGGTTGTTCCTGTGGGGCTCGATCGAGCTGTTCATCGTGGACAAGACCATCCGCCCGCTGCTGGTCGGCGGCCCGGTCAAGCTGCCGTTCCTGCCCACGTTCTTTGGGCTGGTCGGAGGGGTCAAGACCATGGGCATCGTCGGGCTGTTCGTCGGCCCGGTGCTGATGGCGCTGCTGGTCTCGATCTGGCGTGAATGGCAGCGCGAGATTTCCGAGGATGAATTGAAGCGCGCAGACATGCCCGTGGTCCGCGAATAGCTTTGCCTGTTTTTACGGCAGACACTCGCTTTCATCCGCGACGGGTTCGGACGCTGTTCCCAACCGCCACACTGCGCTGTTAGTCAGTAAAGACAGGTAAACGGGGAAACGTGACATGTCGATCAAGGCCAGCATCCATCACCTGACCCATTACGTTTACGACAATCCGGTCATCCTTGGCCCCCAGGTGATCCGGCTGCGCCCTGCCCCCTATTCCCGCACGCGCGTCATCTCTCACAGCCTCAAGGTCAGTCCGGGCGGGCATTTCGTGAACCACCAGCTGGATCCTTTCGGCAACTGGCTGGCGCGTTTCGTTTTTCCCGATCCGGTGCGCGAATTGAAGATCGAGGTCGATCTGGTCGCGGACATGACCGTCTACAATCCCTTCGACTTCTTCACCGAGGAAAGCGCCGAACACTGGCCCTTTGACTATCCGCCGGAATTGGTCGAGGAGTTGGTGATCTATCGCCAGCCTGAACCCGCCGGGCCGCGCCTGACCGCGCTTTTGGCCAGCATCCCGCGCGACCGCATGCGGACCACCGATTTCATCGTCGCCCTGAACGCCCGCATCGCGCATGAGGTGGGCTATACCATCCGCCTTGAACCCGGCGTCCAGACCCCCGAGGAGACGTTGGCAACCGCATCGGGTTCTTGCCGCGACAGCAGTTGGCTGCTGGTGCAGGCGCTGCGGCATCTGGGCTTTGCGGCGCGGTTCGTGTCGGGCTACCTGATCCAGTTGAAGCCGGACCTCAAGGCGCTGGACGGGCCTTCGGGGACGGAACACGACTTCACCGACCTGCACGCCTGGGCCGAGGTCTATATTCCGGGCGCAGGCTGGATCGGGCTGGACCCCACTTCGGGGCTGCTGACCGGGGAAAGCCATATCCCGCTGGCCGCGACCCCGCATTACCGCAACGCCGCGCCGATCAGCGGCGGCTATATCGGGCAGGCGCAGACGGAATTCCATTTCGACATGCAGGTGCGCCGCGTGGCGGAACATCCGCGCATAACCAAGCCGTTCAGCGACGATGCGTGGGACGAATTGAACGCGCTTGGCGAAAAGGTCGACCGGGCGCTGGCGGACGGCGACGTGCGCCTGACCATGGGGGGGGAGCCGACCTTTGTGTCCATCGACGATTTTGAAAGCGCCGAATGGAACACCGCCGCCGTCGGTCCCGTGAAACGCCAGCTTGCCGATACGCTGATCCGGCGGCTGCGCAACCGCTTCGCGCCGGGCGGTTTCCTGCATTACGGACAGGGCAAGTGGTATCCCGGCGAAACACTGCCGCGCTGGACATTCTCGCTTTACTGGCGGCGCGACGGCCAACCCATCTGGCAAAACCCTGCCCTCATCGCCTCCGAGGGGCAGGACCATCAGGCCACACCCCTGCAATCGCAGGAATTGCTGCGCGAAATTGCCGCCGAACTGGACCTGCCCGCGGGCAATATCATCCCGGCCTATGAAGATCCCGGCGAATGGCTGCTGCGCGAAGCGAAGCTGCCCGACAATGTGACGCCGGAAAACAACCGCCTGAAAGACCCCGAGGAACGCCACCGCATCGCCACGGTCTTTGGTCGCGGGCTGACCGAACCCGTGGGTTTCGTGCTGCCCGTCCAACCTTGGCAGGCCCGCGACGGCGGCAGCAATTGGCAGTCCGAGGCGTGGCGGCTGCGGCGCGGCCATATGTATCTGGTGCCGGGCGACAGTGCCCTTGGCTATCGCCTGCCCTTGGGCAGCCTGCCCTGGCTCAGCCCTGCGGAATACCCCTATGTCAACGAAATGGACCCGACCATCGCGCGGCCCGATCTGCCCAAGCCCCAGCCGCTGGACGCGATCCGCAAGACGCAACCCGTCGCCAGCTTTACCGCCGGCGGCCCGCGTCAGGACATTCAGGACCAGACCACGGACGAGGTGCAAGGGCTGGTGCGCACGGCATTGGCGGTCGAGCCGCGGGATGGGCGGCTTTGCGTCTTCATGCCCCCGGTCACCCGGCTTGAGGATTATCTGGACCTGCTGCAAGCCGCCGAATCCGCCGCCCTGCGCCTTGGGCTGAAAATCCACGTCGAAGGTTACGCCCCGCCGCATGACCCGCGCCTGAACGTGATCCGCGTGGCCCCCGATCCCGGCGTGATCGAGGTGAACATCCACCCCGCGCAAAGCTGGGCCGATTGCGTGTCGATCACACAGGGCGTCTATGACGAGGCGCGGCAGTCACGCCTTGGCGCCGATAAGTTCATGATCGACGGCAAGCATACCGGCACCGGCGGCGGCAACCATGTCGTCGTGGGTGGGGCCACGACGATGGACAGCCCCTTTCTGCGGCGCCCCGACCTGCTGGCCAGCCTGATCCTGCACTGGAACCGCCACCCCTCGCTGTCCTATCTGTTCTCGGGGCTGTTCATCGGGCCGACCAGTCAGGCGCCACGCATGGATGAAGCGCGCCATGACGCGCTTTACGAAATGGAGATCGCGCTGTCGCAGATCCCCGCGCCGGACAAGGGCGCAAGCCCGCCACCCTGGCTGGTGGACCGGCTGCTGCGCAACATGCTGACCGATGTGACGGGCAACACGCATCGCGCCGAAATCTGCATCGACAAGCTGTATTCCCCCGACGGTCCCACCGGACGTCTGGGTCTGGTCGAATTCCGCGGCTTCGAAATGCCGCCCGATCCCCGCATGAGCCTTGCGCAGCAATTGCTGATCCGGGCGCTGATCGCACGGTTCTGGGCCAGCCCTGCTACCGGCGATCTGACCCGCTGGGGCACCGCGCTGCATGACCGCTTCATGCTGCCGCATTACCTGTGGCAGGATTTCCGCGACGTTCTGGCCGATCTGGCTGCCCACGGTTTTGCGCTGCGCGAGGACTGGTTTCAGGCCAGCCACGAATTCCGCTTCCCCTTCTGCGGCGAGGTCGAGGCGATGGGCGCGCATCTGGAACTGCGTCAGGCGTTGGAGCCATGGCACGTGCTGGGCGAAACCGGGGCCATCGGCGGCACGGTGCGCTATACCGACAGCTCGACCGAGCGGTTGCAGGTGAAACTTGCGACCGCCGATCCGACCCGCTTCAGCGTGCTGTGCAATGGCCGCAAGCTGCCCATGCAGGACATCGGCGGCGGCGAGGCGGTGGCGGGCCTGCGCTACAAGGCGTGGCAACCCGCCTCGGCCATGCACCCGGCGCTGCCGGTCGATACGCCCCTGACCTTCGACATCTGGGACAACTGGTCCGGTCGGGCGGTCGGCGGCTGCACCTATCACGTGGCCCATCCCGGCGGGCGCAGCTATGACACATTCCCCGTCAATGGAAATGAGGCCGAGGCCCGCCGCCTTGCCCGCTTCCAGCCCTTCGGCCACAGCCCCGGCCATGACTTCAAGCCACAGTCCGAGCGAATCTCACGGGAATTTCCCATGACGCTTGACCTGCGCAGGCCGCTGGGCGTCTAGTCCGCCGCATGGAACCTATGGCTGCAAGCACCGGCCCTTTGCCCCGGACCATGCCCGATGGTCTGGGCCTTGACGCTTATCGCGCGCTTCCCGGCACCCCGGACGAGATGATCGGCCCGGACGGCAAGATCCGCCCGATCTGGCGTCCGCTGCTGGATCATCTGCGCGGCATGACCCCCGAGGAAATCTCGATCGCACTGGCACGTGCCGACCAGTATCTGCACGATTCCGGGGTGTTTTATCGCCAATACGGCACCGGCACCTCGACCGAGCGGCCTTGGCCGCTTAGCCACATCCCCGTTCTGATCGACGAAACCGACTGGGAACAGGTCAGCGCAGCCCTGATCCAGCGCGCCGATCTGCTGGAAGCGGTGATGGCCGATCTTTATGGGCAGAACCGGCTGATCGCCTCGGGGCAATTGCCGCCTGCGCTGGTGGCGGCCAATCCGCATTGGCTGCGTCCGATGGTCGGCGTGACGCCCCGTCTGGGCCATTACCTGCATTTCATTGCGTTCGAAATCGGGCGGGGACCGGACGGCAAGTGGTGGGTGCTGTCGGATCGGACCGAGGCGCCTTCGGGCGCGGGCTATGCGCTGGAAAACCGCGTCGCCACCTCGCGCGCGTTTGCCGATGTCTATGCGGGGCAGAACATCCATCGCCTCGCCGGGTTTTTTCGCGATTTCCGCGACAGGCTGATGCAGGCCCGTGCCGACCGCGACGCCCGCGCGGCGATCCTGACGCCCGGCCCGCTGAACGAAACCTATTACGAACATGCCTGGATCGCCCGCTATCTGGGCTTCATGCTGGTGCAGGGCGACGATCTGTCGGTGCAGGACGGGCGGCTGATGGTGCGCACCGTCGCAGGCTTGCAGCCCATCGACATGCTGTGGCGGCGCATGGACGGCGAATATACCGACCCGTTGGAGCTTGCGCCCAATTCCCAGATTGGCACGCCCGGCATGGTGTCGGCACTGCGGCGCGGCGGGCTGATGATGCTGAACGCGCTGGGGTCCGGCGTGCTGGAAGCCCGTGCGATGATGGCATTCCTGCCCAAGCTGGCCGAGCAGTTGACCGGCGCGCCCCTGCTGATGCCCAACATCGCGACATGGTGGCTGGGCGGTGCCGCAGAACGTGCCGCCGTGCTGGAAACCCCCGAACGCATGATCCTAAGTTCCGCGCTGGAAACCGGGCTGCCCTTTGACCGCGACCCGCCCCCGGTCATGGCGGCTAAGCTTGGGCCGGACGAACTGGCGCGGCGTCTGGCGCGCGAAGGCGCGGGGATGGTCGCGCAGGAAACCGTGACGCTCTCGACCACGCCTGCGCTGGTCGAAGGCCGCATCCAGCCCCGCCCGCTTAGCCTGCGCGTCTTTCTGGCACGCACCGCGCAGGGCTGGCAGGTCATGCCCGGCGGCTTTGCCCGCATCGGCGCGACGGGCGATCCGACCGCGCTGGCCATGCAAAAGGGCGGCGGCGCATCGGATGTCTGGATCGTCAGCCGCGACGATGTGCCTGCCGTCACCATGGCCCCCGCACCGCGCGGCCCCTTTCGCCGCTCGGCCCCCGGCACCTTGCCATCGCGCGCCGCCGACAACCTGTTCTGGATGGGGCGCTATGTCGAACGGACCGAGGGGATCGTCCGCATCCTGCGCGCCCGCCACATCCGCCAGGCCGAAAGCGGGCGCGGTGCGGAACCGCTGCAGGAGGCTATCGACGCGCTGCTGGAGACCTATGGCATCGACCCCGCGAGCCCGATTCCGCAGGGGTTGATCGACGCGATCTCGGCCGCCGTGCAAAGCGCCGGACAGGTGCGCGACCGTTTTTCGACCGATGGCTGGTCCGCCCTGACCGATCTGGAGAAATCCGCCCGCCGCATGGCCCCGCGCGTCACCGCAGGCGACGACGCCGCCCGCGCATTGTCGGCGCTGCTGCGCAAGCTGGCGGGGTTTTCGGGACTGGTGCATGAAAACATGTATCGCTTTTTTGGTTGGCGTTTCCTGACCATCGGGCGGATGCACGAACGCGCGCTGGGGATGACAGGCATCGTCGCCTCGCTTGCCGATCCCGATGCACCGGACGGCGCGCTGGATCTGTGCGTCGAATTGGGCGACAGCGTGCTGACACACAGGCGGCGCTTTTCCGTCTCGACCTCGCGCGAGACGGTGATTGATCTTCTGGTGCTGGACCCGCTGAACCCGCGTTCGGTCCGCAACCAGCTTGAACACATGATGACCCAGATCGAACATCTGCCGGGTGCTGCGGATCACGGCCAATATTCTGCGCTGGGGCGCGCCATGCTGCGCCTGACGACGGATGTCGCGACCTATCCGCCGGAAACACTGGACAGTGCGGAACTGCAGGCCCTTTATGCCCGTATCGCGTCGCTGTCGGATCTGATCACCGAAGGTTACCTGCGATGACCGTCTATTCGATGCAGGTGGCGTTTCATTATGAATTCGACCGCCCCTCGGGCGCAGGTCGGCAATTGTTCCGCATCCTGCCCGCCGAGATACCGGGCCGCCAGAACCTGCTGCATGCCGAAATCCGTATCGAACCGGACCCGGCCGAGACAGCCGAGTTCACCGATTTCCACGGGATGCGCGTAATCGAGATGATCATGCCACCCGGCCTGACACAGCTTGAATTCGTGCTGGAGGCCGAGGTCGAACGCATCGCCCATGACATCGGGCTGGATATTTCGACGCCGCTTGGGGTTCTGCCCGCCGAGATCGCGGCTTATCGCAGCATCGACCCCCATGCGCCGCACCATTTCCTTGCGCCGACGCCGCGCATTCCGGCGATGCCCAAGGTCGCCGAATATGCCGCCCGCGTGACCCGCAAAGCCGTCACCACCCGCGAATCGGTCGAGGCATTGGGACGGGCGCTGCATCGCGACATGGCATTTCAGGCGGGCGCGACCGATGTGAACACGCCCCCTGCGCAGGCATTCGCACAGCGGCGGGGCGTCTGTCAGGATTTTGCGCAGATCATGGTGGGGGGGCTGCGCAGCCTTGGTATCCCTGCGGCCTATGTGGGCGGCTATCTGCGCACCCTACCCCCGCCCGGACAACCGCGACTGGTCGGCGCGGATGCGACCCATGCCTGGGTTCGGGGCTGGTGCGGCACGGAAACCGGCTGGGTCGATTACGATCCGACCAATGGCTGCTTCGCGCTTGGCGACCACATCGAAATCGGTTTTGGCCGCGATTACGACGACGTGGCCCCGGTGACCGGGATGCTGCGGCTGGATGGCCAGCAAACCGGCAGCCATAGCGTCGATATCGAGGAGGCGCCGCTGACGCCCCATGCGGGCGGCGTCTGGACGCCTGCGCTGGACCTGCCCAGCCGTCCCCGCCGGATCGAACCGCCCGAGGATGACCCGCTGCACGACGCCAGCCAGCGCATATGAAAAGGGGCGAAGCCGCAGCTCCGCCCCTGTATCTGTCGCAAGGCTTGCCTTAGTTGGCAGGTGCCGGTGCGGGCACGGCGCTTTCGTCCTGCGGCGGGCTGGACAGCGATTCCGGCATCGGCGTCAGCGTCACCCCGGCATTTTCACCCAAGGGCTGGCCTTCGCGGTTCGTCTCGGACGGCGGCACGACATCCTGTTGGCCGTTTTCCGTCGAAGCCGCGCCTGTGACGACATCTGCCGCAGCACTGGACGCCACCGGAACCGGGTTCGCCCGTTCTGCGCCATCGCTGCGCAGATAGTCAAAGAACTCACCTTCGGGCTTGATGATCAGCGAGCTGTTTTCGCCTTTCAGCGACCGCTCATAGGACGTCATCGAGCGGGTGAACGCGAAGAATTCCGGGTCGCGGCCAAAGGCCGAGGCATAGATCGCGTTGCGGCGGGCATCGGCTTCACCGCGGACGATCTCGGATTTCTTGCGCGCTTCCGAGGTCAGTTCCACCACGGTCCGGTCGGCGGCAGCGCGGACACGCTGGGCCGCTTCGTTACCGCGGGCGATTTCGTCTGCCGCTTCACGCTGACGTTCTGCACGCATCCGGGCATAGGTCGCGTCAAGGTTCTGTTCGGGCAGATCGGTGCGCGTCAGCCGCACGTCGATGATGCGAACGCCCAGCGATTCCGCCTCGGCCCGCGCCCCGTCGCGGATGCGGTTCATCAGCTGCGTGCGGTCATCCGACAGCACCATGGTAGAGGGAACGGAACCCAGCACGCGGCGGATCACGTCGTTGATGATCGAATCCAGACGTTCCTGCGCGCGCGGCAGGCCACGGCCTTCGGTCGCCTGATAAAGCTGCTGGGCGTCCATCACCTGCCAGCGGGCAAAGGCGTCCACGACCAGACGGCGATCGTCCAGCGGCGTGACCTCCATCGGCTGCGTGGGCAGGCCAAGGATACGCGCGTCAAAGCGCACGATGCTATCGACGAAGGGCACTTTCAGGCCGATGCCGGGGTTTTCACGAACCTCGACCACCTGACCGAAACGCAGCACCAGCACACGTTCGCGAACATCGACGATATAGACCGACGCCATGACGACCACGGCGACGACGACAAGGAAAGGCAGCGCCAGAACCGAGATAAAGCGACCCATCACTGGTTCCCCCCATTGCCAGACGCATTGCCGGACGGGGTTCCGCCGCTGCGCAGTTGATCCAGCGGCAGATAGGGCACGACGCCCTGACCACCATCGCCATCAAGGATGACCTTGTTCACCTGCCCCAGCACGCGCTCCATCGTTTCCAGATACATACGGCGCCGCGTCACGTCGGGCGCCTTGACATATTCGTCATAGACCGAGTTGAAACGCGCGGCCTCACCCTCGGCGGTGTTGATCGCTTCGGCCCGGTAGGCTTCCGAGCGTTCGATCACGGCGGCGGCTTCACCGCGCGCGCTGGCCAGAACGCGGTTGGCATAGGCGTCGGCCTCTTTCTCAAGGCGGTCGCGTTCCTGCTGCGCGGCCTGCACTTCGCGGAAGCTGTCGATCACCTCGGCGGGCGGGTCTGCGCGGGCAAGGTTGACGCGCACGACGTTGATGCCCGCATCATAGCTGTCCAGCGTTTCCTGCACTGCCCGCTCAAGCTCGGCGCGGACCTGTTCGCGGTCGCGGTTCAGAAGCGGCGCCAGTTCCGAACGCGCCACGATGTCGCGCATCGCGGATTCGGACACGGCGCGGATCGTGCCTTCGGCATCGGCCAGATTGAACAGGAAGCGTTCGGGGTCCGACACGTTCCAGACCACCTGATAGGCCATATCGACGATGTTCTGGTCGCGCGTCAGCATCAGGCCGCTGTCCATCGGACCGGCGCGGCCCGTGCCGATTTCGGTCACGCGCTCACCGGTGAACTGCACAACTTCCTTGGTGATGACCGGCCACGGGGCAAAGTTCAGACCGGGCGTGCCGATCGAATGCGGCTTGCCGAACAGCAGTTCCACCGAACGCTGGCCTTCGTTCACGGTATAGAAGGACATGAAGGCCCAGACTGCCACCGCACCAAGGCCGACCAGACCCCAAGTGCCGCGAGTCATCTGGAATTGCGGACCCTGCGGACGGCGCGGGCCACCCGGACCGCCGCGACCGCCATTGCCCGTTCCCTTGCCGCCCATCAGGACGCGCAGGCGGTCCTGGCCCTTGCGCACCAGATCCTCGATCTCGGGGCGCTGGTCGCCGCGTTGCGGACCTTGCGGCCGCTGACCATTGCCCTGATTACCCCCGGCATTGCCCCAGGGCCGCTGGCCCCCCGGTGGCTTGTCGCCACCGCCCTTGCCGTCATCTCCTCCGCTGCCCCAAGGGCCTTGTCCTGCCATGCGTCTCGTGCCTCGTTCCTGCTGTCGCGTCTGTCTTAGGTCGTAACTGGGGCCAAATGCCCGAAAATCAAGCCGAACCAACGGTTTTGTCAGCCACCTTGCCGCCGATATGGCGCGAAGGCTTGCGCATCGTCACCAGTTCCTCGGCCAGGGTGGGGTGGACGGCGATGGCGGCGTCGAATTGCGCCTTGGTGGCGCCCATGCCCATGGGGATGGCGACAAGCTGGATCATCTCGCCGGCTTCGGGGCCAAAGATGTGGCAGCCCACGACTTTTTGGCTTTCCGCCTCGACGATCAGCTTCATCACCGCCCGCGCGTCCGAACCTGCAAACAACGAGCGCATGGGCCGGAAGCTGGCGGCATAGACGTCGTGCGGGCCACGTTCGGCGGCTTCTTCCTCGGTCAGGCCGATGCTGGCCAATTCGTGCGGGCGGACATAGACCGCCGCGCCGTAAAGGCTGTGATCGACGGTCCGGGGTTTCGCGCCGAACACCGTGTCGGCAAAGCTGTGGCCTTCGCGGATCGCCACCGGGGTCAGGTTCACGCGGTCGGTCACATCGCCCACCGCAAAGATCGACGGAACCGAGGTCTGGCTGTATTCGTCCACCACGATCTCGCCCTTGTCGCCCAGCTTGACGCCCACCTGCTCAAGGCCCAGCCCCTTGGTGTAAGGGGCGCGGCCCGTGGCGAACATCACGGCGTCAAACGTCTCGGGGCCTTCGTCCAGATGGGCGCGAACACGGTCGCCGTCCTTTTCCAGCTTAAGGTTCTTCTGGTTCAGGCGCAGCTCTACGCCCACGGCGCGCAACTGCTCGGTCACGTGGCGGCGCATTTCCATGTCAAAGCCGCGCAGGACCGCATCCCCGCGATAAGCCAGCGTCGTCTTGGCCCCCAACCCCTGCAGGATCGTCGCGAATTCGCAGGCGATAAAGCCACCGCCGACGACCAGCACATTGCCCGGCATCTTGTCCATCACGAACAGATCGTCCGAGATCATCGCCAGCTCTTCGCCCTCGAAGCCCGGCAGCTGCGGACGACCGCCCACGGCGATCAGGATATGCTTGGCGGTCAGGCGCTGGCCATCGGCCAGTTCCACAGTATGCGCGTCATGCAGCTTCGCGCGCTGCTTGTGGATGTCCACGTTGGCTGCAGTCAGACCGCCGGTATAGGCGCCCTCAAGCCGGGTCAGTTCGCTGTCCAGCTTGGCGCGGAACGCCTGCCAGTCAAAATTGCCCGCCTGCGCCTCGGACCAGCCATAGCCCCGCGCTTCGGCAGCGTAAGCCTCGGCCTGCGAGGCGAAGATCATCAGCTTTTTGGGAACGCAGCCGCGGATGACGCAGGTGCCGCCCATACGGCTTTCCTCGGCCAGGCCCACGCGCGCGCCGTATTCGCCCGCAGCGATGCGCGCGGCACGCACCCCGCCCGAGCCGCCACCGATGACGAAAAGGTCATAGTCGAAAGTCATTCGATATCCTCACGCAGCAATTCCACGACCGTGCCGTCCGGCCGGCCAATGATCGCAAGCTGGCAGATATTCAGAAATAGCCCGTGTTCAACCACCCCGGCGATGGCATTCAGCGCGCGGGCCAGACGCGGCGCGTCGTGGATTTCCTCCAGCGCGAGGTCGAGGATGTAATTCGCCTCGTCGGTGATGACGGGTTTGCCGTCCTTCTGGCGCAGGACGACCGGGCGCCCCTCCATCCCCAGATCGGTCAGCACGCGCTCGATATGGGTGCGGGTAGATTCCCAGCCAAAGGGAATCACCTCGACCGGCAGCTTGAATTTACCCAGCATATCAACGACTTTTCCGCCATCAGCCACGACGACCATGCGATCCGACGCGGTTGCCACGATCTTTTCGCGCAGATGCGCCGCGCCGCCGCCCTTGATCAGGTTCAGATCGGGGTCCACTTCGTCCGCGCCGTCGATGGTCAGGTCCAACCAGCCCAGATCGTCCAGCTCCTCGACCACCAGACCCAAGGCGCGGGCCTGATCCGCCGTCGCCTTCGACGTCGAGGCAAGGCGCAGATCCATCCCTTCGGCATGGACCCGTTCGGCCAGACGATCCACGAAAATCTTGGCGGTCGAGCCGGTGCCCAGTCCCAGCTTCATGCCGTTTTCCACCAGCGCCACGGCGGCGCGGGCGGCGGCGTCCTTGGCGGGATCGACGGGGGTGGGATCGGTCATGGCAGCAGCTCCGGTTCTTGTCACATGCCCCGTTTGCAGGGGTTCGCCATCTTATACGCAGAAAGCGCCGGGATGGGCTACCTGCGGCGGCGGGAAAAATGTCGCGGCGGGGGGCGCCTGGGCCAGATTGCCCAAGGGCTGCGGATCGCCTAAACCTGCGGCCATGCAGATACCTTCGACATATGCCGCGATCATCACCGCAGCCGGGCGCGGCACCCGCGCAGGCGGCGACATTCCCAAGCAATGGCGTGATCTTGACGGCCAAAGCGTCATCGCCCGGTCCATCGCCGCCTTCGACGGGTTTGCCCGCATCGTCGTCACGCTGTCGCCCGACGACATGGCGCGCGGCATCGCCGAGCTTGCCGGCCCCGTCACGCTGGTCGCAGGTGGCGACACCCGCAGCGCCAGCATCCGCGCCGCGCTTGAAGTTCTGGAGGGCAGCGGGATCACCCATGTCCTGATCCATGACGGGGCACGCCCCCTTGTGTCGCAAGATGTGATCACGGGCGTCGTCGCGGCGCTGCAAAGCGGCGCAACCGCCGCAGCGCCTGCGCTGCCCGTGACCGATGCGTTGTGGCGGGCCAAGGCGGGCCATGTCACCGCCCCCGCCCCGCGCGACGGGCTGTATCGCGCCCAGACCCCACAGGGCTTCGCGCTGGACGCAATCCTGGCCGCCCATCGCGCCCATCCCGAAGGGGCGGCGGACGATGTGGAACTGGCGATCCGTGCGGGCATCCCAGTCACGGTGACGCAGGGCGACGAGGACAATCTGAAACTGACCTACCCGCCGGATTTCGCGCGGGCCGAACGCATTCTGGGGAGCGCGATGGATATTCGTCTTGGAAACGGCTTTGACGTTCACGCCTTTACGGCGGGCGATCACGTCTGGCTTTGCGGCGTCAAGATTGCGCATGACAAAGCGCTGCTGGGCCATTCCGATGCCGATGTGGGGATGCACGCCCTGACCGACGCGATCTATGGCGCATTGGCGCAAGGCGACATCGGGCGGCATTTCCCGCCCTCGGACCCGCAATGGAAGGGGGCGGCAAGCCATATCTTCCTGCGCCACGCCGCTGAACTGGCGCGCAATATGGGCTATGTCATCTCGAACACCGATGTGACGCTGATCTGCGAACGCCCCAAGGTCGGGCCCCATGCAGGCGCGATGCAGTTGCGCCTGTCCGAGATCATGGGCGTCGAACATGACCGCGTCAGCGTCAAGGCGACCACCTCGGAGCAACTTGGCTTCACCGGGCGCGAGGAAGGCATTGCTGCCATCGCCACCGCCACTTTGGTCAAAGGGTAAGCCCATGGACAAGCAGATCGCCACACTGTTCGGCATCGGCCATATGCGCCCCGGCCCCGGCACATGGGGCTCGGCCGCCGCGATCCTTGTGGGCGTGGCGCTGCACCGGATCGGGCATTTCCCGCTGCTAGCCATCGCCACCGTCATCGCCATCATCGCGGGCTATTGGGCGGTCGGACGCTATACCGCCGACATGACCGAAAAGGACCGCCCCGAAATCGTCATCGACGAGGTGGCGGGCCAGTGGATCGCGCTGATGTTCCCCTCGGCCGGGTTCTTTTTCATGGGGCTGCCCGCGTCGATGTTCCCCTATCCTGGTTGGATCGCCGCTTTCGCGTTTTTCCGGTTGTTCGACATCTGGAAGCCGTGGATCATCGGACGTGCCGACCGGCGCGGCGATGCGCATGGCGTCATGCTGGACGACATCCTTGCCGGTATCTTCGCAGGCATCGCCACGATGGTCGCGGCGGGCATCGCACACGGGATATTCATGTAATGACGACCGCCGCCGAAGTGCTTGAACTGGCCCGCGCCCGCGGCGTGATGATTGCCACCGCCGAAAGCTGCACAGGCGGGCTGATCGTGGGACGGCTGACCGATGTGCCGGGGTCGTCGGACGCGGTGGACCGGGGCTTTGTCACCTATTCCAACGCCGCCAAGATCGAGATGCTGGGCATCCGCCCCGAAACGCTGGAGGCCCACGGCGCAGTCAGCGAAGAGATCGCGGCTGAGATGGCCAAGGGCGCGCTGGCGCGTTCAGCCGCAGGCATCGCCGTGGCCGTCACCGGCATCGCCGGACCCGGAGGTTCGGAACACAAGCCCGAAGGCCGCGTCTGTTTCGGCATCGCAAATGCATGGGGCGTCAGGACGGAAACCGTCGAATTCGGCCCGCTGGGCCGCGCACAGGTCCGCGCCGCGACCGTCGATCACGCGCTGGAACTGCTGGCAGAAAGCCTGCGCGCCTAGCGGATCAGGTCCAGAAAGCGGGTCACATCCTCATCCGGGGTGGCCCAGCTGGTGACCAGACGCACCGTCACGGGTTCGCCCTGCACCGGCGGCGTGTCCTGCCAGACATGATAAGCCGCTCCATGCGCGCGCGCACGTTCATGCGCGCCAAAGGGGATGGTGGCAAAGACTTCATTGGCCTGAACCGGGGCGATCAGCGAACCGCCCGCCTGCGTGACGCCCTGCCCCAGACGGGTCGCTGCGGCATTGGCGTGGCGCGCAAGGTCCAGCCACAGCCCATCCGTCGCCAAAGCCAGCATCTGCGCCGCCAGATAGCGTTGCTTGGAAAAGACATGCCCCGATTGCTTGCGGCGATAGTCGAAGCCCTTGGCATGGGCCGGATCGAAAAAGATCACCGCCTCGGCGGCCAGCGCGCCGTTCTTGGTCCCGCCAAAGCACAACGCATCAACGCCCGCGACCAAATCGCGTGGATCGCAGTCCAGCCCCGCGACGGCATTGGCGAACCGCGCCCCATCCATATGCAGGGGCAGACCCGCATCATGGGCGACGCGCGCCAGCGCCGCGACCTCGGCCGGGGCATAGCAGGTGCCCCATTCGGTCGCATTTGTGATTGAGACCATGGCATTCGCGCCGTCGTTCAGGCTGCCCGCCGCGCCAAAGCGGATCGCCTGATCCAGCGCATCCGGGGTGATCTTGCCATCCGCGCCCATGATCGGGACCAGTTTGGCGCCGTGCGAAAAGAATTCGGGCGCAGCGCATTCGTCGCGGTGGATATGCGCGGTGTCGTGGCAATAGATGCGCCCGAAACTGGGCGACAGCTGCGCGCAGACCAGCGCATTCGCCCCCGTGCCCGTGGCCACGAAACGCACGACCGCCTCTGGCGCATCCAGCAATTCGCGATAGACCGCTTCGGCGCGCGCGGTCACGGGATCGGCACCATAGGATCCCATGGCACCTTCGTTGCAATCCGCCAGCGCCTGCAGAACCTTGGGATGCACGCCCCACGCGTTGTCCGATGCGAATTTCATGCCAGATCCTCGATTATGTAGTCGTCCCAATCATCTTCGGTGACGCTCGCCTCGCTGATGGTCCAGCCCTGAACGCTGGCACCTGCGCGGTGGATGGTGTCGCGGTCACCCGAAATCAGATGGTGCCATTCGTAAAGCGGCTTGCCTTCGGATCGCAGGCGATAGGCGCAGGTGGCAGGCAGCCACCACGCGATCTCCTTGAGTTTCTTGGGCGTCAGCACGATGCAGTCGGGCACGTAATCATGCCGGTTGGGATAGCTGGAACACTGGCAGGTCTGACCATCCAGCAGTCGGCAGGCCACGCGGGTAAAGGCCAGCTCGTTCGTGTCTTCATATTCGATCTTGTTCAGGCAACATTTGCCGCAGCCGTCGCAAAGCGCCTCCCATTCATCGGGTTTCAGCGATTTCAACGGCAGTTCCCAGAAACGGTCGCGCATCACCGCGCCGCCAAAATCTCGCGCGCCTGGGCACTGTCTCGGTCCATCTGGTCGATCAGTTCCTGAAGGCTGGCGAATTTCAGTTCCGGGCGCAGGAATTCCACCAGCGCGACCGAGACATGCTGGCCGTATAGATCACCTTTGAAATCAAAGATGTGCGTTTCAAAGTTCGGAACATTCTCACCGAACATCGGGCGGACGCCAAGGTTGGCGACACCCTTGTAGCTGCCGCGTTCGTCGCCCGTCAGCACGTCGATCATCACGGCATAGACGCCCATGCGCGGCAGATGCAGCCCCGTGACGGCCATATTTGCGGTGGGGTAGCCCAGATCGCGACCGCGCTTGTCGCCGTGCAGAACCTCGCCGTCGATGCGGTGGAAATGACCCAGCATCTTTTCGGCATCGTGCATCCGCCCTTCTGCCAGCGCCTTGCGGATCGCGGTCGAGCTGAACTGCTTCTCTCCGTCGCCGATCAAGGGGGCGATGGTGACGCCAAAGCCCAGTTCCGCCCCCAGTTGGGTCAGCGTCTGCGCATTGCCGGAACGCTTGCGGCCAAAACAGAAATCCTGCCCCACGGTGACATGCCGCACGCCCAGACCTTCGACCAATACCTGCTGCGCAAAATCCGCCGGGGCCAGGCCTGCCAGCACGGTGTCGAACGGCAGTTCGTAAAGATGTTCGACCCCCAGTCGCGCCAGCCGGTTCGCCCGCGATTCCGCATTCATCAGCCGGAAATCCGGCGCGTCGGATTGAAAGAATTCACGCGGATGCGGCTCGAACGTGATAATGCCCAGCGGCGCATCGGCGGCCGCACGTGCCGCGTCGATGACAGAACGGTGGCCCAGATGGATGCCATCGAAATTGCCCATGGCGACCGTCGCCCCGCGGGCATCGAGCGGCAGAGCCTTCCAGTCGTGATGGATGCGCAATCAGGCCCCCACGGGCCGAAGCCCTTAGTCGAATTTACGGCTTGGGGCCAGAACGACCGCCTCACCTTTCAGGACGACCGTATCACCGACAAGGCAGCGGGTTGCAAGGGTCACGCGGCGTTTCGCATGGTCGATCGCCTCGACCGTCACTTCGGCGCGCACGGTGTCGCCGGGACGGACAGGTGCCATGAATTTAAGCGTCTGGCCCAGATAGACCGTGCCATGACCGGGCAACTGTTCCCCGATCACCGCCGAAATCAGCCCAGCCGTCAGCATCCCATGCGCGATGCGTCCTTCGAAGATGGTGTCGCGGGCATAATCGTCATCCAGATGCACCGGATTGCGGTCGGTCGATACCTGCGCGAACATCTGGATATCCTCATCCGTCACCTGTTTTTGCAGGTGACGGGTCATGCCCAGCTCAAGATCCTCGATGACGATTGTGCCGCGTGGCAGGTTGTCGAGCATCATTCAATGCCTCCGGTTGATCCTTGCTGCATAGCAGCAAAACAACCGTTACGCAAGAAAATAACTTCAAACTGCCAAACGGCGAATATATATTACCGAAGCCTGCCGATGCTGTATCGCGGAGCTTCGCTGCGCATCGACAGCCATTCTTCCAGCTTTTCGCGGACGGGGTTTTCCACATCAGCGCCGAATTGGTCGAATGCCAGACCGCCGGTCACGAACAGCGCGTCGATGCCTTGCGCACGTGCGCCGGGAATGTCGGTCGGGATACCGTCGCCCACGGCAAGGATGCGCGCATCTTCGGCAAGGTCCAGACGCTTGCGCGCAAGTTCATAGATCGGGGCGTGGGGCTTGCCGAAATACAGCGACTGCCCGCCCAGATCTTCATAGAACTCGGCCAGCGCACCGGCGCAGTAAAGCCGCTTTTCACCCAGATCGACGATCACGTCGGGATTGGCGCAAAGCAGTTTCATGCCGCGTTCCTGCGCCGTGGTCAGCCATGCGCGGTAATCTTCCGGGGTCTCGGTCTCATCGTCGAACAGGCCGCAGCAGACGATGCCCTCGGCCTCCTCCAGCGAGACGCGCTCTATCGCGGGGGCGTGCTGCCATTCGGGCGGCACATCGGCAAAGAAGCCTTGGTCCTTGTCCATCGCGATGGCCCAGACCTTGCGGCCCACAGCACCGGCGAACATCGCGTCCTGCGCCGCATCGCCCGAACTGACGATCACGTCCCAGGCGTCTTTGGGCACGCCCATGCGGTCAAGCTGGGCGGCCACGTATTTCCACGGGCGCGGTGCGTTGGTCAGCAGGACGACCTGACCGCCTTTGGCCCGGAAGGCCTGCAAGGCGGCGACCGCGGCAGGATAGGCCGCGACGCCGTTATGCAGGCAACCCCACAGGTCGCAGAACAGCACGTCGTAATCGGCCGAAACCTCGGCCAGCGAATTGATGATCTGCGTCATGTGGACCCCTTAGATCGCCAAAGCCGGAATGATCTGCTTTTTGCGCGACATGATGCCGGGCAGCACAACGCTGTCGCCGGTCACGGTGGCGTTGAAGCTTTTTTCGGCAACGTTTTTCACGAAGTCGTTGGGGATCAGCAGCGTCGCCTCTTCGTTCAGGATGTCGATGACGAACAGCAGCACCTCCTCGGCCCCGTCGGCGGCGGCAACTGCGGGCATGGCGGCCATCAGCGCGGCCTTGCGGTCCAGCAGCACTTGCGGAGCGGTGGTTTCCAGAACCGAGACGCGCAGCTGCTTGCCGCCCAACTCGTATTCCTTGCTGTCCATGCGCAGCAGCGCCTCCTCGGAAAAGGCCGAGACATCGGATTTCGCGGCAAACATCTCGGCGGCATAGGCCGGGATCGAGATGCCCAGATCACGCGCCAGCTTTTCCGCAACAAAGCGGTCATGCGGGGTCGTGGTGGGGCTGCGGAATTCCAGCGTATCGGACAGGATGCAGGTCAGCATCGCGCCCTTGATCGCTTTGGGGGCGCGGGCCAGATCCTCGTCGCCGATCAGGTCGTGCATGATCGTGGCGGTGCAGGCCAGCGGACGGATGGTGATGTTGATGGGCAGGCGCGTCTTGATGCCGCCGGCCAGCAGGTGGTGGTCGATGATCTCGATCACCTCGGCATCGTTGATGGATGCGGGCAGTTCGGCGGGGTTGTTCGTATCGACGATGACGCATTTGTCGCCCGCCGCCACGTCGGTGATGAATTCCGGCATGGGCAGATCCCATTTGGCCAGCATCCACGCGGCTTCGGTATTCGGCTCGCCTTGCAGGACCGCGATGGCGGGCTCTTTGCGGACTTCAGACAGATACCACGCCCAGATGATGGGCGAGCCGGTCGAGTCGGTGTCGGGAGCCTTATGGCCGAAAACCTTGATCATGGAATACCCCTTGCAAGCTGCGGGAAAAGTCGCGCGACTTATAGGGCCGGGGGGTGGAAATGTCTATTGACCCAAAGACATTCCGGCATTCACCGCCAAGGCCAGCAGCACGGTGTTATAGTAGAATGAAAACCCTGAATGCAGCAGCGTGATGCGCCGTGCCCGCGCATCCAGTGTCGTCACATCCGCTGTCTGCGCCGCCATCCCAAGGGTAAAGCTGTAATAAAGGAAATCCCATATCCCGGCATCGCCTTTCAGCCCCGGAAAGCCCAGATTGCGCGCCTCGTGCCCATGCCCGTCGCGGGCATACCAGATGCGGGCATAGTGGAACGCCATGACGGTATGGATCATTGCCCAGCCCAGCGGCACCGACAGCAGCGCCAGCACGGGCCGCATCGCCAGCCCGGAATGCGGGTCGCGGATGGTCATCAGGATCGCACCAAGGCTGATTGCGACCGAGCCGGTGGCGATCAGCACGATAAAGGGCATGCCTTCGTCATCCAGATCGGCGCGCTTGCGCAGGAAATCGGCCGTGACGTGCCGCATCATCGCTGCCGTCATGCCCAGATAGGTCAGGCTGAAGGTGAACGAAAACAGCAGCAGCCGATCCACCACCGGAACCCACCAGACACCAAGTCCCGCCAGCAGGCCCAGCCCGAACGCCGCCAGAAAGCGCAGATGGTGCCGCAGGTCGGGGATCATACCGGCGTTTGCTGATGCTGGATGATGCGCCAATCGCCCTCGCGCCGCCGCCAAGTCGTCGTGCAAAGCGCGCGATAAGTGTCGGCCCCTGCCCGCCGGGCCGTCGCGCGATAGGCCAGCACGCAGACCTCGTTCGTTTCGACCACGGCGCGGTCGGTCATCGTGACTTCCTGCCAGCGGGGGGCGGCGGTCAGCATCTCGACCACGCGCCTTCGGGTCAGAATGCCGGTCGGGCCAAAGGCCATCAGGCAGCCTTCGTCCAGCTTGCGCATCGCCTCGGCCACGCCAAGGGTCCAGAATTAGCGTTCATCGCGCCAAAGTTCATCCGCCATTCGCTCCCTCCGGTTCGATCGGGGTGATGGTCCAGCCCCGGTTCTGCAATAGCGACAGAACGCCCTTTTCGCCCGGCAGGTGCAAAGCCCCGAACCCCGCGACAACACCCTGCGCACCCGCCCTGGACGCGGCTTGTTCGATGGGGGCGATCCATGCTTGATTGCGTTCGTCCATCAGCTTTTCCTGCGCGCGGTCCATCTGGTAATCGACCTCGGCGCGGGTCATGCCGGAATTGTCATAGGCATCAAAGCGGCCGAATTCCCAGATCAGCCAGCTATCGCCGCTGAAATAGGCGTCGGTCAGCGTCACCGTGTAATCGTCGGCATATTCCGCGGCAGGCATACTGGCGCGGATCATGTCGATTTCCTCCTGCGGCGTCATGCCTTGGAACAGAGTGAAAACCGTGTCCCACGGCTCCAGCGCCTTGACGGGCACATCCGCCGCCTCGGCCCGTTCGATCAGCTGGTGATCCAGCCCGCCGGTATCGCCGTTACCCTTGACTTGCGCCATCATGCAGGGCGAAATCCCCAGCATCATCGACACATACCAAGGCCGCATCCGGCTGGTGACGACGGCAGGCAGGCCGCGCAGCTCCATCGCCTTCCACAGCGTGTCCCATTCCTCCTTTCCCAGCCGTTCGGGCAGGGTCGGGCCGGTGGCATCGACGATCAGCGCCGGGTTTTCGGCCATCGCCTTGCCCAGCCTGTCCTCCTCCTCGGGTCCGGCCTCGACCAGCAGCGCTGCCGCCTTGTCGATCAGCGGCCCGAATTGCGCCATGGTTGCGGCATGGCGCGGATCATCAAAATGATAGGTTCCCAGCAGCGTCACCACCTGATCGCCTTTGGTCGCGCGCCAGAACAGACCTTGGTGAAAGGGAACATCCTGCGTGGCCGCATGAAGCTGGCTCAGCCGTTCGGAGGGCATGTCTTCGAACAGGTTGCGCCCCACGCATTCCTGCGCCGCGACCGGCAGGGCAAGACAAAGCGTGGCGAGGGCAGAGGCAAGGGTCAGGCGCATGAAGGTCCATCCGTGATTTGACCGACAGGATGGCACGACCCGCGCCGTCATGCCAGATCAGCGGCGGCGCGGCAGTTCCTGCGGCAACGGCCCACCCTTCAGGATGCCCTGCCAGATGCGTTCGACCTGCGCGGCCTTGGCGGTCCATGTGAAATCGCGCATCACCCGCGCCTGCGCCGCCTGCGCCATGCCCGGCAGCACGCCGGGGTCCGCAGCAATCGCCTGCAGTTGCGCACGCAGGCCCGCGACGATGCCCGCGCGGCTGGACAGCGGCACGCGGAACCCCGTCGCGTCATCGACCAGTTCGCCCGGTCCGGCGTAATCGACGATCACCGGCACGACGCCAAGCGCCATCGCCTCCAGCACCACGCCGCCGCCGAATTCGCGCACCGAGGGGAAGACCAGCATCTGCGCCTGTGCCGCGACCGACTGCACCTGCTTGTGTTCCAACCAGCCATGCAGCGTCACGGCATCTTCCACACCCTCGCGCGTGATCAGCGCCCGGAGGTCATCGGCCTGCGGCCCGTCGCCAATGATGTCCAGATGCAGCAAGCCGTCGCGCAGCAGCGGCAGCGCCGCCTCGATCGCCATATCGGCGCCCTTGTAGGGGACCAGCCGCCCGATGAAGCAGCCGCGCAGGGGCAAGGTGCCCGGCTGCGGCGCGGTCAGGCTGAAGCGCGCAGGATCAATGGCATTTTCCGGCAGCCAGACCGTCTTGGCGTGATATTTCGCCGGGATCTCGCTGAAGGTATGTTCCGAGCCGCAGATGATCGCGGTCGCCGCCCCCAAGGACGCCCCCCGCCCCGGCATCGCCTTATAGGCGCCGCGGATATAGGACAGCCATTCCTTTTCCCGCCGCCGTTCGGAATCGAAACCCTTGGGCCACGGCACGCCCCCGTTCAGCGGCCCCATGACGAAGGGAACCCCTGCCCGCTTAGCCCGCGCCCCGATCAGGCTGTTCGCCGTCGGCGTCAGCGGCGTGACGCGGTGAACGATGTCATATTCCTTGGCTTGAATGGCGGGGCCGAACTTCTTCCAGACCAGCCGCTCGAAATAGCCGTATCCCAGTGTGGTGACGGCGGTTTTCATGGTCCAGCCGACGCCCTTGCCCATGCTGAGCTTGTCGGCCAGCTTCCACAAAGGCGCGGCCAGCTTTTCGCTGTCGATGGCGGTGAAGTCGCGCCCCTCGACCAAACCGGCGCGCAGGAACGCGTCGCGGTTGCGGATCTGCGTCACGATATGGACATCGGCCACCTCGCGCAGCGCCGAGGCCAGCGACCAGCCGACCAGCGGCACGGACACCCATTCGGGGTTCGCCGCCTCGGCAATGACAAGGGCCTTGATCCGCCGTTCCATCAGCCGCCTCCGCTTTGGATACAGGGCTTTGCGTAGCCGCGCACGCGAAAGCCCGTCAAGCGGATTTCCGCGCAAAATTTCCGCACCACCTCCCGTTGACAGGAATCGTTACGCTGCCTAGATGGTTCCGCACTGGCACTCAGCAAGCCTGAGTGCCAACAACATACAGCAACCTGTAACACCGGAGTGTTCACATGGCTTTCAAACCGCTGCACGACCGCGTTCTGGTCCGTCGCGTCCAATCGGACGAGAAAACCAAGGGCGGCCTGATCATCCCCGACAGCGCCAAAGAAAAACCCGCCGAAGGCGAGATCGTTTCGGTCGGCGAAGGCGCACGTAAGGACTCGGGCGAGCTGATCGCACCGTCGGTCAAAGCTGGCGACCGCGTCCTGTTCGGCAAATGGTCGGGCACCGAAGTCACGGTCGATGGCGAAGAGCTGCTGATCATGAAGGAAAGCGACATCCTGGGCATCATCGCCTGATCGTCACCTTTCCCTAATCTTTTCAAGGAGAACAGCAAATGGCTGCCAAGGAAGTCAAGTTCAACACCGACGCCCGCGACCGCATGCTGAAAGGCGTGAACATCCTCGCGGATGCCGTCAAGGTTACCCTCGGCCCGAAAGGCCGTAACGTCGTCATCGACAAATCGTTCGGTGCGCCCCGCATCACCAAGGACGGTGTGTCGGTCGCCAAGGAAATCGAACTGTCGGACAAGTTCGAAAACATGGGCGCCCAGATGGTCCGCGAAGTCGCTTCGCGCACCAATGACGAAGCTGGCGACGGCACCACCACCGCCACCGTTCTGGCCCAGGCCATCATCAAAGAAGGCATGAAGTCGGTTGCGGCTGGCCTGAACCCGATGGACCTGAAGCGCGGCATCGACCTGGCCACCGCCAAAGTCGTCGAAGCGATCAAATCGGCTTCGCGCCCGGTCAACGACTCGGCTGAAGTTGCGCAAGTCGGCACCATCTCGGCCAACGGCGAAGCCTTCATCGGCCAGCAGATCGCCGAAGCCATGCAGCGCGTTGGCAACGAGGGTGTGATCACCGTCGAAGAAAACAAAGGCATGGAGACGGAAGTCGAAGTCGTCGAAGGCATGCAGTTCGACCGCGGCTACCTGTCGCCCTATTTCGTCACCAACGCCGACAAGATGATTGCCGAGCTGGAAGACGCCTACATCCTGCTGCACGAGAAAAAACTGTCGTCGCTGCAGCCGATGGTCCCGCTGCTGGAAGCTGTCATCCAGTCGCAAAAGCCGCTGATCATCGTCGCTGAAGACGTCGAAGGCGAGGCTCTGGCCACGCTGGTCGTCAACAAGCTGCGCGGCGGTCTGAAAATCGCTGCTGTCAAAGCTCCGGGCTTCGGTGATCGCCGCAAGGCCATGCTGCAGGACATCGCGATCCTGACCGGCGGTCAGGTCATCTCGGAAGACCTGGGCATGAAGCTGGAAAACGTCACGGTCGACATGCTGGGCCGCGCGAAGAAAGTTTCGATCAACAAGGACAACACCACCATCGTTGACGGTGCCGGTGACAAGCCCGAGATCGAAGCCCGCGTTTCGCAGATCCGTCAGCAGATCGAGGAAACCACCTCGGACTACGACCGCGAAAAACTGCAAGAGCGCGTTGCCAAACTGGCCGGTGGCGTTGCCGTCATCCGCGTCGGCGGCATGACCGAAATCGAAGTCAAAGAGCGCAAAGACCGCGTTGACGATGCGCTGAACGCGACCCGTGCGGCCGTGCAAGAGGGCGTTGTCGTCGGTGGCGGCGTGGCTCTGGTTCAGGGCGGCAAGGCTCTGGACGGTCTGACCGGCCAGAACTCGGATCAGGACGCAGGCATCGCCATCGTCCGCCGCGCGCTGGAAGCTCCGATGCGCCAGATCGCTGAAAACGCCGGTGTTGACGGCGCTGTCGTCGCTGGCAAAGTCCGCGAATCGACCGACAAGGCTTTCGGCTTCAACGCCCAGACCGAAGAATATGGCGACATGTTCAAGTTCGGCGTCATCGACCCGGCCAAAGTCGTCCGCACCGCGCTGGAAGACGCAGCCTCGGTCGCTGGTCTGCTGATCACCACCGAAGCCATGATCGCTGAAAAGCCCGAGCCCAAAGCTCCGGCTGGCGGTATGCCCGACATGGGCGGCATGGGCGGCATGATGTAATCATCGCCCCTTGGCGTGAAATTGGGCCGTCCCTTTTGGGGCGGCCTTTTTCGTTTGGGCCGTCGATCGGCAAGCCGTCAGCCGCTTTGCATGGATTGAAAGTAAAGCCCGCCTTACTTCCGCTTTTTCGCCCGGTTCAGCGCCACCGCCTCGGCAATCAGTGCGGCAAAGGCTTTCTCATCCACCGCGTCGCCTTGGAACAGGTCGATGGCACGCCGGGCATTGCCGTCAAGGCTGGCGTTGAACAGCCCCGCCGGGTCGGGCAGCGACGCACCCTTGGCGAAGGTCAGCTTGATCTTGTCCTTGTAGCTTTCGCCCGTGCAGATGATGCCGTGGTCGGACCAGACAGGCGTTCCGCGCCATTTGACCTCCTCGACCGCATCAGGGGCCGCTTTCAGGATCAGGGCGCGCATATGGGCAAGCGTATCAGCGCGCCAATCGCCCAGGCTGGCGATCTTCGCGTCGATCAGCTCGGATGCTTTCGGTTCTTCCATGGCCGTTCCTCATGCGCTGGTGGGCATAGCCTATGCGCCAAGACGGCCTTGGTCGAGGCCCTGTCAGGCCCCGTCCTTTTCGGCCAGTTCCAGCCATTCTTCCTCGGCCGCGGCAAGCGCAGTCTGGCGTTCGGTCAGCCCTTCTGTCGCCTTGGCGAATTTCGCAGGCGCGGCGCTGAACAGGTTCGGCTGGGCCAGGAATTCCTCAAGCTTGGCGATCTCGGCCTGCAAGCGGTCCATGACGCCGGGGAGCGATTCCAGCCGCTTCTTTTCGGTAAAGCTCAGGCCCGATTTTGCGGGCGTGGCGACCGGCGCGGACACCGGCTTGGCAGAGGGCTTGGCATCGACCGAGGCGCCGACGGCGAAGACCGCCCCCGTCTCCTCGCGCTGCGCACGGTAGTCGGACCAACCGCCGGGATAGATCACGGCGCGACCGTCCCCTTCCATCGCCACGGTGGTCGTCGCCACGCGGTCGATGAAGTCACGGTCGTGGCTGACCAGCAGCACCGTGCCGTCATACTCGCCCAGAATATCCTGCAAAAGGTCCAGCGTTTCCACGTCCAGATCGTTGGTCGGTTCGTCCAGCACCAGCACGTTCGACGGATGCGCCATGATCCGCGCCAGCAAAAGCCGCGCTTTTTCACCGCCCGACAGGCTGCCTACGGGCGCGCGGGCCTGCGCCTCGTCGAACAGGAAGTCTTTCAGGTAAGCCACGACATGCTTGGGATTGCCACGCACCATCACCTGATCGGACCGACCCGACACGCGCATCGACGGATCGCCGGTCAGCGCGTCCCACAGGCTGACCTTTTCGTCGATGGCCGAACGCGCCTGATCGAATACCGCGATGTCCAGATTGGTGCCGTGCTTCACCTCACCCGTATCCGGGGCGATTTCGCCGGTCAGCATCTTGATGACTGTGGTTTTGCCCGCGCCGTTCGGCCCGACAAAGGCCACGCGGTCGCCGCGCAGCACGCGCAGATCAAAGGGTTGCAGAATGGTGCGGTCGCCAAAGACCTTGCTGATCCCCTTGGCGTCGATCACCCGCTTGCCCGAGGTCTGGCCAGACTCCAGCTCTAGCATCGCCGTGCCCTGACGCCGGATCTGGCTGCTGCGTTCGGCGCGCAGATCGGCCAGCGCACGGACGCGGCCCTGATTGCGCTTGCGCCGGGCGCTGATGCCTTCGACGGCCCATTTGGCCTCGGCCTTGATCTTGCGGTCCAGCTTGTGGCGCGCCTCGTCCTCGGCGGCCCAGGTGGTTTCGCGCCAATCCTCGAAATGCTCAAAACCGCGTTCCTGACGGCGCACGTCGCCCCGGTCGATCCACAGGGTCGCGCGGGTCAGCGCGCGCAAGAAAGCGCGGTCGTGCGAAATCAGCACGAAGCCGGCGCGCGTGGTGGAAAGCTGTTCCTCAAGCCAGCCGATGGCTTCGATGTCCAGATGGTTGGTCGGCTCGTCCAGCAGCATCAGTTCGGGCGCTTCGGCCAGCAGACGGGCCAAGGCGGCGCGGCGACGTTCCCCGCCCGAGGCGGTGGCGACGATGCGGTCGGGGTCGAATTTCAGCCCTTCGGCCGCCATTTCGACGCGGTAGCCTTCGCTGTCATCAAGGCTTGCGCGGGCGAAATCGCCCAGCGTGGCGAAACCGGACAGATCCGGCTCTTGCTCCATATAGCCGACCTTGACGCCGGCGGGGGTGATGACCTGTCCTGCGTCAGGTTCGACCAGCCCGGCCATGACCTTCATCAGCGTGGATTTCCCCGAGCCGTTGCGGCCCACAAGGGCGACCCGGTCGCCCTGTTGGACGGTCAGGCTTAGCCCGTCGAAAACGGGGTTGCCGCCGAAGGTCAGCGAAATATCGGTAAGTTGCAAAAGGGGTGCGCGTGCCATGACGCGCAGATATGCTGCACTTGCGCCATGGTCAACGGGTCGTCACAGCCCTTGCACCAGTTCCCCGGCCAGCGCGTGCAGCGTTTCGCGATAACCCGATCGCGCCGAAGGCAGATCCGGGTCCGATGTCATGGCGATGGCCACCGGATTCTGGCCCGGAAAGACATAGATCATCTGCCCGCCATAGCCCCAGCCATAGCGCACCGGGCGGCCGCCGATCCGGCTGATGAACCAGCCATAGCCATATTCCTCGCCGTTGAAGAACGACCGCGTGCGGGGGCGCCAGCTTGCCGCGATCCAGTCGCGGGGGATGACGCCCTGCCCCTCGGCTGCATAGGCGGCACCGAAGGCCAGCAGGCTGCGTGTGGACATGGCCATCTGGTTGCCGCCCAGATAGATGCCCTGCGGGTCACGCTCCCATGCGGTGATCTGAAATCCCGGCAGCGCCAGCCATTCCCGCGCCAAAGCCAGCGTGGATTTGCCGCCAACCTTGGTCAGCATGGCCGACACCAGATGGGTCGAGGCGGTGGAGTATAGCATCCGCCCGCCCGGATCGGTTTCGAACGGCACATCCAGCGCGGCACGGACCCAATTGCGGCTGCTGACCCAGCGCCCGTAATTCGGCCCGGATTGCCGCTGCAATCCGGCCTGCATCGACAGCAGATGGCCCAGCGTCAGGTCCGCCATGCGCGGGTCGGGATTTGCGGGCAGATCGTCGCGCAGCACCTCGGCCACGCGCTGATCGGGGCCGGTGAAAAGCCCCCTGGCAATCGCGATCCCCGCCAAGGCCGAAACGATGCTTTTCGATGCGGATTTGATATTCGTGGCCCGGTCCGGGGTAAAGCCGCCATATCCCCGCGCCGCGATCTCGCGCCCCTGCCAGATGGCGATGGCGCGAAGCTGCGGCAGACGGGCTGCATCCGACAAGGCGGTATCCGTCGCCGCGCGGGCAAAGCGCGGGGCGGCGAAAGGCAGGGCGGCAAGGCCCGCAAGGATTGAACGACGCTGCATCTGGTTTATATGGTGGACAGGTGGCGACGGGTTAGCGACATTCACGGCTTCGTGACACGCAAACCTATGTATCTGCCCGATTTCCTGCCAGCCCCATGCCAGCCGGGAAGCAACAATGCGCAAGGAATGACCAATGACCCTGACCACGACCCGCTGCGATGTCGCGACCACCCATGGCAGCCGTTACCTGCAACAATTAGCCAAGCACTGGGCGCATAAGTTCGAGGTCAGCTACGACGCGCAACAGGCCCGCATTGGGATGCCCGACGACCGCGTGATCGAACTGACCGCCGGGGCGGACATGCTGGCGATCCGCCTGACTGCACCCACGGATGCGATGGCGCATCTGCAAAAGGTTACCGACAGCCACATCGCCCGCTTCGCCTTTCGCGAAGAACTGATCTTTGACTGGCAGGCGGCCTAGATCGGCGGTTGTCGGCTCCGCCCCCTGCGGCTAATCTGCGCGCCAGCAACAAGGCCGGGACATGACCGACAGCGACAAGACCTATCAAGTGCTGGCGCGGAAATACCGCCCCGAGACCTTTGCCGATCTGGTCGGGCAGGATGCGATGGTGCGGACGTTGAAGAACGCCTTTGCCGCCGACCGCATCGCGCAGGCCTTCATCATGACGGGCATTCGTGGCACGGGCAAAACCACCACCGCCCGCATCATCGCCAAGGGTCTTAACTGCATCGGCCCCGACGGCGCGGGCGGCCCCACGACGGAACCCTGCGGTGTCTGCGAACATTGCGTGGCGATTTCCGAAGGCCGCCATGTCGATGTCATGGAGATGGACGCCGCATCCCGCACCGGCGTGAACGACATCCGTGAGATCATTGAATCGGTCCACTACCGGGCGGCCTCGGCCCGCTACAAGATCTACATCATCGACGAAGTTCACATGCTGTCCACCAGCGCCTTCAACGCGCTGCTGAAGACCCTTGAGGAACCGCCGCCGCATGTGAAGTTCATCTTTGCCACCACCGAGATCCGCAAGGTGCCGGTGACGGTCCTGTCGCGCTGCCAGCGTTTCGACCTGCGCCGGATCGAGCCCGAGGTGATGATCGCACTTTTGCGCAAGATCGCCGAGCGTGAGGGGGCGCAGATCACCGATGACGCGCTGGCGCTGGTCACGCGCGCCGCCGAAGGCTCGGCCCGCGACGCGACCAGCCTGCTGGATCAGGCGATCAGCCATGGCGCGGGCGAAACCACCGCGCCGCAGGTCCGCGCCATGCTGGGTCTGGCGGATCGCGGGCGCGTGCTGGACCTGTTCGACATGATCCTGCGCGGCGCTGCGGCGCAGGCGCTTGCAGAACTGCAGGCGCAATATGCCGATGGCGCCGACCCCATGGCCGTGCTGCGCGATCTGGCCGAGATCACGCATTGGATCAGCATCGTCAAAATCACCCCCGAGGCGCTGGACGATCCCACCATCGGCCCCGATGAACGCGCCCGTGGACAGGACATATCCGAACGCATCCCCATGCGTGCCCTGACGCGGCTGTGGCAGATGCTGCTGAAATCGCTTGAGGAAGTGGGCGCAGCGCCGAACGCCATGATGGCCGCCGAAATGGCAATCATCCGGCTGACCCATGTGGCCGACCTGCCCGACCCCGAAGCGCTGATCCGCAAGGTCCAGGCCTCGGTCGCGGCGGGCGAGTTCAGCCAACGCGCAGCCCCCGCCGCCACCCAACGCGATGCCCCCCGCGCGGCTGCCCCACGCGCGCCCATCGCCATGCAGCCCAATGGCAGCGCAGCGGCGATTGCGGTGTCACCCGACGCGCTGGCCGCCTATCCCGATTTCGCCGCAGTGATCGAACTGATCCGGCGCATGCGCGACATGAAGCTGCTTCTGGATGTCGAAGACCATCTGCGTCTGGTCCGCTACGCGCCGGGCCGGATCGAATTCAACCCGACCGACAATGCCCCCCGCGATTTCGCCCAACGTCTGGCCGAACGGCTGCGCGGCTGGACCGGCGGGCAACGCTGGGCGGTGGTCGTCGTCTCCGAACCCGGCCAGCCCACAGTGACCGAACAGCGCCTTGCGCGCGAAGCGGCCGTGCGCGCCCGCGTCATGGACAATCCGGCGGTGCAGGCGATCTTCGCGGCCTTTCCGGCGGCGAAAATCACCAAAATCCGCCCCGTTCCTGCCCCCTTGGCGGTTGAAAAGCCTGCGGGCGAGGATACATCCCCGCATGACCTGACCGAAGGCCCCGTGGCCGAGGTCGAGGAATGGGACCCCTTCGAGGACGAGGAATAGACGATGTTCAAAGGATTGGGCGGCTTCGGCGATCTGTCGAAAATGATGGAAACCGCACAGCAGATGCAAACCAAAATGGCCGAGATGCAGGACGGTCTGGCCAAACTGACCGTCACTGGCGAATCCGGCGCGGGTCTGGTCAAGGCCACCGCAACCGCCAAGGGCGAGCTGACGGCGCTGGACATCGACCCGTCGATCTTCGTCGCCTCGGAAAAGGAAGTGGTCGAGGATCTGATCCTTGCCGCGATCAAGGACGCGCAGCGCCGCGCGACAGACAAGGCGCAGGAAGAAATGGCCCGCCTCTCGCGCGAATTGGGCCTGCCCGCCGATATGAAGATGCCATTCTGAATGGCCGCCTCCGGCGATGAGATCGAGACGCTGATCGCCACCATGGCGCGACTGCCGGGCCTTGGCCCGCGCTCAGCCCGCCGGGTAGTGCTGCACCTGATCCGCCGCCGGACCGGACAAATGGCCCAACTTGCCAGCCTGATGGCCAGCGTCGCGGAAAACGCCCGCGAATGTCTGGTCTGCGGCAATGTCACCGGCAGCGACATCTGCCCGATCTGCACAGACCCCGCCCGCGCCACCGGTGAAATCTGCGTCGTGACCGAGGTGGCCGATCTTTGGGCGCTGGAACGCGGCCGGGCCTTCCGGGGCCGCTACCATGTCCTGGGCGGCAGCCTGTCCGCGCTGGACGAAATCGGCCCCGATGATCTGCGTATCCCGCAACTCCTCGAACGCCTCAGTGACGAACGCATCACCGAGGTAATCCTCGCGCTTTCCGCCACCGTCGAGGGCCAGACCACCGCCCATTACATCGCAGAAGCGCTGGCACCCAGCGGCGTCGCCGTCACCGGCCTTGCCCAAGGCGTGCCCATCGGCGGCGAACTCGACTATCTCGACGACGGCACCATCACCGCAGCCCTGCGCGCGCGGCGCAAACTATAAAGGACGCCGCAACCGGCGCCCTTTTCGACTTCTCTGTTCTGAAAATACCTCGGGGGTGCGGGGGCAGCGCCCCCGCGACGCCAGCGATCAGGCGTCCAGTTTCTCGACCGATTTCACCGATTTGGCGATCTCGACGCGGCGCGGCTTCAGCGCCTCGGGGATCTCGCGCAACAGGTCGATGTTCAGCATCCCGTCCACATGGCTCGCGCCATCGACGCGGACGTGATCGGCCAAAGTAAACCGACGCTCAAAGGCGCGGGTGGCGATGCCGCGATGCAGGAAGGTCCGGCCCTCATCCTCGGGCGCCTTGCGGCCCGACACGATGACGGCGCCGTCACGCACTTCGACATTCAGGTCATCGGCACCAAAGCCCGCCACGGCGATCGAGATGCGATAGGCATTCTCGCCGGTCTTTTCGATATTATAGGGGGGATAGCTGGCAATATCGGCGCTCAGCGCGCGGTCCATGACATCGGCCATACGGTCGAAGCCGACCGAAGCACGATACAGCGGGGTCAAATCAAAATTACGCATGTTCGCATCCTTTTGCAAAGCGATACAAAGGCTTGCCCCCCTGCAGCGGGCGGGCAGGTCCATCGGCGCCCTTGGGCCCTCCGACACCGCTTAGTTGGGAATGCCGCCCACCGCTTTCAAGGCCGGGGGCTGCGGACCACCCGTCGCCCAGTCCAGCAACTCGACGGTATGGACCACCGGCACGCCGGTTCCCGCGCCGATCTGCATCATGCAGCCGATATTGCCCGCCGCGATCACCTGCGGCCCCACTGCCTCCAGCGCGGCAACCTTGCGGCGCTTCAATTCGCCCGACAGTTCGGGTTGCAGCAGGTTGTATGTCCCGGCCGATCCGCAGCACAGATGGGGGTTCTCCGGCTCGAGCACCGTAAAGCCAGCCCGCGTCAGTAGCGATTTCGGTGTGGTCTTGATCTGCTGCCCATGTTGCAGCGAACAGGCCGAGTGATAGGCCACACGCAGCGCCTGCCCCGTGCCTTCGGGCAGTCCGTGCTGATCCAGAAACTCGGTCACATCGCGGGCCAGCCCGGCCACGCGGGCGGCATCGGCATCGCCGGGAAAGATTTTGCCGTAATCCTTGATCGTGGTCCCACAACCCGATGTGTTGATGATGATCGCATCCAGCGGCCCCGCGTCCAGAAACGCCCGGATCGTGGCGCGTGCGGAATGATGCGCGTCATCTTCGCGCCCCATGTGATGGGTCAGCGCCCCGCAGCAGCCAAAGGATTGCGGCACCACCACCTCGCAACCCGCCCGTTGCAGCAGACGGATGGTGGCGGCGTTGATGTCGGTGTTCAGCGCCCGCTGCGCACATCCGGGCATCAGCGCCACCCGCGCCCGCTTTGCCCCGATGGGGGCATGCACCCCGTCCTCTCGCACAGGCTTCGGCAGGGATTTCGGCGCCATCTCCAGCATCGCGCGCAGCCGCGCGTCGGGCATCAGCCCCGCGAAAGGCCGCGCCAGCTTCGCGCCCCACAGCGCCAGCCGGAAACGCCCCTGATACGGCAGCACCCGCGCCAGCATCCAGCGCAATGCCCGGTCGCGCCACGGGCGGCGATAGGTCTTTTCCACATGCAACCGCGCATGGTCGATCAAATGCATGTAATCCACGCCCGAGGGGCAGGTCGTCATGCAGGACAGGCAACCAAGACAGCGATCCAGATGCTTGACGGTCTTTTCATCCGCATCCCGGCCGTTTTCCAGCATGTCCTTGATCAGGTAAATCCGCCCGCGCGGGCTGTCCAATTCATCGCCCAGAACCTGATAGGTCGGGCAGGTCGCGGTGCAAAACCCGCAATGCACGCAGGCACGCAGGATCTTGTTCGACCTTGCGGTCAGCGGGTCTTTCAGCTGCTCAGGCGAGAAGTTTGTCTGCATGTTCCGTCGCTGGCAAAGATGGCGCGCGGGTCGAACCGCTCGCGAAGGCTGGCGTTCAGGCGCGAAACCACCGGGTTCGGCGCGGGGATGGTCAGGGGCGCATCGCCCGTGACGCGGCTGGCATGGCCCGACCATGCGGGCAGGTTTGGGGTTTCCCCCGCAGGCAGCGCCACCCAGATCAGCGCGCCGCCCCAATCCATCGCGATTGGCTGCGGCAGGGCGGCCAGCAGGCGCGGCGCCTCGGACGGGCGGCAGATGATGCGCCACAGATCGCCCGATGCCGCGCGCGGCACTGTGGCCCAATCGGCTTGGGTCACTTCCGCCCCCAGCTTTTCGGCCAGGGCCTTGCTGCGGATGGCGACCGAGCCTTCCAGCCCCTCGATCCGCACCAACGCGCCCTGCCCCGGCAGCCAAGCGGCGCCGGAAATGTCGTATGGTCCGGTCAGCGCCTGCGTCAGCACCGCGACCGCATCCGTCGCCGTCCCCGGCACGGCCAGCGTGGCGGTGACCGGCGGTTTCGGCGCGGTTTTCAACGCCACCTCGGTCAGCACGCCCAGTTGCCCGCGCGATCCGGCCATCAGCTTCACAAGATCATAGCCGGTGACGTTCTTCATCACGCGGCCGCCATTGGCGATGACCTCGCCCTGCCCATCGACAAAGCGCACGCCCAGCAGCGCGTCCCGACACGCCCCCACCTGCACCCGGCGCGCGCCCGAGGCATTGGCCGCAACCACCCCGCCGATGGTCGATCCTTCGCGCTCATCGGGTTCAAAGGCCAGCATCTGCCCTTCGGCAGCCAGCGCGGCCTGCAATTCGGCCAATGGCGTGCCCGCGCGCGCCACCACCGTCAGCGCGGCGGGTTCATACAGCGTGATGCCCGACAACCCGCTGACATCCAGCGGGGCCACGCCTTCGCCCGGTCGCAGCCGGGTGCCGCCACCGATGGGCGACAAGGTGGCGCGGGACGTGCGGATGATCTCGGCCAGTTCAGCCTCGGTCTCAGGCCGCATTGCGCAGCCCCTCGCGACGCGGGGCCGAAACGGCCAGCGGGAACACCTTGGCCGCGTTCAGCAGCCATTGCGGGTCGAACACGTCCTTGACCTGCATCTGCGCCTCAAGATCGGCCTGCGAGAACTGGGTCAGCATCAGCTCACGCTTTTCGACGCCGACGCCATGCTCGCCGGTCAGGCAACCGCCGACCTGAACGCACAGCTTCAGGATTTCCGCGCCCAAGGCCTCGCACCGTTCCAGATCGCCGGGGGTGTTGGCGTTATACAAGATCAGCGGGTGCATATTGCCGTCGCCCGCATGGAAGACATTGGCCACGTCCAGCCCGTATTCGCCCGACAGCCGCGCGATGCCCGCCAGAACCTGCGGCAGCGTCGAGACCGGGATCGTGCCGTCCAGACACATGTAATCGTTGATCTGGCCCATCGCGCCAAAGGCCGATTTGCGGCCCAGCCAGATACGGCGGGATTCATCCTCGGATCGGCTTTCGCGGAACTCGACCGGGGCGAACCCGTCGGCAATACCCCGGATCAGCGCCAGTTGTTCGTCGATTTCCGGGGGCGAGCCCTCGACCTCGATGATCAACAGCGCCTCGCAATCGGGGTAACCTGCGCCGGCGAATTCCTCGGTCGCGCGGATGCAGGGGCGGTCCATGAATTCGATGGCGACGGGCAGGACGCCCGCGCGGATGATCGCGGCGACGCAGGCCCCGGCGGTTTCGGAAGCGTCAAAGCCCACCAGCACGGGCCGCGCGCCCACGGGTTTGGGCAGGATGCGCAAGGTCGCCTCGGTCACGATGCCAAGCTGACCTTCGGACCCGCAGATAACGCCCAGCAGGTCAAGGCCGGGGGCTTCGCCCATCGGGCCGCCCAGTTCGACCACGCTGCCATCCATCAGGACCACGGTGACGCCCAGCAGATTGTTCGTCGTCACGCCGTATTTCAGGCAATGCGCCCCGCCCGAGTTCATGCCGATATTGCCGCCGATCGCACAGGCCAACTGGCTTGAGGGATCGGGCGCATAAAAGAACCCCGCCCCCTCGACAGCACCGGATACCGACAGGTTCGTGCGCCCCGCCTGCACCCGGATGAAACGGTCCGCCAGATCGGTTTCCAGAACCGCGTTCATACGCGCCAGCCCCACCACGACCGCATCTGCCGTAGGCATGGACCCGCCCGCAAGACTGGTCCCGGCGCCACGCGGCACTACCGGCACGCGTTCGTCGTGACAGATGCGCAGGATCGCCGCGACTTCCTCGGTGGTGCGGGGCAGCACCACGGCCAGGGGAGGGCAGCGATAGGCCGAAAGAGCATCGCATTCATAGGCGCGGGTTTCCATCGGATCGTCGATCACCGCGCCAGGCACCGCATGGGCCAGCCGGGCCGCAATCGCCGCGCGACGCGCGATAACCCCTTGATCGGGCGCGGGCATCTGCATTACAGCATCCCCCCTGCTGGTGCCATTTTGCATCCTCCCCGAAACAAGCTGACCTTACTTGGATAGCCCCCGCGCGGGACGCTGGCAACCTTTCTGCGTCACAGCTAAAATCAACGGCATGAACACGATATTTGCCCTGCCCGGTTCCTTTACCACTGCCGACATGCTGGCGGTGGTCTGGCTGTTTCTAAGCTGGTTCGTCATCGGCTGGGTGATCGAACATCCGCCCAAGGACTGGCCATCCGTCTCGATCCTGATGAAAGAACATCGGCGCGAATGGATGCGGCAATTCGTGACACGATCACCGCGAATCTTCGACGCGAATATCCTGACCACCCTACGCGAGGGCACGGCATTCTTTGCCTCGGCCTGTCTGATCGCGATCGGGGGCGGGCTGGCGCTGATCGGCAAGACGGATCAGCTTGCGGGCGTCGCGCGGCAATTCGACATGGACCACATCCCGGCGCTGATGTGGGAAATCAAGATCGTCGTCGTGCTGTTCTTCGTGGCGAATGCGCTGCTGCGGTTCATCTGGTCACACCGGCTGTTCGGCTATTGCGCGATCCTGATGGGCGCGGTGCCCAATGACATCACCGACCCGATGGCCGTCCCCAAGGCGCTGCAAGCCGCCGAGATCAATATCACGGCGGCCAAAAGCTTCAATTCGGGGCTGCGCTGCGTCTATTTCGCGCTGGGTGCGCTGGGATGGCTGGCGGGGCCGCTTTGGCTGTTCATCGCCACCACCGCCGTCGTCGGCATGAATATCCGGCGGGAATTCGGCTCAGGCTCGCGCAGGGCGATCCTGCACCGGCTGAACTGAGCCAGAGGCGCGGGCCTGCCACCAGCACAGCGCCAGTGCCAGCAGACCGGCAAACGACAGCGCCACGCCGACCAACCCCGAGGAACGCCAGCCCCAGCCTGCCGCCAGCGCCATGCCCGCAAGCCAAGGGCCAAGCGCGTTCGCGGCGTTAAAGGCGGCGTGGTTCATCGCGGCAGCCATTGACTGCGCCTCTCCGGCGACGTCCATCAGGCGGGTCTGCAAGGGCACGACCATGCCCGACCCCAGCCCCAGCAGGAAGGATGATACGATCATGATGGCCCAGTCGCCCACCGCGTAGGAGGCAAAGGCCTGCGTCGCCGCCATGAACAGGATCAGCACCAGCGCGGACGGGAAATTGCCCATGCGAATCGCCAGACGGGCGGACAGGATGCTGCCCAGCGTGCCGCCCACGCCGAACGCGGCCAGCAGCACGGTCAGCGCCCATGCGGGCGGCGTCGTCGTGGCCAGCATCGCGGCAGAGAGGAACGAATAGACCGCGAACAACCCGCCAAAGCCCACCGTTCCCACCAGCAGCGTCAGCAACACGGCAGGGTTCCCCAGGGCACGCAGCTCGGCCATGGGGCGGGCATTCGGATTGGCGCCCACGCGCGGCGCAATGCGCAGGATCAGCCACCCCGCCAGCAGCGCCAAGACGCCCGGCAGCGCAAAACCCCAGCGCCAGCCAAGCGTCTGCCCCAGCGCACCCGCAATCGGCACGCCGACGATATTGGCGATGGTCAGCCCCAGCAGCACCTGCGTCACGCCCTTGGCCCGCTGTTCGCGGGGCATGGCGTCGGCGGCAAACAGCATCGCCACGCCCAGATAGCCGCCATGCGGCAGACCGGCCAGAAAGCGCGTGATGACCAATGTGCCGTAACCCGGCAGGACCGCCGCGGCCAGGTTCATCACCCCGAAGATCGCGATCAGCGCCGCAAGGTAACGGCGGCGCGGCAGCTTGGCCCCAAGGATCGACGTGATCGGCGCACCGACCACCACGCCCAACGCATAGGCGCTGACCACGTGACCAGCCTGCGGATCGGTCAGCAGCAGGTCATCGCGATACCAGGGCAGCAGCCCCATCGCGGCAAATTCCGAGGTGCCGATGGCGAATGCGCCAAGGCCGAGCGCCAGAATGGCAAGCTTGAGATTGGGCTGGTGCGACATGCTTCAGCTTTCGGTCGATCTGGGGTGGAATGGGGTATGTTCGCGATAACAGATCGTGCGAATTTCCACCAGTCGCAAGCAGGAGAAGTGCAGCCATGCGCCCAGCGCAAGGCTTATGTCATTTCGATACGTGATGCGCCTTTGCAAACAGTTGCTTGGACGCCCGGACCATCAGGCAGGAAGTTCGTAGAAATCCCGCTGATAAAGCAGCGTCGTGCCGGGTCGCGGCAAAGCGCGCTGAAAAGCCGGTCGCGCGGCGCAGCGGTCGCGATAGGCGGCCAAGGCCGGGCGGTCGTCAAAACGCACGAAACGGCTGGCGATCCAGACCGAGAAGCCGACCTGACAATCCACGCCGGAAAATTCGTTCATCAGCCAGTCATTCCCCTCAAGCCATTGCTCGACAAGGTTCAGTGCCCGCGACAGCCGCGCGGTTTCCAGCTTCATCACCGTGGGCGAACGCTGCCAGTCCTCGCGCAGGAAGACATGCGCCTGCGTCAGGTTCGCGACATGCTGGGCCAGCGTTTCGCCGTAATGCAGCCAGTCCAGCCACGCCAGCCGCCCCGGACTGCCCGGCGCACGCCACAGATGCGGCGCCCGCGTTTCGCACAGCCATTCGGTCATGGCACCGGATTCGTGAACCGTGACGTCTCCGTCGCGCAAGGCGGGCACGCGCCCCACCGGATGGATCACATCATAGGGCGGCCGCCGCATCGAGCCGTCGGTCATATCCATCTCGACCAGCTCATAATCGCAGCCGATTTCCTCAAGCAGCCACAGAATCCGCATTGAGCGTGATTGCGGCACGTGCCAAAGCGTCAGGTCAGCCATTTCCCTCCCTTTCCTGTGTTCAGCTGCTTTCGGACAGCGACATCAGCAGCGCCGTCTGTCTTGCGGTTTCATCCCGCACGCAGCGCGCTTGGGCCAGATCGCCGTCCGACAGGGCACAAAGTGCGTCGCGATAGGTGATCCAGTCGCGCTCGGCCTTACGCAGCGGTTCGGCGGGCAGGCGGTTCAGCGCATCCTGATATGTCGCGGTCAGCTTCGCCTCCCATGCCTGATGCGAGGCGTCCAGGCAGTTCGACATCGGAAAGTCCGGGTCGTCGCCTTTGTATTTCGCTGATGCGTAATCCAGACAGGCCTGCATCCCGGTATCGGCGCAATCGGCCTTGGCCCCTTGCGTTTCCGCCGCGCCAAGGCATTGGTCGATCGCCGCCGGGTCAAAGCCGGAACTGTCCCCGGCATAGACCGGGGAAGCCAGCAGCAGCATAAGCAGCGCGCGCTTCACCGCGTCTCGCCGATCATGCTGCCAAGGCGCAGGGCCTGTTCGCCGGTCAGGGTCATCACGCACACCTCGGCTGCGGGACCGGCTGCGGTGCCCCCCTGAAACTGCGATGCGGCGAATTTGCAGCTAGAGTCGCGAAAGGTGATCCAGTCGCGCTGCATCTTTTGCAGCATGGGCAGGGTCGGCTGTGCGCCGTTCGCGGCGTCATTCTCTTTCGCTTTGGAAACCAGCTTGCCGTAATTGTCGTTCAGCAGCCTGTCCCAGTCGTCGCGTTCATGGTTCACGCAGCTTGTCATGCCGACAGTGCTGTAGCCCCCCGGCGCATCCATGCAGGTGGTCGAAGCCTGACCGATACAGGCATGGCGCGCGCCGTCATCCGCAGCCGCCGTCAGGCAAGCATTCACCGCCTTGTCGTCATAGGTTACGTCATCCTGCGCAAAAGCCGGAGTGGCAAGCAGAAGAAGGATCGGGATGAAACGCATGGGCTAGCTCCTTGGGTTGTCGCCTTAGGAAACACCCGGCCGTATCGGATGTTCCTTTTGCCCCTTTGTTTACCAGCTTCGCGCCTTGGAACAGATCCCTCACCATTCTTTCGTCGCCCACACGGCGTTGACAGGACATCAGGCGCGGTTATCCATGCCCCGCATGAGCCAAGCCCGCATCCTAATCGCCCGCCATGCCCCCTTGTCCCAGCCGGGACTGGCAGGACGGCGCGACGTGGCGGCAGATTGCAGCGACCAACCGGCATTGGATTGGCTGCGCGGGCAGTTGCTGGGCGCGGATGTTCTGCTGTGCAGCCCCGCCCTGCGCTGTCGCCAGACCTGCGATGCGATGGACCTGCATCCCCGCCTGAACGCAGCGCTGTGGGAACAGGACTTCGGCATCTGGGAAGATGGACCTGTCCCCGATCTTGGTCCCTTGTCCCATGCAGAACTGGCCAGCCATCGGCCGGACAAAGGTGAAAGCTTTCTGGATATGGCGGCCCGCGTGCAGCCCTTGTTAAAGGGTCTTGGCGGAACCGCCGCAATCGTCGCCCATGCCGGAACCGTTCGGGCGGCACTTGCGCTGGCTGTGGGTCCGGCGGCACTGGCGTTTTCCGTAGCCCCCCTGTCTCTGACCGTCCTGACCCGCCACTCGGACAACTGGGCCGTTGAATGCGTCAACCGGACCGCGCCATGCTAAGCGCCGAGACGCTGACAATCGCGCTGACGGCCCTGCTTGCGGATGCAGCCTTTGGCTGGCCTGACAGGCTTTATCGCCGCATCTCGCATCCTGTGGTGTGGATCGGACGGCTGATCGCGGCGCTGGATACGCGCTGGAACCGCGGTGGGCGTCGCATCCTGCGCGGAGGGCTGGCGGTTCTGGTCGTGGTGGTGGCAGCGGTCCTGCCTGCATGGGCGCTGACCGTTTTGCTGCGTCCCCTGCCGGGATCGGGGGTGCTGCTGGGATTGCTGGCATGGCCGCTTGTCGCCAGCCGTTCGTTGCACGATCACGTCGCGGCGGTGGCCCAGCCCCTGACGGCTGGCAATATCGCGGGTGCGAAACAGGCCGTCGCGATGATCGTCGGGCGCGACCTGTCGGACGATCCCGCCCCCATCGCGCGGGCCGCGTTGGAAAGTCTGGCGGAAAACACCTCGGACGGGATCACCGCGCCCGTGCTGTGGGCCGCGATTGGCGGTCTGCCGGGGATCGCCGCCTATAAGGCGATCAACACGCTTGATTCGATGATCGGTCATCGCAGCCCGCGCCATCTGCTGTTCGGGCGGATCGCGGCGCGGCTGGACGATGTGGTCAACCTGCCCGCGTCACGGCTGACGGGGCTTTTGTTCGTGGCGGCGGCGTGGTCGGCGCAAGCATGGCGCGTGATGCGCCGCGATGCGCGTCATCACCGTTCGCCCAATGCCGGCTGGCCCGAGGCCGCGATGGCAGGCGCGCTTGGCATCCGCCTGTCGGGCCCGCGCAGCTATCACGGGGTATCCACCCCCGAGCCTTGGCTGAACGCCGCTGCCCGCGATCCCGGCCCGCAGGACTTGCTGCGAGGCCTGACGCTGTATCGCCGCAGCATGGCGCTGCTGGCCCTGGGCCTGCTGGTCGCGCTGGCGGCTTAGGCCCAGTCGAAGAAATCGCCGGGCGCCCGCCTGCGCAGTTCTGCCGCCAGATCGTCACCCATCGCAGCACCGTCGCTGGCAAGGCCGATACGTTCGCCTGCAATCACCTCGGTCCCGTCAGGGCGCAGGATTTCACCGCGAATGCGCAGCCTGTCGCCGTCCAGTTCGGCTAGCCCGGCGATCGGCGTCTGGCAGGAACCGTCCAGCCGGGCCAGAAACGCCCGCTCGGCCACAACGCGCAGCAAGCTTTGGGCATGGTTGATCGCGGCCAGCATCTGGGCCACGCGCAGATCGTCTGCCCGGCGTTCGACCCCGATGCAGCCCTGCGCGACGGCGGGCAACATCTCGGCGGGCTCGACCGCGCCACGCGCCACATGGGTCATGCCCAGCCGCGACAGGCCCGCCATCGCCAGAAAGCTGGCAACAGCCACGCCGTCTTCCAGCTTTTTCAGCCGGGTCTGCACATTTCCGCGAAACTCGATCAGTTGCAGATCCGGCCTGCGCACCAATAGCTGCGCCCGACGCCGCAAGCTGGAGGAGCCGACCACTGCCCCCTTTGGCAGCTGCGAAATCCCCGCAAAATGCGGTGACACGAACGCATCACGCACATCCTCGCGCGGCAGATAGCAGTCGATCAGCAGACCGTCGGGCTGCGCGACGGGCATGTCCTTCATCGAATGCACCGCGATGTCGATGTCGCCCGCGATCAGCGCATCCTCGATCTCGCGGGTGAACAGGCCCTTGCCCCCGATTTCCTTAAGCGCGCGGTCCTGCACGCGGTCGCCTGTCGTCTTGATCGGCACGATCTGGAACGCATCGGCCGTCAGGCCATGCGCCGCCATCAGCCGGTCACGGGTTTCATGCGCCTGCGCCAGCGCCAGCGCCGAGCCGCGCGTGCCGATGCGAATGGGGGTCGAAGGTGTGGGCATCTGGGTCATCTGCCCCGATTAGCGCCCCCCCGCGCCCTTGACAACGGGGACGCGCGCGCCATGAAGAACCGCAACGAGGTGAACATGACCCAGAAAACCATTCTGCGCGCGCTTTCAGGCGAACGCCTGCCCACCCCTCCGGTCTGGATGATGCGTCAGGCGGGACGCTATTTGCCGGAATATCGCGCCACACGGGCGCAGGCGGGCGATTTCCTGTCGCTGTGTTATAATCCCGAACTGGCAGCCGAGGTGACGCTGCAACCGATCCGCCGCTACGCATTCGACGCGGCGATCCTGTTTGCGGACATCCTGCTGATCCCGCAGGCGCTGGGGCTGGATCTGTGGTTCGCGACCGGCGAAGGGCCGCGCCTGTCCACCGTGACCAGCGCCAATCAGGTAGCCGCGCTGCGCAGCACCGATGCGATCCACGACACGCTGAACCCGATCTATGAAACCGTGCGCATCCTGTCGCGCGAACTGCCGCGCGAAACGACGCTGATCGGCTTTGCGGGCGCACCATGGACGGTCGCGACCTATATGATCGCGGGACGCGGCACACCCGATCAGGGTCCGGCCCATGCCTTCAAGGCCGCCGACCGCGCGGCATTCTCGGCGCTGATCGACAAGATCACGGATGCGACCATCGAATACCTCTCGGCCCAGATCAACGCCGGGGCCGAGGTGGTGAAGCTGTTCGATAGCTGGGCAGGCTCGCTCAAGGGGCAGGATTTCGACGATTTCGCGCTGACCCCGGCGAAACGCATCATCGCGGCGCTGAAGGCCCGCCATCCGGCAACGCCGGTCATCGCCTTCCCGCGCGAGGCGGGGGCGCGTTACGCGGGCTTTGCCCGTGCGGTCGGGGCCGATTGCGTGGCGTTGGACAATTCCGTCAGCGCCGACTGGGCGGCGGGCAATGTCCAGACCGATGGCTGCGTGCAGGGCAACCTTGATCCCCGCCTGCTGGTCACCGGCGGCGACACGCTGGAGACCGAGACCCGCCGCATCGTCACCGCATTTTCCGGCGGCGCGCATATCTTCAACCTGGGCCATGGCATCACCCCTGACGCCGATCCCGACAACGTGACGCGGATGCTGGCCGCCATTCGCGGCTAAGCCATGTGGATCATCGCGACCCTGATCGCCGCTGCAGCACAAACCGCCCGTAACGCGGCGCAGCGCGGTCTGACGGCAGAGATCGGCACGATGGGCGCGACCGCCGTGCGGTTCCTGTTCGGCCTGCCCTTTGCCCTGCTGTTTCTGGGCATCTGGGCCATGGGCCACACGATCCCCATCCCTGATATGCGGGTGGTCGGCTGGACGCTTATGGGCAGCCTTGCCCAGATCGCCGCCACCGCGCTGATGCTGGTCACGATGAAATCGCGCGGCTTCGGCGTCACCACCGCGCTGCTGAAGACCGAGCCTGTGACGCTGGCCGTCATCGGCGCGGTGCTGCTGGCCGAACCGCTTGGGCCTGCCCGCATGGCGGCCATCGCCACGGCCACGCTGGGCGTCGTGTTGATGTCGGGGGTGAACTGGCGCAGCGGCGGCTGGCGCGCGGCGGGTCTGGGCGTTATGGCGGGCGCGCTGTTCGGATTGTCGGCCATCGGCTTTCGCGGCGGTATCCTTGCGCTGCCGGATGGCGGCTATGTCACCCGCTCGGCCACGGTGCTGGCGCTAAGCCTTGGGATACAATCGGCGCTGATGCTGGCATGGCTGGGCGCGGCGGACCGTCCGGCGCTTTTGGGCATCGCACGGCACTGGCGCGGGTCGATGAAAGCCGGGTTTTTGGGGGCCTTCGCCTCGCTTTTCTGGTTCATGGGCTTTGCGCTTACCGCAGCAGCCAATGTCCGCACGCTGGCCTTGGTCGAGGTGGTCATGGCACAGATCGTATCGGGGCGCGTCTTTCGCGAAGGCGCTGGCCCGCGTCAGCTGGCTGGCATGGCGCTGATCGTTCTGGGCGTGGCGGCACTGATCTGGATCAGTGCCTGAGCACCGGCACCATCGAGCCGATCAACAGCAGCGCCATCGCCCAGTTGAACAGCCGCAGCCGCAGCGGATCCTGCAAGAAGCCGCGCATCCCCTGCCCCATCGCCGCCCAGACCGCGACCGATGGCAGGTTGATCAGCGTGAACACCAGCGCCACCCCAATCACGCCACCCGCCCCGGCCGAATAGGCGGAAAGCGCCCCCAGGGCCATCATCCACGCCTTGGGATTGACCCATTGGAAAGCGCAGGCGGCAAGAAAGGTCATGGGGCGGGCAGCGGCCCCCTTGCGCCCCTGCGGCGCGTCCGAGCGGGCGATTTTCCATGCCAGCCAAAGCACATAGATAAAACTCAGCCATTTCAACCCTTGCGCGACAAGGGGGGAACGGGCGATGATCTGGTCCAGGCCCAGCCCCACCAGACCCACCATCGCGCCGAATCCCAGCGCCACGCCCAGCATATGCGGCAAAGTCCGCCGCATTCCGAAATTTGCGCCCGATGCCATCAGCATCAGGTTGTTCGGACCGGGCGTGATCGACGTGACAAGGGCAAAGGTGGCAAGGGCCAGAACGATGTGCTGCGACATGGGTTTATCCGTTGATTTCGGACAATAATATTCCAATCCCTGCGCAATTTCTGATTTATGTTGTTATAAGGAGCTGAAAGTTTGCAACCCACACCCGAGAAAGACCCGATCTCTGCGCGGATATTGCAAATTCTTGCGCAGAACGGTCGCATCCCGAATCAACAGCTGGCTGCCGAGATCGGCCTTTCGCCGTCCGCCTGCCTGCGCCGGGTGCAGGAACTTGAACGCCGGGGGGCCATCGTGGGCTATCGCGCGGTCATCCATCCCGCCGCTCGTGAGGCGGGCTTTACCGCCTATGTCACGGTCGGCCTGTCGCGCCACTCGAACGAGGCGCAGCAATCCTTTGAGCGTGCCTGCATGGCCGCGCCACAGGTGCGCGAATGCCACAACATCACCGGCTCGATCGAATATCTGCTGCGGGTCGAGGTGCGCGATCTGGAATCCTATCGCCGCTTCCACACCGAGGTGCTGGGGGCGTTTCCGCAGATTTCGACCATTACCACGCATGTCGTGATGAACTCGCCCAAGGACGACCGCGCCTGAACCTGTCCGACACCCGTTTTGCAGCACCCCTTGCCGGAACGCCCTTCCGGCCCCGGTCGATGCGGGCTAACAAGACGCCATGACCCTGCCCACCCTTTCCCCCGATCAGGCCGAAGCCTGGGATGCCATCGCCGCCGCCCTTGAGGATGCAGGTGTCGATCTGGTCTCTGAGGAGGTCCGCCCCCCGGTCGAGGGCAAGGGCCGCGTCATGGCCGTCATCGGCAAAGCGGGTTCGGGCAAGACGCTGCTGCTGGCGCAGCTATACACGGCGCTGAAGGCGGCGGGGGTCGAAATCGTCTCGGGGGATTACGAAGGCAAGAAGCGCAAGGAACGCCGCACCGCCGCCATTCTTGCGCCGACGAACAAGGCGGCTTTCGTGCTGCGCACCCGTGGCGTGCCCGCAACGACCATCCACCGCATCCTTTACACCCCGGTATATGACCCCGATTACGAACGTATCGCCGATTGGCTGACCGGCGCGGGCGAACGCCCCGTGGTCGAGGGCGTGATCGAAGGGCTGACGGACGCCGCGCTGGACCGCGCCAAGGCGTTTTACGACCAACATGCCTCGATCCCCGGCGCGCTGGCGGCGGCGGGGCTGCGTGGATCGGATTTTATTCGCGGCTGGAAACGACGCGAGGACGGGCTGGATATCGGGCTGATCGACGAATCCTCGATGCTGGACGAAAAGCAATTCGAGGATCTGCGCGAGATTTTCCCGGTGCTGATCTTATTTGGCGATCCCGCGCAGCTGGCCCCCGTCGGGCAATCGGGCGAAATGGTGTTCGACAAGCTTGCCCCGTCGCAGCGGCTGATGCTGAACCGCATTCACCGCCAGACGAATGACAGCCCGATTCTGGATCTGGCCCATGCGCTGGCCGATCCCGCGGTGGATTTTCAGGCATTCGAGCGACTGGTGCAGGACGCCGCCCGCCGCGATGAACGTGTCGTCTGGGCCGAACGGGTGGAATCCGACCTGATGGCGCAAAGCCCGGTGCTGGTCTGGCGCAACGCGACCCGCATCAAGCTGATTCAGGCGTTCCGCACCGCCTATGGCGCACCGGGCGACGCGCTGCTGCCCGGTGAGCCGCTGATCTGCGACGGTCTGGAACTGCCGCTGAAACACCGCAAGAAACGCATCGACCTTGAGGCGCGCGGGCTGATCAAGGGGGCGCAGGTCGTCTATCTTGGCCCCGGTCGCAAGCCCGGCTTTTCGCGTCTGCATGTCGTGGGGGCAGAAGATCCGCGCCTTTCCGCCGCCAGCATCGTCAAGATCGAGATGCCGGATGTCGACGAGCCTTTCATTCCTTACGCGGCACGCATGGGGGCGACATTCCTGCACGGGGCGGCGGTGACGATCCACAAGGCGCAGGGTTCGCAATGGCCCGATGTGCAGGTCTTTGCCCCCGATATTTCCGCCGCCGCATGGTCTAACCGCACCGAGGCCGGCGTGCCGTTGTGGAAACGCCTGACCTATGTCGCGATCACGCGGGCGCAGGAGCGGCTTTTGTGGATCGTGCGGTCGCGGCTGGCACGGCCATCGGCCCCGCTGGGAATCGAGCATCTGGAAACCGCCAGCGCCCCGTTGGAACTGGCGGCCGAGGAATAGGCGTTGCGACCGGGGCGCTGCCCCGGACCCCGGGGTATTTGGGGAACCAAGAAGCCGGAAGGGGCCGCCTTAGCCGTTGCGCCGCAGGCTTTTGCGGGCCGAGCCGGGGCGGCGTTGTTCCATGCGCAGGACCAGCGCCTCGACCAGTGCTTCGCGCGGCAGGCCGGTTTCGTGCGACAGGCGCAGCAGGCCGAACTGGACGCGGGCGATTTCCTGATAATAGCGCGTGAAGTTGTAGTTGATCGCGGCCCCGGCCAGAGCGCCGAGGATCGGCACGGCCTGCGCCGCGAGCTTCTGGGCAAGCGAGGCCGAGAGTTTCGGCGCGACCTTGGCGATCAGCGTCTGGACGGTTTGGCCCGTGATGGTCATCCGCGCGGCCAGCAGACCCAGATCGGCGCCCTCATCCTCGGCCAGGGGCCCGGCGGAGGCGAAGACATGCAGCGCCTCGCGGCGGGCCAGTTCGCTGTTCGGATCGAACCCGTGTTCGGCGGCGATGTCCATGATCGCGCGCAGAAGCAGCGTCACCGTCACCGGCATTTCCAGAGTGGCGCCCGCGATGCCCGCAAAGCCGCCTGCCGCACCCGATGCCGTCGAAAGCGCGCGATTGAACCAGTCGCCACGATCGCTGACCAGCCCGCGCGAGCGTGAGGCCGCATCGAAGGCACGGTTCAGCGCCGCATGGGTGATCCGGTCGAGCCTGCCGCGCACGGGCTTGGGCAGGCGTTCGATCAAGCCTTCGGCTTTGCCGCCAACCGCGTTCATCAGTTCCATCGCGATGCCGCCCGCGTTCAGATAGCGCAGGGCGAGCCGGTCGATTTCGGCGTGGATCGTCGGATCGCTGATCGGCGGCAGCACCGATTGGCGGGCGGGGATCTGCGAATGCTCGGTCATCCCTTGGATACCTTGGCCTTTCCTTTGTCACCGCAGGGATGCGGCGCTGATGAAACACAGATAGGAAGCGGCGGGTTCCTTGTCAGGGGCCGGTGGCGAGAATGATCCTAGCGTTCGCGGATGATCGCGCGGGCCTCGGGGTCGTAATCCACCTGACGCTGGCTTTTGGGGGGATCGCGGCGCATTTCGACCAAGCCCGCGGCCACATCGCCGCCGGTTTCGCGCATCACGTCGCCCGTGACGCCCGACCATGCGTCATCGTCCAGCTCCAGTGCCAGAACGCGGTCGGGATTGGTGGGCGGCGGCATCACCACGCCGTCGACCTTCCAAAAGCCGAAGCGCTGGTAATAGGGCAGATCGCCCACCAGCATCACCCGCGCCCAGCCCAGCTCATCCGCCCGCGTCAGGCTTTCGCGCATCAGAAGCGCCCCCAGGCCTTCGCCCTGCGTCGTCGGATGGACGGCGACCGGGCCAAGCAGCAGGACAGGCTTGCCGCCCACGCGCACCGGCCAGTATCGGATCGCCCCCAGCAGCACCCCGGATGCATCGCGCAGCACCAGACACAGCGGCAGCACGGGCGACACGCCATCGCGCAGCCGATAGGAGGACAGCGCCGTGCGGCCCGGCGCAAAGCACAGATCCATCAGCGCCTCGACTTCGGGCGTATCGGCGGGGGTTTCCGGGGAAAGGTGATACATCCTGCCTCAAATCAGTCGGGGGTCAAAGCGGGTGCGTCGGTAAGAAGCGCGGCCCCCCTAACATCAATGCGCGGGCACGAAAACATCCGATCTTGCCCTTGCGCGCAAATTTATCGCAAGCCGCCGCATCCGGGGCGGTGGCGCTTGACGGGGAACGGTCTGGCGGGCAGATCGTTCCCTGACAAGCGGCGTGGAAAATCCGCGCCCGGCAATCGGATAGAAGGGAAAGCATATGTTCTACCGACCCGAGACCGGCCACGGCCTGCCGCATAACCCGCTGAACGCTCTTGTAGCGCCGCGTCCCATTGCGTGGGTCTCGACGCGGGGCGCGCTGGGGGACAACCTTGCGCCGCATTCGTTCTTTAACCTGACAGCCTATGTGCCGCCGCAGGTGATGTTCTGTTCGACCAGCGGCAAGGCGGATCGGCCGGGGACCAAGGACAGCGTGGCGCAGATCGCCGAAAGCCGCGTCTTTTGCATCAATATCGCCGACGGCGCGATGAAGGATCAGATGAACGCCACATCCGCCGCCCTGCCCGCAGGCGTCAGCGAGTTTGAGGCGGCGGGTGTCGCCTCGACGCCCTGCGAGACCATTGACTGCCTGCGCGTGACCGACGCTGCCGCATCGCTGGAATGCCGCATGACCCGCATCGTGCGACTGGCGGGCGAGGCGAATATCATGGTCATGGGGGTCGTCACCGGCATCCATATCCGCCCCGACTGTCTGGTCGATGGCCGTTTCGTGCCCGCCACCGGCTGGCTGTCGCGGCTGGGCTACAAGGATTATACCATCACCACCGACACGTTCGAGATGGAGCGCCCCTGATGCCGCCGCGCGATACCCGCACCGTCAAGGACTACATCCGCACCATCGTGGATTTCCCGCATGAGGGTATCCTGTTTCGCGATGTGACCACGCTTTTTGCCGATGCGCGCGGTTTCCGCATGGCCGTGGACCAGTTGCTGACGCCCTATGCCGGCGAACGCATCAGCAAGGTCGTGGGCCTTGAGGCGCGGGGCTTTATCCTTGGCGGCGCGGTGGCCCATCAGCTTTCCGTGGGCTTCGTGCCGATCCGCAAGAAAGGCAAGCTGCCCGGCGCGGTCGTGTCCGAAGCCTATGCGCTGGAATATGGCGAGGCCGTGATGGAACTGCATGACGACGCCCTTGCCCCCGGCGAGCGCGTGCTGATCGTCGATGACCTGCTGGCCACCGGCGGCACGGCGGCGGCGGCGATCAAACTGTGCGAACGTCTGGGCGCGGAAATCGTCGGTTGCGCATTCGTGATCGACCTGCCCGAGCTTGGCGGGCGCAAACTGCTTGAGGGGCTGGGCCATGACGTCCATGCCCTGACCGAATTCGAAGGCGCCTGAGCCTTGCAGCAGGCCGGTCGGAACGCTAGGTGATGGGCATGAGCATCAAACCGCCCCTGACCCTGTATCTGGCAGCCCCGCGCGGCTTTTGCGCGGGCGTGGACCGCGCGATCAAGATCGTGGAAATGGCGCTGCAGAAATGGGGCGCCCCGGTCTATGTCCGGCACGAAATCGTGCATAACAAATTCGTCGTGGACGGGTTGCGCGACAAGGGCGCCGTCTTTGTCGAGGAACTGGACGAATGCCCCGATGACCGCCCGGTGATCTTCTCGGCCCATGGCGTGCCAAAGGCCGTGCCCGCCGAGGCGCGTCGGCGCGAGATGGTCTTTGTGGATGCCACCTGCCCGCTTGTCAGCAAGGTCCATGTCGAGGCCGAGCGTCACCACGCCGCGGGCCTGCAGATGGTGATGATCGGCCATGAAGGCCACCCCGAGGTGCTGGGCACGATGGGCCAGCTTCCCGATGGCGAGGTCTTGCTGGTCGAAACCGTGGATGACGTGGCGGGGATCACACCGCGCGACCCGTCGCGGCTGGCCTTTATCACCCAGACCACGCTGTCGGTCGATGACACCGCGGCCATTGTCGCCGCCTTGCAGGCGCGGTTCCCGGCCATCGTCGGTCCGGCCAAGGAAGACATCTGCTACGCCACCACGAACCGTCAGGCCTCGGTCAAGGCGATTGCCGACCGGATCGACGCGCTGTTCGTGATCGGTGCGCCCAACAGCTCGAACTCGCGCCGTCTGGTCGAGGTGGGGCGTGCGGCGGGCTGCGCCTATTCCCAGCTTGTGATGCGGGCCGATCAGATCGACTGGCGCGCGATCGAAGGCGCGCGGTCGGTCGGCGTCACCGCAGGCGCATCCGCCCCCGAGGTGCTGGTCAATGAAGTGATCGACGCCTTCCGCGAACGCTATGACGTGACCGTGGACATGATCGAGACCGCACGCGAAAACGTGGAATTCAAGGTGCCGCGCGTCCTGCGCGAAGCCTGAACGTCGCGATTGCCGGAACGCCTCTGCCGCCGCTATGCTGGCGGCAGTTTCGTTTTGGGAGGGACGTAAATGACCGCATTCCTGATTGCCGAAGTGAAGGTCACCGATGACGCATGGGTGCCCGATTACGCCGCCCGCGTGCATGACATCGCCGCCAAGCACGGTGGCCGCTACCTGTCGCGCAGCGGCAATATCGACACGCTGGAAGGCCAGCCAACGGATGAGACGCTGATCGCCCTGATCCAGTTTCCCGACCGCGCCAGCGCCCATGCCTTCGCCAACGACCCGGAATATGCCCCCTTTGGCAAGGCCCGGCAGGATGGTTCCGTCAGCCATTTCCGCGTGATCGATGATACCGATCTGGCGGGTGCGATCCCCTATCTGCCCAAACCCTGATCGCGGCTTTCCGGCCCCGGCATTCGCGCCTATACTGCCGCATTGAACCATAAGGCAGGTAAGAAAATGCGTCTATATTCAATGCCCTCGTCGGGAAACAGCTACAAGGTGCGACTGCTTTTGTCGCTTTTGGGGCGCGACGTTCAGACGGTGGACGTGGAATATCAGACGCAGGCGCTGGACAGCGCCAAGGCCGAAGGGCACATGCCCTTTGGCAAGGCGCCGGTGCTGGAACTGGATGATGGCCGCCTGCTGCCGGAATCGAACGCGATCCTGTGCTGGCTGGGCGAAGGGACGGATTTCATCCCCGCCGATCCCTTTCACCGGGCCGAGATGCTAAGCTGGATGTTCTGGGAACAGAACCAGCACGAAGGCGTCGTGGCCGTCCGCGCCGCGCTGCAATACTATCCCCACCGCCGCGCTCAGGCCACGCCCGAGCGGATGGCGGCCCTGCTGGAAAGCGGTCATGCGCTGCTGCAGATCATGGATGATCATCTGTCATCGCGCGAATGGCTGGTCGGCGGTGCGGTCAGCCTGGCCGACATATGCCTTTACGGCTACACGCACACGGCGGGCGAACGCGGCGGCTTTGACATGGCGCGTTTTCCGGCAGTGAATGGCTGGCTGGCCCGCGTGGCGGCCCTGCCCGGCTATAAGGGGCTGACGGCGTGAGCTGGGATTACCTGCTGACCAGCCTGATCGTCTGCATCTCTCCGGGGATCGGCGTGATCTATACCTTGTCGGCCACGCTGGGCGGCGGAATGCGGGCCGGCTTTTGGGCCTCGGTCGGCTGCACGCTGGCGACCGTCCTGCATATGCTGATCGCCATGGCCGGACTTGCCGCAGTGCTGCATACCAGCGCGATGCTGTTTCAGGCGGTGAAATTCGCGGGCGTCGCCTATCTGCTGTGGATGGCATGGGCGGTGCTGAAGGATCGCGGCGGCATGTCGGTCGCGCCCTCGGCCCCCGGCCCCGCCATGCGGATCATCCGGCGGGCGGTGCTGCTGAACCTGCTGAACCCCAAGCTGCCGCTGTTCTTCATGGCTTTCCTGCCACAGGTCATGCCGCAAGGCGCGGGTCTGGCGATGTTGACCAAGTTGGGCCTGACCTTTTCCGCGATCACCTTTCTGACCTTTCTGGGCTATGCCGTGTTGGCCGCCAGCGGGCGCGATGCGCTGCTGGCATCGGACACGGTGATGCGCTGGCTGAAACGCGCCTTTGCCGCCAGCTTCGCGGCGCTGGGGCTGAAACTGGCGATGGCACGGGCATGACCGAACTTTACGCATGGACCGACGGCGCGTGCAGCGGCAATCCCGGCCCCGGCGGCTGGGGCGTGTTGATGCGCGCAATGGATGGCGACAGCATCGTCAAGGAACGCACCCTGCAAGGCGGCGAGGCCGACACCACCAACAACCGCATGGAGCTGATGGCTGCGATCTCTGCTCTGGAAACCCTGACGCGGCCCAGCCAGATCACCGTGACGACCGACAGTGCCTATGTCAAAAACGGCGTCACGCAATGGATCCACGGCTGGAAGCGCAATGGCTGGCGCACCGCCGACCGCAAGCCCGTCAAGAATGCCGAGCTGTGGCAGCGTCTGGACACGGCGCAGGCGCGCCACACGGTGCGCTGGGAATGGATCAAAGGCCATGCCGGGCATCCCGAAAACGAACGTGCGGACGAATTGGCCCGCGCCGGAATGGCCCCCTACAAGCCCGCAAAGGTGAAAGCCCTTGAGCCTTAGCATCCTGCTGCCATGGCTGGACTATGCCAGCGTGCTGGTCTTTGCGCTGACCGGGGCGCTGGTCGCCAGCCGGGGGCAATTGGACGTGGTGGGTTTCATATTCTTCGCCACGCTCACCGGCATCGGCGGCGGCACGCTGCGCGACCTGCTGCTGGGCCGCACCCCCATCTGGATGGAGCGGTCGGAACTGCTGCTGCTGACCTCGGGCGCGGCAATTCTGGTGTTCTTCACCGCGCATCTGCTGGAAAGCCGCTATCGTGTGCTGTTGTGGCTGGACGCCTTTGCGCTGGCCGTGGCGATCCCTGCGGGCGTCGGCGTGGCCATGACCTCGGGGGCGGATCCGATCGTGACGGTCGCCATGGGCGTCATCACCGGCACATTGGGCGGCATCATGCGCGATGTGGTCGGCAACGAAGTGCCGCTGGTCCTGAAACAGGGAGAGCTTTACATCACAGCAGCCTTTGGCGGCGCGTTGGTGGCGGTGATCCTGATCTTCGTTGGCTTTCCGCGCCCGATGGCGCTGATCTTTTGCGGCATGGTCGTGCTGGCGCTGCGGGCGGGCAGCATGGCGCTGGGATGGCGTCTGCCCACCTATCGCGCCCGACCGCCCCGGCTTTAACGGTCGGACCAGACCGCCATTTCGGTCCCGCCGGGTTCGCGAAACTGGAACCGCCGCCCGCCGGGAAATTCAAAGATCGGCCGCGTGATCCTGGCCCCCGCCTTGGTCACACACGCCAGCGCTGCTTCCAGATCATCGGTGCGCAGGATGATCAGCGGCGGCGCCAGCGGCCCTTGGGCAATCCCGCCAGACACGCCCGCATCGGCCAGTTCTTGATAATCTGGGCCGTAATCGTTGAAGCTCCAGCCAAAGGCATCGGCAAAGAACCTCCGGGTCGCCCCAAGATCGGGCGAGTTGAATTCCACGTAATCGATCTTCATCGCAAGTCTCCTTAGCGCAGAACCGGGGGCTGGGCGGCGTCACGGTGCAGCCCCTCGACACCCATGCGCAAGCCTGCACCGATGCGATGGGCAAGTGCCGACCATGCCCGCGCCGTCTCCTCGGGCAAGGTGCGGCGCAGGGTTTCGTCAAACAGCATCAGCCAATCGGGGAAATGAACCGCGCGGACATTTCCGGCCTGCATATGGGCGCGCATCGGACTGCCGTCATAGCTGCGTTCGTAAAGGATCGCATTGCGCCAGAATGCGGCGATCTTCGCCTCATGCGCGGGCCAGTCGGTGATATGGGCGGCAAAGATCGGGCCCAGCACTTCATGCCGCCGGATCGCGCCATAGAAGGTGGCGACGACGCGGTCGATCTGTTCAGGGGTGACGGGGATGCGCGGCGGGATCATATGGGGGATATGGCCCCCGCGTGCGGCACGCGCAAGGCCCGGTTCAGGGGCGGCCCCATGCCCACAGCACCGCAAGCCGTGCTTGCAGCCTTGCGGGGGGTTTTCTATAACCGCCTCCATGTTCAGCACGGGTCGGATCATTCGAATTACCCGCCCGGCGGCTTAGGGGTTCCTTCGCCGTCGGGTTACGCACGCCTGCCCTGCCACCGAAGGATCCCCGCCAGATGAGCGATACCGCCGAAAACGCGACCGACTACCGCGACACCGTATTCCTGCCCCAGACCGATTTCCCCATGCGCGCGGGCCTGCCCCAGCGCGAACCGGAATGGCTGGACCGCTGGGAACGCATGGGCATCTATGACCGCCTGCGGACGAAACAGGGTCGCACGCCCTTTATCCTGCATGACGGCCCCCCCTATGCGAACGGCCATCTGCATATCGGGCACGCGCTGAACAAGGTGCTGAAGGATTTCATCACCCGGTCCCAGCAGATGATGGGCCGCGACGCGCGCTATGTTCCGGGCTGGGACTGCCACGGACTGCCGATCGAATGGAAGATCGAGGAGCAGTATCGCCAGAAACAGCAGAACAAGGACGATGTCGACATCGTCGAGTTCCGCCAGGAATGCCGCGCCTTCGCCCAGGGTTGGGTCGAAACCCAGCGCGAGGAATTCAAGCGTCTTGGCATCATCGGCAAGTGGGAAGACCCCTATCTGACCATGAACTATCACGCCGAGGCGGTGATCGCGGCCGAGTTCATGAAGCTGCTGATGAACGGCGCGCTGTATCAGGGCTCGAAGCCGGTGATGTGGTCGCCGGTCGAAAAGACCGCGCTGGCCGAAGCCGAGGTGGAATATCACGACCATACCAGCCACACGATCTGGGTGCGGTTCGGGGTGCAGGCGTCGCAGGGTATTTGGGGAACTGAGAAGCCGGTAAGCGTCGTGATCTGGACCACGACGCCGTGGACCATCCCGCAGAACCGTGCCGTCGCCTATAACCCGACCATTGCATACGGTCTTTATCGCGTCGGCGAGGTGGCGGAAAACGCCACCGCGAAGACAGGTGAATTGCTGGTGCTGGCCGATGCGCTGGCCGAAGGCGTGATGAAATCCGCCAAGGTCGCCGATTTTGAGCGGGTTCGCGACGTGACGGCGTCCGAGATGGAGGGCATCGTGCTGGCCCATCCTTTCCGTGGCGTCGAGGGCGGCGCGGGCGAATGGGACTATGACGTGCCGCTGTTGCCGGGCGATCATGTGACCGACGACGCTGGCACGGGGTTCGTGCATACCGCGCCGAGCCATGGCGATGACGACTATCAGCTGGGGCTGCGTTTCAACCTGCCCATGACCTATAACGTCGAGCCGGATGGCAGCTATCGCGCCGATCTGCCGATCTTTGGCGGTCAGGCGATCCTGACGCCCGAGGGTGCGGAAGGCCCGGCCAATGTCAGCGTCATCAAGCAGCTGGCCTATGCGGGCGCGCTACTTGCCAAGGGCAAGATCAAGCATAGCTACCCCCATAGCTGGCGGTCAAAGGCGCCGCTGATCTATCGCAACACGCCGCAATGGTTCGCCGCCATCGACCGCAAGCTGGATGACGGTATGGGCGAATATGGCGACACGATCCGCACCCGCGCGCTGACCAGCATCGACAAGCTGGTGCGCTGGACGCCGCAGACCGGGCGCAACCGCCTGTATTCGATGATCGAGAACCGCCCGGACTGGGTGCTGTCGCGTCAACGCGCCTGGGGCGTGCCGCTGACCTGTTTTGTCAAGCGCGGCACCCGACCTGACGATGCCGACTTCCTGCTGCGCGACCAGCGCGTCAATGACCGCATCATCGAAGCTTTCGAGAAAGATGGCGCAGACATTTGGTATCACGCTGATTTCAAGGTGCGGATGCTGGAAGGGGTGGCTGATCCTGATGCTTACGATCAGGTCATGGACGTGCTGGATGTGTGGTTCGACTCTGGCTCGACCCATGCTTTCGTGATCCGCGATCGGGCCGACGGCAGCCCCGATGGCATCGCCGATCTGTATCTGGAAGGCACCGACCAGCATCGCGGCTGGTTCCATTCGTCCCTGCTGCAAGCCAGCGCGACCAAGGGCCGCGCGCCCTATAAGGGCGTGCTGACGCATGGCTTTACGCTGGACGAAAAGGGCATGAAAATGTCCAAGTCGCTGGGCAATACCACCGCGCCCGCCGATGTCATCAAGGAATACGGCGCCGACATCCTGCGGCTTTGGGTGGCGCAGTCGGATTACACCGCCGATCTTCGCATCGGGAAAGAAATCCTGAAGGGCACCGCCGACAGCTATCGCCGGTTGCGTAACACGCTGCGCTTCGTTCTGGGCAACCTTGACGGCTTTACCGAGGCCGAGCGCGTCCGACCCGCCGACATGCCCGAGTTGGAACAGTGGGTGCTGCATCGCCTTGCGCAGATCGACCATCATCTGCGCAAGGGTTACGACGCCTATGACTTTCAGGGCGTGTTCCAGACGGTGTTCCAGTTCGCGACCGTGGACCTGTCGGCCTTTTATTTCGACATCCGCAAGGACGCGCTTTATTGCGACGCGCCCGACAGCCCGAACCGCCGCGCCGCGCGGACCGTGCTGGACATTCTGTTCCACCGTTTGGTGACGTGGCTGGCCCCGGTCCTGCCCTTCACCATGGAGGATGTGTGGCTAAGCCGATTCCCGTCCGAGGATGACAGCGTGCATCTGCACGACTTCCCGGTGACGCCCGCCGACTGGCTGAACGAGCCCCTGGCCCGCAAATGGGATGGTATCCGCCGCACCCGTCGCGCCGTGACGGCTGCGCTGGAAATCAAGCGGACCGACAAGACCATCGGCGCCAGTCTTGAAGCCGCGCCCGTGGTGCATGTCGAGGATGCCGAGGTGCTGGAGGCGCTGAAATCGGTCGATTTCGCCGATATATGCATCACCTCGGGGCTAAGTCTGACGGCCGATCCTGCCCCGTCCGAGGCCTTCCGCCTGCCGGACGTGGCGGGTGTCGGCGTGGTCTTCGAGGCGGCCGAGGGCGAGAAGTGCCAGCGTTGCTGGAAGATCCTGCCCGATGTGGGCAGCCATGCGCATCCGGGCACCTGCGCCCGCTGCGACGCCGCGCTAAGCTGAAACGAAAAGGCCCCGGAGCAATCCGGGGCCTTGTCCTTTCATCGGAACCACAATCCTGCGCGCTTAAGTTTTTGCCGGATCGGCTGCTCCTGCAAATTCGCGGCACCTGCAAACATCGGGCGCACGACCGACCGACCTTCGCCACCGCCGACAAGACGCTGCGCACCTTCATCGGCCGCAAACATCGCGGCGATGCCTTGATCGCGCATCAGATGTTCCAGCAGGTCCAGCACCGGCTCGGCCTCGCGGGCATATAGCAGCGACAGGTTGCGGTAATGGCAGGTCACGCTGCCGTCCAGATCGTCAAGCTCCGGCCCCGGCCGTCCGCCGCCAAGCGAATGGATGACCAGAGGCAGAACGACCTGATCCAGCCATGGATCAAGGCTTTGACATGCCAGTGCCTCGCCCGGATCGGCACGGACGGCCAGCGCCAGTTCCAGAAAGCGGCGGCCAAAATCCTGCGGATCAGCCCCGAAGAACCAGCCCGCATTGAAATAAAGGTAACGTTCCCAGTGCTCATCCGGTTGGTTCAGGTCCAGCGAGCTTGCGAAATTCAACCCGAACCGATCGTAAAGCGATTTCCAGATCGCTGTGTAGCCCGGCCCGTAAAGTGGCGGCAGCGGCCAGCTTGCACTACGCCGCATGGACGCGGAAGGACGGTCAAAGTCGAAAGCGACCCGATCCAGCGGCCCTGTCACCAGTGTATCGGTGTCGAAGAAGACAAAGGGCTGGCCCGCAGGTAGCAGGGAAAGCGCCTCGATCTTGTTGCCATAAGGGTATGAACGCCCGAAATATTGCGCGGAAAAGGGCGTAACCTCGGCGCCGAACCGGCCCAGCAATGCGCGGCTATGGGGATCAAGCGTCGTCGCCACCCCCTGCCACGCCCCCTCCTCGCGTGGCTCTGCGACAATCAGACGGCCCTGCCAATCCGGCGCATTCAAGCGCAGGCTTGCAGCAAAAAGTGCTGCTTCGGCAGCCAAGCGCCCCTTCTGAGCGACGATCAGGATGTTGAAATTACGACTGTTTCCCGTTGGTTCAGCCATGCCCCGCGATGCTATGGCGACGGTCGAAGCAATCGGCGGAGGCGCAATCGGCGGAGGCGCAACTTCGGATGTAGCGTCATCGCGGGATGCCTTTCGCGCCTGACGCTCAGCGATGCGCGCCTGCTTTCGTGCGTCACGCGCAGCCTGATTGGCTTGCTGACGCAGCGCGCGTGCTTCTGCGTTACCCTGAGTTGCAGTTGCCGCTATCTCTTTCACCTCGGGGAGATTTTTCTCCTTGCCCGTTTTCGTCACCTTCGATACCTCGGTGTGAAGCGTCCCGGAATCGGCCCCTGCAAGGGCCATTTCCCCAAGACATACGCGACTTGCGCGAAATCAGCTACCCCAGTGATTTAGCTTAGCCAATCATAGACAATTTTTAGTTGAGAACTGCGAAAGCGGGGAAAAATAATCGCATGAGGCTCGCTTTTAGCGCGTAAAAACGGGAAAAAATATTGCCAAAAAGTCAGCTTTTACCACTACGACTTTCCGGGCACTCTCGTTGCGAGCCGTTTTAACGATTTCCTCTTTTGCATGTACGGCCAGGCCGGGTGAGGCTGGGCACTGTTCTCACCCGGTCGCGACTTTCCGAAATATTCCAGACCGTCACACAACTGTCGATAAATATCGCAGGAACACGGCGTCAATTCGCCGAACGATGCAGTTTTACGGTTTTCTTAAAAGTCGCGGCGCGGAAACACTGACAAATTCTTGCGACAATTCAGCGCACTGGTTGTTCTTGCTGAAATTATACGCATAAAAGCGGAGATTCCGAATTACTGCCACAAACATGAATGCAAAATCATTCTGCGCAGTCTTCGAAACAGCTCCCGCGATTCGAGTTCAGTATGCAGGCTACGAGCGGAATTGACCGTATACTGCGCGGTGTTGATCAGACATTGATACCTTGTCGGCCAGCCAGATCGGTAAAGAACTGCCATGCCACGCGACCCGATCTTGAACCGCGCGTTGCTTGCCATTCAATGGCCTCGGCCCGTAGCTGTTCTTCGGGAACGGTCACACCATAAGCGTTGCAATAACCCTCGACCATCGAAAGATATTCATCTTGCGAACAGGGGTGAAAACCCAGCCAAAGGCCGAAGCGATCGGATAGCGACACCTTTTCCTCGACCGCTTCGCCGGGATGGATCGCGGTCGAGCGTTCATTGTCGATCATATCGCGCGGCATCAGATGGCGACGGTTGGACGTGGCATAAAGGATCACGTTCGACGGACGCCCGGCGATACCGCCATCCAGCACAGCTTTCAGCGATTTATACTGTGTATCGTCGTGGCTGAACGAAAGATCGTCCGAAAACAGCACGAAACGCCGGTCCTTGGCGTGACCCAAAATCGCCAGCAGGCGGCTGACCGAACCCAGATCCTCGCGCGCGATTTCGACAAGCACCAATGGCAGGCCCTGGCTCAGCGCCTCGGCATGGACTGCCTTGACCAGCGAGGATTTCCCCATCCCGCGCGAACCCCATAGCAGCGCGTTATTCGCCGCATGTCCCCGCGCGAATTGCAGCGTATTGGCCAGCAGCGTGTCGCGGGCGCGGTCGATGCCGATCAGTTGCACCAGATCGACGCGGGCCACATCGGCCACAGGCTCCAGCCGATCGGGATCGGGATGCCAGACATAGGCGCTGGCCTCGGTAAAGCTGGGGCGCTTGTCAGGCGCGGGGGCCATACGCTCCAACGCCTCGGCAATGCGGATCAGGACCTTTTTACTCATCGGCGTCGGCATCTTCTTGTTCGCGTTTCCGCTCGATGCGGCGCACCAGCAGGATCGAAACCTCGTAAAGCCCATATATGACCGTGAACAGCACGATCTGGCTGATGACATCAGGCGGCGTCACCATCGCGGCCAGCACAAGGATGACGATCACGGCATAGCGGCGCACGCTCGCCAGGCCCTCCGACGATACCAGCCCCGCCTTGCCCATCAACGTCAGCGCGACCGGAAGCTGGAAGCTAAGCCCGAAGGCGAGGATGAATTTCGTGGTCAGCGCCAGATATTCCTCGACCGAACCTTGGAAGACGATGCCGGCCCAAGGCTGCTGCTCGCCGGCCGCAACAGGTGCGGCGACCTGCCCCGCCGCCTGTGTCGCAGTCCCAGCCGCATCCGACGGCAGGCCCAGCGGCCCCTGCTGGAAGCCCAGGAAGAAGTCGAAAGCCCATGGCAGAATGACGTAATAGGCAAAGCCCGCACCGATGATGAACATCACAGGTGATGCGACAAGAAACGGCAGCAAGGCGTTCTTTTCGCTACGATAAAGTCCCGGCGCAACAAAGCGCCACAATTGATAGCCCACGATCGGGAAGGCCAGCACGAAGCCTCCGAAGAACGCGATGCGCATGGCCACGAAAAAGCCTTCCTGCAGCTTCAGCAGGATCAGGCCGCAGGTCTGGCCACGCTTTTCAAGCGCATAGCAGATGGGCTGCGTCAGAAAGTCGAAGATCGGATTCCAGACGAAATAGCACAGCACCATCGCGATCACGAATGCCAGCACCGACCAGATCAGGCGGGTGCGCAATTCGGCCAGATGCGAGATCAGGGGCGCAGAGCTATCGTCAATGTCATCCGGCTTGGCAGATTTGGTCGCCACGACGCAGCCTTTCCTTAGTCGTTATTGCTCGCGGTCCTGGCGCCTGACGGCGTGCAGACGGCGGCGTCCATTGGCGTTGTCGGCACCCGCGTCGTCCTGGACCGGCGGGGCCGCGATACCGGGCGGCGGGGGCAAGGCATCGGTGACAGGCGCGGGCGTTTCGGCCAATGCCGCAGCGACCGGCGGCGCGGGCGCTGCCGGATCGGGAACGGGGGCTTTGTTCTTGGCTTCCTCGCGCGGGTTCATCGGGTCCCACTTCTCAAAGCGTTCGGCAGCCCGGTCCAGTGCATCCAGCCCCAACGCCTTTTTCGAGGTCAGCTTGTTCACATCGCGCAGCGCCTTGCCCGCTTCGTCCAGACCCGAGCTTTTGGCCGCGTCCTCCATCGCATTGGTGAATTCACGTGCCATTCCGCGGGCGCGCGCAGTGATGCGGCCCAGCGTATGAAACAGCTTGGGAAGATCTTCGGGCCCGATGACGATCAGCGCAACGACGCCAATCAGCAGAAGCTCGCTCCAGCCGACGTCCAACATCCTGGGACCGCGCCCCGGATCAGAGCTTGTTCTGGTCGGTCGGCGTCACGTCGCGCAGACCGGCATCGGTGGTCATGCGGGCGCGCTCGGCGTCCAGTTTGGCGCGTTCGGCGGCCAGTTCGGCGCGTGCCTTGGCGATATCGTCGGGCGAGTTCAGCTCAAGTTCCTTGGGTTCCGCCTTGTCTTCTTCGGCGCCGTCCTTGACGCCTTTCTTGAAGGCGGTGATTCCCTTGCCAACCTCGCCCATCAGGGACGAGACCTTGCCGCGTCCGAAAAGAACCAGCACGACGATTGCGATAAGCAAAAGTGCCATGGGGGAAGGTGCGTGCATCTGTGTACTCCGTTACGGCATTCAGAGCCGCGTATCTCTTGGGACTGTTCCTGATATAGACCCCGCAGGGCCATGGTGAAACCCCCAAATCCGTGATCGCTTCCCTATGCCGCGCGCGCGCGGCATAGTGGCGCCAATGGATAGCACGCAGATCATCAGCGCCTTCGTCACGCTTTTCGTGGTCATCGACCCGGTGGGTCTGGCCCCGATCTTCATCGCGCTGACGCGCGGGATGCCGCATCCTCAGCGCCGCCGCGTGGGCTGGCGCGCAATCGTCATCGCCGCGATCCTGATGACGCTGTTCGGCCTTGCGGGCGAAGCGATCCTTGCCGGCATCGGCATCTCGCTGCCCGCATTCCGCATCGCGGGCGGCATATTGCTGTTCCTGACCGCGCTGGACATGCTGTTCGAACGCCGCACCGAACGGCGCGAGGGGCAGACCGACGATCACCACGGTCAGGACGACCCGTCGGTCTTTCCGCTGGCGACGCCGCTGCTGGCCGGGCCCGGCGCGCTTGCCACGATGATCCTGCTGGTCAATCAGGATCAAAGTCTTGCGCATACGTTGATGATCCATCTGGTGATGCTGGCGGTTCTGGGCATCGTCGCGGCGCTTTTCGCGCTGGCGGGACCGATTGCGCATCTTCTGGGCCGGACGGGAACCATGGTGGTCACACGACTGTTCGGGATGCTGTTGGCGGCGCTTTCGATCCAGTTCGTGATCGACGGCCTGAAGGGATCGGGGCTGTTCTGAATGGATGAGGATTTCGGCCGCCTGGCCTATCTGGTGCTGCTGCTGGTGGCCGTAGGTGGCTATCTGGTGGTCGAGATGCGCGCACGCCCCGGCAAGACCCTGCGCTTTGCAGCCGCTTGGGGGATGATCTTTCTGGGCGCAATCGCGATTGCGGGCATGTGGGGCGACATCCGCAACACCGTCGCTCCGCAGGCCCGCGTGCTGGAAGGTGGCCGGATCGAGGTGCCCTTGGGCGATGACGGCCATTACCATCTGACCGCGCAGGTGAACGGCAAACCCTTGCGCTTCATCGTCGATACCGGGGCCACCACTATCGCCCTCGGCGAAGACGACGCCCGCAAGATCGGCATCGACACCGACCGCCTCGGCTATACCGGAGAGGCGCAGACCGCCAATGGCCCAGTCGAGACGGCGACCGTCATGCTCGACAGCGTGGCGATCGGCGACATCCATGACGAAAGCGTGCCCGCCCTGATCCTGCGCTCGGAACTCGGTGTGTCGCTGATGGGCATGTCCTATCTGTCGCGCTTCGCCCGCGTCAGCATCGAAGGCAATCGTCTCATCCTCGAACGCTAAGCCCTTCCAGCTTCTCGGTTCCTGAAATACCCTGGGGGAGTCCCGCAGGGACGGGGGCAGCGCCCCCCGACGCAGGAACTACTGTTTGCGCTCCCAGCGGCCATCCGCCTCTGACCAGTATTCCGCCGTGACTCCGGCGGCTTTCAGTGTCCGCCATTGCGCACGGGCACGGTCCAGCGCATCCGGGTCATTGCCGTCAAAGACGATGCAGGCCCGCTCCAATGCCGCGCATTCGGCGCCCTGCACCTCGGCCCCATCGACCGCGATCAGGCAGCGCGGCTGATTGCCCGCGTCCTGCCCCTCGACCGTCAGCAAAACGGGCTGGCGCGCGTCATGCGGCCCTCCGGCCAGCCCATGGGGCAAAAACCCCTCGGCCAGCCAAAGGGTTTCGTCCAGCCCGACCTGACGGGCACGGTCCCTGCCCCGGACCTCGACCCGCCATCCGGCCTGCAGGCTTTTGCCAAGCAAAGTCTGCAATAGCTGCGCCGGACCTGAACGGGTCAGGTGATAGAACAGGGCTGAACCCATCAGCCCTTGGCCTCGTATTGGTCGCGCACAAGCCGGTCCAGCGCCATGACGCCCCAGCCGCTTGCGCCCTTGGGGGCCAGCGTGGTTTCGCCCGGTGGCAAGGCCACACCCGCAATATCAAGATGGATCCAGGGTGTGCCGTCCTTGACGAAGCAATGCAGGAATTCAGCCGCAGTGATCGAACCCGCCGCACGGCCGCCCGTGTTCTTGATGTCGGCCAGCCGTGACTTGATCAGTTCCTTGTAGCCCGCCCCAAGCGGCAGACGCCAGGCGCCCTCGCCCTCGGCCCTGGATGCGGCAAGGAATTGATCGGCAAAGGCGTCGTCATTGGAAAACACGCCCGCATTGTCATGCCCCAGCGCGATGATGACCGCCCCGGTCAGGGTGGCCAGATCCACCACTGCCTTGGGTTGGAAGCGTTCCTGCGCATACCAAAGCACGTCTGCCAGAACCAGACGCCCCTCGGCATCGGTATTGATGACCTCGATCGTGTCGCCCTTCATGGATTTCACGATGTCGCCGGGACGCTGCGCCTTGCCGTCGGGCATGTTTTCGACCAGACCGACCAGACCGACGACATTCGCCCGCGCCCGGCGCAGCGCCAGCGTGCGCATGACGCCCGCGACGACGCCCGCGCCACCCATGTCCATCGTCATCTCCTCCATGCCCGCAGCGGGCTTGATGGAAATACCGCCGGTATCGAACACGACGCCCTTGCCGACCAGCGCCAGCGGCGCTTCGTCGCCGCCGCCGTTCCAGCGCATGACGACGACCTTGGACGGGCTTTCCGAACCCTGCCCGACGCCCAGCAGCGCGCGCATCCCCAGCTTGGCCAGCTGGTCTTCCTCCAGCACCTCGACCTCAAGCCCGATTTCCTGCATCGCCAGCAGGCGGTCGGCAAAATCGCTGGTCGTCAGCACATTCGCAGGTTCGCTGACCAGATCGCGGGTAAAGAACACACCTTCGGCCAGCGCCGCGCCGCCCCTGGCGTCGCGTGCAAGCGTTTCGGGGTCTTTGTGCATGAAGGTGACGCGACCGCGTGCGGGACGGTCATCCTCATCCTCGGGCTTGGATTTATAGGCCGAGAAATCATAGGCCCGCAGCGCCAGACCCAGCGCCACATCGGCGCCAAGACGGTGATCGCCCGCCAGAACCGTCACGCCGGACTTGCCCAGCTTCGCCCCGATGGCGGCACCAGCCTTGCGCGCGGTCTGCGCATCGGTGCGGCGCGGCAGCAGCACCAGTTGCAGCGCCTCGGCCTCGATCCCGGCGGGGAATGCCAGTTCCAGGGCCTTGCCCGGCTTCAGCGCTTTCCACGCATCCGATTCCAAGGCACGCTGCATCGCCTCGCGCGTCGGACGCGGCAGGCCGCCGGGCAGACGCGCGGTTTCGTTGACAAGGATCGCGATGCGGCCCTTGCGGGCGGAAAGCCCCTCGGTCTCGGTTGCGACGAATTGGATTTCGACCGGCTGGGTCATGATCACGAGGCTCCGCTTTGATACGTTTCGGCAAAAACTAGTCATGCAACCGCCGCTTGACCAGAGCCGGGGCTTTCGCAAATGCCACGCAGGCGATAAGCAAGCCATAACCAGCCCTTGGCGAAAGCGCCCATGCCCCGGATCGACCGCTACATCCTGTCGCAATTCCTGACATTGTTCGGGTTCTTTGCGCTGGTCCTTGTTTCGGTCTACTGGATCAACCGCGCAGTATCGCTGTTTGAGCAATTGATCTCGGACGGGCAGACGGCGCTGGTGGTGCTGGAATTCACCGCGCTGACGCTGCCATTGGTGATTTCGGTGGTGCTACCTATCGCCGCATTCGCCGCCAGCGCCTATGGCACGAACCGGCTGTCATCCGAATCCGAACTGGTCGCGATGCAGGCCGCAGGCATGTCGCCCTGGCGGCTGGCGCGGCCCGTGCTGGTCTTTGGTGTTGTCGTGGCGCTGATGGTGGCGCTGTTGGTCCATGCGTTGGTGCCGCTGGCCCGTGCCCGCCTGACCGACCGTCAGGCCGAAATCGCGCAGAACGTCACCGCCCAGTTCCTGCGCGCGGGCACGTTCCAATATCCCATCGACGGCGTGACGCTTTACATCCGCGACATCGCCCCCGATGGGCGGTTGCTGGACTTTTTCCTTGAAGATGCGCGCAACGTCACCAACCAGACCACCTATACCGCAGCCGAGGCGCTGGTGGTCAGGACCGAGGACGGCCCCCGTCTGGTGATGATGCAGGGCATGGCGCAAAACCTGCGCGGCGCAGACGGACAACAACGGCTTTCGGTGACGCGGTTTGACGAATTGGCCTATGACATGGGCACGCTGGTCGATCCAGGCCGCACCCGCAAACGCGACCTGCGCGCCTATTCGACGCTGCGCCTGCTAAGCCCGGATGCAGAATTGCTGGCCGCAACCGGCTCGACCCTCGACAAAGCGCGGGCCGAGGCGCATGAGCGGCTGGCCAAGCCGTTCCAGGCGCCCGTCGCGGCACTGCTGGGCTTTTCCTTGCTGCTTCTGGGCGGGTTCAGCCGCTTTGGCGTCTGGCGTCAGGTGATCTGGGCGGTCATGGCGCTGATATTCGTGCAATTCCTGCAAACTGCCGCGGAAAATCAGGTGGCGCAGGACGCATCGCGCTGGCCGCTGATCTATCTGCCCTCGATTATCGGCGGGCTGATCTGTGCATTCGTGCTTTGGCTTTCCGCACGCCCAAGACGGCTGCGCAACAAGGCGGAGGTCGCCGCATGATCCTGTCGGCCTATGTCGCGCGGCGTTTTTTGCGGATGCTGGTGATGATCGCCGCGATCTTTGCCGCCATCCTGTTCCTGATCGACATCGTGGAACAGATCCGCCGCTTCTCGGACGAAGGCATAGGGCTGACCGGCGCTGCGGGTCTTTCGGCGCTGAACATCACCAGCAGCTTTTATTCGATCCTGCCACTGATCACCGTGCTGTCGGGGATCGCGCTGTTTCTGAACCTGTCGCGCAGTTCGGAACTTGTGGCCATCCGCGCCTCGGGGCGGTCGGGGCTGCGGGTTCTGGCAGCGCCAGCGGTTGCGGCGGCGCTTGCGGGCGCGGTCTGTGTCGCGGTGCTGAACCCGATGGTCGCCGCCACCGCCAAACGCTATGACGCCGCCGTGGCCCGCATTCAAAGCGACAGCGGCCAGACCATCAGCCTTGGCGAAGATGCGGTCTGGCTGCGTCAGGCATTGCCGACGCGCGACGCGGACGGGGCCGAGACATCCGGGCAGGTCGTGATCCGCGCCAGCCGCACCAGCCCGGACGCGACCACGCTTTATGACGCCACCTTCATGATCTTCGCCCCGAAAGAGGGACCGACCCGACGCATCGACGCCGCCGAGGCGCGGCTCAGCGATGGCTCGTGGAACCTGTCGCGCGTCAAGGAATGGCCCCTGACCGAGGTGAACCCCGAAGCCATGGCCCAGACCTATGACCAGCTTGAACTGCCGACCGACCTGACGGCGGCGCGGATCCGTGACAGCTTTGGCCGCCCCGAAGCAATCCCGATCTGGCAATTGCCGACCTTTATCCAGGGGCTGGAACGTGCGGGCTTTTCGGCGCAACGCCACAAGGTCTGGCTTCAGATGGAGCTGGCGCGTCCGCTGCTGATGGCGGCGATGGTGGCGATCGCGGCGGCCTTTACCATGCGCCATATGCGGGGGCGCAAGATGGGGATGCTGGTGCTGGGGGCGTTCGGCTGTGGCATCGGACTGTTTTTCCTGCGCAATCTGGCGCAGGTCTTGGGCGACAACGGCGGCATCCCCCCGGCACTGGCCGGTTGGGCGCCGCCCATCGTGGCGCTGCTTTTCGCGCTTGGCGCATTGCTGCGACTGGAGGACGGCTGATGGCTGCGCGCGACGGAAAACACTTGGGCCGGGCGGCAGCATGGCTTTTGGCCGCGACCGCGCTGATTGCGCCCGCCGGCGTTCTGGCCCAAAGCCTGACGGCCGATGGCCAGACCCTGCCCGTCTATGATGTGGGTGATGCCTTCCTGTCCGGCGCAGAAGAGGCCCCGGCTCTGGCGCCAACCGAAACGCCCGATGGCAACCAGCGTTTCGCTGACGGAACCGAGGCATCGCATACCCCCGCCGTCGCGGGCGGCAGCCCGTCCCCCACCGTCCGCATTGCCCCCAGTAATTCCGACCAGTCGGACCGGGGCAGCCCCGCGACTTTGCTGGCCGATCAGGTCACGCTGTCGGCGGATGAAAAGCTGACCGCCTCGGGTGGGGTGGTGATCTGGTATCAGGGCGCGCGGCTGATCGCATCCCGCGTGATCTATGACAACAAGACCGGCGGCGCGGTGATCGAAGGGCCGATCCACCTGACCGAGCCTGCGACCCGCGGGACCCGCAACGAAACCATCGTCATCGCCGACAGCGCCCAGTTGCAGCCGAATCTGCAAGACGGGATCCTGCGCGGTGCGCGGCTGGTTCTGGCACGCGAGATGCAACTTGCCGCGCGGCAGATGGAGCGCAGCGACAACGGCCGCATCACCACGATGCAGAACGTCGTGGCCTCAAGCTGTCAGGTCTGCGCCAGCGACCCTGTGCCACTGTGGGAAATCCGGGCACGCAGCATCACCCATGACGCCGACAAGCGGCAATTGCATTTCGACCAGCCGCAGCTTCGCGCCTTTGGCGTGCCGATTGCCAGCCTGCCGTGGCTGACCGCGCCCGACCCGACGGTCGATCGGATGACGGGCTTTCTGCGCCCGCAGTTCCGCACCACGTCGGGGTTGGGGTTCGGCATCAAGCTGCCCTATTTCATCACGCTGGGCGATCACGCCGACCTGACGGTGACGCCCTATGTCTCGGCCTCGCGCACGCGGACGCTGGAGCTGCGCTATCGGCAAGCATTTTCCAACGGCGCGATGGAATGGAACGGCGCACTTAGCCGCGACGACATCGAGCCGGGCGAAACACGCGGCTATCTGTTCGGCGCGGCGCGGTTCGAACTGCCGCGCGGCTATCAACTGGGCATTCAGCTGCAGATGGCCACCAACCGCGCCTATCTGCTGGATTACGACGTCACCGATGCCGACCGGCTATGGAGCGGGGTGACACTGGACCGCGTGCGCCGCGACCGGATGCTGACCGCACGGATCGGCAATTACGAATCCCTGCGCGACGACGAACCCGATGACATCACGCCCTCGATCGTGGCGGATGCGCTGTGGCAGCGCCGCTGGACGCCCGACCGCATCGGGGGCATCGCGCAGCTTGAATGGTCGCTGCACGCGCATCGCCGGTCATCAGGTCAGGACGTGCTGGGGCGCGACATGGTGCGCGGTTCGGTCGCGATGGGCTGGCGGCGCAGCGAAGTTCTGCCCTTGGGCATGGTCGGCGCGGTCGAAACGCGGCTGGATGCGGATTTCTACAACATAAATCAGGACAGCAATTACGAAGATTGGGTCGCCCGTGCCGATCCGACCTTTGCCACCGAATTGCGCTGGCCCTTTGCGCGCCATGCCAATGGCGTCACGCAGATCATCGAACCCGTCGTGCAGGTCATCTGGTCGCCCGAGCGGGACGACGATGACGAGGTGCCGAACGAAGACAGCTACCTGATCGAATTTGACGAAGGGAACCTGTATTCGCTGAACCGTTTTCCCGGCTGGGACGCCCGAGAATCGGGGCTTCGTGCCAATATCGGCATGGGCTGGACCCGGATCGATCCGGCAGGTTGGTCCATCGGCCTGACGGCGGGACGTGTTCTGCGGTCGCGCACCGACAGCGCGTTCGGCGATAGCGGGCCTTTGGCGGGCAAAAGCTCGGACTGGCTGCTTTCGGCCAATTATCAGGGCTCGAACGGGCTGGCGATCGTGAACCGGGCGCTGTTTGACGACAGCTTTTCGATCAGCCGCAACGAATTGCGCATGGGCTGGCTGAAACCGGGACTGCAACTTTCCGCAGGCTACCTGTGGCTGGATTCCGATGAAAGCGAAGAGCGGCCCGAGAATGTCTCGGAGCTGACGACCACCGCTGGCTGGCAGATCCGCGACGGTTGGTGGGCCACGGCGGAAACCCGCTACGACTTTGCAGCCGACCGGGCGCAAAAGGCCGAACTTGGGCTGGAATATCGCAATGAATGCGTGACGGTCGAAATGGCCGTGAAACGCCGCTTCAGCGATTCCGAAAGCCTGCGTGCGGATACTAGTTTCGATCTGGGCATCCGATTGGGCGGGTTTGGCAGGCAAGACTCTGCTCGGGGAACGGTGGCGCGGCGCGCCTGCCTGCGCTAATCTCCGGCGAAACGAAAAGACGAGGACGTTGATGCGGCGAATTCTTCTGGGGGCGGCAATGGCCGCAATGCTGGCAGGCACGGCAATGGGTCCGCTTCCGGGTCTGGGCTTTGCAGCCATGGCACAGGGCGCGGGCAATCCCTTCCAGCCGCTGCTTTACGTCAACGATTCGGCCGTGACCCGCTATGAGGTGGATCAGCGCGTCCGCTTTCTGCAACTGCTGCGTGCGCCCGAAACCGATCTGGCTGCCGCCGAACAGGCGCTGATCGACGACCGGCTGCGCAATTTCGCGGCCAAGCAGGCAGGCATTACCGCCAGCGACGAACAGATCAATGCCGGGCTTGAGGAATTCGCGTCACGCGGCAACATGGGCGTCGAGCAATTCGAACAGGTCCTGCGCAGCAATGGCGTGGACCGCGAGACATTCCGCGACTTCGTGACCTCGGGAATTGTCTGGCGTGAATTCGTGCGTCAGCGTGTGCTGGGTCAGGCCCGCGTTACCGACGCCGAAGTCGATCAGGAAATGAAAAAGATCATCGAGACGCCGCGCATCACCAGCGTATCGCTGTCCGAACTGATCATTCCCGCGCCGCAGGGGCAGGAAGCGCGGGCCATGGCGCTGGCCGAAGATATCGTAAGCCGCACCCGGACCGAAGGTGATTTCGCCAGCTTCGCGCGGCAATATTCGGCCACGCCCTCGGCGCAGAACGGCGGGCGCCTGCCCACCGCGCCGTTGGCGAACCTGCCGCCGACGCTGCGCCCGATCCTTTTGCAGATGCAGCCGGGGCAGATCAGCCAACCCTTGCCCGTGCAGGGCGCGGTGGTGCTGTTCTTCCTGCGCGATACGCAAGGCACGTTGCGCCCCGGTGCGCGTGAACAGGATCTGGATTACATGCGCGTGCGCCTTGGCTCGACAGCCGAGGCGGCGCGGTTGCAGGCCGTAGTCAATACCTGCGACGACCTGCTGGCCCAGACAAGCAACCTGCCCGCCGAGCAGGTGATGCGCCAGACCGTGTCGCAGGGACAGGTGCCCGTAGGCGATGGCATCCGGCTGGCCGTGCTGGACGATAACGAAACCACGGTGGTCAGCTATGGCGGTGCGGTCGATCTGCTGATGCTGTGCAAACGCAGCCCGGCCCTGCTGACGAACCCGCCCGCCCAAGCCCCCGTCGCAACCAGCGCCGAACAGGACGGGCAGCCCGCACAGCCCAACCCCGATGCGCTGCCCGAGCGCGAGGCGGTCCGCAACCAGCTTTTCAACCGCAAGGTCGGCGAAGCAGCGGACAACTATCTGGCTGAACTGCGTGCGAACGCGATCATCCGCAGGCCCTGACGTTTAAGGTAGCCGGGGGCGCTTCGCCCCCCGGACCCCCCGAGGGTATTTTGAGAACCGAGAAAATGACCATGCCTCGCCCCATCATCCTGACCTGCGGCGAGCCTGCCGGTATTGGCCCGGAACTAGCACCAAAGGCGCTGGCCTCAGGCGTGCCATTCGTGTTTCTGGGCGATCCGCGTCATTTGCCCGACGGCACTCTTTGGGCCGAGGTGACGGCCCTTGGCGATTCCGTCCCGGTGGGCACGCTGCCCGTACTGCGCCACGATTTCCCCGCGCCTGCCGTGCCGGGACGGCCCGATCCGGCCAATGCGCAGGCGGTGATTGATGTGATCGCCCGCGCGGTGGATCTGGCGCAAACGGGTCAGGCGGGCGGCATCTGCACCCTGCCGATCAACAAGGAAGCCTTGAAGCGCGGAGCCGGTTTCGGCTTTCCGGGTCACACCGAATATCTGGCGCATCTGGCGGGGGATGTGCCGGTGGTGATGATGCTGGCCTCGACCAATGTTCAGCCGCCCTGCCGGGTGGTGCCGGTGACGATTCATGTGGCCATTGCCGATGTGCCGCGGCTGTTGACGCCCGCGTTGCTGGAACAGGCGATCCGCATCACGGACGCCGCATTGCGCCGCGATTTCGGGCTGGACGCACCGCGCATCGCCATTGCTGGCTTGAACCCCCATGCCGGGGAAAATGGCGTCATGGGGCATGAGGAGCTGGATTGGATCGCGCCGCTTGTCGCACGTCTGCGGGATCAGGGGTTTGCGCTGAGCGGGCCGCTGCCCGCAGATACAATGTTCCATCCCGGCGCGCGGGCGCGTTATGACGCGGCGCTTTGCGCCTATCACGATCAGGCACTGATCCCGATCAAAACGCTGGATTTCGCAGGTGGGGTGAACGTGACACTGGGCCTGCCATTCGTGCGAACCTCGCCCGATCATGGCACGGCATTCGATATTGCGGGCCAAGGCATCGCAGACGCGGAAAGCGTCATTGCGGCGCTGCGCATGGCCTTTGACATGGCAGGAAAAAGATGAGTGCGATTGACGGCCTTCCGCCCCTGCGCGAAGTGATCGCGCGTCACGATCTGCGGGCGAAGAAGCAACTGGGCCAGAACTTTCTGCTGGACCTGAACCTGACCGCCAAGATCGCGCGGGCGGCGGGCGATCTGACCGGCTGTGACGTGATCGAGGTCGGCCCCGGTCCGGGTGGGTTGACCCGTGGCCTGCTGGCCGAAGGCGCCCGCCACGTGCTGGCCATCGAAAAGGACGCCCGAGCCCTGCCTGCCCTGGCCGAGATTTCCGAATTCTATCCGGGGCGGCTGCATGTCATCAACGGCGACGCGCTGGAGATCGACCCGCTGGCGCATCTGACCCCGCCAATCCGCATCGTCGCCAACCTACCCTATAACGTCGGGACGGAACTGCTGATCCGCTGGCTGACGCCTGCCGAATGGCCGCCCTTCTGGCAGTCGCTGACGCTGATGTTCCAAAAGGAAGTGGCCGAGCGGATCGTCGCAAAACCGGGCGGCAAGGCCTATGGCCGCCTTGCGGTGCTGGCGCAGTGGCGCACCGACGCCAGGATCGTGATGACACTGCCGCCCGAGGCATTCGTGCCCGCGCCAAAGATCCATTCGGCCGTGGTGCATCTGACCGCCCTGCCCGAGCCGCGTTTTCCGGCCGATCCCAAGGTGCTGAACCGCGTCGTCGCCGCGGGCTTCAACCAGCGGCGCAAGATGCTGCGTGCGTCCTTGAAAGGGCTGCATCCGCAGATCGAGGATCTGCTGAACGCGGCGGGGATTTCGCCGACCGCGCGGGCCGAGGAAATCGGACTTGAGGAATTCTGCGCGCTGGCGCGGCTTTTGGCAGCCGCGCCGCGCTAAGTTTTTATTCGCCCGAGGCTTTTTCCGCAGCCTTGTCGCCTTCGGCGGCGGGCTTGCGGCGGGTGCGCGGCGTGGTGCTGCGCGGGGTCGTGCTGCGCGGCGCGCGGCGACGCGGTGCCGGTGCTTCCTCGGCGGCATCGCCTTCGGGGGCGGTCGCGACCTCGGGGGCCGGGGTGGCTGCGGGTGCAGGCGCGGGTTCGGGCGCAGGCGCGGCAAAGGGCAGTTCGGGCGAAGCGGTGCTGCTGCTTTCCGGGGTTTCGACCGGGCCGGCCTCAACGGCGGGTTCCTCGGCGATGACCGGCGGCAGACCCTGATCTTGCGTCACAGGCTCGGACGTTTGCGGGCGATCATCGCGACGTTCGCTGCGGTCATCGCGGCGGTTGTCGCGATTGTCGTCGCGACGATTGTCTTCACGGCGGTTGTCGTCGCGGCGATTATCGCGATTGTCACGGTCGCGGCGGTTTTCACCACGGTTGTCGTTGCGGTTCTCGCCCCGATTCTCGTCGCGGTCATGGCGGTGGCCGTTCTGGCCGCCCTGCTGACCATTGCCGCCTTCGGCATGTTGGCCATTGCCATCTTCGCGGTCATCATCGCGCGAAAAACCGTTCTGGTGCTGTTGGCGTTCGGCCTGTTCGCGCTGCGCCTCGCCCAGCAGGCGTGTGTAATGCTCGGCGTGTTGCAGGAAGCTTTGTTCTGCCACGCGATCATTGGAAAGCTGCGCATCGCGGGCCAGCGTCAGATATTTTTCAATGATCTGCTGCGGAGTGCCGCGCACCTTACCCTCGGGGCCCGAGGAATCGAAGACGCGGTTGACGATATTACCCAGCGTGCGCTGGCGGTTCGACTTGTTGCGCGAACGGGATTTGGATGATCTCATCAGCTTGTTGTCAATTCATGGTCCGGCAAATGCCCGGCTTGGGTTAGGGTCATGTCTTGCAGCGGGTGCCAGTTGGGGAGCGGCGAAAAACGCCCTGATCCCGTGTTACCAGTTGAAGGCTGAGTGTAACTGACCCGTGCGTGGGCGGCTTCGCCCCCGTCACAACTGTCACTAAGCATCCCCCGCGCGCCCTGACAAGGGGAAAGTTAGCATATGACAGGGAAACGCGCGATTATGCGCCTTTCGTGACCGGATTCCGGCCCCAGACGACACGATCCCGCCCATCAAGGTCTTTCAGCACCGTTGGATCGGTCAAACCGGCCCCGCGCATCAGGTCGGATACGTCATGCGCCTGTGTGGGACCGATTTCCACCATCAGCCGTCCACCGGGCTTCAGGTGATCGGGCGCACCGGCGCAGATCGCGCGATAGGCGGCAAGCCCGTCGCCTTCGTCGGTCAGCGCCATGCGGGGTTCCCAATCGCGCACTTCGGGCGCCAGCCCGGACATTTCGTCCAGCGCGATGTAAGGCGGGTTCGAGACAATCAGCGCAAAGCGTTCATTTATTTCGGAAAACCAGTCCGACGAAATGAACTCTGCTGCGACACCGATCATATGGGCATTGCCTTGCGCAACCTCAAGGGCTGCGGGCGACAGATCGGTAGCGACCCCCCGGATGCCCGGACGTTCGGACAGGATCGAAATCAGGATCGCGCCAGTCCCCGTGCCCATATCCAGCACCGAGTCGAAGCTTTCGCCAAGCGCCGCCTCGACCAGCAATTCGGTTTCCGGGCGTGGGTCCAAAGTGTCCGCGGTCACGCGAAAATCATGCTTCCAGAACGCCCTGCGGCCCGTGATCTGACTGACCGGCTGACGTCCTGCGCGTGCAGCAATGGCCACGGCGTAAGCCTGCGCCACTGCAGGCGCGACATCGGCGGCCAGATGTTCGCGCAGGGCGTGGCGGGGAAGCGCCTGCCCCGTGACCTGACGCAGCACGTGCCAAAACAGGACCTGAGCATCCCCGGCGGCTGAGGCGACGCCTGCCGCGGCAAGCTGTGCCTCGGCGGTCTGGCACAGCGCCCTTCCGGTGGTCATGCGCCCTCGGCGGCCAGACGCGCGGCCTGATCATGGGCGATCAGCGCATCGGTGATCTCGGCCAGATCGCCCGCGATGATGCGGTCCAGCGCGTAAAGCGTCAGGCCGATGCGGTGATCGGTCATGCGGCCTTGCGGAAAATTATAGGTGCGGATGCGCTCGGACCGATCGCCCGAGCCGACCTGCGATTTCCGGTCGGCGGCGCGTTCGGCATCCGCACGCGAGCGTTCCATGTCATAAAGCCGCGCCCGCAGAACGGCCATGGCATTGGCGCGGTTCTGGTGCTGCGACTTTTCCGAGCTGGTCACGATGATCCCGGTCGGCAGGTGGGTGATCCGCACCGCCGAATCAGTCGTGTTGACGTGCTGACCGCCCGCGCCCGACGCGCGCATCGTGTCGATGCGGATGTCGCTCGCGGGAATGTCTATATCGACCTCGGCCGCTTCGGGCAGGACGGCGACGGTCGCGGCGCTGGTATGGATGCGACCGCCGGATTCGGTTTCGGGCACGCGCTGGACGCGATGCACGCCGGATTCGTATTTCAGCCGGGCAAAGACACCCTCGCCCTCGATCCGGGCCATGGCTTCGCGCACGCCGCCCAATTCGGATTCCGACAGCTCCAGCAACTGGAACGTCCAGCCGCGCGATTCGGCAAAGCGACGATACATCGACAGCAGATCACCCGCGAACAGCGCCGCCTCATCCCCGCCGGTGCCGGGACGGATCTCAAGGATGGCGGGCCGGGCATCGGCAGCATCCTTGGGCAGCAGCGCGATGCGCAGCTGGTGTTCCAGATCGGGCTGGGCGGCACGCAGGCGGGCCAGCTCATCCTCGGCCAGTTCGCGCATCTCGGGATCGGCCAGCATGGCCTGCGCTTCGTGGATGGCATCCTGCGCGGCACGCCATTCGCCAATCTGCGTCACCACGGGTTTCAGGTCCGCATATTCGCGGCTGATCGCGGCGATTTCATCGGCGGCGGGACCGGCATTCAACCGCGCTTCGAGAAACTCGAAACGCTGGACGATCTGGGAAAGACGCTCTTGAGGCAGCATGTTCGCGGAATTAGCCGCGAAGTGGCCGTCCCGCAAGGCGCAGAAACGCAAAGGGCCCCGCAAAGGGGGCCCAGAACGTCGGATGAATACCCGATTACTCGGCCTTGATGGCTTCGACCGAGATGTTGATCTCGACTTCGTCGCTGACCGCCGGGGCGAATTGGCCCAGGTTGAATTCCGAACGCTTGATTTCGGTTTCGGCGTCAAAGCCCGCGACTTCCTTGCCGCTCATCGGGTGATTGGCGATCTGCTTCAGGTCCACGTCCAGCACGATGGTCTTGGTCACGCCGTTCAGCGTCAGATCGCCGGTGACCTTGGCTTCGTCCTGATCATCGTCAACCTCGACCGCGGTCGATTTGAAGGTGGCGACGGCTTCGGCCTTGTTGGCGTTGAAGAAGTCCTTGCCGAACAGGTGTTCGTCCAGTTCAGCCGCGACGCTGTGCAGGCCCGACATCGGAATGGTCGCTTCGACCGTCGAGGCCGAGGGATTTTCGCGGTCCAGCACCAGCTTGCCGGTCACGCCGTTGATGATGCCCGTGCTGGTCGAAAAACCCATGTGCTGATAGTCGAAAACGACCTGGCTGTGCGACGGATCGAAATCGTAGCTTACGGGTGCAGCGATTGCCGCAGTCGCGGACAGGGCGGTGATGACGGCGAAGGGGGCAAGAACGGTTTTCATGCGGAGGACTCCTGATTGAAATTGTCGTTGATGGAGTTGTGGTCATGAAATGCGACAGCATCAATAAACCTTTCCAATGTTTTAGCTGACAATTTCGTGTTTCGCCGCAGCGCGGAAACACCTTCGCCGCCACGGCGAAACTGGGCGCTTTCATCCCAGTTTTGGCTTGCAATCGGGGGGAATGCCGCTATAAGTCCGCATCCTTCCGCATAAGCGAAACCGGCGCAGCCTCTCGTGGCGGGGCGCGGAAGGTGTTGTCCCGCCGTTGAAATGCGCCCCGAAGAAAAGGTGCAGACATGCCGCTTTATGAGCATGTGCTGATCGCCCGTCAGGACCTGTCGAACACGCAGGCCGAAGGGCTGATCGAACATTTCTCGACCGTTCTTGCCGACAATGGTGGCAAGGTCGTCGAAAACGAATACTGGGGTGTGCGCACCCTGGCCTACAAAATCAACAAGAACCGCAAAGGCCACTACGCCTTCCTGCGTTCGGATGCGCCTTCGGCCGCCGTGCAGGAAATGGAGCGTCTGGCCCGTCTGCATGACGATGTGATGCGCGTCCTGACCGTCCGCGTGGACGAGCACAAGGAAGGCCCGTCGGTCCAGATGCAGAAGCGCGACGAGCGTGAGCGTGGTGACCGCGGCGACCGTGGTGATCGTGGCGAACGCCGTGACCGCGATGGTGATCGTGGCGAACGCCGCGAGCGTCGCGACCGCGACGACCGGAACTAAGGGATAGGAACCAGTATCATGGCAAACAAACCCTTCTTCCGCCGCCGGAAAGTCTGCCCGTTCTCGGGCGAGAACGCTCCTGCGATCGACTATAAAGATACGCGCCTGCTGCAGCGTTACATTTCGGAACGCGGCAAGATCGTGCCGTCGCGCATCACCGCCGTCTCGGCCAAGAAGCAGCGTGAACTGGCCCGCGCCATCAAGCGCGCCCGCTTCCTCGCCCTGCTCCCCTACGCCGTGAAGTAAGGAGAGACGAACATGCAAGTCATCCTGCTGGAACGTGTGGCCAAGCTGGGCCAGATGGGCGAAGTCGTCAAAGTCAAAGACGGCTTTGCACGCAACTTCCTTCTGCCGCAAGGCAAGGCGATGCGCGCCTCGGACGCCAATATCAAGGCATTCGAAGAGCGTAAGGCCGAGCTGGCAACCCGCAACGACGAGACCCGCGTCGAAGCCGAACAAGCGGCTGAGAAGCTGAACGGTCAGTCGTTCGTCATCATCCGCTCGGCATCGGACGCCGGCGCGCTTTACGGTTCGGTCACCCCGCGTGACGCAGCCGACGCCGCCAACGCCGAAGGTTTCGCGGTCGAGCGTCGTCAGGTCGTCCTGACCGCCCCGATCAAGGAACTGGGCCTGCACGAAGTGCGCGTCCACCTGCACCCGGAAGTCGATGCGACGATCACGCTGAACGTCGCCCGCTCGACCGAAGAAGCCGAGCTGCAAGCCTCGGGCAAGTCGATCCAGGAACTGGCTGCGGAAGAAGAAGCCGCTGCCGAGTTCGAGATCGCGGAACTGTTCGACGAAATCGGCCAGGCCGGTCGCGACGACGACGAAGCGAACTGATCTGCTTTGCAGAAGTCATGAAAACGCGCCGGTTTTCCGGCGCGTTTTTCATTTGGCGACCCGCGCGGCCTTGCGGAACATTCGCAGCAGTTGGGGGTTTAAGGTCCGAAGCTTCGCGAAAGGACCAGACCCGATGAGCCACCACGAAGACGACCGCGAGCAAACCTATCCTGACGCGCCCCTGACCGATGCGGATGTGACCAGCGAAACCCGCTTTGGTCCCCGCCCCGTCCCCGAAGGGCATCGCCGCCCGCATGAACACCATGATCATCGCCGCATCCCGCCACATGGCGATGTGTCGCCGGATGGCAGCCGCGTCTGGCCCCGGCCCTCGGCCTCGGCCCGATGGCTGGTCTGGGGCGGCACGGCCTTGGCCGTCGCAGGTGCGACCGCAGGCGCGGTGATTGCCGCGCGCCACATTGCGCAGGCATTGGGCGATGATGACAAACCCCGCCGCCCCGCCCAGCCGCGCGGCTTTGCCGATACCGGCGCCCGCATGGCCCCGCCCGGCCCGCCGCCCTCCAGCGGCAAGCCTTGGCATGACGAACCGCACGGCCGCCGCGGCCCGCGTCGCCGGCCCCGCCTGATGGATGAGGTTCAAGACAATGCCGCATCGCTAAGCGGCAGCGTGGACGGGATGATGCGTTCGCTGACCACGGCGCTGTCGGGCTTTCGCACTGTCGCGGGTCAGGCGGGCGCGATCATGCGCGAATTCGGCGATGCCGCCGATCTGGTGCGCGGCGTGATGGGCCATGACGATGGCGACAAACCGCGCCGTCATCGCAAGGCCGCGCACCGCAGACCCTCGCATCCCGCGCCCAAGGATCCGACGGCCTATGCCGACCGTCACGGCACGCATATGCCTGATCTCCACAACGATCCGCTGACCGACGATCCCACGGATGAACGCGACTATCGCCGTCCCACCGATCCGCGGATGCACCGCCTGTAGGACTTCAGGACATCGCAGCCCGCTCGGTCCCTGCCGGGCGGGATTCTTCGTTGGCCCCGGCCACGTCATCCCACCAATCGCCAAGCGCGTCGATCAGCGGCACCAGCCTTTGACCCGCCGGCGTCAGGTCATATTCGACCCGCAGGGGATAGCCGCCGAATTCGGTGCGCTGGACGATCCCCACCTCCTCCAGCTTGCGCAGTTCCAACGCCAGCATCTTGTGCGAGATGGTGGGATTATCGCGGCGCAGATCGCTGAACCGCTTGGTGCCGTCCTGCAGGTAATAGATCAGCAGCGTGGGCCAGCGCCCGCCCAAGACCTGCATGACCTCTTCGATCGGGCAACGAGAGACGAGTTCCTTCATCCTCGGACCTCATGGTTACAAAAAGGTGCGTAATTTACCTGTCCGCGCCAGCCGTTAGATTGGGCCACGCTGCGCAGCGTCTTCTATCCAATCACGGGAGAAACGCAGTTGGAACCGATTTTGATCTATGGCTACCCCTCGGGCAGTTCGATGGCGCTTGTGGCGGCGCTGGAATGGCTGGGCCAACCCTATCGGCTGTGCCGCGTGGATATGCTGGGCGAAATGCGCGATCCGGCCTATCGGCGGCTGAACCCGCGCGTGGAAACGCCGGTGCTGATAACGGATGATGGTCGCGTCGTCACAGAGACCATGGCCATCGCGCTGTGGCTTGAGGCCCGCGACGATGCCCGCCGCATCAGCTTTGCCCCGCGCAGCGCGCAGACGGACCGGATGCATCAGTTGATGGGCTTCGTGAACACGGGTTTTACTGGCGCATTCACCTCCCTGTGGGCCGCGCTTGAGATGCAGACCCCCGACCCAGCCCGGCAAGCACTGCTGCGCGACATCGGCAAGGACCAGGTCACCGAACGCCATGACCGGCTGGAGGAGATGATCGGCCCCGGCCCCTATCTTGTCGGCGACCGCCCCAGTCTGGCCGATGCGCTGCTGATCGGCGTGGCCCGCTGGGCCGCGTATCATCAGATCACCGAAGCCTCGGGCTGGCCCCGCCTGACGGCCTTGCGCAAGCGGCTGGAAGACGACCCCGCCGTGCAATATGCCACCGCGCTTGAAACGGGCGAGCCCGCCACCGGGAATGGCGCGTGCCGGGGCCATGTCGCGCTGCAAGACCTGATCACACGATTTGGCGCACAACTGGAAACTGCATGATGAAAACGAAATAGCCGCCTGAAAAGGCGGCTTATTTTCGTATATCTGAAAAATATTTGGTGGAGCCAAGGGGAGTCGAACCCCTGACCTCTTGAATGCCATTCAAGCGCTCTACCAACTGAGCTATGGCCCCACCGGAGGTCCAGATGACGTTTCCGCCGTCTGCGTGGGGCGTCGTATATGGGGGGTGCCGGATGGGCGCAAGCAGAAAAAACATCCGTGAATAAGAAATTTCGTCACAACCGTTTCGAGGCGCCGAAACGGCCTGATTTCGCGGCTGCCCGCCGTCCCCGCCCCGCTTGCCGCGGGCTGCGCGGCAGTCCGGGCTTCAAGTCTTGCATCCCAGCGCGACAGCCCCATGACAAACACCGCCGGGAGACATGGCAAACCGGCCTTCCTCCTTGCTATGGGCGTCAAAATCCCATAGCTAGCGCGCTGAAACACGGCGGGGAGGCCCGGTCTGGCCCGGCTTTCGGGACGTCCGCGTCCCACCCCGCGGAACGGATGGATGAAGGAACGCATATGCAGGTCAAGGAAACCCAGAACGAAGGGCTGAAGCGCGGCTATCAGTTCACCCTGCCCGCAGCCGATCTGGCGACGCAGGTGGAAGCGAAGCTGAAAGAGGCCCAGCCCGAAGTCGAAATGAAGGGCTTCCGCAAGGGCAAGGTGCCGATGGCGCTGCTGAAAAAGCAATTCGGCCCGCGCGTCATGGGCGATGCGATGCAGGAAGCCATCGACACCGCGCTGAAAAGCCATCTGGAAGCCTCGGGCGACCGCCCCGCGCTGCAGCCGAAGGTCGAGATGGTCGGCGGCGAAAACTGGAAAGAAGGCGACGATCTGGTCGTTGACGTGACCTATGAAGCCCTGCCCGCGATCCCGGAAGCCGATCTTTCGGGCGTCGAGCTGGAGCGTCTGGTCGTTTCCGCCAGCGACGAGCAAGTGACCGAAGCGCTGGAAAATCTTGCCAAGAACGCCCAGTCGTTCGAAGACCGCAAGAAAGGCACCAAGTCGAAGGACGGCGATCAGCTCGTGATCGACTTCAAAGGCTCGGTCGATGGCGAATTGTTCGACGGCGGCACCGCCGAGGACTATCCGCTGGTGCTTGGCTCGAACAGCTTCATTCCGGGCTTCGAAGCCCAGCTGGTCGGCGCGAAAGCCGGTGACGAAATCAAGGTGGAAGTTAAATTCCCCGAGGATTACGGCCACCCGGCTTTGGCTGGCAAGGATGCCGTGTTCGAGACGACCGTGAAAGCCGTCAAGGCGCCGAAAGCCGCCGAGCTGGACGACGAACTGGCCAAGAAATTCGGCGCCGACGATCTGGAAGCCCTGAAGGGTCAGATCCGCGAGCGTCTGGAAGCCGAGTATCAAGGTGCGTCGCGCCAGATCCTCAAGCGTGCGCTGCTGGACAAGCTGGACACGCTGGTCAGCTTCGACCTGCCCGATTCGCTGGTCGAGGCCGAAGCCGGCCAGATCGCGCATCAGCTGTGGCACGAAGAAAACCCGGAAGATCACGGCCATAACCATGGCGAGATCGAGCCGACCGACGAGCACAAGAAACTTGCCGAGCGCCGCGTCCGTCTGGGTCTGCTGCTGGCCGAAATCGGTCAGAAGAATGAAATCACCGTCTCGGATCAGGAAATGACCCAGGCCGTGCTGCGTCAGGCCCGCCAGTATCCGGGTCAGGAACGCGCGTTCTTCGAATTCATCCAGCAAAACCCGCAAGCACAGCAGCAACTGCGCGCGCCGATCTTCGAAGACAAGGTCGTTGACCACATCGTCGAAGGTGCCAAGGTTTCGGAAAAATCCGTGACCAAGGAAGAGCTGGAAAAAGCCATCGAGGCGCTGGATCAGCTTTGATCCCGGCTCATCGCGAATGATCGGGGCCGCTCAGCCGAGCGGCCCTTTTCATTTGCCACTGCCTGCGCATGAAAAAAGGGCCGCGTCGTGATGACGCGGCCCTTTGCCTTTTCGATCACACCCCAAAGCGGGGTGATGGATCAGATGTAGTCGAAGACATGCGCCAGCAGGATCGAGTCGTTGCCAGCGGTCAGCAGCGTGCCCTGCGAGTTTTCGACGACGTTGTAGTGACGACCACCCAGATCCAGCACGTCCAGCCCACCGTCAAAGCCCAGCACGGTGTCCTGACCGTGGCCGGTGCGGAAGATCAGCGTGTCGCGGTCGCCATCGCCCGGCGCCCACGAGTTGTAGTAGTCGCCATTGGCCGAGATCAGGTCATTGCCACGACCACCGGTGATGGTGTCACGGCCTTCGCCGCCTTCCAGCGTGTCGTTGCCGTTCGAACCCAGGATCTTGTCGTCGCCCCAACGGCCATTGCCGTGGAAGCCTGCGCCGCTGCTGCCGATCGTGGCTTTCGAGCCATCAATGGTGTCGCGGCCCTCATGGGTCCAAAGCTGCTCGATCTGCGAATATTGCAGCGTCGAACGCGCTCCGCCGATGGTCGTCGCCGAATTGCCTGCAAAGGAACCGGCATTGTCGATCGAGGTGATGTTGACCTGAACGCCAGCCGAGTTTTCGTAGCCACCCTTGATCCATGCGTTCAGCAGATCGTCGCCTGCACCGCCAAGGATGGTGTCGTTGCCGACGATCTCGGCAAAGTCGCCCTGACCCCAGCGGATGTTGTCATTGCCAGCGCCGCCGTCAATATAGTCGTTGCCGGTCGAGGACTGGATGAAATCGTGGCCCGCACCGGCAAAGATGCGGTCATTGCCAGCGCCACCGTCCAGCACGTCATTTTCGATCGTGCCGATGATGCTGTCGTTGCCAGCGCCCGCATAAACGGTCAGGCCGTGGACCGGGGTGCCATCATGTGCCTTTTCGATGGTCGCGCGGCTGCCATCGATGGTGTCGTTGCCGTTGCCAAGATGCAGGCGCTCGACGCCCGTGAACTTCAGCGTGCGGCCGCCCGAAGTGGCGGTGCCGTCTTCGGTCGTGGTGAAGGTGACTTTCACCGCCGCATTGGTCACGACATGAAGCTGGTCGCCCCCGGTGCGGTCCATATAGGGGTTGGGGTCATAGGCTTCGCGGGTGTCGCCACCGTTGAAAGTTGCCGAACCGATGTTCGGTCTCCAATAGAACTGGTCTGCACCGCCAGCGGCATTCACTACCTGGTTGGCGGATGTGTGCTGCAGGACATCGTTGTTCTGAGTCGGCATACATATTCTCCGTGATGGGAAGCGACCGGCACGGCGCATCAGGCCCGTGCGATTTTGGTCGCGGGAGGTCAGCCCTGATCAGCGGATCAAGGAGGATGAAGTTTGCAAGCTAGCTGAAAAAGAACGATAAACCCGTTATGTGTGACCAAAGGTCACAGAACTCGACTCCGTGCGGCATCCGATCCCCCGTCGAGGATCAGCCATCAGGACGCAAACGTCCCTATGGTGCGAGCGGACAGGCCGAAAAACCCCACGCTTTACAGCGTCAGAACCCAAGGCCACACCCGCCATGCCTAACCGGGCGCCCGGCCACAGATGTCCGCAGCGTCTTAGCAAACGCCTAATATGCACGCGAGTAGCAAAATGGCTGAGGTGGGGGATTATGCCGATAAGGCACGGAATACGGCGGAAAACTGCCCGGACAAGTCTTCTGAGATGAGGCCGGGGCCAAAGTTTCGTGCAGACGCAGCATGAAACCACGCTGCAGTTGCAGCAGCGTCCAGCGGCTCCCATTCGCGGGCCAGAAGCCCGGTGATGATCCCCGCCAGCACATCGCCCGAACCCGCCGTCGCAAGCCACGGCGCGGCCTGATCTCCGGTCGCATCAGCGATTCTGCTCTGGCCGTCCGGGGCGGCGATCACCGTGTCCGGCCCTTTCAGCAAAACGACCGCCCCCGAACGTGCCGCTGCCGATCGCGCGGCATCCAACCGCGAAAAGGCCGGGCCTTTGGCCGGATCGTCGCGCAACCGCCGTGCCAGATCGGGAAACAGCCGCGCAAACTCCCCGTCATGCGGCGTCAGCACGCAGCGGTCGTGCAGATTGGCGAACAACGTGTCGGGGTTATCGGCAAAACAGCTTAGCGCATCCGCATCAAGAACGGTCGCGCGCGGCATCTGCAGCGCCGCGGGCACCAGCGCCCTTGCCCGCGTCACCCCCAACCCCGGACCAAGGCAAAGCGCGTTCAGGCGCGGATCGCGCAGTCTCGCTGTCAGATCGGCGGGCTCATCGACCGTTTGCAGCATGACTGCATCCAGCCTTGCGGCATTTTCAGGCAGTGCCGTTGCCGGGCATCCCAACGTCACCAGACCCGCGCCGATGCGCAGCGCAGCCGTTGCCGCCAGTCGTGCCGCGCCACCCTGACCCGGCCCACCGGCCAGGACAAGTGCGTGACCATGGCTGTATTTATGCCCCGCCTGTTTCAGCAGCGCAGCCGAAGCACCGGCCAGCGTTACGCAATCGCCTGCCGCCTGCTGCCACGGCTCAAGCCCGATGTCGCACGTGACGACACTGCCGCAAAGCTGGCCGCCATCCGACAGGATATGACCCAGCTTGCGGCGATGAAACGTCACCGTAAGCCCAGCGTCCGGCAGGCGTGTTCCGCCCAGTATGCGACCGCTATCGCCACAGATGCCGCTTGGCAGATCCAGCGCGGCAATCGGCACCCCGGCCGATGAAATCCCACGCAAAAGCCCTGCGATCTCGGGGGCAAGTGCACGAGTCAACCCGGTGCCGAACAACGCATCGACGCAAAGCGCCAGCTCCTCGCCCAAGGGCGCAGCGGGGGCGCCAAAGGTCACGACCTCGCCATCCCAGGCGGCGGCCATCTCACGCGCCTCGGGACTGACGGGCGGTGCCAACGCCACGATCCGGGGCTGCCAGCCCATCCTGGACAGGTGCCGCGCGACGACATATCCGTCGCCGCCATTATTGCCCGGACCGCACAGGATCAGCACACGCAGCGCCTGCGCGCCACCCTTGGGCCAACGTGCGGCAATCGCCTGCGCAGCCGAAGCGCCTGCCCGTTCCATCAGTTGCGTCGCGGTGACCATTCCACTGGCAATCGCTGCCTTTTCGATGGCGCGCATCTGCCGAGTCGTCAGGACTTCGCCATGAGCAGCCATATTATTTGCACATCCTTTGGGCTTCATGCACAATTTATGCGCATATAATTTGCTTTCACCGCTTCCATGCCGCTTTCCCCGCCATACCGCATGGACGCGCCGCATCAAACCCGCCAATCAGGTCGCAGGCAAGTCGCGAGGAAGGATCAGGCGATGAAGAAAGTCGAAGCCATCATCAAGCCCTTCAAACTGGATGATGTGAAAGAAGCGCTTCAAGAAGTTGGCGTCCAAGGCCTGTCGGTCACCGAAGTCAAAGGCTTTGGCCGTCAGAAAGGTCATACGGAGCTTTATCGCGGCGCCGAATATGTCGTCGATTTCCTGCCCAAGGTTAAGATCGAGATGGTTCTGCCCGACGATCTGGTCGAAGCAGCAGTCGATGCCATCATTTCGGCCGCGCGGACCGAGAAAATCGGTGATGGCAAAATCTTTATCATCCCCGTCGAACAGGCTATTCGCATCCGTACCGGTGAAACCGGCGACGACGCCGTCTGATCCTGACGATACGTGCAAGATTTAAACATCCCGGCCGCGGCGGCCGGGGCTGACTGACTGGAGGAAGGACCCCAATGAAAGTCAAGGAAGTTCTCGATCTGATGAAGGACGAGGACGTCGAATATGTCGACATCCGCTTCACCGATCCCAAAGGCAAGCTTCAGCACGTCACGCTGGTCGCCGATCTGGTCGACGAAGACTTCTTCGAAGAAGGCTTCATGTTCGACGGCTCCTCGATCGCTGGCTGGAAATCCATCGACCAGTCCGACATGAAGCTGATCCTCGATCCGGCGTCGGTCTATATCGACCCCTTCTATGCCGAAAAAACCCTTTGCGTGCACTGCAACGTGGTCGAGCCGGACACCGGCGAAGCCTATTCGCGCGACCCGCGCGGCACTGCCGTCAAGGCCGAAGCCTACCTGAAATCCTCGGGCATCGGCGATGCTGCCTATTTCGGGCCGGAAGCTGAATTCTTCCTGTTCGACGACGTGAAATATGCAATCACGCCGCAGAAAGTCTCGTTCGAGATCGACGCAGCAGACGCCGCATGGAACACCGACACGGTGTATGAAGACGGCAACCTTGGCCACCGTGCAGCCCACAAGGGCGGCTATTTCCCGGTGAACCCGATCGATGCCGCGCAAGACATCCGCGGCGAGATGCTGTCCACCATGAAGCGCATGGGCATCAAGGTTGACAAGCACCACCACGAAGTGGCGACCGCCCAGCACGAGCTTGGCATGATCTTCGGTGGTCTGGTCCAGCAAGCCGACAACATCCAGAAATACAAATACGTCATCCACAACGTGGCTGCCGCATATGGCAAATCGGCGACCTTCATGCCGAAGCCGATGAAGGGCGACAACGGTTCGGGCATGCACGTGAACATGTCGATCTGGAAAGACGGCAAGCCGCTGTTTGCAGGCGACAAATATGCCGACCTGTCGCAGGAGGCGCTGTATTTCATCGGCGGCATCCTGAAGCACGCGAAAGCTCTGAACGCGCTGACCAACCCGGCGACCAACAGCTACAAGCGTCTGATCCCCGGTTTCGAAGCCCCCGTTCTGCGCGCTTATTCGGCCCGCAACCGCTCGGGCTGCGTGCGTATTCCGTGGACGGAATCGCCCAAAGCCAAGCGCGTCGAAGCCCGCTTCCCCGATCCGGCGGCCAACCCCTACCTGGCTTTCGCAGCATTGCTGATGGCCGGTCTGGACGGCATCAAGAACAAGATCGATCCCGGCCCGGCTTCGGACAAGGATCTGTATGATCTGCCGCCCGAAGAACTGGCGGAAATCCCGACCGTCTGCGGTTCGCTGCGCGAAGCTCTGGAAGAGCTGGAAAAGGACATGGACTTCCTGCTGGCAGGCGACGTGTTCACCCGCGACCAGCTGGAAGGCTACATCAAGCTGAAGTGGGAAGAGGTCTACGCCTACGAACACACCCCGCACCCGATCGAATACGCGATGTATTACAGCTGCTGATCGGCAGGGACGAATTGGGAAAGGGCGCCGCAGAGGCGCCCTTTTTCATTCAGGCAAAGGGATAGTCGGTATATCCCTTCTCGGCCCCGACATAGAAGGTCGAGGAATCAACCGCATTCAACGCCAGCCCCTTGGCAAAGCGTTCCGGCAGGTCGGGATTGGCGATAAAGTCCTTGCCGAATGCGCAGGCATCCGCGCGTCCGGCCACAACCAACGCCGCAGCGCTTTCCTGCGTCAGCCCTTCGTTTGCGATGACCAAGCCACCGAAGGCGGCCTTGATGTCATCCATCACGCTGTCCGCGCCCAGATGCTCGCGCAGACCGATAAATGCGATGCCGCGCGCCTTCATCTGCTGCGCGACATAGGTGAACAGCGCCTTGGGATCGCTGTCGCCCATGTCGTGATCGTCACCACGCGGCGACAGGTGCAGGCCCACGCGGTCCGCACCCCACACGCTTGCCACTGCATCGACCACCTCGCAGACCAGCCGCACGCGGTTTTCGATGCTACCGCCATAGGCATCGCTGCGCTGGTTGGTGCTGTCTTGCAGGAACTGGTCCAGCAGATAGCCGTTCGCCGAATGGACCTCGACCCCGTCAAAGCCCGCTGCCTTGGCGTTGAGCGCGGCTTGGCGATAGGTCTCGATCAGGGCGGGGATCTCATGGATCTCCAGCGCACGAGGGGTAACGTAGTCCTGTTTGGGACGCACCAGACTGACATGGCCCGCAGGCCGGACCGCACTGGGGGCCACCGGCAAGGCACCATCCAGAAACATCGGGGCCGAGATGCGCCCCACATGCCAGAGCTGGCAAAAGATCACCCCGCCCGCGCCATGCACCGCATCGGTGACACCGCGCCAGCCCGCAACCTGTTCCTGATTCCAGATGCCCGGCGTGCCCGCATATCCCACGCCCATCGGCGTGACCGAAGTGGCCTCGGTCAGGATCATGCCCGCCCCGGCCCGCTGGCGGTAATACTCCGCGACCAGCGCATCGGGCGCCCGCGCCTCGCCGCTGCGCGAGCGGGTCAGGGGGGCCATGACGATGCGGTTTTTCAGGGTCAGCGGCCCCAGTTCCAACGGGTCGAACAGCGTGGGCATGTGATGCTCCTTGGGTTTGTGATGGAAGATTTGCGACATGTGCGCGTCCCCCGCGGCATCATGTATCCCCCGCGCAGTTGCGGGCAAGGGGTCTTGCCGCTAGAACCCCCGCAAACACAGGAGTTTCCGATGATCCCGCGCTATTCCCGCCCCGAAATGGTCGCCATCTGGTCGCCCGAGACCAAGTTCAAGATCTGGTATGAGATCGAGGCATATGCCTGCGATGCGCAGGCCGATCTGGGCGTGATCCCGCGCGAAAATGCCGAAGCCGTCTGGAAGGCCAAGGATGTCGAATTCGACGTCGCCCGCATCGACGAAATCGAGGCGGTGACCAAGCATGACGTCATCGCCTTTCTGACCCATCTGGCCGAACATATCGGCAGCGATCAGGCGCGGTTCGTGCATCAGGGCATGACTTCGTCGGACGTGCTGGACACCACGCTGAACGTGCAACTGGTCCGCGCTGCCGACATCCTGCTGGCCGATATGGACCGCCTGCTGGCCGCGCTGAAGACCCGCGCGCTTGAGCACAAGGACACGGTTCGCATCGGTCGCAGCCATGGCATTCATGCCGAACCGACTACGATGGGCCTGACCTTCGCCCGCTTCTATGCCGAAATGGACCGCAACCGCACCCGTCTGCAGGCCGCCCGCGAAGAAGTGGCGACCGGCGCAATTTCGGGCGCTGTCGGCACCTTCGCCAATATCGACCCGGCGGTCGAGGAACATGTCTGCGCGAAACTGGGCCTGCGCCCGGAGCCGATCAGCACGCAGGTCATCCCGCGCGACCGTCACGCGATGTTCTTTGCCACGCTGGGCGTGATCGCATCGTCCATCGAAAACGTCGCCATCGAAATCCGCCACATGCAGCGCACCGAGGTGCTTGAGGCGGAAGAATTCTTCAGCCCCGGCCAAAAAGGCTCGTCGGCGATGCCGCACAAGCGCAACCCGGTCCTGACCGAAAACCTGACCGGCCTTGCCCGTCTGGTCCGCATGGCCGTCGTCCCCGCGATGGAGAACGTGGCGCTGTGGCATGAACGCGACATCAGCCATTCCTCGGTCGAGCGTGGGATCGGGCCGGACACCACCATCACGCTGGATTTCGCGCTGAACCGTCTGGCGGGCGTGATCGAAAAGCTGGTCGTCTATCCCGAAAACATGCTTAATAACATGAACAAATTCAAAGGTCTGGTGATGTCGCAGCGCGTGCTTTTGGCGCTGACGCAGGCCGGTGTCTCGCGCGAGGATGCTTACCGGCTGGTCCAGCGCAACGCGATGAAGGTCTGGGAACAGGGCGCGGATTTCAAGACCGAGCTGCTGGCAGATGCCGAAGTGACCGCCGCCCTGTCGCCCGCCGAGATCGATGAGAAATTCGATCTGGGCTATCACACCAAGCATGTGGACACGATTTTCGCCCGCGTCTTTGGTGAAAACGGCGGGCGTTAACCGCCTGTTCGGATTTAGCTGCCAGATTGCCCCCGAAGACACGGATTCGGGGGCTTTCTCATGTCCATCGCCATATTGGCAGCACCACAGCTGACCCATCGCCAAAAGGCTGCGGTGATCGTGCGCCAAGTGCTGGCAGAAGGTGGCGATATGGACCTTGCCCGCCTGCCCGCGCCACTTCAGGCAGAACTGGCGCAGGAAATGGCGCTGATGGGCCTGATCGACCGCGACACCCGCAATTCCGTCATCGCCGAATTCTGCGACAAGCTGGAAGCGGTGGGGCTAAGCTTTCCCGGCGACATCGACGGCACGCTGGATCTGCTGGACGGCCATATCTCGGCCGATACCACCGACCGCCTGCGCCGCATGGCTGCACTGAACGGCACGGGCGATCCGTGGGAACGCATTGCTGCGCTTTCGACGCATCTGCTGGCGGAACTGGCCCGGACCGAGGCGGTAGAGATTGCGGCCATCCTGTTTTCGCGCCTGCCCGTCCCCCGCGCGGCCGAAGTGTTCGGGCTGCTGGATCCCGACCGCGCGCGGCAGATCGCCTATTCCATGTCGCTGACCGGCACGGTCGAGGCGCCCGCGCTGCGTCGCATCGGGCTGGCTCTGATACAAGCCGCAGACGCCATCCCGCGTTCCGCGATCGAGGGCAAGGCCGTGGACAAGGTCGGTGCTATCCTGAACTTTACCCCCGCCACCACGCGCGACACGGTTCTGGCGGGACTTGATGACGATGATGCCGACTTCGCTGGCGAGGTGCGCAAGACCATCTTCACATGGGCCAATATCCCCGCCCGGATCGATCCTCGCGACATCGCCCGCATCACCCGAGAGGTCGAGGGCACGGTGCTGATCAAGGCGCTTGCGGGTTCGAAAGGGGCAAATCAGCCCACGGCGGATTTCCTGTTGGGCGGCCTCTCCTCGCGCCTGGCCGAGTCGATGCGAGAGGAGATGGAAGCTTTGGGCAAGGTCGCCAGCAAAGACGCCGAGGAAGCGATGGATCAGATCGTCGCAGCCATCCGCCGGATGGAGACGGCAGGCGATTTGTTCATGATCGCACAGGACCCGGACGAGGAGGAGATCGGTGCCTGACCCTTGCCCCCCTGTCGTGGGTGGCCTAGCACTTGGGCGCGAAACCAGGCATCGGGAAAGACAGCATGACCAACCGCATCGCTTTAGTGCTGGGCCTGATGGTGATCGCGATGTTCGCCATCGATTCCGCATTTTTCGCCGGTTCTCTGCCGCTGTTCCTGGGCAAAAAGATAGCCTCGCTGATCGAATATGTCAGCTTCTGGCGCTAACATCGGCAGGCAGGCGCGTTCCCCTGTCGAGTCAAGGCGCTAACATACGAATTTCAGAAACTTTCGCCGCTTTTCGGCCCTCTGGCATTTGCATTCGCCCGCATTTGCGGTCTATCAGCACGACGAAGCATCTCATCGGCGGAGGAATCCCATGGCTGTCAAGGTGGCGATCAACGGTTTTGGCCGGATCGGACGGAACGTGCTGCGCGCGATCATCGAATCGGGGCGCAATGATATCGAGGTCGTGGCGATCAACGATCTTGGCCCGGTTGCGACGAACGCGCATCTGCTGCGCTACGATTCGGTCCATGGCCGCTTCCCGGCTACGGTGACGGCGACCGAAGATACGATCGACGTGGGCCGCGGCCCGATCAAGGTCACCGCGATCCGCAACCCCGCCGAACTGCCCTGGGGCGACATCGACGTTATCATGGAATGCACCGGTATCTTCACCTCGAAGGAAAAGGTGCAGCCGCATCTTTCGACCGGCGCAAAGCGCGTGCTGATCTCGGCCCCTGGCGACAACGCCGACAAGACCATCGTGTTCGGTGTGAACCACGACACGCTGACCAAGGATGACATCGTCGTCTCCAACGCAAGCTGCACGACGAACTGCCTGTCGCCCGTCGCCAAGGTGCTGAACGACACGATCGGAATCGCCCGCGGCTTCATGACGACGATCCACAGCTATACCGGCGACCAGCCGACGCTGGACACCATGCACAAGGATCTGTATCGCGCCCGCGCCGCCGCGCTGTCGATGATCCCGACCTCGACCGGCGCTGCCAAGGCCGTGGGCCTGGTGCTGCACGAACTGAAAGGCCGTCTGGACGGCGTCTCGATCCGCGTGCCGACGCCGAACGTCTCGGTCGTCGATCTGGTGTTCGAAGCATCGCGCGACACCACCGTTGCAGAAATCAACGACGCGATCCGCGCCGCTGCCGATGGCCCGCTGAAAGGCATCCTTGGCTATACCGATGAGCCGCTGGTGTCCTCGGACTTCAACCACGACCCGCATTCGTCGGTTTTCCACATGGACCAGACCAAGGTCATGGAAGGCAAACTGGTCCGCATCCTGTCGTGGTATGACAACGAATGGGGCTTCTCGAACCGCATGTCCGATACTGCGGTCGCCATGGGCAAACTGCTCTGATCGCTGCCCCGCCCCGGAAAACACGAACGCGCCCCCATCGGGGCGCGTTTCGAATTTCCGGGCCATGGCTGGCGTCGGGATCAACCGCGGGTCAGGCGCTTGACATTGGCACGGGTGCGCTTGCGGTAAGGCTTCAGAGCAGCGGCCATTACCTCGTCCGCGCGCTGACCACGCCCCGCGGCGCTGATCGCGGCAAACATCGCCTCGGTCGCGGCATCGGCCTTTTCGACGACCATGCGCGTCGGTTCGGTCGCTTCCTGACGGACAAGGCCCATCATGCCCGCCGTCCGCAGCGCGATGACCATCTGCGCTTCCCATGTCATGCGCGCCATCTGGCCCCACAAAACCAACGGAGCCTGCGCCGCACCAAGATTGAACATACCGTAACCCATAACGCACTCCGATCCGTTGCCAGGGATGCGAATAGCTGCACCCGTTGGCGCCTTTTGCCAAGTCATCCTTTCGGACAGATGCCAACGGCTATTTCCATGCATCCACGCTGGGTATAGAGGGAAACCATGACGAAATCCGTAACGCTCCGCCGCCCCGACGACTGGCATCTGCATCTGCGCGATGGCGCGATGCTGGCCGCAGTTGCAGCATATTCCGGCCATTTCGGCCGTGCGATCATCATGCCAAATCTTGTGCCGCCGGTCCTGACCGGCGCGCAGGCCGCCAGCTATCGCGACCGTATTCTGGCCGCACTGCCCGAAAATGTGACGTTGCGTCCACTTATGACGCTTTACCTGACCGAAACCACCGAAGCCGCCGATCTGGTTCAGGCGCATCGCGATGGAATCATCTCGGCGGTCAAGCTGTATCCGGCAGGCGCCACGACCAATTCGGCCTCGGGCGTGCGCGATTTCGCAAAGGTCCGCCCCGTGCTTGAGGCGATGGCCGAAGCCGGCATCCCCCTTTGCATGCATGGCGAAGTTACGGATCCCGCCGTCGACATCTTCGACCGCGAGGCGGTGTTTATCGACCGCGTGCTGGACCCGATCCGGCGCGCAGTGCCGGCATTGCGTGTGGTGATGGAACATATCACCACGCAGGACGGGGTCGATTACGTCAGCGCCAACGACAATATCGGCGCAACGATCACCACGCACCACCTGGTCATCAACCGCAACCACATCCTGGTCGGCGGCATCCGCCCGCATTACTACTGCCTGCCGGTCGCCAAGCGCGAAACCCACCGTCTGGCGCTGCGCAAGGCGGCAACCTCGGGCGATCCGCGCTTCTTCCTCGGCACCGACTCGGCCCCTCATCCCGACCGCGCCAAGGAAAGCGCCTGCGGCTGCGCAGGTTGCTTCACTGCACCGAACACCATGTCGATTCTGGCACAGGTCTTCGAAGACGACGTTGCGCTGGACAAACTGGAAGGCTTCGCCTCGCTTCACGGCCCGGCCTTCTACCGCATGCCGGTGAACGACGACACCATCCGCCTGGTGAAACGCGACACGCCCGCCGCCTACCCCACCCATATCACCGCGGGGGACGAAACCGTCACCGTCTTCGACCCCGGCTTCCCGCTTTACTGGCATGTCGAGGATCAAGCATGACCCTGCCCTTCCCCCCGCGCGAGGAAATCGCCCGCCTCACAGCCCGTATGCTGCTGGAAATCAAGGCCGTGCATTTCAACGCGGCCGAGCCCTATACCTACGCCTCGGGCCTCAAGGGGCCGACATATATCGACTGCCGCAAGCTGATCTCCTATCCGCGCATCCGCTCGACGCTGATGGATTTCCTCGCGGCGACCGTGCTGCGCGATGCGGGCTTCGACGCTTTCGACAATATCGCGGGCGGCGAAACGGCGGGCATCCCCTTCGCGGCCTTCGTGGCGGAACGGCTTGAACTGCCCATGACCTATGTCCGCAAAAAGCCCAAGGGTTACGGCCGCAACGCCCGGATCGAAGGCGCGATGTCCGAAGGTCAGCGCGTCCTGCTGGTCGAGGATCTGACCACAGATGGCGGCTCGAAGCTCAGCTTCGTGGATGCCATCCGCGAAACCGGCGCGACCTGCGGCCACACTGCGGTGATTTTCTATTACGGCATTTTCCAGGAAACCACGCAGCGTCTGGCCGATCATGGCGTGCAACTGCACCACCTCTGCACATGGTGGGACGTGCTGGCCGAGGCGAAATCCCAAGGCTTCTACGACGAAGCAACCCTTTCGGAAGTCGAGAAATTCCTGACCGATCCGCGCGCCTGGCAAGCCGCGCATCCCTGATCTTCTTAGTTCTTCAAATACCCATGCCGCCCCTGCCACCTGCGCAAGGGGCGGCATTTCATTCACAGCTTATCCACAAGATATCCCGATGGACCCACGGGCGCATAAGGTGGATAAGAACCTTCTACCCAAATTACCCGGAGCCCGAGGGATGAGCGAATTGCGCGCCGTCGAAATCAGGAACCCCAGCGAGATCGCCGAAGCGGTCGCGGCTCAGGCCGTTCCCTTCTCGATCGAGGCCGAGCAGCAGCTTCTGGGCGCGCTTCTGACCAACAATGAGGTCTATGACCACGTCTCGCGCGTCATTCAGGGCAAGCATTTCTACGACCCCGTGCATCGCCGCATCTATGAGATCTGCGTCGAACGCATCGCCAAGAACGCGCTGGCAAGCCCGGTGACGATCAAGGCTTACATGGAAAACGACGCCGGCCTCAAGGAACTGGGCGGCCCGGCCTATCTGGCCCGTCTGGCGGGCGCGGCGATTTCGTCCCATGCCGCGCGGGATTATGCCCAGATGATCCGCGAATTCGCGCTGCGCCGCGACCTGATCCATCTGGGTCAGGAAATTTCGTCGCGCGCACAGACCGTCTCGGTCAGCGATTCCGCCGAGGATCAGATCAAGGAAGCCGAGCAGACGCTTTACAAGCTGGGCGAACAAGGTGTCGCGGAACGCGGCTTCCAAAGCTTCCTTGCCGCCGTCAGCGGTGCGCTGAATGCGGCCAATGCGGCATTCAGCCGGGGCGGCGGTCTGTCGGGCATCTCCTCGGGGCTGATCGATTTGGATGGCAAGATGGGCGGTCTGAACCGCTCGGACCTGATCATTCTGGCCGGGCGCCCCTCGATGGGGAAAACCTCGCTGGCCACCAACATCGCCTTCAACGTCGCCAAGGTGCACAAGATGGGCGAAATGCCCGACGGCAGCCAAGGCAGCGTCTCGGGCGGTGTCGTGGGCTTTTTCAGCCTTGAGATGTCGGCAGAGCAGCTTGCCGCCCGAATCCTGTCCGAAGCCGCCGAGGTGCCCAGCGAATCCATCCGCCGCGGTGACATGACCGAGGATGAGTTCCGACGCTTTGTCAAAGCCGCGCATGATCTGCAGAACTGCCCGCTTTACATCGACGACACGCCCGCTTTGCCCATCAACCAGCTGGCCGCGCGCGCGCGCAAGCTGAAACGGACCATGGGTCTTGATCTGTTGATCGTGGACTACCTGCAACTTCTGCGCGCCGCATCCGCCAAGGACAGCCGCGTGAACGAGGTGTCCGAGATCACCCAAGGGCTGAAAGCCGTCGCCAAGGAGCTCGACATTCCCGTCATCGCCCTGTCGCAGTTGTCGCGCGCCGTCGAAAGCCGCGAGGACAAGCGACCGCAGCTTTCCGACCTGCGCGAATCCGGCTCGATCGAGCAGGACGCCGACATCGTGATGTTCGTCTTCCGCGAGGAATATTACCGCGAACGCGAAAAGCCCGCCGACCACGAGTTGGACAAGATGGCCGCCTGGCAGCAGATCATGGAATCCTGCCATGGCAAGGCCGAGGTCATCATCGGCAAGCAGCGCCACGGTCCCATCGGCACGGTCGAACTCAGCTTCGAAGGCCGCTTCACCCGTTTCGGCAATCTTGAAAAGCATCGCAGCTGGGATAACCGCGAATGAACCTGCCTGTCCCGGTCCTGACCATCGGGTTGCTGATCGCCTCGAACATCTTCATGACATTCGCGTGGTATGGGCATCTGAAATTCAAATCGGCGCCGCTGATCACCGTGGTGCTGGTCAGCTGGGGCATCGCCTTCTTTGAATATCTGCTGCAGGTGCCCGCGAACCGCTTCGGCTATGGTCATTTCAGCGCCGCCCAGCTGAAGACCATCCAAGAGGTCATCAGCCTGTCGGTCTTCGTGCTGTTTTCATGGTTCTATCTGGGCGAGAAGATCACCTGGAACGTCGCGCTTGGCTTTGCGCTGATCTGTCTGGGCGCGTTCTTTATCTTTCATCGCTTCGGCGGTCCGGCACATTAATCGACTACCATACAAACGGCAGTTGCCTTTGTCCGCGCACCAAGCGATGACTTCGCCATGACCGCATCCGTCCGCAGACCCAGCCTGTTGACCTTGGTTTCCATCACGGGAACCGGGGCGCTTTCGATGAATATCTTCCTGCCGTCATTGCCCGGCATGGCGCGGCATTTCGACGTGCCCTATGCCACGATGCAGCTGTCGGTTTCGGGCTTTCTGGCGGTCAGCGCCGTCCTGCAACTGCTGTGCGGGCCGGTCAGCGACCGCTTCGGACGCAGGCCCGTGGTGCTGGGGTCGCTGTCGATCTTTCTGCTGGCGACGCTGGGAACGCTGCTTGCGCCCTCGGCGGGGTTGTTCTTGTTTTTCCGCATGGTGCAGGCCGTGATCACCTGCTGCTTTGTGCTGAGCCGCGCGGTCGTGCGCGACATCTTTCCGGCAGAACGCGCGGCCAGCATGATCGGTCTGGTGACCATGGCGATGTCGTTGGTCCCGATGATTGCGCCGACCATCGGCGGCGTGCTGGACGAAGGGTTCGGTTGGCGCGCCAGCTTCGTCACCATGGGCATCGCCGGCATCGCGGTCTGGCTGCTGTGCTGGTTCAACCTGACCGAGACGGCGCGCGGCGGCGGCATCCCGCTGCGCCAACAGATCGCGACCTATCCCGTCCTTGCGCGCTCGCATCGGTTCTGGGGCTATGCGCTGGCCGCGATGCTCAGCGCCGGGGGGTTTTACGCCTTTCTGGGCGGTGCGCCCTTTGTCGGGCAAAGGGTGCTGCAGATGACGCCTGCGCAGGTGGGTTACTGGTTCGCCGCGCCTTCGATCGGCTATGCGCTGGGAAATTTCATATCCGTCCGCTGGTCCACCCGTCTGGGCATGAACCGCATGATCCTGATCGGCGCGGTCACCTGCACCGTGCCTTTGGCTATCGCGCTGGTCATCGACCAGATGGGCGGACAATCCGCGCTGGTCTTTTTCGGTTCGGTCGCGTTCATGGGACTGGGCAACGGCATCCTTTTGCCCAACGCGAATGCCGGCATGATGAGCGTGCGGCCGGAACTGGCAGGCACGGCCAGCGGGCTTGGCGGCTCGATGTCGGTCGCGGGCGGGGCGGGGCTTGCAGCACTTGCCGGGGCATTTTTGCATGACGACGCGGGCGCGGCCCCCTTGCTGATCATCATGGTCGCCGTCGCGGCAGGTTCGATTGTGGCAATCCTTTGGGTCATGGCGCGCGAACGCAAGGTGCTGGGCCTGAACTGACGGGACTTGCGCGGGCGGCTTTGCAAAGCCTAGAAATGACTTTGCAAAGGAAAGGACGCAGCTCTTGGCCACGCAGAAGATCTATGCCGGGGTAGCGCTTCGCGACACGCGGGGCCGGGCTGGGCTGACGCAGCGCGCCTTTGCGGACCGGCTGGGCGTGTCGCTGCCCTATCTGTCGCAGATGGAGAACAACCACCGCCCGGTTTCAGCCGGTGTGCTGCTGCGTCTGGCGTCGGAATTCGCGGTCGATCTGGGGGCCATCGCAATGGGCGATGCCGAACGCATGGTCATGGACATGACCGAGGCGCTTGCCGACCCGATCTTTGACGCGCCCCCGCCCCGCGCCGATCTGCGATTGGCCGCGACGAACGCGCCTGCGCTTGTGCGCGCCTTTCTGGACCTGTATCGCGCCCATCGCGACGGTCAGGAACGGCTTGCGGCACTGGATGAAGCCTTGGGCGCGGGCGGGCAAAATGCCACCTCCTCACCATGGGAGGAGGTGCGCGATTTTTTCCACTATTGCGACAACTATATCGACGCGGTGGACCGTGCAGCGGAACATTTCGCCCGCAGCCATCCCGACACGACACCGCTGCAACGCGCGTTTGCCGGGCTGTCCCGGCGCGGCCTGACGGTGCAGATGGCGGAAATGGGCGGCGCTGCGGTCTATCTGCGCGATGCCAACCGCATCACGCTGAACGCCGCCGCCGGTCAAGCGACGCAGGCTTTTCAGCTTTTGCACCTGCTCGCGCTTGAGGCGCATGGCGATCTGCTGGACGCCACGCTGGAACTGGCGCGGTTTCGCAGCAACAGCGCCCGCGACATCGCACGTCTTGGGCTGGCCAATTACTTCGCGGGCGCCGCGATGATGCCTTACGGACCCTTTCTGCGCGCTGCCCGCACCGAGCGGCATGATCTTGAGCGGCTGGCCCATCTGTTCCACGCCTCATTAGAACAGGTGGCCCATAGGCTTTCCACGCTTCAACGCGGCGGTGATCGGGGCGTGCCGTTCTTTTTCGTGCGCGTCGATCAGGCGGGCACGATCACCAAGCGCCATTCGGCCACGCGGATGCAATTCGCCCGGTTCGGCGGCGCCTGCCCGCTATGGAACGTGCATCAGGCCTTCGAAACTCCGGGCCGCTTTCTGCGCCAATTGGCCGAGACGCCGGACGGGATGCGCTATCTGCTGCTGGCGCGCGACGTGTCGAAACATGCGGGCGCGTTCAACGCGCCTGTGCGCCGCTTTGCGATCGGGCTGGGCTGCGAGATCAGCCACGCCCGTGATCTGGTCTATGCCGATGGGCTTGATCTGGGCAATCCCAACCTGTTCGAACCCATCGGGGTGTCGTGCCGCATCTGCCCACGCACGACCTGTCATCAACGGTCGGTGCCACCGATGGACAGACATATTCGAATCCCCGCTGACAGGTCCGGGCCGCTGCCCTATGAAATCGCCTGATGCGCGCGAACGCAGACCGCCCGGTCTGGTTCCATAGACCTATACGAATCCCCAAGGCGAATTTGGGCATTTGCCCGGTTTTCAGGCAATTATTCAGGCCGTAAAACTTACAACCTCTTCCTACAGGCCATGCACTGATACGGCTGCGCTTTCCCGCAATACATTCGGCGCTTGCCGGGGTTTTCTAGAAAAACAGCGCATCGCCACAATTCGCGTTAAAGGCGAATACCGGCGGTTATCCACTGGCCTTACACGCTATGATCGGCGTCAATCCGCGCAGTGTGACAGCATATATTTCAGCGATGTTGCGCTTTCGTCACAGGTCGGATTTATGAGGCATCAGCCGCGCCTGCCTTTGCCCGGCCCAAGCTGCGTAGCAAACAAAATGGACCAGGGACATTGCGCATCACTCATAGCCTGAATTCAGTGCTCGAGCGCTGGTTGCCGGAACAGCGACTCTTCCTGAAATCGGACGACACGACGCGCTTCGTCAGGCTCAGCCCCTCGACGCAGCTTGTGGCGTTGGGTGGAACCGCCGTGGTGTTTGGCTGGACGATCATCGCAAGCTCGATCCTAGCCATTGACGCCGTGACCGCACATGGCACGCGCGATGAAAGCCGCCGCTCGCAGGATGCGTTCGAACAGCGGCTGACCGACCTGTCTACCGAACGCGACAACCGCGCAGCCGAAGCCGCAGCCGCGCAGAACCGCTTTTCGGTCGCGCTGGATCAGGTGTCGCGGATGCAGTCGCAGCTGCTGGAATCCGAGGCGCGCCGCCGCGAGTTGGAGACCGGGCTGGGCGTGGTGCAATCCAGCCTGCAGGCCGCCGTCAAGGAACGCAATGACGCCGTGACCCGTCTGACCGAGGCGGGAGAGGCTGCGCCCGTCGCGCGCACCGCCGAATTGCAGGCCGCGCTGGACATCGTGTCGGGCGAACTCAGCAAATCCGCCACCGACCGCGCCGATGCCGTGCGGCTGGCCGCAGATGCCAAGCGCGTCGCTGATGCGGTCACGCTGGAACGCGATCAGATCGTCGCCCGCAACGACGAAATCCTGAGCCAGGTCGAGGATGCCGTCAGCATCTCGGTGAAACCGCTGGATCAGATGTTCCGCAGCGTCGGCATGAACCCCGACGAGGTGCTGAGCACCATCCGCAAGGGCTATTCCGGCGAGGGTGGCCCGCTGAACCCGATCAGCTACTCCTCCAGCGGGGATGCCGACATCACGCAGGGCGAAGCCAAGGCGAATGAAATCCTGATCACGCTGGATCAGATGAACAGCTATCGCATTGCGGTCGAAAAGATGCCGCTGGCGATGCCGGTCAAATCCGCCTTCCGCTACACCTCACCTTTTGGGCGTCGCTGGGGACGCGCGCATGAAGGCATCGACATGGCCGCGCCGGTCGGCACCGACATCTTTGCCACTGCCGATGGTGAAGTGATTTTTGCTGGCTGGCAAAGTGGTTACGGCAACCTGATCAAGATCAGGCATGAGCTGGGCACCGAAACCCGCTATGGCCACCTGTCCAAAATCAAGGTGAAGGTGGGCCAAAAGGTATCGCGCGGCAGCCTGATTGCTGCTATGGGCAACACTGGCAGGTCGACCGGGCCGCATCTTCACTATGAAGTTCGCGTGAACGGTCGCGCCGTGAACCCCATGACCTTCATCAAGGCGGCCCAAAATGTTTTCTAAGACCCGTGTCACTGAACCCGGCCCGCGCAATCAACCCGCGCCCGAGCCGGAAACCGCGCGCAGCTTTGACACGAGCTATGACGTTCCGGCGTCGGCTGCGGCCCCCCGCACGCGCACGGCGCCGTCCGTGCTGGCCGCAGACCTGACCGTCACCGGCAATATAAAGACGCAGGGCGATATTCAGGTCGAAGGCACTATCGAAGGTGACATCCGCGCCCATCAGCTGATCGTCGGCGAAAGCGCGACCATCCGTGGCGAGATCGTGGCCGAGGAGGTCGTGGTGAACGGTCGCGTCATCGGTCGCGTGCGCGGCCTGAAAGTGCGCCTGACCGCCACCGCCCGCGTCGAAGGCGACATCATCCACAAGACCATCGCCATCGAATCCGGCGCGCATTTCGAAGGTTCGGTGCAGCGTCAGGAAGACCCGCTGGCCAATGGCGTGACGCCCAAGCTGGCCCCGCCTGCAGCGGCCCCCAAGGCTGCCGCAGACGAATAATCCGACGCATCGGTGGAAACGGTATAAGGCGGCCAATGGCCGCCTTTTTCATGTCGTGGGATCTTCCGGCCCTTGATCCGGCATCGGGTCTGGCAAGGGCGGCCGGTCGGGATCGGGGATCGGGCGCGGCTCTGGACCTGCTGGCTTTGAGCGCATCGCCTTACCCTATACCGGATAGCGCGTTTTCAGCGCATCCGCGACCGAAGGGGTCACGAATTTCGTCACATCCCCACCCAGCCGCGCGATTTCCTTGACCAGTTTGGATGCGATGGCCTGACGACGCGCATCGGCCATCAGGAACACCGTTTCGATATTGGCGTCCAGCGCACGGTTCATGCCGACCATCTGGAATTCATATTCGAAATCCGCCACCGCGCGCAGGCCGCGCACGATCACCGTCGCACCCACGTCGCGGGCGCAGTCGATCAGCAGATTTTCGAACGGATGGACAAGGATTTCGCCGCCCACCCGCTCGGTGACGGCCACGCATTCACTGCGCACCATCTCGACCCGTTCATCCAGATCGAAAAGCGGCTTCTTGTCGCGATTGATCGCCACGCCGATCACCAGACGATCGACCAGCGCCATGGCGCGCTGGATGATGTCCAGATGTCCCAGCGTGATCGGGTCGAAGGTGCCCGGATACAGACCGATACGCATGGTCTCGCCTCCCTCTCTCAACGGCTGGCGCAGCGAAACAGCTTTTGCCGCGCGATTGCAAGGGGCTGCAAACCCTTGATACGTCGCCTGTGACTTTGGTCGGGCCGGGCCTTAGTTGCCCATGATCATGCCGGTCAGGGCTTCCTTTTCCGCCGCCAGCTCCTTGAGACGGGCCGAAACCGCGTCCCCGATGGATACGATGCCCAGCATATGGCCGCTTTCATCCACGACCGGAAGGTGGCGGAACCGGCCCTGCGTCATGCGATTCAGGATCTCCAACGCATCCTCGCCGGTCGAGCAGGTCATCAGCTTTCGGGTCATCAGGTCGCTGATGGGCTGGTCCAGAACGGCCGCGCCGCGTTTGCCCAATTCGCGCACGATGTCGCGTTCCGACAGGATGCCTAGCGGGATCTTTCCATCCTCGGATACCACGATCGCACCGATGCGCTTTTCGGACAGCAGTTTCGCGGCATCCGCCACGGTCACGTCCGGGGCGACCGTGAAGATTTCGCCGCTGGCTTTCATCGACAGGATCTGGTTCACAAGCATCGCAACTCCTCCTTATCGGGCTGGCATCGGGCTGCCCATAGGGTCAGCGTTGCCGCAACCCGTGCTTGCGTCAAGTCCGCCGTTCGGCCGATGCCTCAAGGGTTGCAAGCTGTGTCTCAAGCCGCGCAACCTCGGCCCTGATCCCCTGCCCCAAGGCATCCGCCAGCCGGTTCATCCGCTGCGAGCGTCGGTCGTCAGCATAGCGCACCAGCCAGAAGCTGCGCGTCAGCGACACCTGATCGGTCAGCAGCCGCCGCACGCCGGGGTGAAAGGGAATCGCAAAGTCATGCACGATCCCAAGTCCCGCGCCCGCCCGGATCGCCTGCATCTGGACCGACACCGAGTTCGAGGTGAGCTGCGCGAAATCAACCCCTGTCTCGGTCATGTAATCCAGCTCGCGGTCAAAGATCATGTCGGGGATATAGCCGATCATGCGATGTGCCCGCAGGTCGCTGCGGTCGCGGATCGGTGGATGGGCCGCCAGATAGTCGTCATGCCCCGCCAGATGCAACCGGTAATCCGTTAGGCGCTGCACCACCAGCCGCCCGGCCTGCGGCTGCGACACGGCGATTGCCATATCCGCCTCGCGCCGCGACAGGCTGAACATGCGCGGCAGCGCGACGATCTGCAGTTCCAGCCCCGGATGCGCCTCGCATAGTCGGGCGCAGACCTGCGGCAACAGATAATTCGCGCAGCCATCCGGCGCGCCGATGCGCAATTGCCCCGACAGATCGCCCGGCCCCGACAGCGCCTCGGCGGCCACGCTTAGCGCCTGTTCGGCGGTTTCCGCATGGGGCAGCAGCCGCTCGCCCTCGGGGGCCAGCGCATAGCCTTGCGGGGTCTTGACGAACAGCTTGGCGCCCAGCCCCGCCTCAAGCCGCGCGATGCGCCGTCCGACGGTCGAGGCATCGATGCCCAGCCGCCGCCCCGCACCCGACAGACTGTCGGCACGGGCCACCGCCAGAAAGATGCGCAGGTCGTCCCAATCCATCGCCACCCCTTTGCAGAAATGCAAAACGCTTTTGCCAGACTTCCTATTTATCTGGCAATGCTGCAAGTCTAGGATTACGCCCAAGCAAAACCTCGGGAGGCTTTCATGGAAGAACTTTCGCATTGGATCGACGGCAAAGAGGTCAAGGGCACCTCGGGCCGCTTCAGCGATGTCTATAACCCCGCCACCGGCGAAGTCATTGCGCGCGTGCCGCTGGCCACCGCAGCCGAGCTGGACGCCGCCATACAAAGCGCCGCCCGCGCACAGGTCACCTGGGCCGCGACCAATCCGCAGCGCCGTTCGCGCGTGATGATGAAGTTCGGCGCGCTGATCAACGACAACATGGACAAGCTGGCCGAGCTGGTCAGCCGCGAACACGGCAAGACGCTTCCCGATGCCAAAGGCGACGTGCAGCGCGGTCTTGAGGTGATCGAGGTCTGCATGGGCGCGCCTGCGATGCTCAAGGGCGAATATACCGACAATGCCGGCCCCGGCATCGACCTTTACGCCATGCGCCAGCCGCTGGGCGTGGTCGCGGGCATCACGCCCTTCAACTTCCCGGCCATGATTCCGCTGTGGAAGATGGGTCCGGCGCTGGTTGCCGGAAACGCGATGATCCTGAAACCGTCCGAGCGCGTGCCCTCGACCTCGATCCTGCTGGCCAAGCTGGCGCAGGAAGCGGGACTGCCCGATGGCGTCTTGCAGGTCGTGAACGGTGACAAGGAAATCGTCGATGCGATCCTTGACCATGACGTGATCCAGGCCGTGGGCTTTGTCGGCTCGACCCCCATCGCGCAATATATCTATGGCCGCGCGGCATCGAACGGCAAACGCGCGCAATGCTTCGGCGGTGCCAAGAACCACATGCTGATCATGCCCGATGCGGACCTGGACAAGGCCGCAGACGCCCTGATCGGCGCGGGTTATGGCGCGGCGGGCGAACGCTGCATGGCGATTTCCGTGGCGGTTCCGGTCGGCCAGAAAACCGCCGATGCGCTGATCGAACGTCTGGTGCCGCGGATCGAAAAGCTGAAGGTCGGCCCCTATACCGGCGGCGACGATGTGGATTTCGGCCCGGTCATCACCAAGGCGTCGCAGGACCGCATCAACCGCCTGATCGCGTCGGGCGTGGATCAGGGTGCGGAACTGGTCATCGACGGCCGCGACCTGAAGATTCAGGGCTATGAGAACGGCTTTTTCTGCGGCCCGTCGCTGTTCGACCGCGTGACCCCCGACATGGAGATCTATCGCGAAGAGATCTTCGGCCCGGTCCTGACCACCGTGCGCAGCGACAGCTATGAAGACGCGCTGAAGCTGGTGATGGATAACGACTATGGCAATGGCACGGCGATCTATACCGCCGATGGCGACACGGCGCGCGATTTTGCCAGCCGCGTCAATGTGGGCATGGTCGGCATCAACTTCCCGATCCCGGTGCCGCTGTCCTATTACAGCTTCGGCGGCTGGAAGAAATCGGCCTTTGGTGACCTGAACCAATACGGCCCCGATGCCTTCCGCTTCTATACCAAGACCAAGACGGTCACGGCCCGCTGGTTCTCGGGGATCAAGGATGGTGCTGCGCTGAACTTCAAGGCGCTGGACTAAGGCACAGCCTTGGCGCCCCGCCCGGCCCTAAATGGGGCGGGCGGGGCGTTCTTGCCTTAACGATCCGAGGCGCGCAGCAGGTAATAGCACCCGCCCCCGATCGCGACCCCGAAGAACCAGCCATAGGTTCCCCACCACGACGGCAGGATCGAGGTGAAGGTCGGCAGGATCGACGAAAAGATCATCCCCACGATCAGCGCGATGAACGCCTTGCGATGCCAGCCGTTCTGGAACCGGAATTCGCCATGCTCGTCATAAAGCGCCGCCACATTGATGACGCCTTTGCGGATCAGATAGTAGTCCACCATCATGATCCCGAAGATCGGCCCCATGGTGGACCCGATGAAGTTCACGAAATGCGTGGCATTGGTTTCCCACGGTGCCCAAGGGTAAAGCACCAGCGCGATGATCGCCGCGATGACGCCGCCACGCTTGAAGCTGATATGTTTGGGCATGGTGTTGGAAAAGTCGAAGGCTGCGGATACGAAGTTCGCCACCACGTTGATCCCCAGCGTCGCCACCGCGAATGTCGCCGCCGCCAGCAGTGCAAGGAACCAGCTGTCGAACTTGGCGCTGATCTGGTCGGGATGCAGCAGCACCTCGCCATAGACATGCCATGCAGCGGTGGTGGTGACGCCTGCGACCAGACAGAATGCCAGCAGGTTCACGGGCAGCCCCCATGCATTGCCGATCCTCAGGTCACGCTCGGATTTGCAATAGCGGGAAAAGTCGCAGAAATTCAGGTAAAGCGCCGCGAAATAGGTGATCCAGGTCGCGGCCACCGCCGTCAGCGTGACAAAGCTGCCGGGTGTGCCGGGAACCCCTGCCGCGCGGGTCGCCTCCAGCAGGACTTCCTGCGGGATTTCCTCGCCAAAGCTGAAGGTGCCGGATTTGATGACCAGATAGATCGCAAGGATCAGCATCATCACCCAGACCGCAGGCCCGGCCCAGTCCTGAAAGCGGCGCACCGTCTCCATCCCGTTCTGGATGATCAGCAGCTGCGCGCCCCAGACCAGCAGATAGCAGATCACCTCCAGCGTCGAATGACCCAGGAAATGGCTGGTCTGGTGGAATTCCAGCATCGCGGGATTGCGCAGCAGCAGCGCCACGATCGCACCCGAAGCGGCAGCGCTTTGCGCCCCATACCAGAAACAGGCGACCACCGCCCGGATCAGCGCCGGAGCGTTGGCGCCGAACGTCCCGAAGCTTGCGCGGGCCAGCACCGGGAACGGCACGCCGGTCCGCACGCCGGCCAGCCCCACCATCTGCATCAGCGCATAGATCACCAGCGACCCGATGCCGATGGCCAGCACGAAGTTCACCAGACTGCCACACAGCAGAAACAGGCTGGCGGCCAGATAATAGCCCCAAAGGCTGTGAACGTCCGAAGTCCAGACGTTGAAGATGGAAAACGCGCCCCATTTCCGGTCTTCGGCCGGGGCAAGGTCTTCGTTGTAAAGGGCTGGAGAAGGATTGTTGATCTGCATGACGTCCCCACGTTCACTGCACCCGCCTTATGTGGCGGTAAAGTAATGGTAAGCCCGCATCGTTTTGCCGCGAAGGAAATTCCGGCACTTGTCATCTGCCCGTCGCATGTGGTGCAAAATTCGCGCAACAATCGCCACAGGGATAGGCGCGGGCATGGAAACAGGCAGCAGCTTCGCCAGTTGCACCCCAAGCCCACGCAAGGAGGAACAGGCACTTATGTCAGACATGATCATCCGCAAGGAAGGCCGCGCCGGTCGCATCACCTTTGACCGCCCGCAGGCGCTGAACGCGCTAAGCCACGCTATGGCGCTGGAAATCCATGCCGCGCTTGGCGGATGGCGCGACGATCCTGCGGTGTCTTTGGTCATCATCGACGCTGCAGGGGATCGCGCCTTTTGTGCAGGGGGCGACATTGCCGCCGTCTATCGCGCGGGCCTTGACGGGGATCATCAGGTCGGGCGCGATTTCTTTCGCGACGAATACCGCATGAACGCCCGCATCGCGGATTACCCCAAGCCGGTCGTGGCCTTGATGCAGGGTTTCGTGATGGGCGGCGGCGTCGGCGTCGGCGGTCATGCCAGCCACCGCATCGTCGGTGACAGCACGCAGGTCGCCATGCCCGAGGCCGGGATCGGGCTGATCCCCGATGTGGGCGGCAGCTGGCTTTTGGGCCACGCGCCGGGACGAGTGGGCGAATATCTGGGCCTGACATCGGCGCGGATGGGGCCGGGCGATGCGATCTTTGCAGGCTTTGCCGATACCTATCTGCCCGAGGCCGAATGGCCCGCGCTGATCAAGGAATTGACCCGGACGGGTGACACCGCCGCGATCAAGGGCAAGCCCCGCCCCACCGCCACGCTGGAGGGCGCGGACCTGTCCAGTTTCGGTGGGCGGACGGTCGATGAAATCATCGCCTCGCTTAAGGCGGCGGGCGATGATGCGGCGCTAAAACCATTGCTGCGTAACTCTCCGCTGTCGATGGCTGCGACGCTGGCACTGGTGCGCGCGGCGCGGGCCGATCTGGGGGTGCGTGACAGTCTGGCCCGCGAATACCGCTTCACCTATCGCGCGACGGCAGCGGGCGATTTTCTGGAAGGGGTGCGCGCGCAGTTGATCGACAAGGACCGCAACCCGCAATGGGCCGCCGACTCCAGCGACACGCATGTCCGCGCGATGCTGGCCCCCTTGGGTGACGACGATTTGAAATGGGAGGAGAGCCAATGAAAATCGGTTTCATCGGATTGGGCAATATGGGCGCCCCCATGGCGCTGAACCTTGCCCGCGCCGGACATCATGTGCGCGGCTTTGACCCCGCGACCGCGATGCCCGAAGGCGTCGATGCCGCATCCTCTGCCCCGGATGCCGCGCGGGGTGCGGATGTTGTGATCACGATGCTGCCGAACGGCAAGATCCTGCGTGATGTGGCCGCGCAGGTAATCCCCGCCATGCAGCACGGCGCGGTCTTGTGCGATTGCTCGACCGTCGATGTCGAAAGCGCGCGCGCCGTGGCCGAAATGGCCCGGCAAGCCGGGCTTGGCGCGCTGGACGCCCCGGTTTCAGGCGGGATCGGCGGGGCGGCGGCGGGCACGCTGACATTCATGGTCGGCGGCCCGGATGATGCGTTTGTCACCGTGCAGCCGTTGTTCGACGTGATGGGGCAAAAGGCCGTGCATTGCGGAACGGCGGGTGCGGGTCAGGCTGCAAAGATCTGCAACAACATGATCCTTGGCGTCACCATGATTGCCACCTGCGAGGCGTTCGCGCTGGCCGACAAGCTGGGGCTGGACCGGCAAAAGATGTTCGATGTGGTTTCGACCTCATCGGGCTATAGCTGGTCGATGAACGCCTATTGCCCTGCGCCCGGCATCGGCCCGCAATCGCCCGCTGATAATGGCTATCGCCCGGGTTTCGCCGCCGAACTGATGCTGAAAGACCTGCGGCTAAGCCAGCAGGCTGCCGAAGGGGCGGATGCCGACACGCCGATGGGCCAGCTTGCCGCTGAACTATATGCCCGCTTTGTCGAGGATGAAGACGGGAAGGGCCGTGATTTTTCCGCCATGTTGCCCCGGTTCGAGGCGCGTCAGCGGAAAGGCTGATGCGATAAGGCCACGCTTTTGCCCGATGCCCACACAAATGCCCGTGAGCATGGATCCAGATGAAAGTTGCAATCGTTGTCGGTGGGTAACCATTCATTAAGATCCGAGGCGTAACCTCTGCCAGCCATGAGACGCAGCCCGCGCAACATATCGATTGCCCTTGCCGTGATCAGCATAACGATCGCTACGGCGGGGGTGGCACAACAATCGAGCGCGCCGTTAAGCGCGCAGACCGCCATGCAGGATGTGGCGGTCAATCAGCCAGAACGTCCGCAGGTCGGCGAACGTATCTCGCCCGAAAACCTGCACCGCATCAGCAGACCAGGCCTTTACGGCATCAGCAAATCACCCGATGGCAGCGATTATGGCGTGCTGGAGGGGCGGCTGATCCGCTATGATCCGCATACGATGCAGGTGCAGTCGATCATCCGCGAAGTCGATCAGATACTGGATTGATCAGCCCTGCAACAAGGCGCGCGCGGCATCGCGGGCCGCCTTGGTGATTTCTTCGCCCGCCAACATGCGCGCGATTTCGTCCACCCGCTCGGTCCGGTTCAGCGCCGCGACATTCGACGTGGTCATGCCATCTGCGACCGATTTCGCTACGCGAAAATGATTGCCGCCAAGCGCCGCGACTTGCGGGCTATGTGTGACGACCAGAACCTGCGCCCCTTCGGACAGTCGGGCCAGCCTGCGCCCCACGGCATCCGCCGTCGCACCGCCGACGCCCCGGTCGATTTCGTCGAAGATCATCACCAGCGCATCATTGCCACGCGCCAGACAGACTTTCAGCGCCAGCAGGAACCGCGAAAGCTCCCCGCCCGAGGCGATGCGGTCCAACGGCCCCGCAGGTGCGCCGGGGTTTGTCGCCACGGTAAAGGCCACGGCATCGCACCCCTCGGGGCCCCCTTCCGCTACGGTCACAAGGGTTTCGAACACCGCGCGCTCCATCTTGAGCGGCGCAAGTTCGGCTGCCATCGCGGCATCAAGCCGCTTGGCAGCCGTGGTGCGCTGGTTGGTCAGAGCAGCAGCGGCAGTGCCATAGGCAGCGTCGGCCGCAGCCACAGCTTCGGTCAGGCGCACCAGATCGCCCGCGCCCGCATCAATGCGACCCAGACGGGCACGCAGTTCATCGGCAAGCCCCGCCAGATCGTCGGCCAACACGTCATGCTTGCGGGCCAACGCACGCAGAGCGAACAGCCGTTCCTCGGCAGTTTCAAGATCGCGCGGATCGAATTCCATCGCGTCCAGCGCGGCCTCGACGCCCGAAGCCGCCTCGCCCAATTCGATCAGCGCGCGCTGCAATGCGGCGGCCGGCGCTTCCAGCCGCCCTTCTGCGCGTTCGGCGGCATTGTCCAGCCAGCGCACGGCGTCCAACATCGCACCTTCGGCGCCTTCGGGTCCAAGCGCCTGCGCGGCACGGGCCACATCCTCGCGGATACGCTCGGCGCCTTGCATGGCGCGGCGACGGGTGTCCAGCTCGGCCTCTTCGCCCGGCTGGGGGTCCAGTTTGTCCAGTTCGGCAACGGCGTGGCGCAGGAACTCCTCCTCGCCCTTGGCGGCGGCCAGCGCGGCCTCGGCCTTGGCAAGCGCGGCCCGCGCATCGCGCCGGTCGGCCCATGCGGCACGCACGGGTGACAGGTCCACGCCCGCGAACGCATCCAGCAGCAGGCGATGACCGCGCGGGTTCAGCAGGCCGCGATCGTCATGCTGGCCATGCAGTTCCACCAGCGTTTCGGAAAGCGCCCGCAGCACCTCTCCCGAGGCGCGGCGGTCGTTGATCCAGCCGGTCTTGCGCCCATCGCCCGCATTGACGCGGCGCAGGATCAATTCGTCCGACACCGGAAAGCCCGCCTCGTCCAGCAGCGCGCGGGCGGGATGGTCGCCCGGCAGATCGAATACCGCGGTTACCTCGCCCTGCATGGCACCAGCGCGCACCAGATCGGCGCGCCCGCGCCAGCCCAGCACAAAACCCAGACAATCCAGCAGGATGGATTTCCCCGCCCCGGTTTCGCCGGTCAGGACGTTCAGGCCCGGCTGGAATTCAAGCTCCAGCCGGTCGATCAGCAGCATGTCACGGATGTCGAGATGCCGCAGCATCGTCGCTTACAGCCACTTGCCCTGAATGACCTGACGGTAAACCCGCGTCAGCCAGCTATCGCCACGCGCCTCGGGCTCTAGCCCGCGACCGCGCAATTGCTTGTAAGCATCGTCATAGAAGGGCGAGGACTGGAAGTTGTGGCCCAGAATCGCACCTGCCGTCTGCGCCTCATCGTTCAGGCCAAGCGCAAGATAGGCTTCGACCAGACGCATCAGCGCCTCGGGGGTGTGGGTGGTGGTCTGATATTCCTCGACCACGACGCGGAAACGGTTAATGGCGGCGGTGTAATGCCCGCGTTTCAGGTAATAGCGCCCGATCTCCATCTCTTTGGCGGCAAGATGGTCAAAGGCGAGGTCGAATTTCAGAATCGCGCTGCGGGCATATTCGGTGTCGGGATACTGCTCGATCACGTCGCGCAGCGATTGCAGCGCCTGGAACGTCAGGCCCTGATCGCGGCCCACTTCGTCGATCTGGTCGTAATAGGACAGTGCCAGCAGGTATTTTGCATAAGCCGCATCTTCGTCACCCGGATAGGTGTCGATGAAACGCTGGGCCGCGCCACGGGCTTCTTCGTAATCTTTGGCGCGGTGATAGGAATAAGCCTGCATGATCAGCGCACGCTTGGCCCATTCGGAATATGGGTAAAGCCGCTCGACTTCCGAAAAATAGCGCACCGCATCTTCGGGCTTGGCGCTGTTTTCCAGCTCATACTCGCCGCGCTTGTAGATTTCCTCAGCAGTGAAACTTTCGAGCGATTCGGGCGCCTTGCTGTTGTTCCCGCCACAACCGGCCAGAAGGCCGAGGGACAGGACCACCGCGACCAAGGAACCCGCCGATCTGATGCCCGCCATATTCTACCTGCCCGTCGTAATATTTTTCCGCCCCGCTGCCTGAACGCCAGCACGGCCCGGTCGTCCTAGCACAGAAATTCTGGCTGCGCAAAATGCCAAAACGCGGATTTTCCGACAGGATTGCTCACAAAGCCGAACACCGCCGCCCTAAAATCAGGCGACGGCGAGCTGGCGCAACGAATGCAGGTGGCTCGTGGCAGCCACGACACCTGCACCGGGCAGCGAACGCTGCATTTCGGGCGTGACCGTGACCCATTCCCAAGCGTCCGGCGTGGCAAACAGCGCGCGCAGCAGCTTGTTGGTCATCGCATGGCCCGCACGGTGGCCGGTATAGCGCGCCAGCAGCGGCGCACCGGCCAGCGCAAGGTCGCCCACCGCGTCCAGCATTTTGTGGCGCACGGCTTCGTCCTTGTGGCGCAGGCCGCCGGGCGACAGAATCTTGTCGCCATCGACCACGACCGCGTTCAGATAGGTCCCGCCAAGGGCCAAACCGTTTTTCTGCATCTGCACGACATCGGCCTGACGGCAGAAGGTGCGGCTGTCCATCAGTTCATGGACAAAGCTGCCATTGGCCATGTCCAGCTGCTTTTCCTGATGCCCGATCGCGGCATCGGCAAAGTCGATGTCGAAATGGATTTCCAGATGATCGGCGGGGGACAGGCGGGCAAAGCCTTCGCCATGTTCGACCTGCACCGCGCGCAGTACGCGGATCGCACGCAGGGGCGCTTCGGCCTGATAACGGATGCCTGCATCGATGATGCCCTGCACGAACGGCGCCGAGGAACCGTCGAGAATGGGCACTTCCGGGCCGTTCACCTCGACCACGGCATTGGTGATGCCGGTTCCGGCCAGCGCGGCCATGACATGTTCGACCGTCGAGACGGCGGCACCCTGCCCGTTATCCAGAAGCGTGCAAAGCTGCGACGGCGTGACGGCATTCCAGATCGCGGGGATCCGCGCGCCGTCCAGATCGCTGCGCACAAAGACGATGCCGTGATCCGCCGGAGCCGGCAGGATCGCAAGCCGCACCGCTGCACCCGAGTGCAGTCCTACACCGCGGAACTGGGCTTTCTGAGCAATGGTCGTCTGCATGGTCTTGCCTGCCTGAATCTTCGAATCGTTCTGCCGCCGGGACTTTGCCCTTTTGGTTTACGATGATGAGTTAGGCGCGGCCCCCCGGACTCTCAATTAACGAATTGTAACGGGGTGAAACAAAGCCGCCCCCTTGCAGGCAAGGTTTTGCTGCGCTGCGGCAAAATGCTGATATGTATAATGAAAAAGGACCGCCGAAGCGGTCCCTTTCGTGAAACATCCGAAAAACTTGTGATCGGATCAGTTCGCCTGGCGACGCAGGAATGCCGGGATTTCGACATTTTCATCGCTGCGATCGGGGCTTGCCAGATCGTCGAAACCGGCATCAAAGCCCGTATTGCGACGTGCGGCGACCCGTTCATTCACACGCTCGGCCAGCGTCGATGCTGCCGGTTTTTGCGCGGGCTGCTGCTGTTCGCCGTGGCCCGAGATACGCTCCAGCATCCGGCTAAGACCGCCCATGCGGCTTTGCACACGGCTGGCAACGTCCTGCGCGGGCTGGGCTTGCTGCGGCTGCTGCGGTGCTGCCGGAGCCTGCTGACGCGGTGCGGGCTGCTGTGCCGCAGCACCCTGCCCCGGTGCGCGCTGCACGGCTTGCGCCAAGCGCTGCATGACGGCATCCGACGGCTGGCCGGGTGCGGCGGCGGCGCGACGCGGCGCGACGAAGCCCGCGCCGTCGCCTTGCAGCGCATCGGCCTGGGACGGGGCTGCGGGACGTGCATCGGCGGGCTGATAGGCCGGACGGGGCATGTCATCATCATCACGCAGGGCGGGCTGCTGGATGCGGGCGGCGGGCGCTTCGGCCTGATCGGCTGCGGTCACGACGCGGCGCGGCGGGATCTGCGGCTCTTCCTCTTTCTGGGCGATGGTCGGATTCTGGGTCAGCGGATCCTTCATGCCACGACGCGGCGCGGGAACTTCCGCTGCCGAAGCGTCGATGCCGGTCGCCACGACCGAAACGCGGATCGAACCTTCCATCGAGGGGTCCAGCGTCGAGCCGACGATGATGTTCGCCTCGGGATCGACCTTTTCGCGGATCTTCTCGGCTGCCTCGTCCATCTCGAACAGGGTCAGGTCATAGCCGCCGGTGATGTTGATCAGGACGCCGCGGGCGCCGTTCAGGCTGATCTCGTCCAGCAGCGGGTTGGCGATGGCCTTTTCGGCGGCCTGCACGGCGCGGTTCTCGCCCGAGGCCTCGCCGGTGCCCATCATCGCCTTGCCCATCTCGTCCATCACGGCGCGGACGTCGGCGAAGTCCAGGTTGATCAGGCCGGGACGGACCATCAGGTCGGTCACGCCCTTGACGCCCTGATACAGCACGTCGTCGGCCATGGCGAAGGCTTCGGTGAACGTGGTTTTTTCATTCGCCAGACGGAACAGGTTCTGGTTCGGAATGATGATCAGCGTATCGACGACCTTCTGCAGCTCCTCGACGCCCTCGGCGGCCTGACGCATCCGCTTGGTGCCTTCGAACTGGAAGGGCTTGGTCACGACGCCGACGGTCAGAATGCCCATCTCGCGCGCGGCCTGTGCGATGATCGGGGCCGCGCCGGTTCCGGTGCCGCCGCCCATGCCGGCGGTGATGAAGCACATATGCGCGCCCATCAGGTGATCCACGATGTCTTCGATCGTCTCCTCGGCGGCTTGCGCGCCGATCGACGGTTTCGCACCGGCGCCCAGACCTTCGGTCACTTTCGGACCGATCTGAATGCGCGATTCCGCTTTCGAGGATTGCAACGCCTGCGCGTCGGTATTCGCGACGACGAATTCGACCCCCTCAAGCTGCTTGTCGATCATGTTGTTGACCGCATTGCCGCCTGCGCCGCCAACGCCGAAGACGGTGATGCGCGGCTTCAGTTCCTGTTCGTCGTTCAGCATCAGGTGGATCTGCCGTTCCATGTCTCGCCTGCCTTGTTTTCTGCGCCGGACATGGGCGTCCGGTCGAATCCCCGTGATAGGTTCAAGCCTATCCAGATTCTGCCTCAGCGTCACCCGAAAAACACAGACACGCCACAAAATATGGCGTTCTGTTAACCCTGTTTCGGCGGTATCTTGCCCATTCCCCAGCATCTGGTGGCGGGCCGCCCCACCACCACCGGATCAAGGCAGATTGCAACTACCAGTTGCTCTTGAACCAGCGATAAGCGCGCTTGAGACTGCGCGCCGGATAAGCCTCTGCAGGCATTTCGAAATCCCACCACTCGTCCTGCGGGTGGGCGGTCAGCAGCGCCAGACCGATGGCCGACGAAAAGCCCGGCGCAGTCGCGTTATGCGGGAGACCCTGGATGCGCAAAGGCCTGCCGATGCGGACGTTCTGGCCCAGCATTCGCGCCGCCAGAACATCCAGACCGGGGATCTGACTGCCGCCGCCCGTCAGGACGATCTGCCGCGAGGGCATGAATTCAAAGCCCGCCGCATCCAGCAATTCCGCGACTTTTTCCAGAATCTCCTCGACCCGCGGGCGCATGATGCCAATAAGGTCGGACCGGCTGATGCTGCGGCGGTCGGTTTCCCAATCCCCCGTCTCGCCGCCCAGTTCGATCATCTCGCGGTCGTCGCGGCCCGTCGCCTCGACCCCGCCATGCAGGGTCTTCAGCCGCTCGGCCACGGCATGGCTGACGCGCAGCCCCTTGGCGATGTCCATCGTGATCAGATCGCCGCCGAACCGCACCGCGTCGGCAAAGATCATGTGCTTCTTGATAAAGACCGAAACGCCCGTCGCGCCGCTGCCCAGATCGACGCAGGCCGCGCCCAGCTCCTGCTCATCCTCGACCAGCGCGGCAAGACCCGAGGCATAGGAGGCCGAGGCGACGCCCGCCAACTCCATGTCGCAGCGCCGGATGCAATGCACCAGATTGCCCGCCGCATCGCCGTCGATGGTCAGCACATGCATGTCCACCGCCAGTTTTTCGCCTGTATGTTCACGCGGATCGGACAGCCCCGAACGACCGTCCACGGCGAAATTCACCGGCTGCGCGTGCAGCACTTCGCGACCCCGCCCGAAATCAGGAACATCGCAGGCGGCCAGCACACGTGCGACGTCATCGGCGGCGACCTTGCCCGCATTCAGCCGGATTTCGCCCGCCAGCCCATAGGACGCAGGACGCGCGCCGGAAACGCAGGCGATGACATGATCCACGCGCACGCCTGCGACCTTTTGTGCCGACTGGATGACGGTGCGGATCGCGCGCTCGGTCTCGGCCATGTTGTCGATCTCGCCGAAGCGCATTCCGCGCGAACGGGTATGGGCGGTCCCGATCACGCGGAAATTCGACTGCCCCGCCATCGGACCGACACCATCGGTTTCGCGAAACTGGCCCGGCCCGTCGAATTGCAGGACAAGGCAGGCGATTTTCGAGGTTCCGATGTCCAGCACCGCGATCACGCCGCGCTGCATCGCTTGGCGGCGCATGTTGCGCATCGCACGCTGACCTTGATACAGATCCCTCATTTTCCCTGCCCTCTCAATGACCTAGCCGGTCTTCTTCGCGCTGCTTCCAGTCTTGTTCTTACCCGCAGGATCGGTCGCGGGGTCGATTGGTTTGCCGTCCGGGCCGATTTCCTGCTGCCCACGGGCGCGGCGGATGGCGTTTTGCGCGTCCAGCCCGATCTGCACCACGGGCCGCGACTGTTCGCGCAGGTCGATGACGGTGATGTCGCGTTTCAGCATGTCATTGGCGCGATCCGTCGCGATCACGTTTTCGAACGCGCGCAGCGCCCCGTCTTCGGGCAACTTGATGCGTTGGCCGCGATCCAGCACCACGTCCCAGCGGCGTTCGCCCACCCGCTCCAGACCGCGCAGGCGCGGCAGGATGGGACCGGCGGCGTCGATCAGGGCCAGCGCCTCAGTCGCGGCGCGGTTGGCGCCTTCGCCCGCGATGATCGGCAGATCGCTGCGCACATCGCGCGATGTGGCCGAGGCGACGCGGTGCCCGGTCTTGTCCAGCAGTTCGATCCCGCGCGCATGACGCCAAAGCACGGCGGGCACACGTTCCGTCACCACGGCGGACAGAATGCCGCCCGGCTGGATACGCAACTCAACCGCCTCGACAGCATCAAGCTTCAGCACACGTTCCCGCAGTTTTTCCAGATCAATTTCGAAACTTGAGGCAGGAAGATCCACGGGCAGCATCGCGCGCAGGCCCTTGTCAACGACTTCGGACGCGCCCTCGATCTCCATGCCGTGGACCATGAAGGCTTCACGGTGCTGCACACGATCGACCAGACCGTCGATGCTGCTGGACAGGTTCGCACGGCGCGTATCGTCGGACAGCCAGATGCCCGCCACCATCGCAGCAAGGAAAGCAGGCAGGCCGATTCGCACCAGACGGCGGATCAGCGGGCGTAGCATCATGCGGTTCAGGCGATAGGCCAGCCGCGACGGCGCAGGGTCGCGACGCGGAGCTGCTGCCTTGGCCTGCGGGGCGGGGCGCATGGGCGCGTGACGCACGGGCGCAGGCCGTCCGGGTTCCTGACCACGGGTGAATGGGTTCAGTCCCTGCACAGCGCCTCCTTTACGATCCAGTCGCAGAGGGCGGGGAAATCCATGCCGCTATGCGCCGCCTGCTCCGGCGCAAGCGAGGTGGGCGTCATGCCGGGCTGGGTATTGACCTCAAGAATGATCAGCCCGTCCAGACCGCGCGCCTCGTCCCAGCGAAAATCGGTGCGCGACAGGCCGCGACATCCCAGCGCGTCATGCGCGCGGACGGCGTAATCCAGACAAGCCGCCGTGATCTGGGCAGGAATATCTGCCGGGATGACATGGCGCGACCCGCCGGGCTTGTATTTGGCATCATAGTCATACCAGCCCGAAGTCACGATCTCGGTCACGCCAAGCGCACGGTCGCCAAGCACGGCGGTCGTCAGTTCACGGCCCGGCGCATAAGTCTCGACCATGACGCGGGCGGGCATCTTGTCGGAAAGCTGCGGCGGCGCGTTCGCACCGTCATACACGATATAGACCCCGACCGAGGAACCTTCGTCATTGGGCTTGACCACATAGGGCGGCGGCATCACATGGCGCTGACGCACCTCAGCGGCATCGGCGATCAGGCTTTCGACGACAGGCAGACCCGCTTCACGAAAGGCTTGTTTCGCACGGCTTTTGTCCATCGCCAAAGCCGATGCCAGCACACCTGAATGCGTATAGCGCACGCCCAGCCAGTCCATCAGGCCCTGAACGCAGCCGTCTTCGCCCCAGCGACCATGCAGCGCATTGAAGACCACATCCGGCGCGGCGGCAGCCAGTTGCGCAGGCAGATCCCTGCCCGCGTCGATTTCGGTGATTTCATAGCCCGCCTGCCGCAGCGCAACCGCGCACTCATGACCCGACGAAAGCGACACCTCGCGCTCGGCCGAGGGTCCGCCCATCAGGACTGCGACTTTCGGGGCTGTCCTGCTCGACCTGCCCGCCAATGTTTCTGCCTCATAGCCCCGGTTGATCCGGGTATTTCTATGCAGGCAGGATAGCCGTTCGGCCTTGATCGCAAAAGGGTCTTTTCGCGCGACGGGCGAAAATTTGCAGGCGAAAGGGCGGTTTACGGCTCGCCCACGCGGATGACTTCCCATTGCAGGTCGTGGCCCGAGCTTTCGCGCACCTTTTCGCGCACGAATTCGCCAAGCGCCTCAAGTTCGGCTGCGGTCGCGCCATCTGCATTGGTCAGGAAATTCGGGTGCTTTTCAGACATTTGCGCGCCGCCCAGCCGATGCCCGCGCAGACCCGCCGCGTCGATCAGCGACCATGCTTTCAGGTCATGCACGTCATCCGCCCGCCCGGTCGAAGAAAAGCCCGCCGGATTGCGGAAAGTCGATCCTGCGGTGCGGTCCTTGGTCGGCTGGCTGGCATCGCGGCGCGACAGCTGGTCATCCATCCTGGCCGCAAGTTCGGCGGGATCGCCCGCATCAGCGCGGAAGGTGGCTTGGGTCAAGACCCAACCTTCGGGGATTTCGGCATGGCGATAAGCCAGCTTCAGGTCGGCTGCGGCAATGTCCAGCATCTCGCCCCCGCGCGTGGCGACCCGGACCGAGACCAGATGATCGGCGACATAGGTGCCATAGCAGCCCGCATTCATGCGGACCGCGCCGCCGATGCTGCCGGGAATTGTGCGCAGGAATGTCAGGTCTCGTCCCGCCTCGGCCGCCTTGCGCGCGACATGGGCGTCCAGCGCCGCCGCACCTGCGGTCACGACATCGCTCTCGATCTGAATTGTGTTGAAGCCGCGGCCAAGGCGGATCACCACGCCCCGGATACCGCCATCGCGCACGATCAGGTTTGAGCCGACACCCATCGGAAACACCGCGACCGCCGGGTCCAGCGCGGCCAGAAACTGCGCCAGATCGTCTTGATCTGCGGGCTGGAACAGGTAATCCGCCGGACCACCAACACGCAGCCATGTCAGGTCGGCCAAAGAACGGTTCGGCGTCAGCGCGCCGCGCGGGGTCGGAAGCGGATATGTCATGGCGTGGTCCTAGTCAGCGGCGCGGGATGCGTCAACGGGCGTGCGGCGCGAAACCCTATTCGATGGCGGCGCAAAAGGTGCAGGCAGCACCCAACAGTGCAGTCACGATCAGATCCCAACTGACGGGCCAGTTGCGGCTGGGTATCACGCGAAAACGCATGGGGGCCTGAACGGTCAGCCAGCCGATCGTCAGCCCGGCTGCGGCGATCAGCATGATGATCATGCCCAGAACGCCAATGATCCCCGCCAGAAATCCGGCTGTCTTGGTTTCGCCGATCAGGTAGCAAGCGAGCGCCGCGCCCAAGGCCGTGCCGACGGGCAGCACGATGCGGCGGGGTTGCAGGCTTTGCGCCCTGCCGGCGCCGATCAGCGCGTAAAGGGCAAAAATCGTGATCGCGATAAGGGCCGCGATCTCCATTCGATCAAAGCGCCCCGCGGCGGCGGCGCATCGCATCCAGCGGTGGCCAGACCAGCACCGACAGGCCAAGCGCCAAGAACAGCACGCCAAAGCCCGGACCGCACAGATAGGTCAGCCAGCCCAGCACCGGCACGCCGCAGAACACCAGCCCCCAGACCGCCAAGTGGCGCCAGCTCAGCGCAACCAGCGGCAGCAGGCAGGCAAGCAAGGCCCAGATGGTCGCCGCGAGTGCCGCAACGCCGGGATGGTTGGCATATTGGATCACGCGGCTTTCTCCGACAGCCTTTCAGGTAGCGCATTGGCCCAGGTCGAGATGGTCCCCGCCCCAAGGCAGACCACCATATCGCCGGGGCGCGCCTGTTCGCGGACCAGACGGGCCAGATCGGCCTCATCGATCACGGCGCGGGCATGGCGGTGGCCGTGAGCGATCAGACCGGCCACCAGATCGTCGCGCGACGCGCCGGGGATCGGTTCCTCGCCCGCCGAATAGACTTCGGCGATGGCCACCACATCTGCTTCGTTGAAGCAGGTGCAGAAATCGTCGAACAGGTTCGACAGGCGCGTATAGCGGTGCGGCTGATGCACGGCGATGACGCGGCCCTTGGTCGCCTGACGCGCGGCCTTCAGCACGGCGGCGATTTCGACGGGGTGGTGGCCGTAATCGTCGATGATGGTGACGCCGTTCACCTCGCCCACGCGGGTAAAGCGACGACCGACGCCGCCGAATTTCGCCAGCGCGTCGCGGATCTGGGCGCGTTTCATGCCCAGATGGCGGGCAACGGCGACGGCGGCCAAGGCGTTCGAGACGTTGTGATCGCCGGGCATAGGCAGGGTGCAGCCCTCGATCACCGGGATCTCGCCATCGTTGATCTCGGCCTCGCCCTGCAGGGCGATGTCGAAATGCGCGATGCCGTTTTCATAGCGCAGATTGATCGCACGCACATCGGCCTGCGCGTTGAAGCCGAAGGTAGCGACGCGACGGTCGGTCAGCTTGCCCACCAGCGACTGCACCTCGGGGTGGTCGGTGCAGCAAACGGCCAGCCCGTAGAACGGGATGTTCGAGACGAAATCATGAAAGCCCTTGCGCAGCGCGTCGAAGCTGCCCCAGTGCTCCATATGCTCGGGGTCGATATTCGTCACGATAGCGATGGTCGCGGGCAGGCGGTTGAAGCTGCCGTCGGATTCGTCGGCCTCGACCACCATCCACTCGCCGGCGCCCGCCCGCGCGTTCGAGCCATAGGCGTGGATCACGCCGCCATTGATCACCGTAGGATCAAAGCCGCCCGCGTCCAGCAGCGTCGCCACCATGGTCGTGGTGGTCGTCTTGCCATGCGTCCCGGCAACCGCGACATTGGAACGCATCCGCATCAGTTCGGCCAGCATTTCGGCGCGGCGCACGATGGGCAGGCCACGGCGGCGGGCTTCCTCAAGTTCGGGGTTGCCCTTTTTGATCGCGGTCGAGATGACGACCACGCCCGCCTCGCCGATATTTTCGGCGCGCTGGCCCTCGAATATGGTGGCGCCCAAAGTTTCCAGCCGGTCGGTGATCTTGGACCGCTTGGCGTCCGACCCCTGCACGTCATAGCCCAGCGTCATCAGGACTTCGGCGATGCCCGACATGCCGATGCCGCCAATGCCGACGAAGTGAATGGGGCCAAGCTCGCCCGGAAGTTTGGTCGCTGCGTTCATCGCTGAAGTTCCGTTACCAGTTCTGCAAGGCGCTCGGCCGCGTCGGGGCGGGCGAGCGTTAGCGCCGCGGCTGCCATCTGGGTGGCGCGGGCGCTGTCGGAAAGAATTTCATGCATGTCGCGTTTCAGGCTGTCCGCGTCAAGCACGGATTCCGGCAGAACGCTGGCGGCACCGCTTTCGGCCAAGGCGCGGGCGTTGGCGCTTTGGTGATCGCCGGTGGCTGCGGCAAAGGGGATCAGGATGGCCGGACGCCCGATCACGGTGATGTCCGCGATCGAGGATGCCCCTGCCCGGCTGACCACCAGTTGCGCCTGCGCCAGCCGCTGCGGCACATCGTCAAAGAACGGCTTCACCTCGGCGCGGATACCGGCTTTCGCATAAGCCTCGGTCACGCGGATGCCGTCTTCGGCGCGGGCCTGATGGCTGACCGAAAGGCGCGGGCGCATGTCGTCGGGCAGATCCGCGATGGCCGTGGGCACGACGTCCGACAGCACGCGCGCGCCCTGACTGCCGCCGATGACAAGCACATGCAGCGTTTCATCGTCGGCGGGCCCGGCATAGGGCGCGCCCGCCTGATCCAGCACCGCCGCGCGGACTGGGTTTCCCGTATGGATGCCGGTCACGCCCGGCGGCAATTGCGTGGGCCATGTGCCGCATGCCACGCGGTCCACGCGGCGGGCAAAGGCCATATTGACGCGCCCCATGACGCCGTTCTGTTCATGGATCATGCGCGGAATGCGCAGGGCCAGCGCGGCGGACATGGCGGGAATGGTCGGATAGCCGCCAAAGCCCACGACAACGGCGGGCGGATCGGCCCGCATCCCGCGAATGGCCGACAGGACGCCCGCGCCGATGCGCAGGGGCACGGCCAGTTTCGCGACCGCCCCGCCCCGCGCCGTGGTGGCCGAGCTGACGATTTCGCGCGTCACCGCCTCGGGAAAGGCAGTGGCATAGCGCGCACCGCGTTCGTCGGTGGACAGCTTGACGCGCCAGCCGCGCGACAGCAGCACCTCGGCCAGCGATTGGGCGGGGAACATGTGGCCGCCGGTTCCGCCGGCGGCAATCAGGCAAAGCGGCTGGTTCACGAACGACCCCGTCCCAGAACGTCGCCCATCAGCCCCTGCGGACGCGAGCGGGTCAGCGCAAGCAGCATCCCCACCGCAATCCCCGATGCGATGACCGACGAACCACCATAGCTGACAAAGGGCAGCGTCATCCCCTTGGCGGGCAGCAGCCGCACCGCGACGCCCATATTGATCAGCGCCTGCACGCCAAAGGCGCAGGCCAGACCCGTGCCCGCGATCCGGGCAAAGGGATCGCGTTCGTCGCGCAGCCGCATCAGCGAACGAAACACCACCGTCATGTAAAGCGCGATGATCGCCAGCACCATGATCAGGCCGTATTCCTCGGCTGCGACGGCGATGATGAAATCGGTATGCGCGTCGGGCAGCGACCATTTGACCGAGCCTTCGCCGACACCCACACCAAAGAAGCCGCCTTCCTGAATGGCGTTGGTAGCATAGCCGATCTGGGTGCGCGGATCGACCTCGGCCGCCAGAAAGCCGTTGATCCGGCGGGCAAAGTGTTCGGAGGCGTTATAGGCGAAAAAGCCGCCCGCGACCGCCGTGCCCAGCACGCCGAACAAAAGCGTCAGCGGGGCGCCCGCGATGAAATACATCACGCACCACGAAAACAGCACCAGCGAGGCCTGACCGAAATCGGGCTGCAAGGCCAAAAGGATCACGACCGCCCCGGCAATGCCCGCCGAATAGCTGCGTCCGGGCGGGCCGCCCACCGACTGGCTTGCGGCCATGAACCAGGCGCAGATCGCGACGAAACAGGGCTTCAGGAACTCGGACGGCTGGACCGACATGCCGCCGGGCAGTCGCAGCCATCGCACTGCACCCTTGCCGAAGTCGGTGCCGATAAAGGGCAGCGCCAGCACGACCGCAAAGGCGACCATGAAGCCCAACACCCCGATCCGGCGCACCTGCTTGGGCGAGAAGGTCGAGACGATCAGCATCACCACCATCGCCATGCCGCCGAACACCGCCTGCCGCGAGACGTAATAGAATTGCGGAAGGTTGTTCTTTTCGGCCAGCGGCACGGATGCCGCCAGTCCCAAAAGAAGCCCCATCGCAAACAGTCCCAGCACACAGGCCAGCGACCATCGGTCCACCGTGCGCCACCAACGTGGAAGAATCGGATCACCAGCCCGCACGGGCGTGGTGCCAAAGACCATCTCGGTCATGGAAATACCGCCGTCACTGCCTCTGCCAATGCCCCGGATGGGGCTGCCCGTTTGCCGGGTCTGGGTCGAATCATAGCGCGATTGTGGCCTTGGCGCTACAGCGGAATCATTAATGTGCTGGCTCGATGCGGTTGACGGGCCTTTTATCTTGCGCGGCGGGCCTTTAACTATCGCCAGACCGCGCAAAGGATGGCCCATGCTTTACAAGACCCGCGCCGAATGGCTGTCTGCCCCGAAAAAGCGGGTGCTTTTCTTTGGCATGTCGGGCCTTGGCAAGACGTTTCTGGCCACCATGCTGCGCGGGTCCGGGCAATGGTTCCACTATTCGGTCGATTACCGCATCGGCACGCGCTACATGGGCGAACTGATCGCCGACAACTTCAAGCGCGAAGCAATGAAGGTGCCGTTCCTGCGCGAATTGCTGCTGTCGGATTCGGTCTATATCGCCAGCAACATCACCTTCGACAATCTGGCGCCGCTTTCGACCTATCTGGGCAAACCCGGCAGCGAGACGCGGGGCGGCCTGCCCTTTGACGAATACATGCGCCGTCAGGACCAGCATCGCATGGCCGAGATCGCGTCGCTGCTGGACAGCGGGCATTTCATCCGCCGCGGTCAGGAGATCTACGGCATTCCGCATTTCGTCTGCGACAGCGGCGGCTCGATCTGCGAGGTGGTGGACCCGCTTGCCGACAGCGACCCGGTGCTGGACGCGCTGTCCCGCGACATGCTGATGATCTGGATCAAGGGCAGCGACGCGCATACGGCCGAACTGGTGCGCCGCTTTGATCGCGCGCCAAAGCCGATGTATTACCAGCCCGAGTTTCTGGACCGCGCGTGGACCTCATACCGGGTTGAAAAGGGGCTTGAGGCCGAACAGGTCAACCCCGACGATTTCATCCGCTGGACCTATGCCCGCGCGCTGGCCCACCGCCAGCCGCGCTACGCCGCCATGGCCCGGCGCGGTGTCACCATTCTGGCCGAGGAAGTCGCCGAAGTCAGAACCCCCGACGATCTGAACGAACTGATCGCCAAGGCAATCGAACGAAAGGACGCCTGAGATGCCGATTACCCTGCCCAATGACCTGCCCGCCTTTGACATCCTGTCGAACGAAGGCGTCATGGTCATGTCGCCGGGTCGCGCGGCGATGCAGGACATCCGCCCTTTGCGCATCGGGTTGCTGAACCTGATGCCCAAGAAGATCCAGACCGAAAACCAGTTCGCCCGCCTGATAGGCGCGACGCCGTTGCAGATCGACTTTCAGCTGATCCGGATGTCGGACCACGAAAGCCGCAACACCGCCGCCGATCACCTGCAAAGCTTTTACCGCACCTTCCGCGAGGTCGAGGCCACCGGCGAGAAGTTCGACGGCCTGATCATCACCGGCGCCCCGATCGAGCATCTGCCCTTTGATCAGGTGACCTATTGGGACGAATTGACCCGCGTGTTCGAATGGACGCAAAGCCATGTGCATTCGACCTTTGGCGTCTGCTGGGGCGGCATGGCGATGGCGTGGCATTTCAACGGGCTGAAAAAGCATCCGCTGGACCACAAGGCTTTCGGCTGCTTCCGGCATCGCAATCTGGCCCCGGCCTCGCCCTATCTGCGGGGTTTTTCGGATGATGTGCTGGTGCCCGTCAGCCGCTGGACCGAGGTGCGCCAGGACGAGGTGGACGCAGCACCGGGCCTGCGCACGCTGATCGCCTCGGATCAGGTGGGCCCGTGCCTGCTGGAGGATGCGGGTCGGCGGGCGCTGTATGTGTTCAACCATTTCGAATATGACAGCACCACGCTGAAGGACGAATACGACCGCGACGTGGTGGCCGGCAAGGAAATCAACGTGCCGGTGAACTATTACCCGGACGACGATCCGCGTCTGGCGCCGACCAACCGCTGGCGCAGTCACGCGCATCTGCTTTACGGTAACTGGATCAACGAGATCTATCAGACCACCTATTACGACATGGCCAAAATCGGGGGCGAGTGACATGGGCAAGGACGACAAGGCACTGACGGAGCATCACCCCGACCTGCCCTATGTCGGCGCGATCACGCGGTTTTTCGAACATGACGCGCCCGATGATCTCCGCAAGGCGGTCAAGGGGGCCGATGGCAAGAAGATCCTGAACCCGGATTATCCATACCCCGAGGAGATGAAGGGCAAGGAATACGACGCGCATATGGAGGCGTTGCAACTGCAACTGGTGCGCCTGATGCGCGACGTGATCCATACCGGCAAGCGCATCGTGGTCCTGTTCGAAGGCCGCGACGCAGCCGGCAAGGGCGGCACGATCGAGCGGGTGCGGGAAAACCTGAACCCGCGTTCGGCCTATATCGTGGCGCTGCCCAAGCCCAGCGAACGCGAAGCGGGGCAATGGTATTTCCAGCGCTATGCCGACTGGCTGCCCGGCGCGGGTGAAATCGCGCTGTTCGACCGCAGCTGGTATAACCGCGGCGTCGTCGAAAAGGTCTTCGGCTTTTCGACCGACGCGCAGCGCGAGACGTTCTTTCGCCAGCTTCCGCATTTCGAAAACATGCTGGTCGATGATGGCGTCACGCTGGTCAAGCTGTGGCTGAATGTCGGCCGGGCCGAACAGTTGCTGCGTTTCCTTGACCGCGAGGCAGACCCGCTGAAGCAGTGGAAGCTAAGTTCCATCGACGTGGACGGGCTGGCGAAGTGGGACGATTACAGCGATGCGATCCGCGACACGCTGGCGCGCAGCCATTCGGGCATCGCACCCTGGACGGTGATCCGCGCCGATGACAAACGCCGCGCGCGCATTGCCGCGATCCAGACCATCCTGCGAGCGGTGGATTTCGTGGGGCGCGACGATGCTGTCATTGGCACGCCCGATGCCAGGATCGTCGGCGGCCCCGACATTCTGGCGGGCTGATCCATGCGCCGTCTGCTGGCCCTGCTGGTGCTGACGCTGGGGCTGGCCGTGCAGGCCGTGGCGCAGGATCTGCCTGAATGGCGGTCCACCACGGTCAACGACTTCGCGGGCCTGCTGACCGCCGATGACGCCCGCGTGCTGGAACGCGCCTTGACCGATCTGCGCGATCAGACGGGCGTGCAGGGCACGGTCGTCACGCTGACCGACCGCGCGCGCTATGGCGGCACGGACGGGCTGGAGCCTTTCGCGACCCGGCTGTTCAACCACTGGGGCGTAGGGGACGCCGCGCGCAATGACGGCTTCATGCTGCTGGTGCTGTCAGCCAACCGCGAGGCGCGGATCGAACTGGGCCGCGGCTATTCGCCCGAAGCTGACATTCTGGCGCAGGACATCATGCGCGGCACGCTGCTGCCCGCCATGCGCAAGGATCAGGCATCGGCGGGCATCCGGCAAACGACCGATGACATCATCCGCCTGATCGCCCGCCCCGTCGCGGCGGGCAATCCCGTGACAGCCCGCGAATCGTCGCGCGACTGGACGGGGCTTGCAGCCTTTGCGGCCTTTGGTGCGATCCTTTTGGCCATCGCGCGCAAGGCGTGGCGCAGGCGGCGCTGCCCGCAATGCAACCGCAGCGGCGTCACCACCCAGCGCACGCCGGAACGCCAGCCCTTGCCGGACGGCGGACATATGGTCGCAGCCCAGCAGATCACGCGCCACTGTCCGCATTGCGGCTGGCAGGAAAGCCGCTCGGGCGCCCTGCCCCGCATCGCCTATTACGGCGCGGCGGGCGAACTTTTGCGGCAGGAACGCAACCGCGACTATCGCGGCCCCGGCCCGCACGGCGGCGGCGGAGGCTTTGGCGGCGGATCGTCGCGGGGCGGCGGCGCGTCGGGTCGCTGGTAGGCTGCGCCCTTTCACCGGGCAGTCACGACAGAACATGCACCTGAAATGCCTGCGAATGCTTGCGGGGGTGGCGCGCTGCCGTTAGCGTTCCGTGCATACCTGCCACCCGTTTATCCATAAGGTCCCAGATGAAACTTCTGCGCTCCTCTGCCATTGCCCTGGTATTCGGCTCGGCCTTTGCCGCGCCTGCCTTTGCAGCCGATCCCGAACTGACGGTCTTCGACTGGGCCGGGTTCGAGGAACCTTCCATCTTTCAGGGCTATGTCGAAAAATACGGCGACAGCCCGACCTACGCCTTTTACGGCGACGACGATGAGGCGTATCAAAAGCTCGCCTCGGGGTTCAAGGCGGACGTCGCGCATCCCTGTTCGCAGATGGTGTCGAAATACCGCGATGCCGGCCTGATCGAGCCGTGGGACGTGTCCAAGATCCCGGCATTCTCGACGATCGACCCGCGCTTCCTGGACTCGCCCATCTTCAAGGATGACAGCGGCGTCTGGTATATCCCGACCGATTGGGGCGCGACCGCCATCGCCTATAACAAGGACAACGTGCCCCCCGAGGACGTGGCCAGCCTGAACGTCTTTGTCGATCCGAAATATCAGGGCCGCACCAGCCTGCCCGATTCGGCGGATGATGTCTGGGCGCTGGCCTATCTGGCGACAGGCACCACCGACTGGACCAAGGTGACCGACGAACAGTTTACCGCCGCCGCAGAATGGCTGCGTCAGGCCCATCAGAACGTCGCAGCCTATTGGGCCGACCCGTCGGAACAGGCGCAACTGATGGCATCGGGCGCGGTGGATGTGGCATGGTCGTGGAATGACGGCGTCGTGCTGCTGGAAAACGACGGCTTCCCGGTGGGCTTTCAGCGCGCACCGACCGAGGGCTCATCGACCTTCTTCTGTGGGTTCATCAACCTGAAGAACGGTCCGGGCAGCGAAGAAAAAGCCTATGACTTCATCAACGCATGGCTGGCCCCGACGGCTGCGAAAGGTCTTTTGGACACCATCGGTTACGGCCACACCTCGACCGCTGCGATGGAAACCATCAAGGACGAACCCGCGGTGAAGGAAGGCCTGTCCGAGGTCAGCGCCCCGATCCTTGCCCAGACCCCGAACGACCCGCAGCAGCGCGAGCGTCAGCTGCAGGAATTCGAGAAGATCAAGGCCGGGTTCTGATCGCGGCATCTGTGGCGGGGCACGTTCAACGATGTTCCTGCCGCAAGCCCAGCAATTATTGGGGAACGCGATTGCGTTCCCCTTTTTCGTTCCGTTTCTTCTACTTGCGGTTGAAGAACTGCACTGAACGGGTCAAAACATGAACGCCGTGGGAACATGGTTAACCCATGTTCTGTCACCCTTGCGCCACCTCGGCACCACCCTTATATTCTGCCTGTTCGGGTTCGCCCGGACTATGGACATAAACGCGCATGTAATAAGCGGATCGGACCCGGGGGCGGTACCCGGCGACTCCACCAAAACTCCCTCGTTGGGGGCAAATGGGGTCGAAACAGGATCGACGAACGTCTAAAGATGTTTGCTTTGTCTCGGTGAGCTACCACCGATATCGGTGCAAATTGTACAGTTGCCAACGACAACCGTGCTCCGGTCGCTCTGGCTGCGTAAGCAGCTCGGGTAACCGAAACTTAAGTCCTGTCGCTTAGCCGCGGCAGGCGGGGTCGGCAGGAACCTGGCAACAGAATCCTGCGCTTTCCCTTTATCGCTGGTTTTCCGATGCGCCCGCGCCTATCTGTTTGCGCATGAAAGGGAACGATCACATGAAAGACCTGACCACCTCTGACGCCGATGCGCTGATTGCGGATCTGGGTGCCAAGGCGCGCGATGCCGCCGCCGTGCTGGCCCAGACCACGGCCGAGCGTAAGCATGCCGCCCTGATCGGTGCTGCCGACGCGATCCTGTCCACCAAGGACGAGATCCTGGACGCCAATGCCGAAGACATGCATTTCGCCGAGGAGAAAGGTCTTTCGCCATCCATGCTGGACCGGCTCAAGCTGGACACCGCCCGCATCCGCGCCATGGCCGAAGGGCTGCGTTCGGTTGCCGCGCAGGAAGATCCGGTGGGCAAGGTTCTGACCGAATGGGATCGCCCCAACGGGCTGCATATCCAGCGGGTCGCCACGCCCCTTGGCGTGATCGGCGTGATCTATGAAAGCCGTCCCAATGTGACCGCGGATGCCGCAGCCCTGGCGCTGAAATCGGGCAATGCGGTCATCCTGCGCGGCGGTTCGGAAAGCCTGAACAGTTCGGGCGCAATCCACCGCGCGCTGGCCACCGGGCTGCGTCAGGCGGCCTTGCCCGAAGCCGCGATCCAGCTTGTCCCCACCCGCGACCGCGAGGCGGTGGCGGCCATGCTGCGTGCCCAGGGGCTGATCGACGTGATCGTGCCGCGCGGCGGCAAGGGTCTGGTCGGACTGGTCCAGAAGGAAGCCCGTGTCCCTGTCTTTGCGCATCTGGAAGGCATCTGCCACGTCTATGCCGACCGCGATGCCGATCTGGAAAAGGCGCGGCGTGTCGTGCTGAACGCCAAGACGCGGCGCACCGGCATCTGCGGTGCGGCGGAATGTCTGCTGATCGACTGGCAGTTCTACACCAAGCATGGCGACGTGCTGCTGCGCGATCTGCTGGATGCCGGGGTCGAGGTGCGCGCCGATGGCGAGTTGGCCAAGACCGCCGGCACGATCAAGGCCGACCCCTCTGATTTCGGGCAGGAGTTTCTGGACAAGATCATCGCCGTCAAACTGGTCGATGGTGTGGACGAAGCGATGGCCCATATCCGCCGCTATGGCTCGGGGCATACGGAATCCATCCTGACTGAAAATGATGCGACTGCCGAACGCTTCTTCAAGGGTCTGGACAGCGCGATCCTGATGCGCAACGCCTCGACCCAGTTCGCGGATGGCGGCGAATTCGGCATGGGTGCGGAAATCGGCATCGCCACGGGCAAGATGCACGCGCGCGGCCCCGTGGGCGCCGAGCAGCTGACCAGCTTCAAATATCTGGTCACCGGCGATGGCACGATCCGCGACTGATACGGCACCGCCGGGTCCGACCGCAAGGCAGGCCCGGCGTCTGCACGAAGACGGCAACCACCGGGTCACGCTGTTCGCGGCGCCCGGTGGCAGCGACCGCGCCGTGGTCTGCTTCGAGGCCGGGCGCGACGTGATGAACGGCTATGAGCCCACGACCTGCCCGCGCTTTGCCGAACGGCTGGGGATCGACGCGCTGACCGTGCAGACCGCGCGGCGTGACTGGTTCCTGTCCGATACCAGCGACGCCCTTGCGGCGGCGCTGGATGCGGCAACAGTGGGCTATGCGGATGTCTGCGCCACAGGCTTTTCGATGGGCGGCTATGGTGCGTTGCTTTATTCCCGCGCTGCGCATCTGCGCCGCGTTCTGGCGGTGTCGCCGCAATATTCGATCGACCCGGCAATCGCGCCCTACGACCCCGGCAGACACGAGAAATTCGCGCGCATCGGCCGCGACATGCCCTTGCCCGAAGCGCGGGGGGACACCGCGCTGCGTGGCGTCGTGATCTACGATCCCACGATCCCGGCCGACCGCGCCCATGTCCAGCGCATCAGGGCGGCGTTTCCGCACCTGAAAGCGGTGGCCCTGCCCCATGGCGGCCACCCCGCGACGGGCGTGGTTGCCGAGGCCGGGGGCATCGGCACCATATCGACGATGCTGGTGCAGCGACGGCTGGACGCGGGCCGTATCCGGCGGATGCACCGGGCGGCGCGGCACGCATCGCCCCGCTATCGGCTTAGCCTTGCCAGTGCCGCAGCAGCGCATCATGCGCCGCGCGCGGTGGTTATCCTGCAGGAACTGGCACGCGATGCCGTGCCAAAGCTGCGGCTAGAAGCCTGTCTGGCGCTGCTGACCCTGGACCCGGACGCCGGGACCGCCGCCCTATCACGCCTGCTTGATGATGTGCCCGACGCCCCGCCGTCATGGGCCAAGCGCATCGCCCGAGCCGTCGCGCGCAATTAAAACGAAATTTCTCCGCCGGTTTCGTCCAGTTCCCAATGCAGCTTGCGCTGCGCCTTTGCGGCGAAGCCTGCCAATAGCGGGAAATGCACTTCGGACGGCGCTGGTTCTGGTCGCTCGCCCGGACCGGCATCCAGCCAGGACCACAAGGCTGTGTCAGGCTTGATCCGGCTGGCGGTGGCGACCAGTCGCCAGCCCACGGCCCCCCGACAGACCAGAACGCTGCATCCCCATGGCATCGCGGTGTCCAGACACATCGCCGCCAGCAGGATCATGCGCGCCTCGGACCGGGGCAGATCGCCCTCGGCCTCAAGGCGGATGCGCAGGCGTCCGGCTTTTTCCATATCACCCAGCAAGGCGGCCAGTTCATTCGGCCCAAGCCGCTGACCCTCGGCTGCCGCACCAAAGGCCACGCGGAACCACCGGATACGGGCACGCGCCGCCTCGACGCTTTCTGCGATCAGCTGCAGTTCCGGGCTTTTGCCGATGCCGGGGAATTCGCCCGACATCTGCAACAGTTCCAATCCGTTTCCAATTGCGCCAAGCGGTGACACAAGATCGTGGCACAGGCGCGAACTGACCATCGCCGCCAGCTTGTCGGCATCGATCAGGTCTGCGGCGGGCGAGTTGCGGTAGAAAGTCAGATCGTCCATGAATGAGTTAGCCTAAAAGAATTGCCGCAGAAGGGCGAATAAGATGAATGAAATCCTTGAGCCCGGAATGATCGTGCGCCACCCCGGCGCGCCTGAATGGGGCACGGGTCAGGTTCAGTCCCGCATCGGAGATCGTATCACGGTCAATTTCGCAAATGCGGGCAAGCAGGTCGTGGACGGGCGCCACGTCAGCCTTGAGCTTGTCACGAGCAACTCCTGAAGCAGACAATTGAAGTTTATTGCAACTTTTGGCTGAGTCAATTCTACAGATGCGCGCAAAGCCCTGCCAAAGGGTCGCGCATGTTGCATTGTGTCGCTGGCCCGCCTACACGGTTGCGAACCATAACCCAATCAGGTGCCTTGCCTTAAGATGACGCCCGAAAGTTCGTATTTCGAAACGCGGCTGGCCACGGATCAGGCGGACCTGATGGCAGCGCAGCGCCTGCGCTACAGGGTCTTTGTCGAAGAACTGGGCGGCGACGGTCCACTTGTCGATCACGAGCTGCGGCTGGAACGCGACGAATTCGACGCCGTGGTCGATCATCTGGTGCTGGTGGATAACCGCCGCAGCAAGGCTGATCTGGATCATGTCGTCGGCGTCTATCGCCTGCTGCCCGGCGCGCGCGCCGCCGGGTTCGGGCGCTTTTATTGCGACAGCGAATATGATCTGGACCCGCTGCGCCGATCGGGCCGTTCGCTGCTGGAACTGGGCCGGTCCTGCATGGACAGGGACTTCCGCGGTGGTCCGGGGATGTTCCTGCTGTGGAACGCCTTGGCCGAATATGTGCTTGCACGGGAAATCCAGATCCTGTTCGGCGTCGCGTCCTTTCACGGCACGGATGTCGCACCGCTGGCGCAATCGCTGGCATGGCTGCATCACAACCATCTGGCACCCGAAACCATCCGCCCCAAGGCCCATGCGACAGGCTTTCAGGACATGGACCTGATCCCCGCCGACCAGCTTGACCGGCGCGAGGCGATGGTGGCCATGCCTCCGCTGATCAAGGCCTATCTGCGGATCGGCGGCAGCATCGGCGAAGGCGCATATCTGGACCGCGAATTCAACACGACCGACGTGTTCCTGATGGTGGATACCGCCGCAATGTCGCAAAAGCACCGCAATTTCTACGAAACCCGTCGGCAGGGCCAATGAGCGAGGCATCGGTCGAGGCCGAGGCCGGGTATCGAGGTGCCTGGCGCAGCGATGTGCCGCCGCCGCCCTTGCCGCGTCCCGGCCCGCTGGGCTGGTTTCTGATCGCGACGCGCGGGTTTGGCATCGTCTCGGTCCTGCTGCTGGGCGTCATCCTGATCCTGCCGCTGCGCTGGGTGGAACGGCTGTTCACCGGCCCGCGCCGCCCGCTGACCGGACCTTGGGTGCAGGGTGTGTGCCGGCTGTGCCTGTGGATCATGGGCCTGTGCTGCCACCGCGAAGGCCAGCCGATGCACGGGCCCGGTGCAGTGGTCGCAAACCATTCAAGCTGGCTGGACATCCTTGTGCTGAATGCTGCGATGCCGGTGTTCTTCGTCTCGAAATCCGAGGTGGCTGGCTGGCCGGGCATCAATATCCTGACCCGCGTCACCAACACGCATTTCGTCACCCGCGACCCCAAGCTGGCCCGCCAGCAGGCACTGGAATTTGCCAGCCGCACCCGCGCTGGACACCGCCTGCTGTTCTTTCCCGAAGGCACCAGCACCGATGGCCGCCGCGTCCTGCCCTTCAAGCCTACGCTGTTTCAGGGCTTCATGGACCCCGCTTTGCCCCAAGACCTTGCCATCCAACCGATGAGCGCGGTCTATCACGCCCCTGCGGGCGAAGATCCGCGCTTCTATGGCTGGTTCGGCGATATGGGGCTTGGGCCGCATCTGCTGGCCGTGCTGTCACGCCGCCGTCAGGGCAGCGTGACGGTGCATCTGCATCCCCCGATCCAGGTCGCCGGTGAAACGCGCAAGACGCTTGCGGCCAAGGCCGAAGCTGCCGTGCGCGCCAGTTTCGCCTAAAGCGGCCAGAACAGCGGGATCGTCAGGCAGGCCACGATGCCGCAGATGATGTCCAGCGGCACGCCAACCTTCACGAAATCCGAGAATTTGTAGCCGCCCGGACCATAGACCATCATGTGGGTCTGATAGCCGATGGGCGTGGCAAACGCGACCGTCGCCGAGAACATGACCGCCACCACATAGGCGCGCGGATCATGGCCCAGCGACTTGGCCAGCGCGATGGCGATGGGTGTCAGCAGGACGGCCACGGCGTTGTTCGACAGCACCTCGGTCATGATCAGACCCAGGAAATAGATGGCGATCAGCGTGAAGAAGGGCGGCAGACCTTTCAGCCAGGGTGCCACATTGTCCACAATCAGATTGACCGTGCCGGTATATTCCAGCGCCTCACCCACGGCGAGCATGGCAAAGATCATCGCCAGCAGGCGACCGTCCACAAAGGAAAACGCCTCTTCGGCATCGACGCAGCGGGTGATCAGGACCACCGCAGCAGCCATGAAGGCCAGCGCCTGAATCGGTGCCACGTCGAATGCGGCCAGCGTCACCACCGACAGCAGACAGGCGATTGCGATCGGCGCCTTGCCACGACGATAGGGCCGCGCGGCGGGGCGCGACACGTCCAGCAGCTCCATGTCGGCGGCAAGGCGGGCGATGTCTTCGGGCGCGCCTTCCAGCAAAAGCGTATCGCCGACGCGCACCACCAGATCGTCAAGCTGCCGCCCGATATTCTGGCTGCGGCGATGGGCGGCCAGCACGTAGACGCCGTAACGGCGGCGCAGACGCATATCGCCCAGACGCCGCCCGACCAGACGCGCACCGGGCGAGATCAGCACCTCAACCGTTTCCGTCGCGACCGAGGAAAGCTTATCGACCATCTGCAGGTTCTTGTTGCCCTGCATCTCCAGCAGGTCGGCCATTTCCGAACGCAGCACCACCCGGTCGCCCGGTTCCAGCACCACCTCGGACAGGTTGCGGCGCAGCGATGCGTCGCCCCGCAGCACGTCGATCAGCCGAACCGCCTCGCGCTTGAACATCGCGATCTCGGTCACGTTCTGGCCGACAAGGCTGCTATCTTCGGGGATGGCGACCTCGGTGAAATATTTCATCTCGCGCCGCTGACCCAGAAACCCGGCAAGCGAGGTGCGGTCCGGCAACAGCTTTTTGCCCAGCACCGCGAAATAGGCGATACCCGCCAACGTGATCGCGATCCCGACGGGCGCGATCTCGAAAATGGTGAAAGGCTCCATGCCCTGTTCACGCGCCACACCATCGACCAGCAGGTTGGTCGAGGTGCCGATCAGCGTGATCATGCCGCCCAAGATGGTGAAATAGCTCAGCGGCATCAGCAGCTTGGACGGCGACATGTTCAGGCGCAGTGCCAATTGGATGACGATGGGGATCATCACCGCCACAACCGGGGTATTGTTCATCACCGCCGATGCGACGATGACAAATGCAAACAGGCCGCAGACGGTGAAAAGCGGTCTGGTATCAGCCCGCGCAGTCACGATGCGCGACATCAGTTCCAGCGCGCCGGTGCGCAACAGGCCGCCCATGATCAGGAACATGAAGGCGATGGTCCAGGGGGCGGCGTTTGACAGCACGCTGCCCGCATCCTTGATGGGCAACAGCCCCAGCATCATCATCACCGCGGCAGAGCCGATCGCCACGACCTCGGGCGGATGCTTTTCGCGAATGAACTGGATGAAGGTGATGGTCACGATGACAAGCATCGCGATAGCCGCGTTATTTCCGGTCAGTTCGAATCCGAGCATGAAATTCCTGTCCCGAGGCGCCGCTGTAAATCACGGCTCACTTGATGGGAGATAGAATTATTTTCTGCCGGGCCGCAAGCGAAAGCAGGCTTCCTTCCACGATCAGGCGGAAAGATGCGTCTGACTTAGCTTGCCGCCTGCACGCACGGCTTCGATTGCGGTGGCCTTGCCTGTTCGGTCGTCAGTCGTGACGAGAACGCCCGCAAGCGTCGCTTCACCTTCGGCGGGGGTGAAGCGTTCGCTGGACATGCCGGTCAGGAATCGCCGCAGGGGTTCCGCCTTGTCCATGCCGATCACGCTGTCATAGTCGCCGCACATCCCGGCATCCGACTGATAGCCCGTGCCGCGCGGCAGGATCATCGTGTCGGCGGTGGGCACATGGGTATGGGTGCCGACGACAAGGCTGGCGCGCCCGTCGCACCAATGACCGATCGCCATTTTCTCACTGGTCGCCTCGGCGTGGATATCCACCACGGATGCCTGAACCAGCCCGCCCAGCGTATGGGTCCGCAAGACCACATCGATCGCAGAGAACGGATCGTCGAACGGGCGTTTCATGAAGACCTGCCCAAGGATCTGCGCCACCAGCACCTTGCGCCCGCGCGTCGCATCGAACACGCGCGCACCGCGACCCGGCGCGGCCTTGGAATAGTTCAGCGGCCGGATGATGCGCGGCTCACTGTCGATAAAGGACAGCATGTCTTTCTGGTCGAAAGCGTGATCGCCCAAGGTGATGCAATCGGCGCCCGCATCCAGCAGCAGCTTGGCGTGCCCCGCCGTCAGGCCCATGCCGCCAGAAGCGTTTTCGCCATTGACCACAGTGAAATCGACGCCAAGCCGCTGCTTCAGCGGGCCAAGCCCCTCGATGATGGCGCGACGGCCTGACCGGCCCATCACGTCCCCTAGATAAAGAATCCGCATGTCAGAAGCGTTATGACAAAGACATGACGCGCTCAAGAGGCAGGTGCGGACCTAGCCCAGCCATGCGCCGATCAGCGCCGATAAAAGCGCGACCCCGGCCCCAAGCGCGACGCCCGCACCAAAGCTGCGGCGGCGCGGGGTCACGACGACCTGTTCGGGTTCACGCAGCAGTTCCGGCATCCGCCGTTCAAGGAATTCGGGCAGCAGCGGGGCGAAACGCGCCAGCACCTGCGCCGAGCGGCCCAGATCGCGCACGGCAGCCTTGGGCCCCAGATTGTCGCGGATATAGCTTTCGACCACAGGGCGCGCGACTTCCCACATGTTGATCTGCGGGTCGATCGAACGCGCCACGCCTTCGACCACGACCATCGTGCGCTGCAGCAGGATCAATTCGGTCCGGGTCGCCATGCCGAAACGCTCGGTCACCTCGAACAGATAGGCCAGCAGGTTCGCCATGGAAATGCGGCTGGCATCGGCGCCGAAGATCGGTTCGCCGACCGCACGCAGCGCGCGGGCGAATTCGGCCATGTCGCGGTCGCGCGGGACATAGCCCGCCTCGAAATGGACCCGTGCCACGCGCATATAGTCGCGGCGGATAAAGCCCATCAGGATCTCGGCATAGACGCGACGGGTATATTCGTCGATTTCGCCCATGATACCGAAATCATAGATCACCACATCGCCGTCAGCCGCGACCTTCAGGTTCCCCTGATGCATGTCGGCGTGGAAAAATCCGTCGCGCAGCGCGTGTTGCAGAAAAAGCTGCAGCACACGCGCAGCAAGGCCCGGCATGTCATGTCCCGCCGCCTGCAATGCACCGACATCGCCCATGGCGACGCCTTCGGCCCAATCGGCGGTCAGCACGCGGCGCGCGCTGAGATGCCAATGCGGACGCGGAACGCGCATCCCTTCGTCGTTCTGGGTGTTTTCCGCGAATTCCGAAGCATTGGCCGCCTCGCGCCGCAGATCCAACTCGCCCGTGACGACGGATTCGAAGTGGCTGACCACATCGCGCGGCCGCAAGCGGCGCGTCGCGGGCGAGATGCGTTCGATCATCCCCGCCGCAAAGTGAAAGGCGTCGATGTCGCGCCGGAACCCCGACTGGACCGAAGGGCGCAGTACCTTGACCGCCACCTCGCGCCCGTTATCGGCACGTCGGGCACGATGGACCTGCGCGATAGAGGCGGCGGCTACAGGCTCGGAAAATTCGCTGAACAGCGCTTCGACCGGCTGGCCAAGATCTTCGGCGACGATACGGCGGGCATCGGCCTGCGAAAACGGCGGCAGGCGGTCCTGCAGCATCGATAGCTGCTGGGCCAGTTCCGGGCCGACCACATCGGGACGGGTCGAAAGGATCTGGCCGAACTTGATATAGGCCGGACCCAAGGCGGTGATCGCCCGCGTCACCGGAGGCAGGTCGGGATCGCCGTGATAGCCCAGCCACGCAAAGGGCCAGCCCAATATCCGTGCCGCAGCCCGGACGCGCGCGGGCGCATCGACTGCATCCAGCGCCACGGCCATCGCGCCGGTGCGTTCGAATGTCGCGCCGGTGCGGATCAGGCGCCAGATATTGTGCGGACCCCGCATCAGATCTTCCAGCCGGAATGCAGCGCCGCGATGCCCATGGACATGTTGCGATACTGCACGCGGCCAAAGCCCGCATGGCGGATCATGTCGGCAAAGGTCTTCTGGTCCGGGAAATTGCGGATGGATTCGACCAGATACTGATAGCTGTCGCGGTCATTGGCCACGACCTGCCCCATCGCCGGGATGACGTTGAAGCTGTAGCGGTCGTAAAGCCATTGCAGCATCGGCACGGGCATCTGGCTGAATTCCAACACCATCAACCGCCCGCCCGGCTTCAGCACGCGACGCGCCTCGGCCAGTGCATCGGGGATGCGGGTGACGTTGCGGATACCGAAGCTGATCGTGTAGCGGTCAAAGGATTCGTCGGCAAAAGGCAGCTTCATCGCGTCGCCCGTCACCCATGCAAGGCGGTCGGAAAGAAGCTCGGCCTCGGCGCGTTTGCGACCCTCGACCAGCATGGATTCCGTCATGTCGCAAACCGTGACCCGCGCGCCCGATGCGCGTTCCAAAAAGCGAAAGGCGATGTCGCCCGTCCCGCCCGCAACATCCAGCAGGTGCTGACCGTCGCGCGGGGCCAGCCAGTCCATCATCGCGGTCTTCCAGATGCGGTGGATGCCCACGCTCATCAGGTCGTTCATCACGTCATAGCGCGACGCCACGCGGGAAAAGACGCCATGGACCAATCCGGCCTTTTCTTCCTCGGCGACGGTGCGGAAGCCGAAATGGGTTTCTTTGCGCGGGTTGTCGGTCATCGAGCTTGTCCATTCTGCCTTTCGCGCCCAGATAGACCGGATGCGCGCCGCGCACCATGCGACGAATGGAAAATAAATGCCAGAACTGCCCGAGGTCGAAACCGTCCGCCGCGGATTGCTGCCCCATCTTGAAGGCCGCACCATCGCGCGGGCCGAGGCGCGTCGCCCTGATCTGCGCTGGCCCCTGCCCCCCGACCTGGTGCAGGTGGCGACGGGTGCGCGCGTCACCGGGCTGCGCCGCCGGTCGAAATACATCCTGATCGATCTGGAAAACCGCGGCAGCATCCTTTTGCATCTGGGCATGTCGGGCCGCATGGTCATCGAGGGCGAAAGTCAGGGCGATTTCCACCGCGACCCCGCGATCCTGCCGCGCCACGATCATGTCGTGTTCTGGACCGATCAGGGCACGCAGATCACGTTTAACGACGCCCGCCGATTCGGCATGGTCGATCTGGTGGCTCCTGACGCCACCCATCCGCTGCTGGGCCATCTGGGACCGGAACCGCTGTCGGATGACTTTACCCCCGCCGTGCTGGAACGTGCCTTTGCCGGGCGGCGGACGCCGATCAAATCGGCGCTGCTGGACCAGCGCATCGTCGCGGGTCTGGGCAATATCTACGTCTCCGAGGCGTTGCACCGCGCGGGCATAGATCCGCGCCGCCTGACCGGGGCCGTGACGACCGCCGAACTGCCGCCGTTGGTCGGCCATATCCGCGACGTGCTGGCCGAAGCCATCGCGGCGGGCGGATCGTCCCTGCGCGATCACCGGCAGGCCACGGGCGAATTGGGCTATTTCCAGCACGCTTTCCGCGTCTATGACCGCGAAGGCCAGCCCTGCCCCACGCCCGGCTGCAGTGGAACGATCGGTCGCATCGTGCAGTCCGGCCGCTCCAGCTATTTCTGCCCTGAATGCCAGGCCTGACCGGGTGCTGGCCTAAAGCCCGGCCTTTTGCTACGAGTCCGGGCAACTGACCCATGCGAAAGGCTAGGTTTCATGGCTTACCAGACCATCACCATCGAGATCGAGGACTATGTTGCGCTGATCCGGCTGAACCGCCCGGAGGCGCTGAACGCATTGAACTCGCAACTGATGGGCGAGCTGGCGGATGCTCTGACCGAGGCGGACCGCAACGAAAAGGTGCGCTGCATCGTCCTGACCGGCAGTGAAAAGGCCTTTGCCGCCGGTGCCGACATCAAGGAGATGGCCGAGAAAACCTTTGTCGAGGTCTATAACGACAATATCTTCGGCGCCGAAATCGACCGCATCACCGCGACCCGCAAACCGATCATCGCCGCCGTTTCCGGCTACGCGCTGGGGGGCGGATGCGAATTGGCGATGGCCTGCGATTTCATCATCTGCTCGGACAACGCGAAATTCGGCCAGCCCGAGATCAATCTGGGGGTCATCGCGGGCATCGGCGGCACGCAGCGTCTGACGCGATTCGTGGGCAAGTCCAAGTCGATGGACATGCACCTGACGGGCCGTTTCATGGACGCCGCCGAGGCCGAGCGCTCTGGTCTTGTCAGCCGGGTCGTGCCTGCCGCCAAGCTGATCCCCGAAGTGCTGACGGTCGCCAAGAAGATCGCCGAGAAATCCCAGATCGCCGCCATTGCCGCCAAAGAGGCCGTGAACCGCGCCTATGAAACGACGCTGAACGAAGGCATCCTGTTCGAACGCCGCAGCTTTCAGGCATTGTTCGCGACCGACGATCAGAAGGAAGGCATGGCCGCATTCCTTGAAAAACGCGAGGCGCAGTTCCGCGACCGCTGATTTTCGCTTGGCAATCGGGTGCGGCGCCTGTATAGGGCCAGCCTTACATGCGCGTGGGCCCGCTTAAGGCAAGATTCGAAACCATCCGGCGACGGACGGGGACGTCGGGGTTTGCGTGAACCTGATCTATAACGAAAGATAACGCACCCATGGCAAATACGCCCCAGTCCAAAAAGCGCGCCCGCCAGATCGAGCGCGTCACCGCCGTCAACAAGGCACGCCGTTCGCGCATCCGCACCTATCTGCGCAAAGTCGAAGAAGCACTTGCTTCGGGCGACGCGACTGCAGCCGCAGAAGCGCTGAAAAGCGCCCAGCCGGAACTGATGCGCGGCGTGACCAAGGGCGTCGTTCACAAGAACACCGCGTCGCGCAAGATTTCGCGTCTGGCATCGCGTGTTAAGGCTCTGGCGACCGCCTGATCCGCTGCGTCTTTTGCGCAACTAACAGTAGAATTCAAAAAGGGCACGCTCGTTTCGGGCGTGCCCTTTAACTTCGGACGAAAAGCGGCATTTGCGGGCAAAATGCTGGAAAGACACGGTTTTCGCTGTGGTGCAGCATCAATGCTGCATCCTGAGATTCGAGCGGGCAAAGTAACTGTCAAGCACGAAGATCGGTTGTCGGCGGAGCGTGCTTCTTGCTAGCTTCGATCCTGCGATTCACTTCGCACCTGGGGGACAATCCCGCTGCACCGGCTCTGCCGCCGGAACGCGGGAAGGCAGCCTGATCGGGGGACGATCAGCTACCAATGGATTTGCGGAACCGGCTGCCACCGGGTCTGTGATTCATGTCTGGACGTTGGGCCACAAGATGGCATGTCACGCTGCTTTTGCGGCGGACGGTCTTTGTATCCTATCGACCTGTCCATCCGGGCGCCGAATGCCGAATCAAAAGCACGCCGGGCAAAACGCGGCGGGGATATGGGCAACGGAACGGACATGGGCGAAATGGACAATATCTGGGGGCAGGCACGTGAGGAACTTCAAAAGATCGTCGGGGCGGACAGCTTCACGACCTGGATCGAGCCGCTGAAGCTGACCGAGGTTGACGAAGGCACTGCCTTTATCGCCAGCCCCACCCGCTTTCTGTCCGACTGGGTTTCGCGCCACTACAGCGATGAAATCCTGAAGGTGCTGGACCGCCTTGGTGCGCCCGTCCATCGCCTGAGCTTCGAGACGCGCAGCCAGCCCAGCCGCCCAGCCCAGGCCGCCGCCCCCGAAGAACCGCGCCGTGCCGCCCCGCGCGCCGCCGCTGCCGAGGAGGAACTGGCAGCGCCGCTGGATCAGCGTTTCACCTTTGACAACTTTGTCGTGGGCAAGCCCAACGAACTGGCCCATGCCGCCGCGCGCCGCGTGGCCGAAGGTGGGCCGGTGACCTTCAACCCGCTGTTCCTTTACGGTGGCGTGGGTCTGGGCAAAACGCACCTGATGCACGCCATCGCCCGCGAAACGCAGCTGCGTCAGCCCGATGCCCGCGTGCTGTATCTGTCGGCCGAACAGTTCATGTATCGCTTTGTTCAGGCGCTGCGCGACCGCACCGTCATGGATTTCAAGGAACTGTTCCGCACCGTGTCCGTGCTGATGGTTGATGACGTGCAGTTCATCGCGGGCAAGGATTCAACGCAGGAAGAATTCTTCCACACGTTCAACACGTTGGTCGATCAGGGCAAGCAGATCGTCATTTCCGCCGATCGCGCGCCGGGCGAGATCAAGGACATGGAGGAACGTATCAAGTCGCGCCTGCAATGCGGCCTGGTCGTCGATCTGCACCCGACCGATTACGAACTGCGTCTGGGCATCCTGCAATCCAAGACCGATTCCTTCCGCGTGCAATATCCGGGCCTGCAACTTGCGCCGGGCGTGCTGGAATTTCTGGCGCATCGCATCACCTCGAACGTGCGCGTGCTGGAAGGCGCGCTGCAGCGCTTGTTCGCATTCGCCAGCCTGATGGGCCGGGAAATCACGCTGGACATGACGCAGGAATGTCTGGCCGACATCCTGCGCGCCAATGACCGCAAAGTCTCGATCGAGGAAATCCAGCGCAAGGTCGCGGAACATTACAACGTGCGCCTGTCGGACCTGATCGGCCCAAAGCGCGTGCGCACCGTCGCCCGCCCCCGCCAGATCGCGATGTATCTGGCTAAGCAGATGACCTCTAGGTCGCTGCCGGAAATCGGGCGGCGTTTCGGCGGGCGCGATCACACCACGATTATGCACGGCGTCAAGAAAATCGAGGAGCTGCGCAGCGCCGATCGCAGCCTTGCCGAAGACATCGACCTGCTACGTCGTCTTCTGGAAGCCTGAGCCTCCTTGATCCTTGACCCGACGGGCAAATCTGCCACATTGCCCGTCAACCGCGCGGGCGATATTCTGGCCAGCCGCGCGACAGAGACATAAGGACCGACCATGAAATTCGCGATCGAACGTGCCGATCTGGTGAAGGCAGTTTCTCAGGCCCAGTCCGTTGTCGAGCGGCGCAACACCATCCCGATCCTCGCGAACGTCCTGATCGAAGCGACGGCGGATGGGGTCAGCTTCCGCGCCACCGATCTGGATACGGAAATCGTCTATCGCACGACCGCCCAGATCCAGCAGCCCGGCGCGACCACGGTGTCGGCCAGCATGCTTAACGACATTTCGCGCAAATTGCCCGATGGGGCGCTGGTGCAACTGACACTGGACGCCGCCTCGCAACGGCTGACCGTGCAGGCAGGGCGTTCGAATTTCAGCCTTGCGACGCTGCCGCGCGAGGATTTTCCGGTCATGTCCTCGTCCGAATATTCGGCGAATTTTGCGGCCCCCGCCTCGATCTTGCGCCGGCTTTACGACAAGTCGAAATTCGCCATCTCGAACGAAGAGACGCGCTATTACCTGAACGGCGTCTATATGCATGTGGCGCAGGGCGAAGACGGTCCCGCGCTGCGCTGCGTGGCGACCGACGGCCACCGTCTGGCTCGGATCGACGCCGCCCTGCCCGATGGTGCCGCCGACATGCCGGGCGTCATCGTGCCGCGCAAGACCGTCACGGAATTGCGCAAGCTGCTGGATGATGACGATACCGAGATCGCGGTTTCCGTCAGCGAAACCAAGGTGCGTTTCGCGACGCCGACGATCACGCTGACCTCGAAGGTCATCGACGGGACGTTCCCCGATTACAGCCGCGTCATCCCTTCGGGCAATACCCGCAAGCTCGAGGTGGATGCAGGCGATTTCGCCAAGGCCGTGGACCGTGTAGCCACCGTCAGCAGCGAACGTTCCCGCGCCGTCAAGCTGGCCTTGGACGAAGACCGGCTGGTGCTGTCCGTCAACGCCCCTGATAGCGGCGCGGCAGATGAAGAACTGCCCGTGGCTTACGCAGATGAGCCGCTGGAAATCGGCTTCAACGCCAAATACCTGCATGAAATCGCGGGCCAGATCGACCGCGAGAATGCGGTCTTCCTGTTCAACGGATCGGGCGATGCGGCGCTGATCCGCGAGGGCGGCGATACCAGCGCCGTCTATGTCGTCATGCCGATGCGCGTGTGACGCTTCACAGCCTGCACCTGACCCAGTTTCGCAGCTGGTCACGTCTGGAAATCACGCTTGATCACCGCCCTGTCGCCATTCATGGGCCGAACGGGGCGGGCAAGACCAATATCCTTGAAGCCATTTCCATGCTGGCACCCGGTCGCGGAATGCGTGGGGCCATGCCCGCCGATCAGGCCCGCAAGGGGCCGGATGTCGGCTGGCAGATCCGTGCGCTGATCGGCGAACGGCAGGTCCAGACCCGCGCCCTGCCCGGTCTCGCGCGCGAGGTGACGGTCGATGACAAGGCCAGCACGCAGCTTGCGCTGGGGCGGCTGATGCGGGTGATCTGGCTGACACCCGCGATGGACCGCCTGTGGACCGACGCGCCCGAAACGCGCCGCCGCTTTCTGGACCGCGTGACGCTGAGCTTTACCCCCGCCCATGCCGAAGACGCGCTTGGCTATGAAAAGGCCATGCGCGAACGAAACCGCCTTCTGCGCGACGAGGTGCGGGACGCGGGCTGGTATCGGGCGCTGGAATTGCAGATGGCCGATATGGGCGCGGCGATCACCCGCAACCGTCTGGACGCGATTGCGCGAATCATGGCGGCGCAGGACGGGGCCGCGACCGCCTTTCCCGCAGCCCATTTGACCTTGCTGGCGGGCGAAGGCTGCGCAGATGATCCCGACCCTGAAAGCATTACCGCGCGGCTGGCCCAGACGCGAGACCGCGACATGGCCGCCGGTCGCACGCTGACCGGCCCGCATCGCGCCGATCTGGGCGCGCATTGGGGGCCGCAGGACATGCCCGCCGCGCTGTCTTCCACCGGAGAGCAGAAGGCGCTGCTTTTGTCGCTGATCCTGGCCAACGCCCGCGCACTGGCGGATGAGCGCCCGGTCCTGCTGCTGGACGAGGTGGCGGCGCATCTGGATGCCGACCGCCGGGCCGCGCTTTATGATGAAATCACCGGCCTGTCCGCCCAGACCTTCCTGACCGGGACCGGGCCGGAATTGTTCGAGACGCTGCAAACCCGCGCGCAATTCCTAAGCATCGCGCGCGATGGCGATACATCACGGATCGACGATTAGATCGACCAGTTCAAAACTGCGCACATCGACGATACCAAGGTCCGAGATGCGCAGCTCTGGGATGACCACCAACGCCAGCAGAACATGCTGCATTACCGCGTTGTTCAACTGGCAGCCGCAATTCTGCATCGCCTTGACGATGGCTTGGGCATCGCGCGCCACTTCCATTGCGGGTTGATCCGACATAAGGCCCGCGATGGGCAGGTGCACCGTCGCCAGTTCCACACCGTCGCGAAATACCGTGACGCCGCCCCCGATGTCACCCAGATGGTTCGCCGCCGCCGCCATGCTGGCCCGGTCCGTTCCGACCACGATCATATGGTGGCTGTCATGCGCCACGGTCGAGGCGACAGCGACCCGCCCCTGATAGCCGAAACCGGACACGAAGCCGTTGACCACGCCGCCCGTGCCACGATGCCGTTCGACCAGCGCGATGTGGCAGGTATCGCCCTGCGCCTGAATCACGCCGCCTGTGATGGGCAGTTCCGCCGTCAGCGCCTTGGTCGGAGCCTGATTTTCGACCACCCCGATCACGCGGACCTGCGCGCTCTGCCCCTGCGCCGCGACGGCGAAATCATCGGCCACCAGCGCCCGCCCCAGATGGACCGAGTTGCGCGCCGCATCGGGCCAGTCGATCCGAGGGCAATCGACCAGCAATTGCCCGGCTTCGGCGACGACCTGCCCCTGCGCCACGACCAGCTCGATCGGCAGGGTCGCAAGATCGCTGGTCAAGATCACATCGGCCCGCCGCCCCGGCGTGATGCTGCCCAATTCACGCTCCAGCCCGAAATGGCTGGCGGCGTTGATCGTGGCCATCTGGATCGCGACCAGCGGGTCGCAGCCGCAGTCGATGGCGTGGCGCACCACGCGGTCCATATGACCGTCATGGACCAGCGTGCCGGAATGACTGTCATCGGTGCACAGGATGAAGAAACGCGGGTCGAGCCCCTTTTCGGTGATCGCGGTGATCTGCGTCTGCACGTCATACCACGCGCTGCCCAGCCGCATCATGCAGCCCATGCCCTGACGGACGCGGGCGATACCCTGAGCCTCGGTCGTGGTTTCATGATCATCCGCCGCGCCGCCCGCGACATAGGCGTGGAAAGGCCGGCCCAGATCGGGGCTGGCATAATGTCCGCCGACCGTCTTGCCCGCGGCGCGGGTTGCGGCGATCTCGGCCAGCATCTGGCGGTCGCCTGCGGCCACGCCGGGAAAGTTCATCATCTCACCCAGACCGATGATGCCGTCCCAGCCCATGGCCTGAGCTACCTCGCCCTCGGTGATGGGCTGGCCGGTGGTTTCCAGACCGGGGGCCGAGGGTGCGCAGCTTGGCATCTGCGTGAACATGCTGATGGGTTGGATCAGCGACTCGTCCCGCATCAGCCGCACGCCTTCCAGCCCCATGACATTCGCAATCTCATGCGGGTCGTGGAAAATCGTCGTGGTGCCATGCGGGATGACGGCGGCGGCGAAACCGGCGGGCGTCAGCATCCCCGATTCCACGTGCATATGCGCGTCGATCAGTCCCGGCACCATGAAGCGTCCCTGCGCGTCGATCACCTGCGTCTCCGGCCCGATCGCGGAGCCTGCATCGGGGCCGACATAGGCGATGCGGCCACAGGCCACCGCCACATCCGTCGCAGGGATGGTTTCGCGGGTATGGACATTGACCCAGACGCCGCCCCGGATCACCAGATCGGCGGGCGCGCGGCCTGCCGCGATCTCTACCAGTCTTGCCTGTGCCTCGATCCAGGGTTTCAACATGGCTGTCTCCTTGTCCATTCCGCCCAATTTGCGGCAGGGTGATTGCGAAGGAAAGGTGAATGCATGGAATGGCACGGTGAGGCAAGCGTGATGCGGACCCGCAGGCACGGCGAAAACGCTGTGATCCTGACGGTGCTGGCACGCGATGCGGGGCTGGTCTCGGGGGTGGTTCCCGGCGGCGCCAGCGCAAAGCGCGCCGCCATGCTGCAACCCGGCAATCGCATCAGCCTGCGCTGGCGGGCGCGGCTTGAGGATCAGCTGGGCACCTTCAGCGCCGAACCTGCGCGCGCCCGTCCCGGTCTGCTGAACAGCGCCGATGCCTTGGCGGGCATCAACGCGGTGACGGGACTTCTGACCTATGCCCTGCCCGAACGCGACCCCCATCCGCGCCTGACCGACGCGACCGAGGCGCTGATGGACCGCATGGATACCGGCGACCCATGGGCCGAGGATTATCTGCGATGGGAGCTGGGCCTGCTGGATGAGTTGGGCTTTGGCCTTGATCTGGGCAGTTGCGCCGTGACCGGATCGCGCGACGGTCTGGCCTATGTCAGCCCGCGTTCGGGTCGTGCGGTCAGCGCACAGGCGGCGGGTGATTGGGCACCCAAGCTGTTGCCTTTGCCCGCGATGCTTGGCGGGCGCGGCAATGGCGGGGTCGCGGACGCCCTGGCGCTGACGGGGTATTTTCTGGAAACCCGGCTGGCCGAGCTTCACGCAGGCAAGCCCCTGCCGCCATCGCGCGCCAGACTGGTTGCGCGGCTGATGGCGGCAGAGCGGTGATCACTGTTCCTTGCGGTAGCCCGGCTCATAGGTCAGGTAGGTCGGGCCGGTGATGATCAGCACGCCACCCTCATATTTGATGCCATCGGCCTGTGACAGCGCCTCGAAATAGCGGTTCTCAAGGCGGCCGGCATTGCCCGAACAGGCCATGCGGGTGTTGGTCACCGCACCCAGCTTGAAGGCCGGCGGTTCGGCGGTCTGGGGCGCGTTATAGTGGTTGCAGGGCGCCTGCCCGGAAAGCGAGCCATCCGCCTCGATCGTCAGGCCGACATTGCGCTGGGGCACGGTATCCGAACCGATCCCCACCAGAACATATTGCCCGGTCGGGATGTTATGCGCCGGATCGGTCGGCGCGGCAGGTTCGCAGGCGGCCAGCGCGGTGACGGCAGCCAGCGCGGCAGAAAGGGTCAGGATACGGGTCATATGAGGCTCCATTCTGTCATGTTGCGGCCATAATGCCCGAACGCCCCCCGCTGTCCAGCCGGAGGCGATATTTTCCCGCTACCCCAGTAACCTGCGTGCAATAACCTGAGCCTGAATCTCGGCGGCACCCTCGAAGATGTTCAGGATACGGGCGTCGCACAGCACGCGGCTGATGGTGTATTCCAGCGCAAACCCGTTTCCGCCGTGGATCTGCAGCGCATTATCGGCCGAGGACCACGCCACCCGTGCGCCCAGCAGCTTGGCCATCCCAGCCTCAAGATCGCAGCGGCGACCGTGATCCTTTTCCCAGGCGCTGAAATAGGTCAGCTGGCGGGCGATCATGATTTCCACCGCCATCATGGCCAGCTTGTCGGCCACGCGCGGAAACTGCACCAACGAGCGCCCGAACTGCTTGCGGTCCAGCGCATATTGCAGCCCGGTCTCGCACGCGGACTGGGCCACCCCCACAGCACGAGCAGCGGTCTGAATACGGGCGGATTCAAAGGTTTCCATCAACTGTTTAAAGCCGCGTCCAGGTTCGCCGCCCAACAGGTTTTCGCCGCGCACCCGGAACCCGTCAAATGCCAGTTCGTATTCCTTCATGCCGCGATAGCCCAGCACCTCGATCTCACCCCCCGTCATGCCGGGGGTCGGGAACGGCTCGTTATCCGTGCCGGGGGTCTTTTCGGCCAGAAACATCGACAGCCCGCGCCAGTCGCTGCTGGCCGGGTCGGTCCGGGCCAGAAGCGTCATCACATGGGTGCGCTGCGCATGGGTGATCCATGTCTTGTTGCCGGTGACAACCCAATCGTCACCGTCCTGCACGGCCCGCGTCCGCAGGCTACCAAGGTCCGAGCCGGTATTTGGCTCGGTAAACACAGCCGTCGACAATATTTCGCCCGAGGCCAGACCGGGCAGCCATTTCGCCTTTTGCGCCTCTGTCCCGCCGCACAGGATCAGCTCTGCGGCAATCTCGCTGCGCGTGCCCAGCGAGCCTACGCCGATATAGCCGCGCGACAATTCCTCGGTCACGACCGCCATCGAGGCTTTGGACAGGCCCAAGCCCCCATATTCTTCTGGGATGGTCAGCCCGAAAACGCCAAGTTCGGCCAGTTCCTGAATGATTTCAATGGGGATCAACTGATCCGTCAGGTGCCATTCATGGGCGTTCGGGATCACGCGTTCATCGGCATAGCGACGGAACTGGTCGCGGATCATCTCCAGTTCCTCGTCCAGACCCGAGGCGCCAAAGGTCGCACGGCCCTGATTTTCCTGCATCAAGGCCACAAGTTCGGCACGTGCGGCAGGGGTGTTTCCGGCCATCAGGCGGCGCAAATCGGCATCGGGCTGCCAGTCCAGCCCAAGATCCGACAGGCGGGCGAATTCCGTCTGGCTCATCGGGATGCCGCCCGCGATCTGGGACAGGTATTCGCCCAGACCGATCTGCAGGATCAGCGCCTCGGCCCGGCCCAAGCCGACCGTTTGCGCCAGACGGTCCGCCCAACCCGTAAGCTGGCGCAACGATTCGACATAGGTGGCCAGCCAGGACAGCGCATGGGCCGCGTGCTGATGTTCGTCCAAAAGCGCGGGATCAGGCTTGCCCGCTGGTGCCACAAGGGCGCGCAAAGCTTCGGTCGCATCGGTCAAAATCACGCCAAGGCCGGGCATCGCGGCCTTGGCGGCATCAAGCAGGGCGGCGGGCTGGTCGGCCATGGCAGGCGCATCCTTCATCGGCATTTCCCCTATGCGGCAATGCAGCATGTTTAGCCGCTTCGCAGCGTTCGCGCAACTATCATGCCAATTGCTGGCATAAAAAGAACGATTGTAACCTTCGCGATCCCGCTTGCATCCGGTCGCACAGCGGTTATCCCATGCTGCCATGTTCGGCCTTGATCCCTTTCACCTATGGACCGCCATTGCCGTCACGCTGTTTGCGGGCTTCGTGAAGGGCGCGATCGGCTTTGCGATGCCCATTATCATGGTGTCGGTGCTTGGATCGTTCCTGACCGCGCAGCAGGCATTGGCTGCGGTCATCCTGCCTGTCCTGATCACTAACATTCATCAGGCACTGCGGCATGGCTGGGGTCCGGCTTGGCAGGCCGTGGTCAGCTATCGCTGGCATATCGGCGCAGTACTGGCGATGATCCCGGTCAGTGCGGGGCTTGCGACCTTAATTCCGCAATGGCTGATGTATGGGCTGCTGGGCCTGCCGATCACGCTATATGCGGTCTGGCAGCTGACCGGGCGCAGCATGGTGGTGCCGCTGCATCACCGGCGCCGGGCCGAGATCGTCACGGGCATCATCGGCGGGCTTTACGGCGGCATCTCGGGTATCTGGGGGCCGCCGCTGATCGTATTCCTGCTGTCCACCAACGTCCCCAAGGAAGAACAGATGCGCGTGCAGGGCGTCGTGTTCTTTCTGGGCGCTGCGGTTCTTAGCGTCACCCATATCCAGACCGGCGTGCTAAATGCCGACAGCCTGCCGTTTTCGGCGCTGCTGGTCATTCCGGCGATCATCGGCATGGCCATCGGCTATCTGGCGCATGACCGGCTGGACATCGCCCAGTTCCGGCGCTGGACGCTGATCCTGCTGGTGCTGACGGGCCTGAATCTGCTGCGGCGCGCGCTGGAGCTTTTCTGACGCGCGGTGTAACCCTGCCTCCACGACAGGAGGCCGCTATGACCCATATCCCCGACGCCGCCGCGCTGACCGCGCAACTGATCCGCTGCCCCTCGGTCACCCCCGAGGAAGGCGGCGCACTGGTCCTGCTGACCGAAGTGCTGGCCGAAGCGGGTTTCGAATGTCAGCGCATCGACCGCAATGGCACGCCGAACCTGTTTGCCCGCTGGGGTGCCAAGGGGGCCGAACGGACCTTTGGCTTTAACGGCCATACCGATGTCGTGCCGCCCGGCGATGTGGCCGCATGGACCCATCCGCCGTTTTCGGGGCACGAGGCGGACGGGCTGATCTGGGGGCGCGGCGCGACCGACATGAAATCCGGCGTCGCGGCCTTCGTCGCGGCAGCCGTCGCGCTGGTGACGGAAAACCCGCCAGACGGCGCGATCATCCTGACCATCACCGGCGATGAGGAAGGCCCAAGCCGCGACGGCACACGCGCCCTGCTGGACTGGATGGCCGCTGCGGGTGAACGCATGGATGTCTGCATCGTGGGCGAGCCGTCGAACCCTGACCGCATGGGCGAGATGATCAAGATCGGGCGGCGCGGCTCGATGACGTTGCAGATTGCGGCGCGTGGCATTCAGGGCCATGCCGCCTATCCGCATCGGGCCAGAAACCCGCTTCATGCACTGGTCGCGCTGCTGAATGACCTGACCGCCCGACCGCTGGACAATGGGACCGAGCATTTCGATCCCTCGGGGCTGCAGGTCACCACCGTCGATTGCGGCAATCCGGCATCGAACGTGATCCCGGCCCTTGCGCGCGCCACCGTGAACATCCGCTTCAACGACGCGCATAGCTCGGAAAGCCTTGACCGGATGATCCGCGACAAGGCCGCAGCGATCGCCGAAGCCACCGGCGTCAGCTTCGAGATCGAAACCGAGGTATCGGGCGAAAGCTTCCTGACCCGCCCCGGCCCCTTTGTCGATCTGGTGCGCGGCGTCGTGCAGCAGGCGACGGGGCTTGATCCGGTCCTGTCCACCTCGGGCGGGACTTCGGATGCGCGTTTCGTCAAAGACCACTGCCCGGTCCTTGAATTCGGCCTTGTGGGCCATTTCATGCATCAGGTCGATGAGCGTGTGCCCGCAGATCAGGTCCGCCAGCTTGCCGCCATCTATCGCACCATTCTGGAACGCTATTTCGCATGATCGAAAAGACCCAAGACATCGCCACCTGCCGCCAGATCCGCCATGAAGTTTTCGTGGTCGAGCAACTGGTCCCCGAAGCCGAGGAATGGGACGACCTCGACGGCGATGCGATCCACCTGATCGCCCGCGACGACAGCGGACAACCCATCGGCACGGCGCGCATCCTGTTCGACGGTGAAACCGGCAAGATCGGCCGCGTCGCCGTGCGCAAGGCTGGACGCGGCACCGGCATCGGCGCGGCCCTGATCCGCGCCGCGCTGGAGGAACTGGCCCAGACCCCCGGCATCACCCGCGCGAAGCTGGGTGCGCAGACCCATGCCATCGGTTTTTACGAAAAGCTGGGTTTCACCGTCTATGGTCCCGAATATCAGGACGGCGGCATCCCCCATCGCGACATGACGCGGGAGCTGTGATTGATCCGCCCCGAGCTGCGTCCATGGGCTGAAACGGTTGCCGCGCTGGCCGCGACGGCCTTCGGCATCTGGGTCTTCTCATTGGGTGGGTTCATCCTGTGGCCTGTCGGCACGCTGATCGCGGGCGCGTCGGCCATCTGGGCGCTGGACGCGCGGCGGCGCATGCGATTTCACAGCAATGCCTCGGCCCCCGGCGTGGTCGAACTGGATGAGGGCGCGATTCGCTATCTTTCCCCAGACCGCGTGCTGGGCGGAGAGATCCCGCTGCGCGACCTGTCCGAAATCCGGCTGATGCGCCTGAATGAACGGCGGCACTGGCGGCTGAAAAGCCTTGACGGTCAAGCCCTTCTGATCCCGGTCGAGGCGAAGGGCGCCGAAGGTCTGGCCAGCGCCTTTGCCGCGCTGCCGGGCGTGGACATGGGGCGCATCGCAAATGCCCTGTCAAGTGACGGCCCCGCAATCCAGACCCTTTGGACGAGGACGGATCGCCCCCGCTTGACTTGAGCCGCTGGGATTGCCACCTGTGGCGGATAAAGGCAACGAAAGGCCACCGATGTCCATTCCTCAACAGGGCGGCGGCCCGATCGAGCGTCCCGAACAACTGGCGGAATATATCGCCTCGGGCGAAAAACCCAAGGATCGCTGGCGTATCGGCACCGAGCACGAGAAATTCGGCTATCGCCATTCCGACCTTGCCCCCCTGCCCTATGACGCGCCCGAAGGTCAGGCCAGCGTCAAGGCGATGCTGGAAGGGATCGGCAACCGCTATGGCTGGTCACCGGTGCGCGAGGCCGGGCATATCATCGGGCTGGAACGCGACGGCGCGAATGTCAGCCTTGAACCCGGTGGGCAACTGGAACTGTCCGGCGCCCCGGTCGAAACCATCCATCAGACCTGCGACGAGGTGAACCAGCATCTGGCCGAGGTGAAATCCGTGGCCGACGATCTGGGCGCCGGCTTCATCGGTCTTGGCGCGGCCCCGGTCTGGTCGCAGGACCAGATGCCGATGATGCCCAAGGGCCGCTACCGGCTGATGACCGACTATATGGGCCGGGTGGGCGAACTTGGCACGCAGATGATGTATCGCACCTGCACCGTGCAGGTGAACCTGGACTTCGGGTCGGAAGCCGACATGGTGCAGAAGCTGCGCGTGGCGCTGGCACTGCAACCGGTTGCGACGGCGCTGTTTGCGAACTCGCCCTTCCTCGACAACAAACCCAACGGCATGAAAAGCTGGCGGGCGCATATCTGGCAGAACCTGGACGAGGCCCGCACCGGCCTGCTGCCCTTCGCCTTTGAAGACGGCATGGGCTATGAACGCTGGGTGGATTACGTTTTGGACGTGCCGATGTATTTCGTCTATCGCGACGGCAAATACATCAACGCGCTGGGGCAAAGCTTCCGCGACTTTATGAAGGGTCAGCTTCCCGCGCTGCCGGGCGAGATCCCCACACTGTCGGACTGGGCCGATCACCTGACGACCGTTTTCCCCGAAGCCCGCGTCAAGAAGTTCATCGAAATGCGCGGCGCCGATGGTGGCCCGTGGCGCCGCCTTTGCGCCCTGCCCGCGCTGTGGGTCGGCCTGATCTATGACCAGTCGGCGCTGGATGCGGCATGGGATCTGTGCAAGGGCTGGACGCATGAACAGCGCAACGGTCTGCGCGTGGCGGCGGCGCGTCAGGGTCTGCAAGGCGAATATGACGGGCTGCGCCTGCATGACATCGCCCGCGACGTGCTGGAAATCGCCGAGCATGGGTTGAAGAACCGCGCGCGCCCCGGCCAGAACGGTCTGGTCCCAGATGAAACCCATTTCCTGAACGCGCTGAAGGAAAGCGTCGATAGCGGCAAGGTTCCGGCGGATGAGTTGCTGGCACGCTATCACGGCGAATGGGGCGGCGATCTGTCCAAGATCTACGGCGAATATTCTTACTGAAAAGCGAAGGGCCGGGGATCACCCGGCCCTTTTGGCATCACGACTGCAATTCGCGCGGTTCCTTGCGGCTTTGCATGAACTGGTCGAATTCCGACTTGTCCTTGGCTTCGCGCAGCTTCTGCAGGAAGTCCAGAAACTCATTATGTTCATCTTCCAGACGCTTCAGGGTTTCTTCGCGGTAGGCGTCAAAAACCGTGTTGCCGCTGGACTGGAACTGGCTGCTGTGGCGGCTGCGACGGTCATGGCGGTGGCGGCAGGAAAACATACGTTTGCTCCAGATCATATATCCCAGAATGGCAAGGCCGACAGGCCAGGCCGCGACAAAGGCCAGGATCATCGCGACGATCCAGGCGCCCTTGCCACGCTCATCCAGCCAGTCGCGGATGGCGGCCAGGGCCGTGCCGATCCGGTCCATGACGGACGGGCGTGTGGCGAAGTCAGTGTTCATTTGGCTCCCTTTCTCTATGTGAATGTTAATCACATTTACATAGATGGAGAGCCTTGGCCCGCCTTCAATGGGTCGGGTGCAAAAATTTATGCCGAAATTACGCCAAGCCCGCGCAGATAGATCAGCGCCCCGCTTTCCAGCATGTCTTCTGGCGAAATGGGCGAACGGCCACCCGGCTTGCCGCGGCTGAACAGTTCGACCACGCCATGGCTCATGGCCCAGATGTGATCGGCGACCATCCAGGCGGGCGGGCGCTGCCCCCCTGTGGCGTTGCGAAACAACTCTTCGGCACCGCGCACCAGCACGCCACGCGCGCGGTCGGCAGCCTGGGTCAGGCCGGAATTCCCGGTGATCGAGATGCCCGATTCGAACATGGCGATGTAAGAGCCGCGCCGTTCTGCGGCAAAGGCCAGATAGGCTTTGCCCATATGCAGGAACGCGGTCAAAGCTGTGGGACGTCCATCGGCAAAGGCGGCTTCCAGCCGATCGGCGAATTCCTCGAAGCCCTGCCGGGCGACTTCCTCAAGCAATTCGTCCCGACCGGCAAAATGGCGATAGGGCGCGGCGGCGCTGACGCCCGCCTGACGCGCAGCCTCAGCCAGAGTAAAGGCTTGCGGGCCCTTCTCCTCGATCAGTTGCACGGTCGCTTCGACCAGCGCCTGACGCAGATTGCCGTGATGGTATGAGGAACGGGCCAAGTCAGCGGCCCTTACATGCCTTCGCCGAAGTAATCCCCGACCAGCGCGGACAAGGCATCGGCCAATTCACCTGCCTGCGCGCCCTTAGTCGTGACGCGGATCGTGCTGCCGCGCGGCGCGGTCAGCATCAAAAGACCCATGATCGAATCGCCGGACACGCTCATCCCATCCTTTTCGACGGTGGCGCGGGCATCGAAACGCTCGACGGTTTCGACGAATTTGGCGCTGGCCCGCGCGTGCAGACCTTTTTCGTTGATGATTTGCAGTTCGCGGGTAACTGACCCGTGGCTTAGATCATTCATGAGGCGGCGCGGCTTGGAACGGGGATGATGTCGGCAGGCAGCACATCGTAACTGTTGATGTATTTCCGACCCGCGTCCTTGGCCAGCGTTACCGCATCCGCCACCGACAATTTGCGCGATTTTGCCAGCTTTACCAGCATGGGCAGGTTCGCACCGTATAGGATTGAGCGATTGCGCGCATGACACGCCATCAGCGAAAGGTTCGAGGGCGAGCCGCCAAACAGATCCGTGACCACCACGACCCCATCCCCGGTATCGACCGAGTCGGCGGCGGCGCAGATTTCGGCCTGCTTTTCGCCGCGATCATGGTTTTCCTCAATCGTCACGGCGCGGATACCCGATTGTGGCCCAACGACATGCTCGACCGCCGAGAGATATTCTCGGGCGAGCCCCCCATGTGCCACGATGACAATTCCGATCAAATTTCCCCACCACGCATGGTCTGCCGCATGTTCACGCCGAAACTGCGCGGGGACTGGCGTTCTGGCCATCATCCGCAGGTGCCGGCGCCTTTTCACGGCGTTCAAGTTCCCGATGTCTAGTTGACACTTGCCAGCCTGCTTTCGCAAGCGCATCTGCCATTTTTTCCGCCATTGTGACGGAACGGTGTTGCCCTCCGGTGCAGCCAAAGCCGATCACCAGATGGGCTTTGCCCTCCTCCAGATGTGCGGGAAGGACAAAAAGCAGCAATTCCAGAATGCGGTCAAAGAATTCGGCGAATCGCGAATCAGCGGCGACGTATTCCTGCACCGCAGCATCGCACCCGTTCAAAGGGCGCAAAGACGGCTCCCAATGCGGATTTGCCAGAAAGCGGCAGTCGAACATCGTATCGACCCCGCGCGGCACCCCCCGCTTATAGGAAAACGACTGGACCGAGACGGTCAGCCGCCGCCCTGGCTCGGTATCGAACCAGCGCGCCAGCTCGGCCTTCAGGTCATGGGGTGACAGTTCGGATGTATCGACCAGCACATCGGCCCGCGCCTTGATCGGGGCCAGCATGTCGCGTTCAGCCAGAATCGCGTCCAGCGGCGCACCTTCGGACCGTAAAGGATGGCGGCGGCGCGTTTCGTTGAAGCGGCGCAAAAGCTGTTCGGTGGCGCAGTCCAGAAACAGCACCTCGGGTTCATAAGCGGGCAGACGGGTCAGCCGATCAATCAGTTCGATCAGGTTCGCCGCCGAAAAGTCACGATTGCGCACGTCCAGCCCCAGTGCCAGCGGAACCGGCCGCGCAGGCCCGTCCAGCAAGCGCGGCACCAGCGACAAAGGCAGATTGTCGATTGCCTCGTAACCCAGATCTTCCAGCACGTTGATCGCGGTCGAGCGCCCGGCCCCGGATGGGCCGGTGATCAGGACCAGCCGCTGGGTCTGGTCGTCAGGCTTGATGTCTGTGGTCATGGCGGGCATCGACATGATGGTTCGGGGCACTGCCTTTAGGGCGACCGATGGCCACTGGGGTCAAGTCTCCTCGGGGTCGGCACGCCTTGCGATCAGATATTGCAACAGGACTGGTGCAAGATGATCACGCCCCCGCCCCCAGACAAGAGGCAGGGACCGTCCCAGAAGATCAAGTTTTCTGTGAGGCGGCAGGCGTTGCGGTTCACTGCGGTCCAGATCGACGACAAGCGCCAGTTCGACCGGTCCCGCGGGCGCGGCGTGAAGAATGCCGACGCCCCGCGCCTCGATCCGACCCAGAATGGCGTCGGGGCAATGCGCGATCAAACGCCCGTCCCGCAGGGTCACGATCACGCGGTCGTCCGCGACCAGAGCCGCGCCCAAAGCCATCAACGCAAGCGCGAGCGTCGATTTTCCCGCCCCCGAGGCGCCAAGAATCATTAACCCCCGATTTTGCACCGCCACGCAGGTGCCATGCAGCATGATTTGGGCTTTATCATCCATTGGGCGAAACTGCTTCTTTGTTTGAATGAAGAACAATGGGAACTGCGCACATAAAAACCCCAGCAAAACCCCTATTTGATGATTGTTTGCGCCAACATCCTGTGGTTGCGCTAAACTTGTCCATAAGTGCGCTTTCGTCACTCAATTGCCATGCTATAGCACGAACCAACTGCTGGGCCCCACGGCCCGTCGATCATCAGGAGTTAAGCAGGACATGTCCGAACCGCGCGTAAATCCGAATTGCCGTCTCGAAGATCAGGGGATCTCGGGCCTTGGCAATGTCCATTACAATCTGGTCGAACCCGCGCTGATCGACGCCGCCCTGCAGCGCGGCGAAGGCAAGCTGGGTCTGGGCGGGACGTTCCTTGTCTCGACCGGCGCGCATACCGGCCGTTCGCCCAAGGACAAGTTCGTCGTCCGCACGCCCTCGGTGGAGGATTCGATCTGGTGGGAAAACAACAAGCCGATGGCCCCCGAGGCTTTCGACGTGCTTTACGCCGACATGCTGGCCCATATGAAGGGCAAGGACTATTTCGTTCAGGACCTGTTCGGCGGCGCCGATCCCGCGCTGCGCCTTGACGTCCGCGTCGTGACCGAACTGGCATGGCACAACCTGTTCATCCGCCACCTGCTGCGCCGCCCCGAGGCTGCGGAACTGGCGACCTTCGTTCCCGAATTCACCATCATCAACTGCCCGTCGTTCAAGGCCGACCCGGCCAAGCACGGCTGCCGTTCGGAAACGGTGATCGCGCTGAATTTCGACAAGAAGCTGATCCTGATCGGTGGCACCGCCTATGCGGGCGAAAACAAGAAGTCGGTCTTCACGCTGCTGAACTACATCCTGCCGGAAAAAGGCGTGATGCCGATGCACTGTTCGGCCAACCACGCCATCGGCAACCCCGATGACAGCGCGATCTTCTTCGGCCTGTCGGGCACCGGCAAGACCACGCTTTCGGCAGACCCCTCGCGCACGCTGATCGGCGATGACGAACATGGCTGGTCGGATCACGGCATCTTCAACTTCGAAGGCGGCTGCTACGCCAAGACGATCAACCTGTCGGCGGAAGCCGAGCCGGAGATCTATGCGACCTGCAGCAAGTTCGGGACCGTGATCGAGAACATGGTCTATGATCCCGAAACGCTTGTGCTGGACTTCGAGGACAACTCGATCACCGACAACATGCGCTGCGCCTATCCGCTGGACCAGATCTCGAACGCCTCGGCGGACAGTCTGGGCGGGATGCCGAAAAACGTCATCATGCTGACCTGCGATGCCTACGGCGTGCTGCCGCCCATCGCGCGTCTGACGCCGGCGCAGGCGATGTATCACTTCCTGTCGGGCTTCACGTCCAAGACGCCGGGGACCGAGGTGGGTGTGGTCGAGCCGACCCCGACCTTCTCGACCTGCTTCGGCGCGCCCTTCATGCCGCGCCGCCCCGAGGTTTACGGCAAGCTGCTGCAGGAAAAGATCAACGCCACCGGCGCACATTGCTGGCTGGTGAACACCGGCTGGACCGGCGGCGCCTTCGGCACCGGCAAGCGCATGCCGATCAAGGCGACCCGCGCGCTGCTGACCGCCGCGCTGGACGGTTCGCTGAACGACGTGCAGTTCCGCAAGGATCCGAATTTCGGCTTCGAGGTTCCGGTCTCGGTTCCGGGCGTTGACGACAAGCTGCTGGACCCGCGCCAGACTTGGGCAGACGGTTCGGCCTATGACGCGCAGGCATCGAAACTGGTGGGCATGTTCAGCGACAACTTCGCGCAATATGCCGACAAGATCGACGACGACGTGAAAGCCGCTGCGATCGGTTGAAGCCTTGGGACGGGGGCTCTGCCCCCCGCCTTTTTTGACCCCTGAACGGGGTCATAAAAGGCGCCCCCGGGGTATTTTCAGAACAGAGAAGAGCGGTCCTGCGGGGCCGCTTTTTCTTTTTCCATATGTGTTGGTGCAACCTTGCGGACATTGCTCAGCTTCGCAGTTTCGCAGATGATCCCGTAGCATCGGCGCATGGGATCAAAGCAGTGCAGCGACTCGAACAGGTATTCGGATGGGCCGACTTCCCCCAGCCATTATTTTACGAATGCGATTTCGCGCTCAGATTCGAGTTAGGCGGCACTCATGAAATGGGACCGATGCGCTTCTTGCAGGCAATGGACCGCGCTCGTTTAATCGCGTCTGAGGTGTTCGCCGGTGTTGAAACGCTGACCGTGATCATTCCCTTCCGAAGCCGTGGCTCCGGGGAAGAGATTCCTTTCCGATTGCGTAAGACCGCGCAGGCCATTGGCCTGTCCATAGCAAATGGCGCGACGACATATATGCCTCCTCGAGATTCAGGCGAGGCCGCGGATGAGATGGCAGGCTGGTGCCGCTTTCTTTTCTCCTTCGAGATTCGTAACGGCCCGGAGCAGATTTCCTGCTTGATCTGGGCGGCAGTCGCGAACGGAATGGGAATCAGACCTTCTTTCCCTCATATGGCCGCCAACTACATTGTAGACCTTGCAAGAGGTATTGCCATGCGTGTCTATGATGACCGTGGTATGGATTTGGTTGCAATCAGGCCTTCGCTACTGCGTCCCAGTTACGAACGATTCAATGGGTGGTTGCTTGACTATGATCGCGAACGGATGGCTGCGATGTTCGCCGCTGATCCGATGCAATAACAGTTCAGCAACATCCCGATGAATCACCGGTCCTGCAAACCGGCGCACACGCCCCATTAAACCCGCTTGCGCCGCCTTTTCGCCGCGCGCTTCACCTCGGCCAGCCGGGCCTGCGTGGCGCGTTTGCGCATCGGGCCCTTGCCGCGTCCGCGCGTGCCAGCGGATGGCATCGCCCGACCCTCGACCTCCAGCAATTCCAGCATCAGCCCGCCGGTCAACGGCACGGCTTCGGACAGGCGCACGGTGACGCGCTGGCCGATGCCGATTTCCAGCCCGGTCTCGGAACCCATCAGCACCTGCGCCTCGGGGTCGTAATGGAAATATTCGCGCCCGATTTCGCGGATCGGCAGCAACCCGTCGGCGCCAGTTTCATCCAGCCGGATGAACGCGCCGAATTTCTGCACGCCCGAGACTCTGCCGCTGAATTCCGCGCCCACCCGGTCAGCCAGATAGGCCGCCAGATAACGGTCGGTCGTGTCGCGTTCGGCGGCCATGGATCGGCGTTCGGTATCGCTTATCTGTTTCGCGGTTTCGGACAGGTTTTCGATATCCCAGTCTGACAGCCCGTCATTGCCCCATTTATGCCCAAGGATCAGTGCGCGATGCACGATCAGGTCGGAATAGCGCCGGATGGGTGAGGTGAAATGCGCATAGGACCGCAATGCCAGACCGAAATGGCCGTAGTTTTCGGGGTGGTAATAGGCCTGCTGCATCGACCGCAGCGCCGTCATGTTGATCAGTTCGTCGAAATCAGAACCCGCGGCCTGTTCCAGCAGCCGGTTCAGGTGACGGGTCTGCAAGACCTGCCCTTTGGCAAGGGTAAAGCCCGACGCCTCGGCCACCTCGCGCAGCGCATCCAGTTTCTCGGTGCTTGGTTCTTCATGGACGCGATACAGCAGCGGGCGGCGCAGCTTTTCCAGCTCCTCGGCGGCGGCGACGTTTGCCAGCACCATGAATTCCTCGATCAGCTTATGCGCATCGAAGCGTTCGCGGAAATTCACCGATTTCACCCGCCCGTCCGGGGTCAGGATGATCTTGCGTTCCGGCAGGTCCAGTTCCAGCGGCTGACGACGCGCGCGGGCGGATTTCAGCAGCGCGTATGCGTGCCATAGCGGCCTGATCACAGCGTCGATCAAAGGCGCGGTCTGGTCGTCAGGGTTGCCATCCGCCGCAGCCTGCGCCTGTTCATAGGAAAGGCTGGCCGGGCTGCGCATCATGCCGCGATGAAAGGTATGGCTGGTCTTGTTGCCGTCCGCGTCCAGCCGCATCCGCACCGCGATGACCGGGCGGTCTACGCCTTCGTGCAGCGAGCACAAATCGCCCGACAGCACATCGGGCAGCATCGGCACCACGCGGTCGGGGAAATAGCTGGAATTGCCGCGTTTGCGCGCCTCGCGGTCCAAAGCGGTGTTGGGGCGAACGTAATGCGCCACATCGGCAATGGCGACCCAGATATCGGCGCCGCCATCGTCGCGGATTTCGGCGGCCACAGCGTCGTCGTGGTCGCGCGCGTCCGACGGGTCGATGGTGACCAGCGGCAATTGGCGCAGATCCTCGCGCCCCTTCATGGTTGCGGGCTTGGCGGCATCGGCTTCGGCGATGACCTCATCGGGGAAATCGTCGGGGATGCCGTGCTGGTGAATGGCGATCAGGCTGACCGCGCGCGGGGCCGAGGGATCGCCCAGCCGTTCCGTCACCCGTGCCAGCGGCAGGCCGATACGACCGCGCGGGCCGACCTGTTCCGCCTCGACCAGCTCGCCGTTCTGCGCACCGTGGGCGTCGCCCGCGCGGACCTGCCATTCCTTGTCGCTGCCCTTGTCGATGGGCATGATCCGGCCACCTGCATCGGGGTTCGCACCCGCGCGATAGATACCCACGACGCGATGCGTGACCGTGCCGATGCGGCGGATCAGACGGGCCTGATAGGCGTGATCCTCGCCGCCTGTGGGGATCAGCCGGGCCAGAATGCGTTCACCGGGGGCCAGCGCCGGATCGGATTTCAGCGCCGCATACAGGATGCGCGGCATCGGACCGTCGCCCTGCCATTCCATGGGACGCGCGAAGATATCGCCGTCCTTGTCTGGCGGCAAAAGCTGCACCACGGTCACGGGCGGCAGTTTTTCGGCATCGTGGTAATGCCTGCGGCGGCGTTCCAGCAGCCCTTCCGCCTCAAGCTCTTTCAAAAGGCGCTTCAGCTCAATCCGCTCTGCCCCCTTGATGCCGAAGGCCTTGGCGATGTCGCGCTTGGCGGTGGCGTCGGGATGGGCCGAAACCCAGTCGAGAATCTGTTGTCGGGAAGGAAGCTGTGCCATGGGGCCACGCTATCACGCCGCATTGCCGCGCGGCAGATGCAAAAATGCGGGAGATGCTAAACGGAAAATTCACCGAATCGTCGTATATGTTGCACGTTACCTCGTCACAGGAGATCCCGCCCCAGGCAGGAGGAAAGATTGCCCCGGCTGCATAACCTGACCCGCTTTACCGTGCTGGGGCTTTGCGTCCTGTCATCCTTGTTCTTTGCCATCGTGCTGGCCGCAGGCTGGCGTTTCAGTGGGCTGTTTCTGCTGCTGTCGTTGGCGCTGGTCGCCTTGGGTATCCGCGATCTTTTTCAGCGCAACCACTCGATCCTGCGCAATTACCCCATCATCGGGCACATGCGTTTCATGTTCGAAGACATCCGCCCCGAGATGCGGCAATATCTGATCGAAAGCGACACGGACGAGCTGCCCTTTTCCCGCGAGACGCGCAGTCTGGTCTATCAGCGCGCTAAGGGGCAGGAAGATAAGCGCCCCTTCGGCACGACGGAAAAGGTGTATGAGGCGGGCTATGCTTGGGTGACGCATTCGGTCGCGCCCAAGACGATCACCGATACGGATTTCCGCTTGCTGATCGGCGGGCCGGATTGTCGCCAGCCCTATTCGGCATCGCTTTACAACATCTCGGCCATGAGCTTCGGGGCGCTGTCGGCGAATGCCATTCAGGCGCTGAACCGTGGGGCCAGCCTTGGCGGGTTTGCGCATGATACCGGCGAAGGCGGGATCAGCAGGCATCACCGTCAGCATGGCGGCGATCTGATCTATCAGGTCGCCTCGGGCTATTTCGGCTGCCGCGACGACCATGGACGCTTCGACCCGGAAAAATTCCGTGCACAGGCTGCCGATCCGCAGATCAAGATGATCGAGCTGAAGCTGAGCCAAGGGGCCAAACCCGGTCATGGCGGCATGTTGCCCGCCGCCAAGATCAGCCCCGAGATTGCCGAGGCGCGCGGCGTGCCCATGGGCGTCGATTGCATCTCTCCGCCGTCGCATAGCGCGTTCTCGACCCCGATCGAGATGATGGAGTTCATCAGGCAGCTGCGCGAATTGTCGGACGGCAAGCCCGTGGGCTTCAAGCTGTGTATCGGGCATCGTCGCGAATTCATGTGCATCGTCAAGGCGATGCTGCAAACCGGGATCACCCCCGATTTCATCGTCGTGGACGGTAAAGAAGGCGGCACCGGCTCGGCCCCGATGGAATTTGCAAGCCGCGTGGGGATGCCCATGCGCGAGGGGCTGCATTTCGTCCACAACACCCTGCGCGGCGCGGGTCTGCGCGACCGCATCAAGATCTGTGCGGCGGGCAAGATCGTGACCGCTTTCGACATCGCCCGCGCGTTGGCGCTGGGGGCTGACTGGTGCAATTCGGCGCGCGGCTTCATGTTCGCCATCGGCTGTATCCAGTCCCAGTCCTGCCACACCAACGCCTGCCCCGTCGGCATCGCGACGCAGGACAAGCTGCGTCAGCGCGCGCTGGATGTGGGCGACAAGGCCGAACGGGTGGCGCGTTTCCACCGCAACACGCTGCATGCGCTGGCCGAGATCGCAGGGGCAGCGGGCCTGAACTCTCCGGCAGAGTTTCTGCCCTATCACTTCATGTTCCGCCACAATGACGGGACTTTTCAGGATGGCAACGAAGCCTATCCCTATATGCCCGAGGGGTTCCTGTTCAGCGACCAACCATCGGAAGAACTGGATGTGTGGCGCCGCAGATGGGGCCGCGCCATGGCCGACACCTTCTCGCCCAAGGAAATCCCCAGCGGACGGTTCTAGGATTGCACAGCAAAGCGGACGACAGGAACGCCAACAGCCTTTGCCCGCTTTGCTGCACGAGAACGGAAGAAACCGAATGGCTGCGGGGTGCGACCTGTGCTTACGGCTGCCGCCACCGGAACCAAGCTGGCAGTAACGTTCAGAAGCAGCCAAGGATCGCATAAGCGGCAAGCGCGCTGGTCCTGAAAATTCCTGCCGAAATGCCGTCAGGTCAGCTGAATTCCTTGCCTCGGGTTATGCCCAAATACACGCTTTAAACCTGCGCTTTGCACAAGCCGCGGCAGCGGCGTTCGAACCGAAGCAAAGACTGCGGCGTCCACGAAGCGGGCGCGGGTCAAAACCGGGGCGCATCGTATCGCACCGGCAATCTGCGTTCGATCGGGATCGCATGTCATCCCGCCATACACGCCTCGATCCCGACGCCCGGTCGCAATATCCGTCAGGTCGGGGCGTCGCAGCCCTGCTGCACCAGCCGCACAAAGGCTGCGGCATCGCGCACGATCGGATCGGCCTCGGCCCCCGAATTGATCAGCGCCACGAAATCCTGCCGCATCCGGGGTGCCCAGTTGTGGTTGATATGGTCGGCCACCGCCTCGGGGGCGGGGCGGTCGGGCTGGCTGCGAAAGAAATCGGCCATCTGCGTGGCCATGCGGATCAGCTTGTCGTTCGGATTGCTCATTCAGGCGTCCTGATGCGTCTTGGATGGGTATGAAGATCGAAGCGGTCGCCGCGTGCGCGCGCAATGACGGTGATGCCCGCGCGCGCGGCCCAGTCCAGCGCCAAGCCGGTCGGCGCGCTGGCGCCGATCAGGACCGGCGCACCGATCCGCGCCGCTTTCTGCACCAGATCGACCGACAGACGCGATGACATGACGATGGCACCCTGCCCCGCGTCGATGCCGCGATCCGCAAGCGCACCTGCCAGCTTGTCCAGCGCATTGTGGCGGCCCACATCCTCGCGCACCACAGCGGTATGGCCGTTCCAGAACGCCGCGCCGTGGATCGCCGGAGTATCACGGCGCAGAACTTGACCAGCGGCCAAGGCCTGCATCGCGCGGCTCACGTCTTCAGGCGGCATGGCCCAGTCTGAGGTGACGGGAACGATGGCGGGCAATGCCTGCGCGATACTGTCCACGCCGCACAGCCCGCAACCCACAGGCCCGACCATGCTGCGCCGCCGTTCGGCCAGACCCGCCGCCAGACCGGGGCGCAACCACAACCGCGCCTCGTGCGCCGGGAAACCGTCCGCGGCCACCTCGGCCTGCTCGAATTCCAGCACATCGGCGGGGTTGGCGATCAGCCCCTCGGTCAGGGCAAAACCCAGAGCGAAGTCGCGCAGATCATGCGGGGTCGCCATCAGCACGGCCTGAGACATGCCGTCGATGACGATAGCGACCGGACATTCCTCTGGCTCGGGGGGCAGCGCGGCATCGTGCCACGCGCCGTCCCAGCGCAGCGCGCCGTCATGGCCGTCCCGCATCTTATTCGGCTGCGGTGGGCAGGATGCGGCGCGACTGGTCCGAATGGCTCTGATACTCCTCTTGCCATTCCGACGGGCCGTTCGAGGGGCTGACCTGCACGGCCGTCACCTTGAATTCGGGGCAGTTGGTGGCCCAGTCGGAATTATCCGTCGTCACCACATTGGCCTGAGTCGTCGGGTGATGGAAGGTCGTATAGACCACCCCCGGCGCGACGCGATCGGTGATCAGCGCCCGCAGGCTGGTATCGCCGGAACGCGATGCCACGCGCACCCAATCCCCATCCCGCACGCCACGGTTCTCCGCGTCCGAGGGGTGAATTTCCAGAATATCCTCGGGGTGCCACGCCGTGTTGTCGGTGCGCCGGGTCTGCGCGCCCACGTTATATTGCGACAGGATACGCCCCGTCGTCAGCAGCAGCGGGAAGCGTGCGCCGGTGCGTTCCTCGGTCGCGACGTATTCGGTATGGATGAACTTGCCCTTGCCGCGCACGAAGCCATCGATATGCATCAGGGGCGTGCCCAGCGGCGCGGCCTCATTACACGGCCACTGGACCGAGCCTTCGCGTTCCAGCAGGTCATAGGTCACATTGGCAAAGCTGGGCGTGGTCAGGGCAATCTCGGCCATGATCTCGCGCGGATGTTCATAGGTCCAGTTCGCGCCCAAACGGTTCGCCAGCAGCTGCGTGACTTCCCAATCCTCATAGCCGTTCTTCGGCGTCATGGCGCGGTTCACCAGATTGATGCGGCGTTCCGCATTGGTGAACGTCCCGTCTTTCTCAAGGAAGGACGACCCCGGCAGGAAGACATGCGCGTAGTTCGAGGTCTCGTTCAGGAACAGGTCATGGACGATGACGATGTCCATTGCCGACAGCGCGCCGGTGACGTGGCGGGTGTCGGGGTCGGATTGGACAATGTCCTCGCCTTGGCAGTAAAGCCCGCGGAAACGACCGGCCAGCGCCTCGTCGAACATATTGGGGATGCGCAGGCCGGGTTCGGGCGACAGCTCGACCCCCCAGACGCGCTGGTAAAGTTCGCGCGTGGCATCGTCGCTGACATGGCGATAGCCCGGATATTCATGCGGGAAGCTGCCCATATCGCAGGAACCCTGCACGTTGTTCTGACCGCGCAGCGGGTTCACACCCGTGCCCGGCACGCCGATATTGCCGCACATCATGGCAAGGTTGGCGATCGCCATGACGGTCGTGGACCCTTGCGAATGTTCGGTCACGCCCAGCCCGTAATAGATGCTGCCACGGGGGGCGCTCGCATAGGCGCGGGCGGCCTTGCGGATCAGGTCTGCCGGAACCTTGGACAGCTTCTCGACTTCCTCGGGCGAATGCTTGGGATCCAAAGCGAAATCGGCATAGGCGAGGAATTCATCCCAATCGCATTTCTCGCGGATGAACGCCTCGTCATACAGCTTCTCGGCCACGATCACATGCGCCAGCGAGGTCACCACGGCGACGTTCGTTCCCGGACGCAGCGGCAGGTGCATGCTGTCGCCCATATGCGGCGTGGACAGCAGGTCGATCTCGCGCGGGTCGATGACGATCAGCCCCGCCCCCTGCCGCAACCGCTTGCGCAGGCGGCTTCCGAAGACCGGATGCCCGTCCGTCGGGTTCGCGCCGATGACCAGCGCCAGATCGGTGTCCTCGACCGAGTCGAAGTCATGCGTGCCTGCCGAGGTGCCGAACGCGGTCTTCAGACCATAGCCGGTCGGCGAATGGCAGACGCGGGCGCAGGTGTCGGTGTTGTTGTTGCCAAAGACCGCGCGGGCCAGCTTCTGCACCAGATAGGTTTCTTCATTGGTGCAGCGCGACGAGGTAATCACCCCGATGGAATCGCGCCCATGATCGGCCTGCGACTTGCGAAGCCGGTCGGCGGCAAAGCCCAACGCCTCGTCCCACGACACCACCCGCCACGGATCGGTGATCTTTTCGCGGATCATCGGCTCCAGCTTGCGGTCTTGGTGCGTAGCATAGCCCCAGGCAAAGCGGCCCTTGACGCAGCTATGGCCACGGTTCGCCTTGCCATCCATCGACGGCACCATGCGGACCACTTCCTCGCCACGCATATGCACGTCAAATGAACAGCCGACGCCGCAATAGGCGCAGGTGGTTTTCACGATATGCTCGGGCGTGCCGATTTCGATCACTTTGTTTTCGATCAGCGTCGCGGTCGGGCAGACCTGCACGCAGGCGCCGCAGGACACGCAATCCGAGGACAGGAAGCTGTCGCTTTCCATCCCCGCCGAGACGCGGCTGTCAAAGCCCCGGCCCTCGATGGTCAGCGCGAAAGTGCCCTGCACTTCCTCGCAGGCGCGGACGCAGCGCGAACAGACGATGCATTTCGCGGGATCGAAGGTGAAATAAGGGTTCGACTGATCCTTGGGCCGGTATTCCGGGTTCGGCCCTTCGGCGGAACGCTTGGCGAAATGGTTCTGGCCGGGCTCATAGCGGACCTCGCGCAGGCCCACGGCCCCCGCCATGTCCTGCAATTCGCAATCACCATTGGCGGCGCAGGTCAGGCAGTCCAGCGGGTGGTCGGAGATATAAAGCTCCATCACGCCCTTGCGGATCTGCGCGACCTCATCGGTCTGGGTTCGCACGACCATGCCTTCGCCCACGGGCGTCGTGCAGGACGCGGGCGTGCCGCGCATCCCGTCGATCTGCACCACGCACAGGCGGCAGGATCCAAAGGCCGAAACGTGATCGGTGGCGCACAGCTTCGGGACCGAGATCCCGGCCACAGCCGCCGCCCGCATGACGCTGGTGCCCGACGGCACGCTGACCGGAATACCGTCCACGGTCAGATTGACAATCACATCGGATTTGACCGCCGGGGTGCCCATGTCGCGGCTGGGAATGATGAAGTCCTTCATTCTGCGGCCTCCTTGCGGGGTTGGCCCCGCCCGCTGAAATCTTCGGGGAAATGGGTCAATGCGGACATGACCGGGAAGGGCGCAAAGCCCCCCAGCGCGCAAAGCGAGCCCCATTTCATGGTGTTGCACAGGTCTTTCAGGATCGGGATGCCGTCTTCGTCACCCGATGCGATGCGGTCGATGGTTTCCACCCCGCGGATCGAACCGATGCGGCAGGGCGTGCATTTGCCGCAGCTTTCGACGGCGCAGAACTCCATCGCGAAACGCGCGAGGCTCAGCATGTCGGCCGTGTCGTCAAAGACGCTGATTCCGGCATGGCCCAGCAGCGCGTCCTTGGCCCCCAGTTCCTCATACCCAAAGGGCGCATCGAAATTCGACACCGGGACATAAGCCCCCAGCGGCCCACCGACCTGCGCCGCGCGCACTGGACGACCCGAGGCCGTGCCGCCTCCGATGTCATTGATGATCTGGCCCAGTGTCATGCCAAAGGCCGCCTCGAACAGACCGCCATATTTCACGTTCCCGGCAATCTGGATCGGGATCGTGCCCTTCGACCGCCCGATGCCCAGCTTGGCATATTCCGCCCCGCCATGTGCCATGATCCACGGCACCGAGGCCAGCGAGATCACGTTGTTCACCACGGTCGGACGGCCAAGGAAGCCTTCCAGCGCCGGGATCGGCGGCTTGGCGCGGACTGTGCCGCGCTTGCCCTCAAGGCTGTTCAGCAGGCTGGTCTCCTCGCCGCAGACATAGGCGCCCGCGCCGACGCGCACCTCCATGTCATAGGCATATTGCGACCCGAGGACAGATTGCCCAAGGATGCCCGCCTGCCGCGCCTTTCCGATGGCAGCTTCGAAGATGCGGATCGCGTCGGGGTATTCGCTACGGATATACAGGTATCCCTGCACCGCACCGACGGCGATGCCGGCAATCGCCATGCCCTCGATCAGGGTCAGCGGGTCGCCTTCCATCAGCATCCGGTCGGCAAAGCTGCCGCTGTCGCCCTCGTCGGCATTGCACACGATGTATTTGCGCGGCGCTTTCGCCCCGGCCACGGTCTTCCACTTGATGCCGGTCGGGAAACCCGCACCGCCGCGACCGCGCAGACCGGAATCGGTCACCTCGGTCACGATCGCCTCGGGTCCGATTTCGATGGCGCGTTGCAGACCCTGCAAGCCGCCATGCGCTTCGTATTCGCTGACCGACAGGGGGTCGGTCACGCCGACACGGGCAAAGGTCAGCCGGGTCTGCTGGCGCATCCACGGCAGTTCCTCGACCGGCCCCAAGGCCAGCGGATGATCGCTGCCATCACGGATCGCCTGCGCGACGGATGCGGCATCCTCGGGCTCGACCGGGCCATAGCCGTAACGAATGCCGTCGCGCTCGACCTCGACCAACGGCTCAAGCCAGATCATGCCGCGCGTGCCATTTCGGGTGACGGCGAAATCCGGCGCGAGCGCCTCGGCGACCTCATCAGCCCCCAACGCACGGGCGGCGGCATCAAGCGGAACCCAGACCCTCATGCGCCTGCCCCCGCAACCAGCCGCTGCACCTTGGCCAGCGTCGCGCGGCCCATCAGCCGATCGCCCATCTGCGCCGAGGGCGCACAGGCACAAAGGCCAAGGCAAAACACCGGCTCAAGCGTCAGGCGTCCGTCCGGCGTCGTTTCGTGCCAATCCAGACCCAACGCGGCCTGCACCTGCGCGGCCAGCGCATCCGCACCCATCGACTGGCACGCTTCGGCCCGGCAAAGCCGCAGCACGTGACGCCCAGAGGGATGGTCACGGAAATCGTGATAGAAGCTTACAACCCCATGCACCTCGGCCCGCGTCAGGCCAAGCGCCTCGGCGATGATGGGCTGCGCGGCTTCGGGCACGAACCCCCATTCTTCCTGAATATCATGCAAAATGGGCAACATCGGACCTTCACGATCCTTATGCGCGGCGATGATTTCGGCAATGCGCTCGGTCAGCTCGACGGGGCTTGCAGGTAAACTCATGGCTAGGGACAGTCCAGGCTAGGGTTAGTTGGACTAGGCTAGGCCCGCATCATAGCCAGAACAATCGCGAAGTCCCGTCTATTGATTGACGATATCTATCGCTTCGACGGTCTTCAGCAGGGCATCGACCAATGGCGGGTGCGGTTCTCGGCGGGCGACGACAAGACCGACCATATGACCTTCGCCGCTAAGATCGCGGGCGCTTACGCCGTCCGGCAAAGGCAATCCGCGCGCGATGCTATGGGGCAGGATGGCAGCCCAGTCGCCGGTCGCCACATGCGCCAAAATCGCCAGCATCGACGTAGATTCCACGCGCGGCATGGCATCCGCACCTGCGTCCAGCAAGTGGCGCGTGACAATGCGGCGGTTTTGCATATCGGGCGTCAGAAGGCACAAAGGCCGCGCCGCAGCATCTGCCCAGCCGACGGGGCCGGTTTCCGGGTCGCGCGACACAAGGCAATAGGTTTCGCGGTAAAGCGGCAGGCTTTGCACACGGCCCAGCGGCTCGCTGTCCAGATAGGTGACGCCCGCGTCCAGCTCCATCGCCTCGATCTGTTCGCGGATCTCGTCCGAGGAACGCGACAGGATCGAGACCCCGGCATTTGGATGGCGGCGCAGGAACGGGCCGGTCAGTTCGGCGATGCGCGGCATGGCGGTCGGGATCACGCCTAGTCGCAGCAAGCCGGACACGCCTTTGCGCCGCGCCTGCATTTCCGCCTGCATGGCGCGGGCATCGCCCACGATGCGGCGCGCCCAGCCCAAGACCCGCTCACCCTCGGGTGTCAGGCCCTGATAACGGGAGCCGCGCCGGACCAGTTGCACGCCAAGCTGATCCTCAAGCGCCTTGATGGCGGATGACAATGTGGGCTGGGTGACGCCAAGCGCCTCGGCGGCGCGACCGAAATGCTCTTCGCGCGCCAGAACCATGAACATGGATAGCTTGTCGATCATGCGCGCGCCCCTCCCCGGCGCCCGTCATGGCCGCGCCCTTGCGGGGCGCGTCCGACCGGCCCCATCCAGGGGCCGACCGGCCGGGGGTCACGCCCCCTTGCCTGCAAAGATCAGACGATCTCGACCGCGTATTTCTCGATGACGGTATTGGCCAGCAGACCTTCGCACATGCGCGCGACTTCGGCACGGGCCGCCTCGGCATCGCCTGCGGCCAGATCGAGTTCGATCACCTTGCCCTGACGCACGCCCGAGACGCTTTGAAAGCCAAGCCCCCCAAGCGCGTGGCGGATCGCCTCGCCCTGCGGGTCAAGGACGCCGTCTTTCAGCATGATGGTGACACGGGCTTTCATGGTCGGCAGTCCTTCAGTTGATCAGGGTCGGCTTGGTCAGCGAGGTGGTGTTGGCAGGCATAAGGCCCAGCCGGCGCGCCACTTCGGTATAGGCATCGGTCAGGCTGCCAAGGTCGCGGCGGAACACGTCCTTGTCCAGCTTCTGGCCGGTCTTCACGTCCCAAAGGCGGCAGCTGTCAGGGCTGATTTCATCGGCCACGACAAGGCGCATGAAATCACCGTCCCAGATGCGCCCGATCTCGATCTTGAAATCGATCAGCTTGATGCCCGCGCCAAAGAACACGCCCGACAGGAAGTCGTTCACGCGCAGCGCCAAGGACACGATGTCGTCCAGATCCTGCTGCGACGCCCAGCCGAAGGCGATGATGTATTCTTCGGAAACGAAGGGGTCGCCCAGCTCGTCGTTCTTGAAGCTGTATTCCACGATCGGGCGCGGCAGAGGCGTTCCCTCCTCCATGCCCAGACGCTTGGCGATCGAGCCGGCGGCGAAGTTGCGCACGATCACTTCCAGCGGAATGATCTCGACCTGGCGGACCAGCTGTTCGCGCATGTTGATGCGACGGATGAAGTGGTTCGGCACGCCGATATTCGTCAGGCCGGTCATGAAGAATTCGGACAGGCGGTTGTTCAGAACCCCCTTGCCTTCGATCGTCGCCTTCTTCTGCGCGTTGAAGGCGGTGGCATCATCCTTGAAATACTGGATCAGGGTGCCCGGCTCGGTGCCTTCGTAAAGGATCTTCGCCTTGCCTTCGTAGATTTTCTTGCGCCTTGGTGCCATGCTGCGCGTCTCCCGTCCGCAAGGTAACCGTTCTTTTATTGGCCTATAGGCCAGAAACGGGGTCAGGGGCAATACAGGCTTGCGATGGGATGCGGGCGTCGGCATATCTGAAACGGTGTCATCCCGACACGGAAGCCGGAGGCCGCCATGACCACTTTTGACGACCGCGAACGCGCATACGAATCCAAATTCGCGCATGATGCCGAGCTGAACTTCAAGGCCGAGGCCCGGCGCAACCGACTGCTGGGCGAATGGGCCGCCGCGATTCTGGGCAAGACCGGCGACGACGCACGCGCCTATGCGCTGACGGTCGTGACCTCGGATTTCGACGAGCCGGGCGACGAAGACGTGTTCCGCAAGCTGTCGGCCGATCTTTCCGACAAGGCCGATGAGGTCACGATCCGCACCAAGATGGCCGAACTGCGCCTGACCGCCCGCGAGCAGATCCTGAACGAAAGCTGATCCACCCGCAAAGCGCCTGAAACGCCCCGCAATCACTGCGGGGCTTTTTTTGTTTGGGGTTGGGCTTATGAGGGGCGGCTTAGCGGACGAAGCGGCCGTTCGCCCTCCATCACATCGTGTCAGGCAACTCGATCTCCCGCTGCTCAGCAACGTCGATGAAGCGGATCCTGCGCCCGCCTTGGGATGTCTCTTCGAAGCGACCGATGTAGAACAGATCAGCGTAAAACTGCGATTTGCTCGCCTCTGCTCCTGTGACCTGCGCTACAGCAGGTTCTAGCTGAAGCGGCCCGCCGCTCTTCTCGCAGGAGATACCGTTCCCAGCAACGAATGCAGGCGGGCTGATCGTAAAGTATGTGCAGCCTCCCTGTCCCTCGTGAAGGACATAAACCCCGGATTTGTGAACATAAAGGTTTGACCCTCGCCACCAGCCGGTATCTGTCTGCAGTTCGATTTCTTCACTGGCATCAGGCCCGCTTATAAGCAGAGACCGATGCCAGTCACTCTGCAAGCTCCACATGGTACGAACGCTCATTGCCACTTCATCTCCATGAGGCAGTGACGCGGTATGTCTAGGGAGCAGATACGGCGCTTTGGAACTTCCGCAACGGGCTCAAAGCCGCCCACCCATCGAATTAACCCCTGCCCTATCACCCCTGCTCGGGCATCACGAAATGCCCCGTCGCCTGCGCGAACAAGCGCGATCGGTTGTCCTGCCATGCTTCAACCTGCACGCTGGCATAGCGGCGGCCTGACCGCACCACGCGGGCGCGGGCATAGGCGTCGCGGGGCAGGCCAGAACGCAGATAGTCCACGGTAAAATCGATGGTCTTGGGCAGCCGCGGCAGGCTTTCGGGAACGGCGGCATCGGGGGCGATGCGCCCTTCCTCCATATCCTGCCAGATGGCGGTCCATGTCAGCTCGACGATGGCCGTCACCTCCAGAAAGGCGGCCGTGACCCCGCCGTGGATGGCGGGCAGCATCGGATTGCCGATCAGCTTTTCGTCAAAAGGCAGGATCGCCGTCAGCTCATCCCCGCGCCGGTCAAAGGTGATGCCCAGAAACCGGATATAGGGCACGCCCGCGACAAGTGCGTTCAGCGTGTTGTTGCGGCGCGATTTGATGGCGGCAAGGGGTTCGTTGCGGTCGGCCATGGCTCAGCGCTCAAAGGTAAAGGCCCCGGTGGCGGCGGCCACGGGGCGGGTTTCGTCGTCATCCATCGCCCATGCCCGCACGAAGGCGACCGAGCGTGTGACGTGATAGCACTCGGCCCGCGCGCGTATCCCCTGCCGGGGCGTCGCCGCGCGCATATAGTCGATGCGCAGATCAATTGTCGCCGTGACCTTGGCCCCGTCGGGATGCGCCATGACCGCAGCACCGCAGCAGGTATCCATAAGTGCAGAGATCACGCCGCCATGAATGACGCCGCTATGCGGATCGCCGACCAGATCGGCGTTCCAGGGCATCGAAATCGCCGCATTGCCCGGCCCCAATTCGTCCAGTTGCATCCCCAGCGCGCGGGCATGGGGAATGGCCTGAATGAACTGCCGCGCGATGCGGCGGCGTTGTTCGTCCTGGGTTTCGACGCTGTCCTGATCTGCGGTCATCGCAACCCCTTTCGGCTGGCTTTCGGGCTTGGCCATGGCTTAAACCTGTCGATACTGTGTCACAAGTCCGTATCATTTCCGATGGTTGAGTTTGCCCAAGGCCTGGGCTAGGCTCGGCCCAACCTGCCAGGTCCCATTGATGACAGACAGCGGATATATCAGTTTCAAGGAAATGTGCGCACGCTTCGACGTGACGCCGCGCACGCTGCGCTATTACGAGTATATCGAACTGCTCGACCCCAAAAAGGAAGGCCGCTCGCGCTTTTACGGCGCGCGCGAGATTGCGCGGATGAAGCTGATCCTGCGTGGTCGGCGCTTCGGCTTCTCTCTTGAGGAGATCCGGCAATGGCTGCTGATCTATGAAGAAAAGGGCACGCGCGAACAGTATCGTGTCTGGGTCGATCTGGCCGATCGGCAGCTGGACACGCTGACCAGGCAGCACGAAGAAATCGAAACCGCCATCACCGAGTTGCGCGCGCTGCGCGACGAAACCTCGGGGATTCTGGCGGGTATGGGGCCGGATCGCGACAAGGATTAGGGCGCAGCCGCCACAGGCTGACGCCACGTCGCCCCTTACGTTCACGTCAACTTCACATATATTCCGGACAACCATCTGGAGTTTGGGGAGGGACGGCCATGAGCGATCGGTTAATGACCATCCGCGAGATGTGCGACACCTATGACGTGACGCCCCGCACCCTGCGCTTTTATGAATCGCGCGAGCTTTTGTTTCCCGAACGCCGCGGCCAACACCGGCTTTACGACCGCAAGGACCGGGCGCGGCTGACGCTGATCCTGCGCGGCAAACGCTTCGGTTTTTCGCTGGAACAGATCCGCCAGCTTCTGGAACTTTACGATCCGGCCGAGCGTAACCTGACGCAGGCCACCGCGACCATCGCCACCGCGCGCGAGCGGCTGGCCGATATGGAACGCCAGCAAGAAGAGCTTGCGGCAGCCATCACCGACCTGCGCCAGCAGATCGCCGAGGGCGAAACGATGCTGAAAACCCTGCAATCCGGCGCCTGATCCGGCGTGACTTCCTTCGGAGGAAACATGACGACCTATACCGCCCCCGTCCGCGACCTTCAGTTTGTCCTGCATGACCTGCTTGACATCTCGACGCTGGACCTGCCGGGCTATGGCGATCTGGACCGCGAATTCACCGAAGCCGTGCTGGACGCCGCAGGCAAGCTGGCATCCGAGGTGCTGGCCCCGCTGAATGGCGTGGGCGACCGGCAGGGTTGCCGTCTGGAAAACGGCGTGGTGCGCACGCCCGACGGCTTCAAGGCCGCGTTCGACCAGATGCGGGACGGCGGCTGGACGGCACTTGATTGCGACCCCGAATATGGCGGCCAAGGCATGCCCTATGTCATGGGCCTGTCGGCAGGAGAGATGTTTTCCGGCTCGAACATGGCATTTGCAATGTATCCGGGCCTGACGCACGGCGCCTATTCCGCGATTCACGCCCATGGCACCGATGCGCAAAAGGCCACGTATCTGCCACGCATGGTCAGCTGCGAATGGACCGGCACGATGAACCTGACCGAACCCCATGCGGGCACGGATCTTGGCCTTTTGCGCACCAAGGCCGAGCCGCAGGACGATGGCAGCTATCTGATCACCGGTCAAAAAATCTTCATCTCGGCCGGGGATCACGACATGGCCGATAACGTCATCCATCTGGTGCTGGCCAAAGCGCCGGGTGGCGGAGAAGGCACGCGCGGTATCTCGCTTTTCATCGTGCCCAAGTTTCTGGTCAATGATGACGGCAGCCTTGGCGAACGCAATGCGGTGTCGGTCGGCAATCTGGAAGAAAAGATGGGCATCCACGGCAATGCCACCTGCGTGATGAACTATGACGGCGCACGCGGCTGGCTGCTGGGCGAGCTGCACAAGGGCATGCGCGCCATGTTCACCATGATGAACGAAGCCCGTATCGGCGTTGGCCTGCAGGGATACGCCGTGGCCGAGGCCGCCTATCAGAACGCCGTCGCATATGCCCGCGACCGCCTGCAAGGCCGTGCAGTGACGGGCGATGCCAATCCGGCAGGCCCCGCCGATCCGCTGATCGTGCACCCGGACATCCGCCGCAACCTGATGGACCAGAAAAGCTTCGTCGAAGGCGCGCGGGCCTTGGCGACATGGTGCGCGCATCTGATCGACCGCAGCCATCTGGCGCAGGATGCGGATGCCGAGGCGCTGGTTTCGCTGCTCACCCCCGTGGTCAAGGGTTTCTTGACCGACAAGGGCTTCGAGACGGCCGTCCAGGCGCAGCAGGTCTTTGGCGGCCACGGCTATATCGAGGAACAGGGCATGTCCCAGTTCACCCGCGACGCCCGCATCGCCATGATCTATGAAGGCGCGAACGGGGTTCAGGCGCTGGATCTGGTGGGCCGCAAACTGGCCGCTGAGGGTGGCAAGCCGATCATGGCCTTTTTCGAGATGATCAAGGCCGAGATCAAAGCCCATGACACCGACGAAGATCTGAAAACCTCCTTCTGCGACCCCCTGAAAACCGCATCAAAGGATCTGCAAACCGCCGCCATGTTCTTCATGGAACAGGGCATGAAAAACCCGAACGCGGCACTCTCGGGGTCCTATGACTTCATGCACTTGTTCGGCCATGTAGCGCTTGGGCTGATGTGGACCCGCATGGCAGCCGCCGCCGGCAAGGCGCTGGCCGAAGGCACGGGCGACCGCAGTTTCTATGAAGCCAAAATCGCCACGGGCCGCTATTACATGGCACGGCAGTTGCCAATGACCGGGGCGCATCTGGCACGCATCCGTTCGGGGGCCGAGCCGGTGATGGCGCTGGATGCCGGGCAGTTCTGAAAGATCGAGGGATAGCGCCGGGTGGAGGGGTCGCATGGGTATTTGCAGAACTGAGAAATCCCAAGGTTGCGCCCCGATCGCCCCGCTGTGCCGGCGGGAAAGGTTATTGGCCAAGCGACCGGGGCGACTTCTCAGTTCGCGGTCATCGGGTCCCCACCCTGTACCGCTCCCTCAGCCTTAGACTTAAAAGGTTAAAAAAGCCCTAACGACTTCTTAGTTCTAAAAATACCCACAGCAACTGCTCAATTCGGCGTCACCGCAACCAGTCAGGGAACCAAATGGCAGCAAAACTTCACTGTTTCGGCGAATCCGGCCATTCCTACAAGGTCGCGTTGATGCTGGAATTGACCGGAACGCAATGGGAACCGATTTTCATCGACTTCTTCGGTGGCGCGACCCGCAGCCCAGAATACCGTGCGCAATTGAACGAAATGGGCGAGGCTCCGGTCTTCATCGACGGCGACACGACCTTGACCCAATCCGGGGTCATCCTGCTGCATCTGGTGGAACGGACCGGACAATTTGGCGATGGCGATCCGAACGAAATCCTGCGCTGGCTGTTTTGGGACAATCACAAAGGCTCGGCGCAATTCGGGATGCTGCGTTTTCTGCGCAACTTCCTGCCCGAGGACAAACGCCCGACCGAGGCGATCGCATTCCTGCAGGGCCGGGTCGATGCAGCACTGGCCACGCTGGACAAGCGGCTGCAAGACCGCAGCTGGCTGGCTGGCGATAAGCCCACCATCGCGGACCTGTCCTGCTGCGGATACCTGTTCTATCCTGAACCTTTTGGCTTCACGCCCGAAAAGCACATCCATATCGCCGCATGGCTACAGCGCATCGCCACGCTGCCCGGCTGGAAACACCCCTATGACCTGATGCCCGGCAATCCAGCGGACCGGGCCGCCAAGGAGGACGCATGACCGACGCCTATATCTATGACGCCGCCCGCACCCCGCGCGGCAAGGGCCGCCCCGATGGCAGCCTGCATGAGGTCACCTCGGTCGCGCTGTCGGCGCGTCTGCTGAACGCCGTCAAGGCGCGCAACGGGCTGGAAGGTCATGCGGTCGAAGATGTGATCTGGGGCAATGTCACGCAGGTCAAGGAACAGGGCGGCTGTCTTGCGCGCTCGGCCGTGCTGGAATCCGAACTGGACGAGTCGATCCCCGGCCTGGCCATCAACCGCTTCTGCGCCTCGGGCATGGAGGCGGTGAACCTTGCGGCCAATCAGGTCAAGGGCGGCGCGGGCCAGGCCTATATCGCGGGCGGGGTCGAAATGATGGGCCGCGTCGCCATGGGCAGCGACGGCGCGGCGATTGCCGTCGATCCGACGCTGACCTTTGGGACATATTTCGTGCCGCAGGGCATCTCGGCCGACATCATCGCCACGGAGTACGGTTTTACCCGCGAAGATGCCGACAAGCTGGCCGTCGAAAGCCAGCGCCGCGCGGCACTTGCGTGGCAGGAAAACCGTTTCGCCAAATCCATCGTCCCGGTTCTGGATCAGAACGGCCTGACCATTCTGGACCGCGACGAATACATGCGCCCCGGCACCTCGTTCGAGGATCTGGCCAAGTTGCGCGCCAGTTTCAAGGACATGGGCGAATCCATGCCCGGCTTCGACAAGGTGGCGATGCTGAAATACCCGCATCTGTCGCATATCGAACATATCCACCATGCCGGGAACAGCTCGGGCATCGTGGACGGGGCCGCCGCCGTGCTGATCGGCAACGAGGAATTCGGCAAGGCTTACGGCCTGAAACCCCGCGCCCGCATCCGCGCCACCGCCAAGATCGGCACCGATCCCACGATCATGCTGACCGGCCCGGTGCCGGTAACCGAGAAAATCCTGCGCGACAGCGGCATGTCCATCAGCGACATCGACCTGTTCGAGGTAAACGAGGCATTCGCCAGCGTCGTTTTGCGCTTCATGCAGGCGTTCCAGGTCGATCCGGCGCTGGTCAACGTCAACGGCGGCGCCATTGCCATGGGCCACCCGCTGGGCGCAACCGGCGCCATCATCATCGGCACGCTGCTGGACGAACTGGAACGGCAGGACAAGACCGTCGGCCTTGCCACGCTGTGCATCGCGTCCGGCATGGGCGCGGCCACCATCATCGAACGCGTCTGAGGGAGGAAACCATGACCGATTTCACCATCCAGAAAGACGCGGACGGCGTGGCCGTCATCACCTGGGATGTGCCGGGCAAGTCGATGAACGTGCTGTCGCTGGACGGCGCGGCGGACCTGAACGCGCTGATCGACGACGCGCTGGCCGATGATGCCGTCAAGGGCATCGTGCTGACCAGTGGCAAGAAGGATTTTGCCGGCGGCATGGATCTGAACGTCATCGCCGGCATGAAGCAGGGCGGCGCGCAGGCGGTCTTTGACGGGATCATGGGCCTGCATCACCTGCTGCGCAAGATCGAGCTTGCGGGCATGGACCCCAAGACGAAAAAGGGCGGCAAGCCCATCGCGACCGCTCTGCCCGGCACGGCGCTTGGCATCGGGCTGGAGCTGCCCTTGGCCACGCATCGCATCTTTGCCGCTGACAACCCCAAGGCCAAGATCGGCCTGCCCGAGATCATGGTCGGCATCTTCCCCGGCGGCGGGGGCACGACGCGGCTGGTGCGCAAACTGGGCGCGATGGCCGCAGCCCCCTTCCTGCTGGAGGGTAAGCTCAGCGACCCGGCCCGCGCCAAATCGGCAGGGTTGATCGACGAAGTGGCCGCCGATCCGGTCGCCGCCGCCCGCGCATGGGTGCTGGCGGCAGGTGATGCCGATCTGGTCAAGCCGTGGGACGCCAAGGGCTACAAGATGCCCGGCGGCGAGCCCTATCACCCGGCGGGCTTCATGACCTTCGTGGGTGCCTCGGCGATGGTGCATGGCAAGACGCTGGGCGTCTATCCCGCCGCCAAAGCTTTGCTAAGCGCGGTCTATGAAGGCGCGATGGTCCCCTTCGACACCGCACTGAAGATCGAGGCGCGCTGGTTCACCAACGTGCTGATGAACCCCAGCAGCACGGCGATGATCCGCAGCCTGTTCATCAACAAGGAAGCGTTGGAAAAAGGCGCGAACCGCCCCGACGCCCCCGACCAGACCGTGCGCAAGGTCGGCATCCTTGGCGCGGGCATGATGGGTGCGGGCATCGCCTATGTCAGCGCCATGGCCGGGATTCAGGTGGTGCTGATCGACGCGGCGCAGGATTCGGCGGATCGCGGCAAGGCCCATTCCGCCGATCTGCTGGACAAAGCCATCAGCCGCAAGAAATCCACCGAGGAGAAAAAGACCGAGGTTCTTGCCCGCATCACCGCCACCACCGATTATGCCGCCCTGCAAGGCTGCGACCTGATCGTGGAAGCCGTGTTCGAAGACCCCAAGGTCAAGGCCGAGGTCACCGCCAAGGCCGAAGCCGTGATCGGCGCAGATGCGGTTTTCGCCACCAACACCTCGACCCTGCCAATCAGCGATCTGGCCAAAGCCAGCGCGCGTCCTGAACAGTTCATCGGCATTCACTTCTTCAGCCCGGTGGACAAGATGCTGCTGGTCGAAATCATCAAGGGCCAACAGACTGGTCCGGTCGCCGTTGCCAAAGCGCTGGATTTCGTGCGCCAGATCCGCAAGACGCCCATCGTGGTGAATGACGCACGCTTCTTCTACGCCAATCGCTGCATCATCCCGTATATCAACGAAGGCATCCGCATGGTGGCCGAAGGGGTCAGCCCTACGCTGATAGAAAACGCCGCCAAGATGATGGGCATGCCGCTCGGGCCGCTGCAACTGGTCGATGAGACGTCGATTGATCTGGGCGTCAAGATCGCCAAGGCCACCAAGGCGGCAATGGGCAACGCCTATCCCGACGGCGCGGTGGATGACGTGATCTTCAAGATGGCAGATCAGGGACGTCTGGGCCGCAAGGCCAAGGCGGGCTTCTACGATTACGACGACGCGGGCAAACGACAAGGCTTCTGGCCCGGTCTCGGCACCGATTGGCCCGTATCTGACGACCAGCCCGAACTGACCCAGATCCAGCACCGCCTGATGTTCGCCCAAAGCCTCGAAGCCGTGCGCGCTCTGCAAGACGGTGTTCTGGAAGACATCCGCGAAGGCGACGTGGGCGCCATCCTCGGCTGGGGCTTTGCACCTTGGTCGGGCGGACCCTTCGGCTGGCTCGATATGCTGGGCGCGCCCCGCGCCGTGGAAATCGCCGACGACCTGACAGAAAAATTCGGCCCCCGCTTCGTCGCGCCCGACCTGCTGCGTGACATGGCGGCGAAAGGCGACAGCTTCTATGCCCGCTTCGGCGCTGGCAAGAAAGCCGCCTGACAAACCGCAACAACGACAAGGGCAGGGGCGCAAACCCCTGCCCTTCTCAGTTCTTCAAATACCCAAAGACCGCGCAATCAGCGCCTCAGATCAGCCCCTCGGCACGGAAGGCCGCAACCAGATCGCTTTCGGGCCGCGGGCCCACGTGGCCGATTACCTCGGCCGCTGCGATACAGCCCATCCGTCCGGCGACCGCCAGCGGCAGCCCGCGCGCCAGACCATAGATCAGCCCGGCCGCAAACTGATCGCCCGCACCCGTCGCATCGACCGGCACCACGCGATGCACCGGTGCCGTCACCCGTTCGCCCTTGCGGATCAGGATCGCGTCCTCGCCCGAACGCGTGCAGATCACCGTATCGCAATCGGCAGCGGCAAGGCGCAGCGCCTCCTCCAGATCCGCGACCTGATAAAGCGAGGTCCATTCATGCGAATTGCCGATCATGTAATCCATCGGACCCGCAACCAGACGCCGGAAGCCTTCGCGGTGACGATCGACGCAGAACGGGTCCGACAGCGCGATGCCCGCCTGCCCGCCCGCCGCATGGCAGGCCTCGGCGGCACGCAGAAACGCGGCCTTGCCCTGATCCTTGTCGAACAGATAACCCTCAAGGAACAGCCAATCCGCACCGCTGAAGGTCGCCGGGTTCACATCGTCAGGCCCCAGATCGCCCGAGATCCCCAGATAGGTGTTCATCGACCGCTCGCCATCCGGCGTCACGAAGATGATCGAACGTGAGGTGGGCAGCACCTCGCCCGCGACCGGCGGATTGACAAAAACCGTGCCCGCAGCCTCGGTCTGCTCGGCATAGGACAGCCCCAGCGCATCGGCGGCGACGCGACCGATGAAGGCGGTCTTCAGCCCCATCATCCCCAGCCCCGCCAGCGTATTCGCGACTGAGCCGCCCGGCACCAGCCGCGCCTTTTGCGCATCGGTATCCGCCGATTGCGCCGCCATCAGATATTCCGAGCGGTCGCGCTCGATCAGCTGCATGATCCCCTTTTCGATGCCCAGCCGCGACAAGGTGGCATCCGAGGTCGGCGCGATGACGTCGATGATCGCATTGCCGATCCCGATCACATAGGGGGTGGTCATTCGGTCTTCTCCTCAAAGGGGCAAAGGTCTTCTATGGGGCAGATCTTGCAGCGCGGCCGCTTGGCCTGGCAGACATAACGCCCGTGCAGGATCAGCCAGTGATGCGCGTTCTGCTGGAAGGTCACGGGCACATTGTCCTCGATCGCGCGCTCGACGGCTTCGACATCGCGGCCCGGCGCGATGCGGGTGCGGTTGCCGACGCGAAAGATATGGGTATCGACCGCCTGCGCCGGAAAATCGAAGACGCTGTTCAGGACGACATTGGCGGTCTTGCGACCGACGCCCGGCAGGGTCATCAGGGCGGCGCGCGACTGCGGCACCTCGCCGCCATATTCATCGACAAGGCGCTGCGACAGCGCGATGACGTTCTTGGCCTTTTGCCGGAACAGGCCGATGGTCTTGATATGGTCGGTCAGCGCCTCAAGCCCCAGCTCCAACATCTGCTGCGGGGTCGAGACCTTGGCAAACAGCGCCTTGGTCGCCTTGTTCACGCCCACGTCAGTCGCCTGCGCCGAAAGCGCGACGGCCACCAGCAGGGTGAAGGCATTGCGGTATTCCAGCTCGGTCACCGGATGCGGCTCTGCCTCGCGGAAACGCGAAAAAATCGCGACCTGCGCGGCATAGGGCAGCGGAGCGGGAATGCGGGCGGAAACAGCACGGACCATGCGCCACCAGATGCCCTGCCCCGCAGACCAGTGCAAGGCGCGACTGGGATTTTCCGCCGCTTTGATCTAGCCTGTGGGCAAAGGGGGCCACATGACCCAGATTGCCATGAGTTTCGGGGAAACCGGCCCCTCCGGGCTGAATGTCACCGTCACCGCAATGCCCGGCGACGATGCAGGCGCAGTGCTGTGCCATGGCACGTTCCCCTCGCCCATCGGAACCCTCGTGGCGCTTGGCGCGGACGGCGCGCTATGGGGTCTGGGCATCGCAGGCGACATGACCCCGGCCAAGGTGCTGACGGATCTGGCGATCCGCTGGCCCCGCGCCCGGCTGGTTGACAACCCAAAGGCGCTGACCCCCGCCATCGACACCCTTCTGACCGGTCATGGCGACGTGACCGTGCGCCTTGTCGGGACCGAATTTCAGATGCTGGTCTGGCGGGCGCTGCTGAATATTCCTTTGGGGGAATTGATCAGCTACGCGGGTCTGGCCCAACGGATCGGCAGGCCCAAGGCTCTGCGCGCCATCGGCACGGCGGTCGGGCAAAACCCCGTCTCATGGATCGTGCCCTGCCACCGTGTCACCCGATCCGGCGGCGGCATCGGCGGCTATCACTGGGGCGAGGCCGTGAAACATGCCCTGCTGACCCGCGAAGGCGCGAGCATCGCCCCCCGCCCCATCGCTGCAATGTGAGGGGGCCGTGCAATTTTTCCGCGCATTCCGGTAGAGTTGGCTCGGAACCCGTGCCATGTTGCCCACGTTTGGGCATCAGCCGCTGTTCAGCCTGTGAAACAGGCAACGGCCGCGTCGTAGGACAGGCGACGTAGGATCGCCCCATGAAGAAAGGTGATAAAATGAAACTCCGTATTTCGCTGCTGGCCGTATCCGCGGGCGTGCTTGCCCTTGGCGCCTGCGCCACGACCGACCCCTATGGCAACCCCACGACGCCGGGCAGCAACATGAGCCGCACCCAGCAGGGCGCTATTGCGGGTGCCGTTGTCGGCGGCCTGATCGGCGCGGGCGAAAGCCGCGAAAACGCGTTGAAAGGCGCGGTGATCGGCGCGACCGCCGGTGCGGTCGGCGGCTCGATCCTTGATCAGCAGCAGCGCGCGCTTCAGCAATCGCTGAACAACCCGAACATCCAGATCGTGAACCACGGCAGCTACCTGTCGGTCATCATGCCGGAATCGACCCTGTTCGCCACGGATTCCGCTGCGGTCGGTGCGCAAGGCCAGAACGACCTTTACACCATCGCGCGCAACCTGAACCAATATCCGAACAGCCGCATTCAGGTTATCGGCCATACCGACAGCACCGGTTCGGCCGCCTATAACCAAGATCTGTCCGAGCGTCGCGCACGTTCGGTTTCGGGCATCCTTGCCGCCGGTGGCGTGTCGCAAGGCCGCCTCGCGACCTCTGGCCGTGGCGCATCGAACCCGGTGGCCTCGAACGACAGCGCGGCTGGCCGTGCCCAGAACCGCCGCGTCGAAATCCAGATCATACCGACCACGACCCGCTAAGCGATCCGATAGCGACAAGGCATGGGCCGGCAGCATGACTGCCGGCCCTTTGCATGTCAGCAACCTAGCGCAGCCGCTTTCGCACGTCGCGCAGCTCGACGATGCCGCAGGGATAGCCGCGATCAGCGATGACGGTCGCGGCCCCGTCCGCCGATTGTTCCAGCCATATCGCGGCCTCCTCCAGCGTCACGCTTTCGGGCAATTCCATCGGTGGCCATGTCCGATTGCTGCGTCGGCGGTGCATGACCGCCCCGACCCGTAAAGGGCGCAGCGCCCGTCTTTGTCTGGAATGCGAAACCTGATCGATCATCTTGATATGTCCCGAATGACTTGCGGCTGACCCGCAGCACCGCGTGGTCACAGGACCAGGGCGGCTGCCCGACAAGGTGACGATGATCGCATTGTGTTTCGAGCGGCGCGCGGATCCAAAGAAATAAGCGCAGCATAGGGGGCGTATCGTACCACGCTCGTTCCGGTATGTTTCCCGGCCCTGTCCCGAACCGCAAATGCAAAAAAGCCCCGGATGCGGCTGCATCCGGGGCTTTTTCACTGTCCAAAGGGTCTCGGGCGAGCCCTTTTCTCGTTATCAGTTCAGGCGACGTGCGACGTCGTCGATGGCCTTGTCGATGCCTGCGCTGCGCTGGTCGGCAGTTGCCTGCTGGCCCAGAATCTCAGTCGCGGCGGCGATGGCCGTCTGGATCGCACGGTCACGCACGGCACGCACGGCATCGGCCTCAGCACCTGCGATCTGCTCTTCGGCGGCTTTCAGGCGACGCTCGATCGAAACCTGCAGGGCTTTCTTGGCCTTTTCAGCTTCGCTGGTCGCTTCGCGCTTGGCATTGGCGACGATCTCATCGGCCTGACCTTTGACTTCGCGCTGACGACGCTCATAGCTGGCATAGATCTCCTGCGCTTCTTCGCGCAGGCGACGTGCCTCGACCAGATCGTTGCGGATGCCCTCGGCGCGTTTGTCCAGAAGACCGCCGATCAGTTGCGGCACGCGGAAATAGATCAGGATCCCCACAAAGACCAGGAAGGCCAGCGTGACGATGAAATCCGTGTTCCGCAGCGAAAAGAACGGGCCCGAAGCCGCAAAGGCGGGGCTTGCCAGCAGGGCGAAAAGGACGCTCAGACGTTTCATTGCAGCGCCCCCTTCAGTCGCTGATCGACGGCCGCGTTGATCAGACCCTGATCCGCATTGCCACCGAAGCTCTGGACCAGCGCCTCGGTCACTTCGCGGGCCACGCTGCGCGCGTCCTCGACAGCCGAAGCCCTGATTTCACCGATGCGCTTTTCGGATTCGACAGCGCGCGCGGCGATTTCCGCATCCGCATGTGCGATGGCAGCATCGAGTTCCTTCTGGATCTCAGCCTTGTTCGCGGCGACGATCTTGCTTGCTTCTGCCCGCGCATCGGCCAGCGCCTTATCATAGGCGGCTTCCGCGTCCTTGGCTTTCTGCTTGAATTCCTCGGCCGCCATAAGATCGCCGGTGATGGCGCCCTGACGATCGCTGATGACCCCACCGATACGCGGCAAAGCCACGCGCGACAGGACCCAATAAATCACGGCCAGCACCACAAGCAGCCAGAAGATCTGGTTGCCGAAGGTGGTGATATCCAACTGCGGCATGCCGGGTGCGCTTGCTGCGTGGCCAGCGGCGCCAGCCGCAGCATGCGCTGCATCTGCACCATGTGCCGCCGCCGCTTCCGCGCCGTGCTCGGTGATGATCACCGTTTCTGATTCTTCGACCACGACTGGCGCGGTCTGTTGCAACAGGCTGATCATGTCCTACCCCATGCCGGTCGTTTCACAATCGGGTGGGCGCATCACGCCCCCACCCAACCGCAAGGATGGCAAAGGATCAGACTGCGAACAGCAGCAGCAGAGCGACGAGGAACGAGAAGATCCCCAGAGCTTCGGCGAAGGCCATGCCGATGAACAGCGTGGCGGTTTGCGAAGCAGCAGCCGACGGGTTGCGCAGGGCGCCCGACAGGTAGTTGCCAGCAACGTTGCCCACACCCATGGCAGCCCCGGCCATGCCGATGCAAGCCAGACCGGCGCCGAGATACTGACCGAGTTGACCCAGATTTTCCATATTCATGCTCCTTGAGGCTTTGGAAAGGGTTTCGATTATCCTGAAACTGCGGGGCCGCGCTTAGTGCGACGGATGCAGCGCGTCTTTCAGATAGACGCAGGTCAGGATGGTAAAGACATAGGCTTGGATGGTCACAACCAGCACTTCCAGCGCGTAGACGCCGACGATCGCCAGGATCGACACGGGTGCCAGGGCTGCGACTGCGCCAAAGGCTGCGAACACCTTCATAACGGCGTGGCCTGCCATGATGTTGCCGGCAAGACGAATGGAGTGGCTGACCGGACGCACGAAGTAGGAGATCAGTTCGATCACGGCCAGAACCGGACGCATCAGCGCCGGGGCCGAGCTGACCCAGAACAGACCCAGGAAATGCGTGCCGTTCTTGACGAAGCCCAGAACCGTCACGCCGACGAAAACCATCATTGCCAGCACCGCCGTCACAGCGATCTGCGAGGTGGACGAGAAGGACATGGGCAGCAAGGCCAGCGCGTTCGCAAACAGGATGAAGCAGAACAGCGTCATGATATAGGGGAAGTATTTCAGCCCCTCTTTGCCGGTGATGTCTTCGACCATCTTGCGGACCATGCCATACATCAGTTCCGCGATGGACTGGCTGCGGCTGGGAATGATGGCGCGGCCACGGGTGCCGAACACCAGCAACGCGATCACGGCCAACGCGGTCAGCGCCATCCACAGCGTTGCGTTGGTGGGCGTGAACCAATGGATTTCCGTCCCGCCGAACAGCGGCTTGACGGTGAACTGGTCCATCGGGTGGAAAACCAGACCCTCAACTTTTTCTTCAGTCACAGCCATCGTCATTCACCCTTGTCGTCGCCGGGCTGCCCCGGTGCCTTGCCAATTTCCCTGGCCGTCCGCAGCATCGTCTTCACCCCGGCCGCCAGGCCGAACAGCACGAAGACGACCATCAGGAGCGGCGTGGTGCCGAACAATGTGTCCAGCCCGAACCCGACCCCGAAACCGATGCCCAATCCAGCCACCAGCTCGGTCACCATGCGCCAGGCCATATTGGCCTGACTGAAATGTTCTTCCCCGCCAGAGCCGGGTGTTTTCGCAGCCCGTTCACCCAATCGGGTTTCAAGGTCGCGCAACCGCTCCGCGTCTCGGGCTCGCGAAGCGTCATGGTCCGGTTCTTCGGCCACGGCTCACACCCCCGTTATCAGTTGGGGCGGTGATAGGTGTTGACGCGCGCCAAGTCAAGCAATGGGGCACGCAAAATAAGTCGTTGAAAGTTAATCATTTAACGGTAACGTTCTTGGCAGGTTTCGCCGATAGCGTATCCGTTAGCAGCAGTAGCCTTTATTCAACTCATCGGTTAAACAAACGCGATGACCGGACCCAACCCGCAACTTGACGCTATTTTCGCCGCTCTGGCCGATCCGACACGGCGAGCGATCCTTGGCATGTTGCTGGAGGATGACATGTCCGTCACCGATGTCGCAGCCCCGTTCGAGATGAGCCTTGCAGCCATTTCCAAGCATCTTGCGGTGCTGGCGGGGGCGGGACTGATCCGGCAGGAGCGGCGGGGTCGGATCATCTGGTGCAAGCTGGAACCCGAAAGCCTGCGCAGCGCATCGGTCTGGATGCAGGGCTTCGGGCAGTTCGACCCGGTCGATCTGGACGATTTCGAACGCTTTCTGCAAAGCGAACTCGACCGCACTGAAACGACCGACCGGGGCTAAGATTACTTCACCGTGATGCGGCCATCCAGCACGGGCACGAAATCCGGGCCTTGCGCGGCAAGATATTCGGCCAGCACATCCGCCAGGTCGGGGCCAAAGTCATATGCATCGGTCGCATTGGTTTCGAAGACCTTGTAGCCGTCGCCACCCGCCCGCATGTAGTTGTTCGAGGCGACGCCATAAACCTTGGCCGGATCGATCGCGACCCAGTTCTCGCCTTCGCGGACCATCACTTCGGAAATACGCTGACCGGCGGCCGCCTTGGTATCCACGGTGTATTTCAGGCCCGCGACCTGTGCGAAACGACCTGCGCCCTGTTCATACTGGCTCGCGCCATTTTCCAGCGCCGCGACAATATCCGCGCCCTTCAGATCAAAGGTGGACAGCGTGTTCTGGAACGGCAACACGTTCAGCACATCACCCATCGTCACCAGACCCTCCTGGATCGAGGCACGAAGTCCGCCGCCATTTTCGATCGCGATGGTGATGCCCTGCGATTTGACGCGGGCCAGCATGGCATCCGTCACCACATTGCCCATCTCGCATTCGCGCTGGCGGCAGTTCTCACGCTCGCCGCCGATGGGGGCCTTGATCTCGGCCACGCGCTTTTGCTTCAACTCCTCGATCGGGGCGGCCATTTCTGTGACCCGTGCGGCGATACGCGCATCGGGCGTCACCGAAGCATCCAACAGGATCGGCGCCCCCTCCACCTTGGTCAGCTTGCCAGCATCGTCCCAAGTCAGAACCAGATGCCCCAGATATTTGCCGTAAGCATAGGCCGTCGCAATCGGGACTTCAGCCCCGTCCGGTCCCTTGATCATGGTGGGATAAGGACCAGCCGCGCCCTCCATATCGCCCAGCAGCGTGTGGCTGTGGCCCCCGATGATCGCGTCGATACCGGCAACTTCGGCTGCGATGGTTTGGTCGCGCAGATAGCCTTCGTGGGTCAACGCCACGATCTTGGTCACGCCCTGATCGGTCAGTTCCTGCACATCGGCCTTCAGGCTGTCCAGATCGTTCTGAAAGATCACCTTGTCACCGGGAGACGAGATGTCCGGCGTGTCCATCGTCAGCGCCGAAACGATGCCGACCTTCTGACCGCCCACATCCAGCGTCAACGCGCCACCGACCGCATCCTTAAGCTCGGGCGATTGAGACAGATCCAGATTGCCCGAAACGACCGGGAACTTTGCGCCGTCCGTCAGCACCTTCAGCCCTGCCGGACCGTCGTCGAATTCATGGTTGCCGACCGCCATGGCGTCAAAGCCGATGGCATTCATGAACTCAACGGTATCCTTGCCCTTATAGGTCGTGTAAAACAGGCTGCCCTGATACTGATCGCCCGCGTCCAGCACGACGACATTCTGCCCTTCGGCACGAAGTTGATCGCGCAATTCGTTAATCTTGCTGGAAAGTCGCGCGACCCCGCCGAAGCATTCGCCCTTTGCATCCGTCTCGGCGTCGCAGGTGCTGTCGTATTTGTTGATGGCTTCGACGCGGCTGTGGAAATCGTTGATATGCAGGACGTGCAGCGTGAAATCCGCCTTTGCCTGCCCCACACCAAGCGCCAGAACGGCGGCCGAAACCAGAAGCCAGCTTTTCATCTCATATCCTCGCCGATGGATGTCAGGGGCAGCTTCCGGGATGGGCGGGGTGCAGTCAACCAAGGATGGCACCTGTCGGAAAAGGTTCACGCTTGACGGCACGCATGGCGCGGCGCATGAACTCGGTCATGCTGGCCTATAAGATTTTCCGCAAGTCCGAATACGATGCCTTTCTGCGCCAAGGCCGCAGTTCCGGCGCACCTGTCGATCTGGCCGATGGCTACATCCACCTGTCCACCGCCGATCAGGTTCCAGGCACGCTGGCCAAGCATTTCGCAGCCGAGCGGGATCTACGCCTGCTGGCCGTGGATACGACAGCACTTGAACCGCTGCGCTGGGAACCTTCGCGCGGGGGGGCGCTGTTTCCCCATCTTTATCGCGACCTGACCCGCGACGACATCCTGTGGTCGCGCGACATCGCCCTTGGCCCCGAAGGCCACGACCCCGGAGAGCTGACGTGAACCTGCTTGAACATTTCGGCCTTCGCGCCCTGCACAAGCTGGACCCGGAAAAAGCGCATGACCTGTCGATCCGGGCGCTGTCGAACGGCATGGTCCCGCTGCCCGGCAAGCCTGCGACCTCGGACCGGTTGCGGATCAATCTGGCGGGGCTGGACCTGCCGAACCCTGTCGGGCTAGCCGCCGGGTATGACAAGAACGCCCGCGTGCTGCCCGCGCTGATGAAAGCCGGTTTCGGATTTATCGAGGTGGGCGCGGCAACACCGCGTCCCCAGCCCGGCAACCCCAAGCCCCGCCTGTTCCGGCTGACCGAAGATCGGGCGATCATCAACCGCTTCGGCTTCAACAACCAAGGGGCCGAGGCGATTGCCGCGCGTCTTGCCGCACGTCCGCGCCGCTATCCCGAAGGCATTCCCGTGGGCCTGAACATTGGCGCGAACAAGGACAGCACCGACAAAAGCACCGATTTCGCCACCGTCATCCGCATCGCGGGCGAGACGGCGGATTTCCTGACCGTCAACGTCTCGTCGCCCAACACCGAAAAGCTGCGCGATCTGCAGGGGGCGGATGCGCTGGCCGCGCTGCTGGACGGGGCGGTCGCGGCACGCGATGCGCTTGGCCGTCGCCCGCCGCTTTTCGTCAAGATCGCGCCCGACCTTGATGAGGCGGCGATTGCCGATGTCGCATCCGTTGCGCTTGGCGCAGGCATCGACGGCATCATCGCCACCAACACGACACTTGCCCGCGACGGCATTGGTCCGCGCCACGCGCAAGAAACCGGCGGGCTCTCCGGCGCGCCGCTTTTCGCCAAATCGACGCATGTTCTGGCCCGGCTGGCACGACAGATCGACGGGCGACTGCCGATCATAGGCGTCGGCGGCATCGGATCGACCGAACAGGCATGGCAGAAGCTGCGCGCAGGTGCATCGGCGGTGCAGATCTATTCCGCGCTGATCTATCAGGGCTTTTCACTGGCCGACCGCATCGCGCGTGAACTGGACGCGCGACTGGCCAAAGAAAAACTGACGCTGCAGGAACTCAGCGGCAGCGGGATCGACGACTGGCTCTGACGGATCAGAACAAGTCGTCGTGACCTAGCAGCTGGTTCATCGTATTCGACGGATCGGTGCAACCCGCGTCACCCACGATCCGCGCGGGCACACCTGCGACGGTCTTGCACGGCGGCACGTCGCGCAGAACCACCGAGCCGGCGGCGATGCGGGAATGGTGGCCGACCTGAATATTGCCCAGAACCTTGGCCCCGGCACCTATCATGACGCCATTGCCGATCTTGGGATGGCGGTCGCCGTCTTCCTTGCCTGTGCCGCCCAGTGTCACCGAGTGCAGCATCGATACGTCATTGCCGACTACGGCGGTTTCGCCGATGACGATGGAATGGGCGTGATCGATCATCACCCCCGTGCCGATCCGCGCCGCCGGATGAATATCGACCCCGAACACCTCCGAGCAGCGCATCTGCACGAAATAAGCCATGTCCGAACGGCCCTGCTGCCACAGCCAATGGCCAATCCGGTAAGCCTGCAACGCCTGATAACCCTTGAAGAACAGGATGGGCTGCATCAGCCGATGCGTCGCCGGGTCGCGATCATAGACCGCCAGCAAATCCGCCTGCCCTGCCTTTGCCAAATCTGGCGAACGCGCAAAAGCGTCATCCGCGATCTCGCGCAGGATCTGCTCGCTCATCTCACGCGATGCGAGCTTGAGCGAGAAGCGATAGGCCATCGCTGCCTCAAACGTCGAATGATGCAGGAGCCCCGCATGAATCAGCGCGCCCAGCAACGGCTCGTCGCGGACAGCGATCCGGGCCTCGCGCTGAATCCGCGACCAGATCAAGGCACGCTCATCATGGCGCGCCTCGTCCGAAATCGGTTCGATCATGTCCTTTTGAAGGTTCATAGCGGCGCGTCCGTCTGGCTTGTTGAACCAGACTTAATGGATCGCGGCAAAATCTTAAAGGCCCGCTCAATCAGGAATGCGCAACTCCCACCAATGAATGACGACGCGGACCCGCCCGCCTGCGAATTGCCCACCTACCGCCGTCAGCCGCAAAGCCAAAGGATTCCAATAGGTCATCGGTGCTGAAAGGATGCCGCGCGACCACGATCCGACCGTTTTGCCCAAGCCCTCGCCGAAACGGTTAAGCGCATCGGCATGACCGAGTGACCAGCTTGTCGCGGTGCCGGTAATCGCGGTCAGCACCCGCGCGGTCACACCGATGACCATCGCGCCCGCCGGAATGACCATCGCGGTCGTCGCGGCGGCCCCGGCGCTCAGGGTCACATCCTCGGATAGTTGCCCAGCGATCATCCCCGAGCCGTGCTGCCCAAGGCTGACCGCGCCGATGACCCAGGCCGCGCCGTTGTGGATGGCACCGACGCCGCGATCCGCGATCCACGCGCGCCGGCCAAAGCGCGGTTGCACGAAGATCCAGCCGCCATTCGCGCCGATGGCGATCCTGCCGCCTTGCCCCTCCCATGCGTTTGTCGCGCCTGCCGGGACGCCCCAACACATGCCATCCACCACTGTTTCGGGCGGCGCGCTGCGTGTGACGCTTTGCAGCACCAGATCGACCTGCCCGTCCAGCCGCATCAGCGCGTCGTTCACCGTGACATGCTTTTGCGCCTGTGCAGGCAGCAGCAGCGGCAAGTCCATATTCGCGGTTGCATCAGCCATTGACCGTCATCCTTGCATAAGGCCCGGCGCCGAACATGTCGGACAGTTGGGCAATCTGTATCTCAAAGGCGCCACCCGCCTTTGCCGCGTTCCACATCTGCGCCGGAACCGTCCAGCGCGGCTCACCGACAATCGTTTCGGCCAGAACCGACCCGTCGCGGACCAGCCGTGCCGAATATCGCTCCTGCGCCTCGCCCAGTGGCACGTCGGGGCCACCCCAGTCATCGCCATGCACGCGGGTGCGGCGCACCCAGGTGATCGCCGTCCCGCGCACTGCCAGATGGCAGGGTGACAGCGGGCGCAGCCCCGCGCCGCGAAAGGCCGCGCCGATATGGCGATAGCTGGGATCGTCCGGCGCGCGCGTGCCCGGCCCGATGCGCCAATGCCGCATCTGGTTGCGGGCCGAGGGGGGCAGATCGACCTGCACCACAGCCGCATCCAGCAAAACGACCGTGCTGCCGACCGGCCAGACGGCGGGCATGAACGCATCCGTCCCCGCCTGCCCCCGCAGCCGCGTCTGGATTTCCCATAGCCCCGGCGCGATCAGCCTTGCATCGCGGAACTGCAGCAGCTCCCATCCCTCGGCCGAGCCGTCGCCGATTGCCATCAGGTTCGCACCGGCCAGCAACGCAGCCTCGGTCGCGCTTTCCAGCGAGCCGCCTTTGATCTGCACCCGCAACGCGGGGCCCCGATCCCAGACGCCCGGCTGGACCGCCGCCAAAGGCGTCGTCGTGACCCCCATGACCGCAGGCTGGGCCAGCATCGTATTGGGCGCATATCCTCCGGCTTCCTCGACGGATGCCCAGACAGCCGCCGATCCTGGCCATGGCGTTGCCGTTGCCGCGACGTGCGGCGCATGTGCCACCTCGTCGCCACGCAGCAGCGGCAGGTCCAGAAAGACCGGCCACACCGGGATCGGCGGCACGAATGCCCGCGAACTTGCGCCAACCTCCGGGGTCCGCGCCGGACGATAGACGCCCGGCTCGACCCGGACGGCATCGACGGTCACGGCCCCGGCGCGTTCGATCCGATCAATCCGCCAGCGCCGGACGGTCCCCGATGTCTCGGTCAACTCGACCACATCACCCGGCCCCATAACCCCCAGCGATGGCGGCAGCGCAAAGCGCACCATGTCGCGCGCCACCTGCGTCTCGGACACCCAGCGTTCCGCCATCATCTGACCGTCGCCCGGCGTCAGTGCCATGGGCAACTCACTGTCCGAGACGGTCAGGAAGGTGCCCCCCGGAACCTGCGTCTCGGCGGTGCGGGCGGCATAGTCGCCCCCCGCCTCGATATGTGTCAGCCGCACGCGGCCCGGAATCTCGGCATCGGAGGCGCGGGTGAATTCGGGACCGTCCAGATCATCCGTGATCGCCATGTCGTCCGGGCCAAGCGCCGCATCAATGCGCGCGTCGCGCATGGAAAAGCGCAGAACGCCATCGCGCTCGACCGCATCGAAACCATGCGCCAGCATCAGCGGCTGCAACGCGGCCCGTCCGCTTTCCGCGCCGCTGATCGCATATCCCTTGACCAGACCGTAAAGCCCCGAAGTGTCGAACGCCTTGACCCCCGCATCGCGGCAGATCTCGGCCACCACATCGGCCAAGGGCACCGCCCCCGCGCGACCGTTCAGCCAATGGCCGCGTTGCCATGCGGGGCCGTCCGACCACAGATCGGTGCGGGCCGGAAATGCCGGATAGGGGCGCGCATCCCAGGCCCAGACATGGGCGCGGTCCATCTCGATCATGCGCCCCGCGCCTGTGCGGCCATAGGCGGCGCGCGCCGGGTTGTTCGTCGGATCGCCCCAGTAATCGGTCATGGCGCGGATATAGGCCGCCTGCACGTTGTCGTCGCGCCGCCCGTCCGAGAACCAGGGCAACATGGATTCCGAACTCATCGCGTCCAGAAACTTGTTGGGCTGGTTGGTGCCCTTGTCCAGCGCGGCACAGCCCATTTCGGTGAACCAGATCGGCTTGGACCTTGGCACCCAAGGGGTTTTCCCGGCGCGACGCTGACCGCCCACCCGCTCATGGTGCGGGTTCGCCCACCAGTTCGCGATGTCCTTGTATCGCCACAACCAATGCTCATCGAACAGCCCATCATGGATCGGCGTGCGGACCTGCATCCGCCGATCCTCGTCGCGGACGTAATACCAGTCGTAACCCTCGCCACCCGCGACATTGGCACGCAGATAGTCGGGATTGTCGATCCGGCCCCAACGCGCATCCAGGTGATCTTCGCCATCGCGCCAGTCGGACAGCGGCATGTAGTTGTCGATGCCGATAAAGTCGATCGCGTCATCGGCCCATAGCGGGTCCAGATGGAAATACACATCGCCACTGGGCGGCTGATAGCCGAAATATTCCGACCAATCCGCCGCATAGCCGATCTTGACGCCTTCGCCCAGAATGCTGCGCACGTCCCCCGCCAGCCGCCGCAATTGCGAGACAGCCGGGAACGTGCCGTTCACCGCCTGAATCTGCGTCAGCCCGATCATTTCGGACCCGATCAGAAAGGCGTCGATGCCGCCTGCCGCCGCGCACAGATGCGCGTAATGCAGGATGAACCGGCGATAGCTCCATTCCTGCGGCCCGGTATAGGTAATGCGGTCGCCGTCGCGCGTGAACTGGTGGGCCTGTGCGCTGCCAAAGAACGCGGCGACCTCGGCAGCCGCCGCAGCCGTCCCCGCCGGACTGCCCGGACGCCCCGCCGCGATGCTTGAGGTGATCCGCCCACGCCACGGCATGACCGGCTGGTCGCCAGCCCCGCTCCACGGATCGGGACGGCCGTTCCCGGCCATCTGCTCCATCAGGATGAACGGATAGAACACCGCCCGCCGCCCGCTGGCCGCGATGTCGCGCAGCGCCTCGATGACGCTGCCATCGGCGGGTGTTCCGCCATAGATCGGGCGGCCATCCACCCGTGCCACTTCGTCGGCCTGATCCCGCGCGATGCCGCCCGCGCGCCACGCCATACCCTGACCGTCGCGCGACTTGTCCTCGACCTTGGGGCGCAGGGTGCAATCACTGACGCGCAGGTCATCGCCGAACCACGACACCACCACCGAGACCGAGCCGACACGCGGCAGTTCCCGCCCCAATGCCTGCATCGAGGCGCGGAAATCCGTTCCCGCCACCGGCGTGTTATGGTTGATGACCTGCGTTTCCCCTAGACCTTTGTCATAGCTGACAGGAGTGGTCGCCAGCGAATATTCCCCCGTTCCGGGGATTAGCGCCACGGCCTGCACCTCGCGCGACATTCCGCGCCCGTCACGCGCGGCCCGCGTCACCTCGAAATGCAGTTGCGGGACGCGGTTGCCCCAACGCTCCAGCGCCAGATCCTCCAGCACGACATAGGCGATGCCGCGATAGGCTGGCGCGTCGTCGCCCAGCAGCCCGTGAATGGCGGGATCGGGGATCTGGTCTTCATCACCCGGATAGACGCGCATGTTCAGATCGTCGGCCGAGATCTCCTCGCCATCCGCCCAGACGCGCCCCACCCCAAGGATCGGCCCTTCGCACAGGGCTAACGCGAAGCTCAGCCGATAGCCGATCTGCGTCGCGCTGGAACCCGTGCCCTTGCCGCCGCCCTGCTTGCGCCGCGTTTCGACCAGCGGACCCGACCAGATCGTGTGCCCCAGCAGCCGCATCTGGCCCCAGACCCGCGGGATCGGCTGCCCTTCGCCCGCGGTCTGGATACGCATACGATCGACGCGGCCCGTTTCGACCGCTTTCGACCCCGCACCCAGCAGGCGCTGGTCGATGACCCGACCCAAAGTCGCGCCGACCGCGCGGCCGATCACCGCACCCGACAGCCCCAGCACGGCGCTGCCAAAACCCGCACCGATGGATGCACCGGCTGCCGCCAGAAGTATCGTCGCCATAACGCCCTGCCTTTCCTAATCGATTGTCGGAAACCTGAACCTGCCCGCGATGCGCAATCGCCAGGGAGCGGATAGCGGGCTTTCGACCACGCCATGCCGGTCATAGGCATGGATGAAGCGCGGCGCGGTCCCGGTTTGCGTCAGAATACCCATGTGCTTTGCAACTGCGCCCGCGCTCATGCGAAAGATCAGCACATCGCCCGGCGCTTCTTCGGTCGCGGGCTGCAACAATCGCCCCGCACCCAGCATCAGCAATTCGCGACCGCCCATCTCGCCCCAGTCGGGGGTATAGGCTGGCATCGGCTCGGGTTCTGCACCAAAGAACTCGCGCCAGATGCCCCGGATCAGCCCCAGACAATCCGTCCCCGCCCCCTTGGCCGAGGCCTGATGCACATAAGGCGTCCCGATCCAGCCCCGCGCGGCATGGACCACGCGGCTCATCGGTTCACCTTGGGCGCAATCAGCCAATCTTCCGGGGGCAGATGTGGAAAGCCGCGAAAGTTCAGATAATTCAGAAACTTCATCCGGCATGTCTGGGGCCGCTTATCGCAACCGGCGATCAGCCTGATGCGGTCGCCGACTTTTGGATGCAGCCCAAGCGAGGTCCAAAGTCCCAACTCGCGCCCCGCCGGGCTGGCAAGATCGACTTTGATCAAGCCCCGCAAACCGGCCGCCTGCCCGGACAGCACGACAAGCTGCCCGCGCTCGAACCAACCGGCGTAGTGACCGGCGATGCCGGTCAGGACAAGGCGCTGGCCATCGGTTTCCTGCACCAGGCCTTCGGCGGAATAGCCCGTAGCAGACAGATCGAAACGGCATTTGGCGTCGCCCAGCTCAGCCGAACAGCGCGGATGATAGACCCGGCCCTGCGTCTGGTTCAGGGGCTCGGACAACCCGCGCAATTCGGCGCGGAACGCGCCCCCGCTCCGGCTGACCTCGCCCAGATGACCGCGAAAGATCAGGCTGCGGTTCGCCACGTCCGACCAGTCCACCTCCCATAGGCGCACATCGGCACTGTCCCAGCGTCCGGCCATCAGGTCGCTCTCTGTGATGGCGCTGTCCGACAGCGCGCCAACGGCTTCGGTATTGTCCACCGACAGGCCCGCGCCCTGCACGACAGCCCTGGCGCTCAGCCCCGCATCGGGACGAAACGAGATACCCTCGAACCGCAAGGCCCGGTCGTGATCCGTAAAGCCCAGCACCAGACCGTCGGCCCGCGCCAAAGCCCAAGCCCGCGCAATCGTTTCGCCCTTCACAGCCGCACCTCGATCACCGGAACCTGTGGCAGGTCGCCCGCCTGAAACGAGGCGACCGACACCGCAATCCGGTCCGTGTCAAAACGAACCGGCACATCGAATTTAAAGCCCGCGGTGATCTCGGCACCCACGGCAGGCGGCGCGTTGAAAGTCAGGATGCCCAGCGCGGCATCGACCGTGAAATCCAGCGTATCGAACTGTTCGACATTGCCGATCCCCGCCCGCACCGTGCCTGGCACGGGCTTTGCGATGGGGCGCCAGTAACGCGCTGGACCGGACTGATAGGACTTGCGCAGGGTGAACTGCACCCGCTTGCCATCCCCACGTCCGATGACCTGATCCTGATAGGCCACGGCAGCACTGGGGGCCGCCGACTTGTAATCAGACCAGTCCTTCCAGCGAAAACCGTGCAACTGGCCGGCCCGTGCCTCGAAAAAGGCGACCAAGGCCGCCACATCGTCCAGCGACCGCAGCCCCATTCCCGCGTCATATCGGCGGCGCGAATGTGCCCAGGGGCTGCGGCGTTCTTCGTGACCATTGCTCAGCGCGACGATCTCGGTGCGCCGCTCTGGCCCGCCTACACTGCCAAAGGACAGGTTTGCAGGGAACCTGATGTCGTGAAATGCCATGTCACCCGTTCCTTTCGCCACGCGCCAGCATCCGCGACAATTGTGCGGCGATCTGGCTTTGCGACCGCTGAAAGCCGCCCACATCGGGGGTCGAGACGTTGAAGGTCACATGGACCGGACGCCCCCCGCCCGCCGCCGCTACGCCCAGCTTGCCATCCGCACCACGGCGCAGAGGCATGATCGCCTCGGGCCCCGCCTCTCCCATCAGGCCGGTCGCGCCGCGCATCGGGAAATAGGTGGGGGCACTGACCACGCCGCCCTTGGCAAAGGGCATCACGCGGCCCTGCGTGAATGCACCACCATCGGCAAAGGGCATCGCGCCCGATACCAGCCCGTTCACCCCCTGCGAGATGGCGCCCGCCAGCGCCTGCTGGATCGGCTTCATCGCGACTGCAAAGGCCGTATCCGCCATGCTGCGCGCCACGCCTTTCAACGCATCGCTCAGCTTCAGACCGTCAAAGACCAGCCCCTCGAATGCGCGCCGCAGACCACCGCCGATACCCGTCGCCAACGAGCCGACTTCGCGATTGGTGTAAAGCATCCCTTCGCGCAGCCGCGAAAGCTCCTGCTCAAAGGCCGCCGTCACGCGACCGCTTTCGTCCAGACTGCGGCCCAGCGCGCTGTCCCCGGCATCGCTGAGCGCGCCGAACCCATCCTTGTTCGCCACGATGGCGCCTCCTGTTTGCTATGCTTTCGGCGGCGCAGGCCGATCGGGATAACGCGCCGCCAGTTCCGCCAGCCGGTCGCGCGACATGGCGCGCGTTCCCGGCTCGATCCCCAGCATCAGGGCCAGTTCGGCCGGGGTTAGCGCCCAGAACTGCGCAGGCGTCAGCCCCAACCCGCCCAGCCGCGCGGGGCCAAGACCCACCTTGATCAGCCCCGGCCAATCCAGCCCGCGCGCGTTCATGCGCCCTCGATGCGAAAGGCCCGTGCCAGCAGCTGCGCCGCCTGATGCGCCGCAGCCACCGGACCACCGCGCAATTCGGCGGCGGCGAACGCCGCACGGTCGCCCGCCCAGCCTCCGCCGCGCAGACCCGCGATCAGCACGGCCATCACGTCGCTGCTGGAAAACTGCCCACCCTCGAAACGTTCGACCAGCGCGATCATGCTTTCCGCGCCCAACGCGCCCTCAAGCTCGGCCAGCGCACCCAGCGTCAGCCTGGCGACATGGGGCTGGCCGTCGAGCCAGACCTCGACCTCGCCCGAATACGGGTTCGCCATCTTACAACGAGACGAAGCTGACAGCGCCCGCGCTTGCCAAGGAAATCTCATAGCTCGCCTCGCCGTTATAGCTGCCGGAATATTCCAGGGACGTGATCTGGAACGGTCCTTCGATCGTGCCGAAATCCGGCACCACAACCTGAAAGCGCGGCACTTCGCCGTCAAAGAACACCTGCCGCGCCCGTTCGTCGGTGGTTCCGTCGCGAAACACCCCCGAACCGGAGATGCTGGCCGACCGCACACCCGCGCCGCCCAGAAGCTCGCGCCAGCGGCCCTCGCTTTCGATGCCGGTGACATCCACCGTTTCCGCGTTGAACGCGATCCGCGTCGCCCGCAGGCCCGCGACCGTTTCGAAATGACCGTCCCCGGTCATGTCCATCTTGATCAGCAGGTCGCGCCCGTTCTGCACCGCCATAGCCTAACTCCTTGCCCCAAGATCAATGCGCGCGCGAAAGGTCAGATCGACCCGCCGCCCCGCGCCGTTTTCCACCCGCCGCGCCCTTGCGCGCTGAAACCAGATGCCGACCAGATGCCCGCGCGTCAGCGGCACGTCCGCCGCCTCCAGCGCCTCGGACACGGCGGCGGCTGCGGCCTTGACCCGGCCAAAGCCATTGGCATCATCCGCCCCCGTCAGGACCGAGATCACGAAGTCATGCACCGCCCCCGCCCCTGTCATGTCGCCGCCGTCCCGCACATCCTCGGGCCCCAACGAGACATAGGTTCCCGCAGGGGCCGCCACCGGCATCGCATCGAAGATCGCGTCGCCCACCAGTTCGGCCAAGGCATCGCTGCCGCGCAGCACCTGATAGACCGCCGCCTGCAAGGCCGCCGTCGCCGCATAGCTCATGCGTCCGTCTCCTCTTTGGCGTGACAAATCAGATAGCGGCCCTTGCAGTCGCTTTCGGCGACGGCCTCGATGCGGAAAAGCCGCCCGGACACCATGCGCAGACGTTGTTCCGGGCGTGGACGGCGGAGATCGCCCGCACGCGCGCCCCTGACGGTGATCCGCCATGAAACCACGCTTTCCGCCCCGACCTCGGCGGAACGCAGGGCCCCTGCACCCGCGCGCATATCGGCCGAGCCTGTGTGGAAACAGGTGGTTAGCGGCGCGCGGGGAATCCGTGGTTGTCACTGCGGCTGATCCGCATCGACCGCGTCAGGCGGCGATTTCAGCTATCAGACGCCGGGTGCCGATCAGGGAGATGGTCCGTTTGATGTTATAGGCGAGGACGTTCAGTGCCATTTCCGTCCTGACGTTCGGCAGGCGCCTTGTTAGGAAGTGCGTTGCGCCCATCCAGCTCTTTATCGTACCGAACGGATGCTCGACGGTGCAGCGTCTGCGCGTCATCGGATCCGGGTCGCGGCCAAGTCGCGCCAACATGTCGTCTACCAGAT
>NZ_FXTK01000005.1 GCF_900182695.1 Paracoccus laeviglucosivorans
AAGGTCGCAGGTTCAAATCCTGCTCCCGCAACCAACGAAACCGACTTGGATCCAACCCTCGCCAAAAGCGGGGGCTTTGTCATGTCCGGACCATGAGCGAGCGAATTCATCCCGGCATCCTCCGACAGCGACAGAATCGCCGCCAACTCACAGACCAATTCCATCCGGTGACCGCCCGCCGCAAGATCGTGACCTGCCCCCCGTGGATCCCTCGCTCATAACGAGAGTCTGCTGGTTTGAGATTGGTATTCAGCCTGATCGTTCATGGCAAGCGCGCCGGGCGCGGAGCCAGCAGGTAGCGCAAGCGTCCGGCGCGCCTCGAGCCGCGTCAGGGCGCCGAGCGAGGAGTGCGGCCTGACGGCGTTGTAGTCGTAGCGCCAAAGGGCGATCTTGCGGCGGGCATCATCCAAAGTGTCGAAGATCTCCTCGTTCAGCAGCTCATGGCGCAGGCTGCCGTTGAAGCTTTTCGATGAACGCGTTCTGCTGGGGCTTGCCGGGATCGATGTAGTGCCAGGCGACGTTGTTCTGGTCTGCCCACTTCAGGATGGCGCGGCTGGTGAACTCGGTCCCGTTGTCGCTGACGATGCAGGTGGGCTTGCCGTAGATCCGCACCAGCGCATCCAGCTCGCGCACAACCCTTGCGCCCGAGATACTGGTGTCGGCGATCAGGCACAGGTTCTCTCGGCAGCAGTCTTCGATTACCGCCAGGATGCGGAACTTGCGTGATGCCCCGAACGTGTCGGCAACGAAGTCCAGCGACCAGCGCTGGTTCGGCATGAGGGCCATGGGCATCAGCGTGCGTGTGCCACGGGCCCGTTTGCGGCCGCGCCTGCGCCGCACCGATAACCCTTCCTCACGATAGAGCCGATACAGCTTCTTCGGGTTCATCAGCATGCCCCTGCGCTCCAGCATCAGACCGATCCGCCGATAGCCGAACCGGCGGCGCAGCGCGGCAATCTCCTGCATAGCTTTGCGGATCTCCGGATTGTCGGGCGGCCGCTCTCGCCGCACCGTTTTCGGATCGACACCGATCAGGACGCAGGCCCGGCGTTGCGAGATGTCGTGATCCCGCATTGCCCTCAGCACCGCCTCCCGCCGCACCTTCGGTGTCGTCAGGGCTTTCCCAGAAGATCCTTCAGTACGACATTGTCGAGCATCGCATCCGCCAGCAGGCGATTCAGCTTGCCGTTCTCGTCCTCCAGAGCCTTTAGCCTTTGGGCATCGGACACGTCCATGCCGCCATACTTGGCCTTGAGCTTGTAGAACGTCGCCGGGCTGAGCCCATGGCGACGACAGACCTCCGCCGTCGCCATTCCGGCTTCCTGTTCCTTGATCATTCCGATAATCTGCGCCTCGGTGAAGCGGCTTTTCCTCATGTCGTCTGCTCCTGCGTGGTGAAGCAAACTCTACATCAAACCGTGGGACGTTCCGGGGGGCAGGTCACTGCGCTTGTCCTGATGACCGCGGTCCAGAGATACAACTTGCGCGAACCCCTGCTGACTGTCAGCATGACGATACCGTGTTGGGCGCGGTGACGATCCCCCCATCCGCTCATGGAAACGCATCAGCGATGCCGCGCTTCCGCCTCGGTCTGTCGTGCAGGGTGGGCAGGGCAGACCGAGGCCCCTTTCTGAATCTCGCGCTGCATTCGTCGGACATCGCGAAACTGAGGACACGGTTCAGGGCACGCCAAGTGGTTGCATCAGCGCGCGCGAAATTCCGATGTCAGTTCGCAATCGGCTTCGCACGCGAACGCAGATTCCGGCGGCGGCTGCTTTCTTTCTCCTTTCTCCAGAATGTTATTGAAGAAATGCCGTGCGAAACTAAGCTGCAATAGCGCCCGCAACATAAGAATGGGGGCTGAATGGACAATATCATAAGCCGGCATGTGCCCCACCTGATCGCGTCCCTGCACTGTGCCGCGCTTGATCCCGCGCAATGGCATGGATTTGTCCTTGCTTTGGAAAATGCCTTGCCCGGTGTCGGAGCGTCACTTTTCGGTGCGGATACGAACAGGCGTCGTGTTATGTATGTCACCACCGGGGCAGGTATCGATCCGGCTGGGCTAAAGATATTCGCTGACTATTACCACGCAATAAATCCTTTCACACCGTTTCTGGCAAATATTCCGCCCGGCTTGGCTCAGCAGTCGCTTGTGTCGATTTCGGATGATGCGCTTGAGCGGACCGAATTCTATAATGACTGGATGCGGCATCAGGATGATCTGGCAGGCGGTGTAGCGTTCCGGACGCGCCCGTATAAGGGGCGCTCGCTTGTGATAGGTGTCAACGTGCGGCGTCACAGGCGCGAGGTGATCAACGATCAGGCGCAGGCACTGCTGAATTATCTGGAGCCCCATATCAGCCACGCCTTTCATGTCAGCGAAGTGATTGCAGAGTTAAACCTGCACCACCTTGCGGCAGACCCGGACCTAAAGGCGGAACCCCAAGGTGAAATGGTTATCTGCGATCAGAATTTGACGGTGGTTTGCGCGACGCCTTATCTGGGTGATGTGCTTGTGGGGCTTTTGCATATAGACCATCTTGGACGACTTCGCTTTGCTGATCCCAAGGCGCAATACTGGGCTGAAAGTCTTGCGGGCAGGTCTTCTGAAAAAGGATCGCTATTCTTCGGAACGCATCAGAAAGGAGCCTGGACCATCAGGGCATTGGTCGGGGAAATGGCGAATTGCGCATCGTCTGTTTTTCCGGGTGTGTTTCGGGGCGCAGGCTGGCCAGAACGGCAACTTACCTTTGTAATATCGCGACAGGATGTCACGCGAACGCCAGTTCGTATTCTGAACGACCGATTTCGACTGTCTGCGGCCGAATCCGCCATCGCGATATTAATCGCCGAAGGGCATTCGACATCCGAGATTGCGGATACACGTCAGGCAAGTCTGCATACTGTCCGCAACCAGATCCGTGCGGTGCTGCAAAAAATGGACGTCCGTGATCGCGGCGGAATAATCCGCGAGGTTATCGCAATAAAGCGCGACCTGCACCGATAGGGGCAGCCCGACCCGTCCGATACAGGTCGCTGCGACACGTAAGCCATTTGCGGATGTGCTTTCAGCGCCGGGCGATCAGAAACATTCGGGGAAATGGAAGCAGCACGCCCGCGCCCAGATCGGGATAGGATGGGGCCAGCGCCCTGCGATATTCGTCAAGAAATTCCGTCTGCTCTTCCGCTGACAGCGCGGCAAGATAGGGGCGAAGCGCTGCGCCCTTGAACCATTCGACGACGCCATTGATGTCGGCCATTTCATGGTAATAGGTCGTGCGCCAAATATCGACGCCGGTGCATAGCGGGCGCAGCAGCGCGTGCATCTGAGCGGGGGACAGCGGCGTATGCCGCGCGCCGCGCGCGGTTTCCAGCTTGTCCGACCAGCGCGGATCGCGGCCCAGTTCGGCCAGCCTTTGATGCGGCGGCTCGTCCAGATTGTCGGGCATCTGCACGGCAAGCACGCCACCCGGAGCCAGCAGCGAAACCAGTCGCGGCATCAGCGTCGTGTGATCCGGTATCCATTGCAACGAGGCATTGGCATAGATCAGATCGACCGGCTGATCGGGCTGCCATTCCTCGATCGTTTCCAGTTGGAAATGGCAATCGGGCAGCGCCTTGCGGGCGGTGGCGATCATGTCTGCATCCGAATCCAGCCCGGTGATATGTGCGTTCCCGAAACGCTCGACCAGCAGGGCGGTGGAATTGCCTGGCCCGCAGCCCAGATCCATGACCTTGCCCGGTGCATCCAGCGGCACGCGGTTCAGCAGGTCCAGCGCGGGGCGGGTGCGTTCGCCCGCGAATTTCAGATATTGCGCGGCGCTCCAGGCGGTGGTCATCGGGCGTTCCTTTTGGAATTGATGCGCCGCGATATTGCCCGATGGTCAAGGTCGGGGACAAGCCCGCGCGGATTGACAAACGACCCACCCGCAGCGTAAGGCGCAGGCATGACGTTTGCGATCAGCCTTGCCTCGACTTCGTATTATCCGCTGCCTTAGGTAGCGGGTCCGACGTTGTTGACCGCTGCCTTTCTGGCCAGCGGGATGACATGGCAAGCATCACAACCCTGGCCGTCCCCTTACCCATCGGACCAGGATCATGTTGGAAAAACCCCTTGTCACCATTGTCGGCTTCGGCGCATTCGGGCAGCTTTTGGCGGGCCTGTTGACGCCTTATTGCCGCATTCAGGTGCATGATCCCGATATGGGTGCGCAGCTTGCGGCAACGAACGCGGGTCACGGCACCGTCCCAGTGGCGGGAATCGGTGGGCAATACGTCATCCTTGCCGTGCCGGTGCAGGGCCTGGCCGATTGTCTGCGCCAGATCGCGCCGCATCTGCGCCCCGGCCAGACCGTTATTGACGTGTGTTCGGTCAAAGAGGAACCGGCGCGGCTTATGGCAGACCTGCTGCCCGCCGGGGTCGATGTCATTGCCACACATCCGATGTTCGGCCCGCAAAGCGCGGTCGCGGGGCTGGCTGGCTTGCAGGTGGTGCTGTGCCCGGTGCGCGGTGATGGCTGGCGGCGGCTGGCGGCTTGGCTGCGTCGCGCCGGTCTGCGCATCGTCGTAACCACGCCCGAGGAACATGACAGGCAGGCTGCGATGACGCAGGGGCTGACGCATCTGCTGGCGCGCGCCATCCATTCGCTGGGCGAACAGCCCCGGATCCGCACGCGCAGCTATGACCTGCTGACCGAGGCAGTGGCGATGGTCCTGCACGACGCCCCCGATGTGGTCGATGCCATCACCCGCCGCAATCCGCATATCGAAGGGTTGCGCGTGCGGCTGATGCAGGCGCTTGCTCGCTGAGTTTGGTCGCAAGAAACGGGGTGGCCGGTCCGGCCCCACCGCATATCCCGGCTGCATCGCAGCTAAAGGAGAGCGGGATATGTTGCAGGACAAGGTTGCCATTGTCACCGGGGCCTCGGCCGGGATCGGGCGGGCCATCGCGCTGCGTTTCGCAAGCGAAGGCGCGGCGCTGGTGCTGAACGCACGGCGCGGCGAAAGGCTTGAAAGGGTGGCGCAGGATATTCGCGCGGCAGGGGCGCGCGTGCAGGTCATCACGGGCGATGTGGCCGATGCGCAGACCCACGCGGCGTTGGTCGATGCCGCGTTGCAAAACTTCGGGCGTCTGGACATCGCGGTGAACAATGCGGGGACGGTCGGGCCGCTGATGCCATTGGCCCAGATACAGCCGCAGGACTGGCAGCAGGTCATCACCGTCAACCTGACCGCCGCCTATCTGGGTGCGCGCAGCCAGATCCCCGCGATGCTGGGGCAGGGCGGCGGGGCATTGATCTTTGTCTCAAGCTTTGTCGGCACCAGCGCAGGCATACCGGGCATGGCGGCCTATGGCGCGTCCAAGGCCGGGCTGATGGGGCTGGTCAAGGGCATCGCGGCGGATTACGGCGCGCAGGGCATCCGCGCCAATGCCTTGCTGCCGGGCGGCACCGATACCGACCTTGCGGGCGATACGGCGCAAAAGGAATGGGCGGCGGGGCTGCACGCCATGAAGCGTATCGCCCAGCCCGATGAGATCGCCGCAGCCGCGTTGTTTCTGGCCAGCCCGATGGCAAGTTTCGTCACCGGTTCGGCTTTGTTCGCTGATGGCGGCAATTCGGCGGTGAAATAGCGCCCGCCTAGCCCAGAATGTCGCGAAGTTCGTCCTGAACCTTGCGATCCGCGTCAAGGACCAGTCCGGCCTCGATATGGTCCAGATGGTGCGACATCGCCGCGACCGCCGCATCGGCGTCGCGGCGTTCCAGTGCTGCGATGATCTGTTCATGTTCGTCCGGCCCGCAATCGGCCTGCGCACTGTCGCGATAGATCGCGGTGATCAGCGAACTGCGCGAGATCAGCTCACCCAGCATGGCCTGCAGAAAATCCGATTGCAGCAATTCGGCCAGCAGCAGGTGAAAGCGGCCCGACAGGCGGATGGTGTCCGAAAGATCGCCTCGCGCCTTGGCCTCGCGTTCGTGCAGGACATGGGCGCGCAGGCGGGCAATGCCTTTGGGCGTGATGGCGACCGACAGCCGTTCGATGATGCGGCGTTCGATGATGCGGCGGGCAAACAACACATCCGCCGCCTCGTTTACGTCGGGGGCGGGGACGAAAGCACCGCGATTGGGTTGCAGCCGGACCAGCCCGTCGCGTTCCAGCAGGGCCAGCGCCTGACGGACGCGGGCACGGCTGACGGCAAAAATCTCGGCCAGTTCCTCTTCCTTCAGGCGCGCGCCGGGGCGCAGGCGACGCTCGGCGATGGCCAGCCAGATACGCTCGGCGATCTCGCTCGGTGGGGCTGAAGATGGGGCGGGGCGCATGGGCAATTCCGGCGGCTGGGTCGTCAGCCCCGATCTATCCACGCCGCACCCTTGCCCGCAAGCCTTGCAAGAATGCGTGAGCGGGGCATCAAACCGTCAGGGTTTCACATTCAGGTTGCAAACCCGGTCCATATGCGGACAGACGCAGTTGCCCTGACAAGGGCCAATCAGACAAAGGGTTTGCATGGAAAAGCCAAGTGGCGGAGAGGGTGGGATTCGAACCCACGGAACCCTTGCAGGCTCAACGGTTTTCGAGACCGCCCCGTTCGACCACTCCGGCACCTCTCCGCGCTTTTGGGTGGTGGCGGGGATTTACGCGGGCCGGGGTTGAAGCGCAAGAGGCTTCGGGCGAAAAAACCACAAATCTTTATACCCGTTTCCAACTTTCGGTGAGTGATGCCTTTTCAATACGAAAATAACCGCGCCCTTCCCATGACATCGCGGGGCGCGACATGCCGCTGCTGATCGGGCCGCTGGCCGAACCAGCGCTGCGCCTGCGCCTTTCCCCCGATGCCGTGGCCACCGCGCCTTTGTCGGGCCAGTTGCTTGGCGGTGCTCTTGCGGGCATCGCGCCCGATGCATTCCCGGTATTTCTGTCCGGTCCGGGGGCGTTACCCGCATGGCAGACCGGCTGGACCCACGCCCTGCAACGTTATGCCGAGATTTTCGGCCTGAACCCCGTGATGATCGAGGGGCACGAGGTGCTGGGCATCGGCATCGGCACGGATGACAGCGCGTGGCAGCCCCAGCTTGCCGGTGCGATTGCCGATTGGCTGCTGGCTTTGCCGCCCGACCGCTCAGTGGCCCAGATCCGCCACCGTCTGCCGATGATCGCGGGCTGGGTCGCATCGCGCCAGCGCGCGGCGGCGGAAAGCGATACGCTGCCGCTGATCGGCCCCGTGGGCGAGGATCGCTGGCAGATGGTGTCGCGGACCGAACCTTATGCCAACTATTTCTCGATCGAATCGCTGACCTTGCGCCAACGGCGTCACCGCGGCGACTGGTCGCCCGACATGCTGCGGGCCGTGTTCGTTTCGGGCGATGCAACGGTCGTGCTGCCCTGGGATCCGGTGCGCGACCGCGTGATGCTGATCGACCAGTTCCGCGCTGGCCCCGCCGCGCGTGGCGATCTGCAACCGTGGCTGTATGAGACGGTGGCAGGCCGCGTCGATGCGGGCGAGGCGCCCGAGAATGCCGCCCGCCGCGAGGCGATCGAGGAAACCGGGCTGCATATCTCACGCCTTGTTCCCGGCCCGCACAGCTATCCCAGCCCCGGCGCGATGTCGGAATACCTGTATCTGTATGTCGGCATCGCTGATCTGCCCGACGAGGCGGCGGGTTTCGGCGGTCTGGACACCGAGGATGAAGACATCCGCAGCCACCTGATCCCGCGCGCCGAACTGACCCGCATGGCCATGTCGGGCGAGCTGCGCAACGGCCCCTTGCTGATGCTGGCGATGTGGCTGGAACTTGCCGCCAAGCGGATTTCCTCGGAACTCGCGTCCTCCGGGGCCGTTTGATCGGGGAAAGACGTACCCGGTCGGGGTTGCCGCCATCCGGCACGCATGTGTAAACCAAGGTGATCATTACGCGAAAGGCCACGCCATGCGCATCTGCCCCGACCTTGCCTCTGCCATCGGCAATACCCCCCTGATCCGTCTGCGTCAGGCGTCCGAGGAAACCGGCTGCGAGATTCTCGGCAAGGCCGAGTTCATGAACCCCGGCCAGTCTGTCAAGGATCGGGCGGCGCTTTACATCATCAAGGACGCCGTGGCGCGGGGCGAGCTGAAGCCCGGCGGCACCATCGTCGAGGGAACGGCGGGCAATACCGGCATCGGCCTTGCGCTGGTCGGCGCGTCGATGGGCTTTCGGTCGGTCATCGTGATCCCGGAAACCCAAAGCCAGGAAAAAAAGGACATGCTGCGCCTTGCGGGCGCTGAATTGGTCGAGGTTCCCGCCGCGCCCTATAAGAACCCCAACAATTATGTCCGCTATTCGGGCCGCCTTGCCGAGCAATTGGCCAGGACCGAGCCGAACGGCGCGATCTGGGCCAACCAGTTCGACAATACCGCCAACCGTCAGGCCCATGTCGAAACCACCGGCCCCGAAATCTGGGAACAGACCGGCGGCAAGGTCGATGGCTTCATCTGCGCGGTCGGTTCGGGCGGCACGCTGGCGGGCGTTGCGATGGCCCTGCAGCCCAAGGGCGTCAAGATCGGTCTGGCCGACCCCGAAGGTGCGGCGCTTTACAGTTTCTATACCGAAGGCGTGTTCGAATCCCCCGGCTCGTCCATCACCGAGGGGATCGGGCAGGGGCGCATCACTGCGAACCTTGAAGGCTTCACCCCCGATTTCAACTATCGCATCCCGGATGCCGAGGCGCTGCCAGTGATCTTTGACCTGCTGGAGCATGAAGGGCTTTGCCTTGGCGGCTCGTCCGGGATCAACATTGCAGGTGCGATCCGCATGGCCCGTGACATGGGGCCGGGCCATACCATCGTGACCGTGCTGTGCGATTACGGCACGCGCTACCAGACCAAGCTTTTCAACCCTGACTTCCTGCGCGCCAAAAGCCTGCCCGTGCCGGAATGGATGGTGCGCAAGCCCGCCGAACTGCCGGAAGTTTTCGAGGACTGATTTGATGCAACGCCTGATCGCGCTTCTTGCGGCGCTATTCGTTACCCTGTCTTTGGTCATCAGCGCCCCCGCCATGGCGCAGGAACCACAGGCACCGGATTACACCGCATGGGAGAAGGTGGCCGGTCAGGCCGAACAGATCCTGCAATCCGATCAGGCCAACGATGCCCGGTTGCAGTCGATCCGCGACGAGATGGTGAAATGGCGCGACCGCTTCAAGGCGGCCGAAGGCACCAATTCGACGCGGATCGGCACATTGAAGGATCAGATCGGGGCGCTTGGTCCGGCCCCGGCGGAAGGCCAGACCGAGGCCGAGGACATCGCCACGCGCCGCAAGCAACTGAACGACCAGCTTTCCGAATTGCAGGCTCCGGGCCGTCAGGCGGTCGAGGCGTTCGGGCGGGCCGACGGCATCGTCCAACAGCTTGATCAGACGGTCCGCCAGCGCCAGACCTATGCGCTGGTCCGGCAGACGCCCACGCCACTGAACCCCGCGAACTGGCCCCCCGCCATCACCGAGGCGGCGGATCTGTTCACCAAGGTCGCCAATGAGGTGCGAACAAGGTGGAGCGATTTCGGCTCTGGGCCCGATGTCACCAGCCGGATGCTGGTTACCGCAGGTTTCCTGCTGGCGGCGCTGCTTTTGTTGTCGCGCGGACGGCGCTGGGTGGATTCGCTGCCCACGCGCCTTTCGACGCGGGCCAGCGAACGGTCACGCGCGGCGGTGATCTTTGGCGTGTCGCTGGGGCAGATCGCCATTCCTTTTATCGGCGTGTTGCTGGCGACCGGGGCGCTGATCGCAACGAACCTGTTCGGCGCATGGGGCAGGCCCTTGCTGCTGTCGATGCCTGCGGCCAGCCTGTCGCTATTCGGCGGCATCTGGCTGGCGCGGCGGCTGTTCCCCGAACCCGAGGCCACCGTGTCGATGCCGCTGCCCCTGGCCGACGATCAGCGCAAGCAGGCCGCGTTCCGCGCCGCGATGCTGGCGCTGGCGATGGCGCTGCATCAGCTGTTCTCGCGCTCGGTCCTGCCGTTGGCGGGGTTCCATAGCCAGACAGACAGCGAAACCGTGCCCCAGCGCCTGACCGAGTCGTCGGCGGGCGTCTGGCATATGGTGATGATCCTGCTGGGTGCGTTCTTCCTGTTCCAGCTTTGCAACATCCTGCGCAAGCTGCGCCCGTCCGAGGATGTCGAGGCACCCGATTACCGCGTCCGCGTCGTGGCGTTCCTTGGCGTGATGGGGCGCATCATCGCGATCATCTCGCCCTTGCTGGCGGCGGCGGGGTATGTGAACGGCGCGAACGCGATGCTGTGGTCGTCGATCATGACGCTGTCGCTGGTCGGGTTGCTGATCATCCTGCAGGATTTTATCGCCGATCTTTACGCCATGGCCAAGGGCGGCGACCAGTCGGCCCGTGACGCGCTGATGCCGGTGCTGATCGGCTTTGCGCTGATCATCCTGTCGCTGCCGCTATTCGCGCTGATCTGGGGCGCACGCCCCAGCGATCTGGTCGAGGCATGGAGCCGCACCCAGCAGGGCTTCAGCTTTGGCGGCGTCCGGCTGTCGCCGATGGGCATTCTGACATTCGTGATCGTCTTCGCACTGGGTTATTCGCTGACAGGCTTTATTCAGGGCGCGTTCCGCAGCACCATCCTGCCCAAGACCAAGTTGGATACCGGGGGGCAAACCGCCGTCACCTCGATGATCGGATATATCGGCGTGGCGCTGGCGGCGCTGCTGGCGATCACCGCGGCGGGGATCAACCTGACCTCGCTGGCCTTTGTCGCTGGTGCGCTGTCGGTCGGTATCGGTTTCGGGATGCAGCAGGTCGTGTCGAACTTTGTGTCGGGCATCATCCTGCTGGTCGAACGCCCCATCGCGGTCGGCGACTGGATCGAGGTCGGCGGTCAGCAGGGCATCGTGAAAAAGATGGCCGTGCGCGCGACGCAGATCCAGACCTTCGACCGCACACAGGTCATCGTCCCGAACTCGAATCTGATCACGCAGCCGGTGACGAACTGGACCCGCACCAGCCTGCAGGGCCGCATCATCGTGCCGATTTCCGTGGTCAACGGCTCGGATCACCGCCTTGTCACCAAGATACTGAAGGAAATCGCCGAGGATCAGCCGACCGTCATGGTGACGCCGCCGCCTTCGGTATTTCTGCGCAGCGTGGGCACCAACGGGCAAAGCTACGAATTGCGGGCGATCATTTCGGACATCAACGGCGGCTTGGGCGTCACTTCCGAAATCTATCACCAGATACTGGAGCGTTTCGCCGATGCGGGCATCATCCTGCCCGCCAGCACGCGGGGCGCGATGGATGTCTACATGAAGGAGGATCCGGTGATCGAGCCGGTCGAGATCGAGACGGCCGCGACGGGAAAGCCCGACGATCCGCAAAAGCTGCCGCCTCAGGAAGCCGAAAGCAATGACGGCGCCGAGGGCAGCCCATCAGGACAGCCCGACCGGACATGATCGCGTTTCACCGCGCCATTCCGATCCTGCGCAGCTTCGACGAAGCCAAGGCGCGCGATTTCTATTGCGGGTTTCTTGGCTTCACAGTCGGGTTCCAGCATCGGTTTCACCCCACCGCGCCGCTTTACATGGAGGTCGAGCGGGCAGGGCTGAAACTGCATCTGTCGGAACATCACGGCGATGCCACGCCCGGTTCGACCGTGTTCGTGCCGATGCAGGGCGCGGCTGAATTCCATGCCGAATTGCTGGCGCGGGATTATCCCAACAACCGACCGGGGCTAGAGGATCTGCCCTGGGGCCGTCAGGTTGAGGTGATCGACCCGTTTGGCAATCGCATCCGCTTTTGCCAGCAGGACTAGGCGCGCAGACGCACGCCACGCGCCTCGGCCTCGGGCAGCCCTTCTTGCGAAATCAGCACGGCGACGGGGCGAAGCCAGCTGACATGCGAACAGACGATCATCACCGCGACCATGATCGGAACGGCCAGAAACGTGCCCGCCAATCCCCAGATCGCACCCCAGAACGCCAGCGCCAGCACGATCCCGAACGACGACAGCCGCAGCGTCTGACCCAGCAGGGCGGGTTCGAAGAAATTCCCGATGATGAAATGCACAGCCGCCACGGCGCCGCCGACGCCCAGCGTCATGCTAAGCGTTCCGGTCTGGGCCAGCACCACCGCGACCGTGATGACCGTCGCGATGATCGAGCCGATGGTGGGGATGAATTTCAGGATGAATGTCAGCGTGGCAATCGCGCCCGCAAGCTCCAGCCCGGCAAAGCGGAACACCAGCCAGATCAGCGCCGCCGTCACCGCGTTGATCGCGGCCTTGACGACCAGATAGCGGTTCACCCGGTGCATGATGGAATGGATGATCGCCGTGACTTCGGCAGCGCGGGCGGGGTTGCCTGTCAGACGCTCGATCTTGACCGGGAACCAGATGCGTTCACCGAACATGAACCCCACGAAGATGACGATCAGCACCGAGCCGGAAATCAGATTCGAGGCCTGCCCCGCAGCCGATCGCAGCCAGCCGGCCATATCGACGCTGCCAAGGAAGGTCGCGATGGATTCCTGCGCCTTTGGCCCCCAGCGTTCGCTAAGCGCCGACAAGACGGCCTGCGCCCGGTCGGAATACTGGATCGAGATGGTCACCACCTCGTTCACCTGTGCCACCACGGTCGTCGCTGCCCATAACAGGCCCACGGCAATCGCGATCAGTGCCAGCGTCGTTGCCAGCCAATTGGGCACTTTCAGCCGCGCAAAGGCCGAAATCGCGTCCGAGGTCAGCGAAAAGATGATGATCGCAAAGGCCAGACAGATCAGCAGGAACTTGGCCTGAACCAGCAGGAACAGGATCAGCGCAAAGGCGATGACGCCCAGAAATCCGGTTTGCAAACGCTCGCTTAGCTGCGAGTCCCTAGCCTTCAACGCCGATCCCCTCATGATTGGGCAGCCGGGGCGAAACACCCCGGCCAAGGGTCATTCTTCGGCGTCATCCTCGCCGCTCTCGGCGATGCGGGCAACCGAAACCACGACTTCGCCAGCCGCCGTATTGAAGACGCGCACGCCACCGGCAGAACGCGAACGGAAGCTGATTCCATCGACAGGCACGCGGATCGACTGCCCGGTCGATGTGGCCAGCATGATCTGGTCGTCGCGTTCCACCGGGAAGCTGGCGACCAGCGGCCCGCCGCGCATCGCCTTGTCCATGGCGGTGACGCCCTGACCGCCGCGCCCGCGCAGCGGATAATCGAAGCTGGAGCTGATCTTGCCCGAGCCGCGTGCGGTGATGGTCAGGATCAGATCCTCGGCCGCTGACATTTCGGCGTAACGGGCCTGGGTGATCGCGGCTTCCGCCACGTTTTCCTCGTCCTCATCCGCTTCGGCCCCGTCATCCAGCGCGCCTTCGACAGCGCGGCGCATCTTCAGATAGGCGGCGCGTTCGGCGGGATCGGCCTCAAAATGGCGGATGACGGACATGCTGACCACGCGGTCGCCGTCATTGACCAGACGAATACCGCGCACGCCGGTCGAATCGCGACCCTTGAACACCCGGACATCGGTGGTCTGGAAGCGGATGGCGCGGCCCGATGCGGTAAACAGCATCACGTCGTCGTTTTCCGTCGCCAGACGCACGCCGACCAGTTCCACCCCTTCGGGCAGCTTCATCGCGATCTTGCCGTTCGACTTGATGTTGGTGAAGTCCGACAGCGCATTGCGGCGCACATCGCCCTCGGAGGTCGAGAAGATCACCTGATAGTCGTCCCAATCCTTTTCCGGCGCATCCATCGGCAGCAGCGCAGCGATGGAAACCCCTTGCTGGATCGGCAGGATATTGACGATCGCCTTGCCCTTGGCGGTGCGGCCCCCCAACGGCAGGCGCCACGTTTTCAGGCGATAGACCATGCCGTCGGTGGTGAAGAACAGCAATTCGGTATGTGTATTGGCGACGAACAGCGTGGTGACCAGATCGTCTTCCTTGGTCGCCATGCTGGACAGACCCTTGCCGCCCCGGCGCTGCGACCGGAATTCGGCCAGCGCCGTGCGCTTGATATAGCCGCCCGAGGTGATGGTGACGACCATATCCTCGCGTTCGATCAGATCCTCGTCATCCATGTCGCCGGCCCAATCGACGATCTCGGTGCGGCGGGGAACGGCGAACAGCTCGCGCACTTCGCGCAACTCGTCCGAGATGATGCCCATGATCCGTTCGCGCGATGCCAGGATCGCAAGGAATTCGCGGATCGAATCGGCCAGCTTTTTCAGCTCGTCCGTGACTTCCTGCACGCCAAGTTGCGTCAGGCGCTGCAGGCGCAGGTCCAGAATGGCGCGGGCCTGTGTTTCGGACAGGTTATAGGTGCCGTCGTCATTCACCGGATGCAGCGGATCGTCGATCAGCTTCAGGTATTCGACGATTTCATGCGCAGGCCAGCGGCGCGACATCAGGCGTTCGCGGGCCTCGGCTGCGTCGGCCGAACTGCGGATGGTCGCCACCACCTCATCGACATTCGACACGGCCACGGCCAGACCGCACAGCACATGGGCGCGTTCGCGGGCCTTGCGCAGCTCGAACGCGGTGCGGCGGGCGACGACTTCCTCGCGGAAGGTCAGGAAATGGGTCAGGAAGTCGCGCAGCGCCAGTTGTTCAGGGCGTCCGCCGTTCAGCGCCAGCATGTTGCAGCCAAAGCTGGTCTGCATGGGGGTAAAGCGGAACAGTTGGTTCAGCACCACTTCGGCCGTGGCGTCGCGTTTCAGTTCGACCACGACACGAACGCCGATGCGGTCGGATTCGTCCTGAACGTGGGCGATGCCCTCGATCCGCTTTTCCTTGGCCAGTTCCGCGATCTTTTCGATCAGGTTGGCCTTGTTCACCTGATAGGGGATTTCGTCCAGCACGATCAGTTGCCGACCGTTGCGGCCTTCCTCGATCCGGGTCTTGGCGCGGATGATGACGCTGCCGCGCCCTTCAAGATAGGCTTTGCGTACGCCCGAACGGCCAAGGATGATGCCGCCGGTCGGAAAGTCCGGGCCGGGCACGATTTCCATCAGGCGTTCGGTCGGCAGGTCGGGATTTTCGATCAGCGCCAGCGTGGCGTCCACAACCTCGCCCAGGTTATGGGGCGGGATATTGGTCGCCATGCCGACGGCGATGCCGCCTGCGCCATTGACCAGCATGTTGGGGAAACGGGCGGGCAGAACCGTGGGTTCGCGGTCCTTGCCGTCATAGTTGTCCTGAAATTCGACTGTATCCTTGTCGATGTCCATCAACAGATAGGCCGAGGGCTTGTCCATCCGCACTTCGGTATAGCGCATGGCCGCGGCGCTGTCGCCGTCCATGGACCCGAAGTTGCCCTGACCGTCCAGCAGCGGCAGGGACATCGAAAAGTCCTGCGCCATCCGCACCAGCGCGTCATAGATCGCGGCATCGCCATGCGGGTGGTATTTACCCATCACGTCGCCGACCGGACGGGCCGACTTGCGATAGGGTTTGTCATGGGTGTTGCCCGTCTCGTTCATCGCAAACAGTATGCGGCGGTGAACCGGCTTCAGACCGTCGCGCAGGTCGGGGATCGCCCGGCTGACGATGACCGACATGGCATAGTCGAGATAGGACGAGCGCATCTCGTCCGCGATGTTGATCACCGGGCCGTCATGGGCCATCACGGCGCGTTCGGTCGCGCCGTTTTCCGGGGTCTCGCCATCATCGTTTTCTGGTGTGTCAGCCAAAGGGTCGCCTCAACATTTTGTTGATAGCGGTCTATCCCATACCAGCCGAAGGTGCAATCTTGACGGTCGCGTAACGGCCCGAAAAGCCCCGATCAGGCCAGACCGCCCAGACGTTTGCGTCCGCGCAGACAGGCGGCCCAGATCCCGGTCAACCCGGCCGAGCAGACAGCGTTCCATCCGGCCATGGAAATACCCAGAAAGCTCCATGCAACCGCATCGCAGCGCACGACGGGGGCCTTTTCCAGCGCGGCCATCAAATCCTGCGTCGACATGGTGGCAAGCCCGCCCACGCCGCCCGAGCAATGCTGCGGGCCCTGCCAAAGCTGCAATTCGACGCCCGCGTGATAGATCGCGATGCCGCAGGCCGCCATGGCGGCCAGCATCCCCAGAAGCGCCAGCCAGCGTTTCCAGCCCAGAACGGCGATCAGCCCGCCGATGATCGCGGCCACCAGATGCGGCCAGCGTTGCAGGATGCAAAGCTCGCACGGGGCATAGCCGAGCTGTTGAAAGGTCAGCGCCGCCGCCAGCAGGGCCGCTGATCCGGCGCCCGCCAACATCCCAAGATTTCTGAGGTTCGTCTGTGACATGGCGCTTTCGTTAGGGCCGGTTTCGCGTGTGGGCAAGTGCCGTTTGCGTGAAGCTTAGTGCGGCTTCCAGGTGATGACGCGGTAAAGATAGGCTGCCACCACGGTGATGACGACCAGCTTGGACAGCGGGTCGATATAGCCTTCGACGCGGGTATAGTTCTCATGCAGGATCAGGCCGGCGAAGGTCAGGATGCCGGTCCAGATCGCGCTGCCCGCCGCCGTATAGGCCAGAAACTTCCAGAACGGCATCCGCGCCAGCCCGGCAGGCACCGAAATCAGCGTGCGGATCGCGGGCAGCATCCGACCGAAAAAGACGGCGGTGCCGCCATGCTTTTCGAACCAGCCCCGCGCGTTGTCGATATCCGAGGGCGAAAGGGTCAGCAGCCGACCGTGCTTTGCGGCAAAACGCTTCAGCCGCGCCTCTCCGATCCACATGCCGATCAGATACCATGCCGTGGTGCCGATGGTGGAACCGATGGTGCCGATCAGGATGGTCAGGCCCAGCGACAATTTGCCCTGTGCGGCCAGAAAGCCCGCCAGCGGCATGATGACTTCGGACGGGATGGGCGGAAACAGGTGTTCGGCCACCATCAGCAGGAAGACGCCTGCATATCCCCAGCTGTCGATCGTCGATACCACCCAGTCAAACATCGTAAACTCCATCCAAGAACATGCGTTTGCTGAATGTGCAGGACGCATCTGTCAACCCCGCGACAGTATTGCAGCTTTTACCTTTTGGGTTCATCCTTCGCCGAAGTCAGTTTCATCGTTTCAGGTTCAAGTTCGGAGGCACTCATGGAGTGGCGTGGCAGGCGGGGCAGCCGCAATGTCGAGGATCGGCGGGGCATGGGCGGCGCAGGCGTCGGCGGCATCGGCATCGTGGGCACGCTGGTGGTGCTGGCTGTCGGCTATTTCTTTGGCATCGACATCTCACCCCTTGTCGGCGGTATGCAGGGCGAACCGAGTTCGACGGAACAGCGCGAACTGACGCAGGAAGAACAGCAGATCGGCCAGTTCGTGTCCGTCGTGCTGGCGGATACCGAAGAGGTCTGGACCCGTATCCTGCCCCAGCAGACCGGCGTGGAATATGTCGATCCGCAGCTGGTGATGTTCTCGGGCGTGGTTGCGTCGGCGTGTGGCAGCGCGCAATCGGCCATGGGGCCGTTCTATTGCCCCAATGACCGCAAGGTCTATCTGGATACCGATTTTTTCCGCACCATGCAGCGCCAGATGGGGGCAGGGGGCGATTTCGCCTATGCCTATGTCATCGCGCATGAAGTGGGTCACCATGTTCAGAACCTGCTGGGCATCCTTGGCCAGACCATGCAGGCGCGTCAGCAATCCAGCCAGACGGTGGCCAACCGCATCTCGGTCCTGACCGAGCTGCAGGCCGATTGCTTTGCGGGCATCTGGGCGCGGGGGGCCAGCGAACAGTTCGGCAGCATCGAACAGGGCGACATCGAAGAGGCGATCAATGCCGCCGCAGCGGTGGGCGACGATACGCTGATGGAAAAGGCGGGCCGTGCGCCCATGCCCGACGCCTTTACCCACGGCTCGTCCGAAGAACGCATGACGTGGTTCATGCGTGGCTATCAGTCAGGCCAGATGGGGCAATGCGACACGTTCAAGGCGGCGGGGCTGTAAGCACCCCGCCCAATTCGCGGCCCGTCAGCGGTTTTGCAGCACCGACAGGATGGCCGGGTTGATTTCACCCCGCTGCATGGCCTCGAAATCGGTGGCGCTTAGCCTGCCATCCTCAACTCCCGCGACCATGCGATTGCAAAAGGTCGCGGGCACGTCGGCGGCGCTGACGTTCATCAATACGCCCATATTGGCGACATCGCGCGGGGCATAGCCGCCCGCCATGCGCTGGCATTGCGCCATGAACGATTGCCGCTGTGCCGGGTTTTGCAGCGCAGTGCGGGCCGTGTCCAACCGCTGGTCGGTCATCGGCTGGGCCTGCGACATGGGGGCCGCGTCGCAACCCGCCAGCAAAGCCGTGGTGAGGGCGGCGAAAAGGGCGATACGCATCTTTTGATCCTCCGTCAGCATGTGCGTGTGACAGGGGCGATCCAATCAACCCTTTATGACAGTTCGATCAAATTTAAGGCTTTGGCAGGTGCATTCCGCGCGGTCGGTCCAATTCCGCCCATTCGGGCCAAAGCCCCAGATGTTCCAGCCCTGCAAGGACCAGACCGGCTGCGATGATGGCAAGAACCAGCTTGACCATGCGCGCGCTTGGCGGATTTCGCGCCCAACGCGATGCCCGGATCAGCCAGATGAGGTTGTTCATTTACCCTTTCCCCTGCTAGTGCTGCGCGCGAACCGAAAAGAACTGCCGGGACCACGCCTTGCCTCAGCACAGCGACAGCCGCATCCTGCCCTATACCGCCAGCCAGATGTATGCGCTGGTGGCCGATGTCGAAAGATACCCCGAGTTCCTGCCGTGGAACAGCGCCGCCCGGATTCGGTCCCGCAAGCCCGCCCCCGGCGGCAGCGAGGTGATCGAGGCGGATCTGGTCATCAGCTTCAAGGTCTTTCGCGAACGCTTCGGGTCGCGCGTGACGCTGTGGCCGGACCAAAAGCGCATCGACACCGAATATCTGGATGGGCCGTTCAAATATCTCAAAAGCGGCTGGACCTTTGCCGATTTGCCCGAAGGCGGCAGCAAGGTCGATTTCTTTGTCGATTTCGAATTCCGCAACGCCATCCTTGGCAAGGTGATCGGCGTGGTCTTTGGCGAGGCGATGACCCGCATCGTCCGCGCCTTCGAAGACCGTGCCAAGGCGCTTTACGGCTAGGCGGGCTGCGGCACGCTGTGCCGCGCCGCTTCCCAGACGGCATATTCGGGGGCCAACGCCTTGCGCATCTCGGCCTCGGTCTCGGGCGGCAGGTCGGTTGCGGCCTGCGGCGAGACATTGGTGCGCTTCAGCGCAATCTTGATCCCCAGCCGGTTCGACAGGAATGCGGTTAGCGCGTCCATCGCCTCGTAGCGATAGACATGCTCGACGGTCATGTGGCCGTCATTGTCGATCAGAAAGTCCGACTGCTTGCCCAGCCGCGCATGAGGTGGGCGTTCCCCGGCAGACAAATAGTCGCGCAGGAATTGTTCGAAACTGATATGGGCGGTGCTGTTCGGGCGGCCGATCAATTCGTCGCGCGACCGAAAGCGATACCAGCTGCGCAGCCAGTCCAGCGGCTCGCGGATCACCGCCACGCTTTCAAAGCGTTTCGTGCCCAAAGGCAGCAGCAACGGGCGGATGCGGTTGATGAATTGCCGATGATTCAGATGCTTGATCTCGGGGCGGTCGCGGAACGCGATTTCGGCAGCAGGGGAAAGTGCCTGTTCCAATGCCGTGGTTCCGGTTTTCGGGATGGACAGCAGGACTAGGCGCGGCTCGATAAAGATCAGCATTTTGTTCCGTCAGCGATGTCTGGCATCGGCTTAACGGGGCACCGTCTGGGCTGCAAGCCCACCGGCCAGCTTTCGCCATACGCGAACAAAACAGGCGTAATTTCTGGCCGAGCGGGTGTATGATGCCAGTCGGATCGTCAGGAAGGGGAAAGCCGATGATCGAACTGTTTTTCGTCACCTGCCTGATCGCCGATCCCAAGGTCTGCCATGACCACAGCCTGCTGTTCGAGCCGAAGAACGGCTTGTTCAGCTGTATGCTGATGGGTCAAAGCGAACTGGCCCGCTGGGTCGAAACCCACCCGCGCGAACGCGTGCGCGAGTGGAAATGTCGCTATGCGAATGCGCAGCAGCAAGAGATCTAGCGCCGCCCCGCCTCAAGCGCGTCTTCGAAAGTGCGCAGCCCCGTGCGCGGCGCTTGCACCAGAACCGCCATGTTCCCGGGCTTGTGCTGGTTCTTATACATCTTCGTATGCGCGGCGGGGATCTCGGCCCAGGGAAAGACTTCGGACATGCAGGGGTCCAGACGGCGTTCCAGCATCAGCTTATTGGCCGCGCTGGCCTGTTTCAGATGCGCAAAGTGGCTGCCTTGCAGGCGTTTCTGGTGCATCCACATATACCGCACGTCGAATGTGCAGTTGAACCCGGTTGTGCCAGCGCAGATGACGACCATGCCGCCTTTCTTGCACACGAAGGTGGAAACGGGGAATGTCGCTTCGCCGGGGTGTTCAAAGACGATATCGACGTTGTTGCCCTTGCCGGTGATTTCCCAGATCGCCTTGCCAAAGCGGCGCACCTCGTTGAACCAGTCCTTGTATTCGGGCGTGTTCACGGTGGGCAGTTGTCCCCAGCATTTGAAGTCCTTGCGGTTGATGACGCCCTTGGCCCCAAGGTTCATCACGAATTCGCGCTTGTCTTCCTCGCTGATGACGCCGATGGCGTTGCCGCCCGCCGCGTTGATCAGCTGGATCGCATAGGATCCCAACCCGCCCGAGGCACCCCAGACCAGCACGTTCATGCCCGGCTTCAACTCATGCGGTTCATGGCCGAACAACATGCGATAGGCAGTGGCCAGTGTCAGCGTGTAGCAGGCCGACTCCTCCCACGTCAGATGCTGGGGGCGGCGCATCAATTGCTGCGCCTGCACACGTGTAAACTGCGCAAAGCTGCCATCGGGGGTTTCGTAGCCCCAGATGCGCTGGGTCGGCGAATACATCGGGTCGCCGCCGTTGCATTCTTCGTCATTGCCATCGTCCTGATTGCAATGGATGACGACCTGATCGCCGACCTTCCAGTTGCGCACCTTGTCACCCACTGCCCAGACGATGCCCGAAGCATCCGAACCCGCGATGTGATAGGGCGCGCCATGCCCGTCAAAGGGGCTGATCGGCACCCCAAGCCCGGCCCATATCCCGTTGTAATTGACGCCTGCCGCCATCACCAGAACCAGCACTTCGTTGCTGTCGATGCTGGGGGTTTCCACGACCTCGATCTGCATTGCCTGCTCGGGTTCTCCGTGCCGCTCGCGGCGGATGGCCCAGGCATACATCTGGCGCGGCACATGCCCGATCGGGGGCATTTCGCCGATCTCGTAAAGGTCTTTCTGGGGCGCGTCATACGGCGCGATGGGGGTCGGTGCGTCAAGGGCCATCAGCTTGCCTCCTGTTTGCTGCGGCGCAGAATCGCCTAGCCTGCTGGACAATGGCTAAACGCGGCAAAGCAACATTGCAACAGTTTGATGCTGCGATTGCGCAATATTATGACTTTTTGAATTTTGCGGCGGCACGCCAAGCCGCAAAAGCCGCTAACCTGCTGCGGGCATTCCCAGCCAGCGCGAGAGAAAATCGGCCAGATCTCCCAGCACGCGGTCGCTGCCAAAGCCTGCGGTGCCGTGGCCTTCGCCCTTCAGCACGGCGAAATCGATGGGGGTGCCGGGGTCGATGCGGTGCCATGCGTCGCGCAGATGTTCGGACTGGTGGACCGAAACGATGGTGTCCGCGGCGCCATGCCGACTGAACAGCGGCGGCAGGCGCACGCCCTGCGCCAAGCGGTCCAGCCGCCCGACCGGACCCATGGCGGTCGCATCTTCGCGCCTGTCGCCCACGGCATAGCCGATCAACAGCGATTCCACGCTTTGCGGGCTGTCGGCGGGCAGGCGCTGGATCTTGGCACCCAGCCGGGCAATGTCCTTATCCATGCTGCCGAAATCCATCGGGCCATAGAAATTGACCACCGCCGCTGGCGGATGGCCTGCCTGCACCATGCTGATCGCGGCAGAAACTGCCATGAATGCCCCCGCAGAACGCCCACCCAGGGCCAGCCTGCCGGGAACCAGACCCAGCTCGGCCCCGCGGCTTTGCAGAAAACTGGCCGCTGCCAGCACGTCATCCTGCTGCGCGGGCCAGATCGCCTGATTCGACAGCCGATAGTTCATCCGCACCACGGCGATGCCCTTGGCCAGAACCTGCTTGGGCACGGCCAGTTGACGCTTGTCGCCCGTGACGAAACCGCCGCCGTGAATGTCCAGAATTGCCGGAAACGGCCCCGGACCATCGGGGCGGTGAATATCCAGCATGTTGCGGGGCGAATGTCTGGAATAGGCCAGTTCGACAAGGCCCGGCGTCTTTCCCGGTGTGGCAAATGCCGGTGCTGCGAAACTGCTTGCCAGTACGGCCAGCGCAGAGCGGCGGGTCAACATGATCTTGCCTCCTGCCAATAGGTCATCTGAATGCGCCGAGGGTAACATTTCAGCGCCGCAGGACCAATGCTGCAACTGCACATGCCCGTGAGCGCCCGGCATTGCGGCGCGATGTGTCTGATAAACAAGGCCGACTTTGCGCAGGTTTTCCCTGATCTTCCTGATAGATGCCGAAATTTACGGCAGATGGATGCGCGCATCGGGCGATAGGCACCTCCACGATCTTCGTGGCGTTCTTGGACAACGGCGATGCGCGCTGTATCACTGCGATTGACGAATAAAGCGGCGCGATAATGGCTGAGCGGCTGAACATTTCCACCAGATTACAGGATCGGAAAAAGCGGAATGAAGATCGACCTGAACTCTGATCTGGGTGAAAGCTACGGTCCGTGGGCGATGGGCGACGACAAGGCCATGCTGGATCTTGTGACCTCGGCCAATATCGCCTGCGGCGGTCATGCCAGCGATCCACAGACAATGTTCACCACCCTGCGGCAAGCTGTGGAACGCGGCGTCGTCATTGGAGCACATCCGGGATATGCGGATCGCGAGGGGTTTGGGCGGCGGGTGATCCCCATGCAGCCCGCCGAGATCGGGCGCATGGTCGCCGCGCAGGTGGGTGCGCTGCAGGGGGTTGCTGCACTGACAGGCACGACGGTGCGCTATGTCAAGCCGCATGGTGCGCTGGGCAATCTTGCAGCCGATGACCGCGAGGTGGCCGATGCCATCGTTGCTGCGGTGGCGGCTTTGCCGGGCCGTCTTGCGGTGTTGGCCATTTCGGGGACCGAATTGGAACTTTCGGCGCGGGCGGCTGATCTGCAGGTGTTTTCCGAGATTTTCGCCGACCGGACCTATCTGGCCAATGGTCGGCTGGTGCCCCGATCACGCTCGGGTGCGGTTCTGCACAGCGCCGAAGAGGCCGCCGACCGTCTGATCGGCTTTCTGGAAACCGGATTGATGCCTGTGATTGATGGCGCACCCATCCGCTTGGCCGCGCAGTCGGTCTGCGTGCATGGGGATACGGCGGGCGCGGTTTCAATGGCGCAGATCATCCGTGCGCGACTGGATGCCGCAGGCATTGATGTGGCACCCTTTCTGAAGCGTTGAAACAGGGCGGGCCCGCAGGTGAATACCAAATTTCCCGAACGCTCATTTCCGGTTTTCAGCCCGGTGGCCGAGCATAGCGTGCTGGTGGAATTCGGCGACAGGATCGATCGCGATATCCATGCGCAGGTTCTGCGACTGAATCGGGCATTGGCTGCGGCGCCCTTCGATGGTTTTCTTGAGGCGATCCCCGCCTATGCCAGCATCCTGATCCGCTTTGATCCCTTGCTTTGCGACCATGCGATGGCTGTCGGCAAAGCGCGGCAGTTGCTTGACCACGATCTGCCCGCAGTTTCCAAGCCAAACCTGCACGAGGTTCTGGTGTGTTACGATGACGCGCTTGCCCCTGACCTTGCGGCGGTGGCCAAATCCATCGGTCTGTCTTGCGAAGCGGTGATCAAGGCGCATCTTGCCGCGCAATACGATGTGTTCATGTATGGTTTCGCGCCGGGCTACGCCTATCTGGCCGGAGTTCCGCAACGGCTTCAGCTGCCGCGCAAGCCCGCTGCAATGCGCGACGTTGCCGCGGGTAGTGTGCTGATCGCGGGCCCGCAATGCCTTGTTTCGACCCTGACCATGCCCACCGGATGGTGGAATATCGGACGCTCTTCGACCCGGATCCTGACGGATGATGCGCATAAGCCGTTTCTGTTCGATGTCGGGGATCGCGTGCGTTTTCGCCGGATAAGCCGTGCCGAATACGAGGCCGGAAAATGAGCGAGGCGATCCTTTCGGTCAGCTTTGCCGGTCCGCATGTCTCGGTGCAGGATGGGGGGCGTGCTGGGCTGATGCGCTATGGGGTTCCGGCGTCGGGTCCGATGGATCGCCGCTCATTCGCCGCGGCCAATATCGCGCTTGGCAACCCGGCCGATGCGCCGGGGGTTGAGGTGTCGCTAGGTGGGCTGGCACTTGAATGCGTTTCCGGCACGGTCAGTTTCGCGGTCGCGGGCGGCGGTTTCATCGTCGAACACGCTGGCTCAAGGCGCAGCTCATGGAGCATCGCCACCTTGCGGGCCGGGGAAAAACTGACGATCCGTCCGGGGCCATGGGGAAGCTGGTGCTATCTTGCCTTTGCCGGGCGGTTGCAGTCGCAGCAGTGGCTGGGCAGCGCCGCCACCCACGCAATATCGGGTTTCGGCGGTGGGCGCCTGACGGCCGGTGCGCGTCTGTCGATAGCCGATCCCGCCCGGCACGCTAAGCGAGAGGGGGGCATTCCCTGTCCCGTCAGCGCCCGGCCCCGCCAGCAGGTCCGTGTCGTCCTGGGGCCGCAGCAGCGATTTTTCGATGCAGCAGCGATTTCCGCTTTCCTGTCTGAAAACTGGTCCATGACCGACGCCTGGGACCGCATGGGGGTTCGTCTGGCGGGGCCCGCCATTCCGCCGCAGGCCGCGCTGGACATGCCTTCCGAGCCGATTGTCCGAGGCTCGGTCCAGATCAATGGTGACGGCGTGGCCACCGTGTTGCTGGCGGATCATCAGACCACGGGTGGCTATCCCAAAATCGCGACAGTGCTGGACTGCGATCTGGATTCCTTTGTGCAGTTGCGGCCCCGTGATGCGGTCGCATTTCGCCCTGTCAGCCCGGCCGAGGCAATCAGCCTGTCACGCACCATCGCCATGGGCACTTCGGCCTATCTTCATGCGATCGCGGGGAAGGGGCGGGACGCACGCGCGGAAACCTGATCGGTGCGGTGTTCGACGGTGTTGGGGGGCCGCATCCGCGTTGGTTTTCTTTCAACGAGCGTTTCTGCAACGCAGCGAATTGACGACGCAGCTTTGTTTCGATAACCATTGTCTCGTCGTAATTTTATTGCGAGGCGCGCGATGACCGGACCTGCGACCCCCAAGGACAAGCCGTGGCTGTTCCGCACCTATGCGGGCCATTCCACCGCCGAGAAATCCAATGCGCTTTATCGCGGCAACCTTGCCAAAGGGCAGACGGGCCTGTCGGTGGCCTTCGATCTGCCGACCCAGACCGGCTATGACAGCGACCATATCCTGGCGCGGGGCGAGGTGGGCAAGGTTGGTGTGCCGATCTGCCATCTGGGCGATATGCGGGCGCTTTTTGACGCCATTCCGCTGGAGCAGATGAACACCTCGATGACGATCAACGCCACGGCACCCTGGCTGCTGGCGCTGTATATCGCCGTGGCCGAGGAGCAGGGGGCCGACATCACCCGACTGCAGGGCACGGTGCAGAACGACATCATCAAGGAATACCTGTCGCGCGGCACCTATATCTGCCCGCCGCAGCCGTCCTTGAAGATGATCACCGATGTCGCGGCCTATACGGCGCAGAACCTGCCGAAATGGAACCCGATGAACGTCTGTTCCTATCACTTGCAGGAAGCCGGGGCGACGCCGGAACAGGAACTGGCCTATGCGCTGGCCACCGCGATCGCGGTGCTGGACGATCTGCGGGGCAAGGTCAGGGCGCAGGATTTTCCGGCGATGGTCGGGCGGATCTCGTTTTTCGTGAATGCGGGCATCCGCTTCGTCACCGAGCTTTGCAAGATGCGCGCGTTCACCGAGCTTTGGGACGAAATCTGCCTTGAGCGTTACGGGATCGAGGACGAGAAATTCCGCCGCTTCCGCTATGGTGTTCAGGTGAACAGCCTTGGCCTGACCGAACAGCAACCGGAAAACAACGTCTATCGCATCCTGCTGGAAATGCTTGCGGTCACGTTGTCCAAGAACGCCCGCGCCCGCGCCGTGCAGCTTCCGGCGTGGAACGAGGCGTTGGGCCTGCCGCGCCCTTGGGACCAGCAATGGTCGCTGCGGATGCAGCAGATCGTGGCCTATGAAACCGACCTGCTGGAATATGGCGATCTGTTCGACGGCAACCCCGCCATTGCTGCCAAGGTCGATGAGCTGAAGGCGGGGGCGCGGGCCGAACTGGCGACACTGGACCAGATGGGCGGCGCGATCGCCAGCATCGAATACATGAAATCCCGGTTGGTCGAATCGAATGCCGCGCGGCTGAACCGGGTCGAGGACGGCCAGACGGTGGTGGTCGGTGTGAACCGCTGGCAGCAGGGTGAGCCTTCGCCGCTGGTCGCGGGGGACGGCGGTATCATGACCGTCGATCCGGCGGTCGAGGCCGAGCAGGTCTCTCGTCTTTCCGCCTGGCGGCAAGCCCGCGACGAAGCGGCCGTCAAGGCCGCCCTCGTCGCGCTGCGCGATGCCGCGCAGAAGGGGGCCAACGTCATGGGCCCGTCCATCGCGGCAGCCAAGGCCGGGGCCACGACCGGCGAATGGGCTGCGGTAATGCGGCAGGTGCATGGCGAATATCGCGGGCCGACGGGGGTGTCGCAAAGCCCCTCGAACCGGACCGAGGGGCTGGAGCCGATCCGCGAGGCGGTGGATGCCGCCAGCGCGCGTCTGGGGCGGCGGCTGAAATTCCTTGTGGGCAAGCCCGGCCTTGACGGTCATTCGAACGGCGCCGAACAGATCGCCTTCCGCGCTCGTGATTGCGGAATGGACATCACCTATGAAGGTATCCGCCTGACGCCCGAACAGATCGTGACCCGCGCCGCCGAAGACAATGCGCATGTCGTCGGTCTGTCGATCCTGTCGGGCAGCCATCTGCCGTTGATCGAGGATCTGATGGACCGCATGTCGGCAGCGGGGCTGGATATGCCGGTGGTCGTCGGCGGCATCATCCCCGAGGAGGACGCGGCCAAGCTGCGCGCCATGGGCGTGGCCCGCGTCTATACGCCCAAGGATTTCGAACTCAATCGGATCATGATGGACATTGTGGCTTTGGTCGCGCCCCAGGAGGCGGTCGCCTGAGCCTGTGGTGGCTGCCGTAATGGGTATTTGAGGAACTAAGAAGTCATGGGCGCGGCGCCTTGGATTTCTCAGTTCTTCAAATACCCAAATGGCGTGACGGTTCTGTCAGCGTGGCTTACGGGCATAGAGTCTGCCGTCGATCAGGGATAGCCCCGCTGCGATGACCGCCATGCCAAGGATATGTGCGGGGCCAAGCGTCTCATCCAGAAATGCCCATGCCAGCAGGATGGCCGAGACGGGCACAAGAAACGTCACGAGTGAGATGTTCGTGGCACCGGCGCGCGCAAGGATGCCGAAGTAAAGGACATATGCGACGCCGGTGCACAAGATGCCCAGCGTTGCTGCGGCCAGCCAATGCGTCGTGTCGATGCCATGCGGCCAGCCATCCATCGCCAGCGCCACCGGACCCAGCATGATGGTCGAGGCCGTGACCATACCTGCTGCCGTCACCAAGGGATCCACTCCCATGCGTCCGAAGCGGCGACCGTAGGCACCTGAAAAGGCGTAGCAGATGGCCGCGCCCAGCATGGCCAGTTGGTTCGGTAGCGGATTGGCATGGCCCGCCATCTTGTCAAGGCCGATCATCAGGGCGACCCCGCCCAGCCCCAGCACGACGCCGGCCAGTTTCATCACGCTGGCCCGTTCATCGGCCAGCACGGCCGCGCTGACCAGCACCGTGAACAGCGGCGTCGTCGCATTCAGGATCGAGGCGACGCCCGCGGGCAGTCCGGTCTGGGCATAGGCGATCAGCGAAAAGGGCAACACGTTGTTGATCAGCCCCATGACGAAGAACGCGCCCCAGACCTTGGGATCGCGCGGCACGGGTCTGCCGCGAACCGCGCAGATGGCCCAAAGCGCCAATGCAGCGAACCCTACGCGAAGCGCCACCAGCGTCAGCACCGGGATCTGCGCGACCGAGATGCCGATCAGGAAAAACGACCCGCCCCAGATCAGCGATAGCAGCAAGAGCAGCGCCCAGTCGCGCGGCTCCATCCTTGTATGGATCGTCCCGTTCATTGCCGTCCCAGCATATAGAATTCGTCATTGGCCCGCATGTTCGCGGAATTGGCCAGGCGGTTCGACATGGCGAAGAACGCGGCGATGGCGCCGATGTCCCAGATCTCGTCCTGCGTAAAGCCCGCCTGCGTCAGTGCGGCGTGGTCGGCCTCGCCGATCTCATGCGCGCGGAGTGCCACTTTTTCGGCATAGCTCAGCATGGCGCGTTCGCGTGCCGAGATGTCGGCCTTGCGCCAGTTCACCGCCACCTGATCGGCGATCAGCGGGTTCTTGGCCCGGATGCGCAGGATTGCGCCATGCGCCACGACGCAATATTGGCATTGGTTCGCCCCCGAGGTCGCGACGACGATCATTTCGCGTTCGGCCTTGGTCAGCCCACCTTCGCGTTCCATCAGCGCGTCGTGATAGGCGAAGAAGGCCCGGAATTCGTCCGGTCGGTGTGCCAGCGCCAGAAACACGTTGGGGATGAAGCCCGATTTTTCGGCGACCTTGCGGATGCGTTGGGCAATATCTTCGGGCAGCGCATCAAGCGACGGCACCGGGAAACGGCTGATGGGGTGGTCTGTCATGGGGGCTCCTCCTGCCTTGTCAGTCTGGCGCAGTGGGGTGGATTTCGAAAGCCCGCCGATTGCGCGCAAATCTGCACGGCAGCCATGCGCCGGGTGCAATTCTAATTTCCGCACACACGCCCTATCTGCCGGTAAAACAACCAATTGCGGAATGAAGACATGAAAATCCTGCATATCGACAGCGCCATCACCGGCGAGGCCTCGGTCTCGCGTTCGCTGACGGCGCAGATTGTGGCCCGTCTGACGGCGGCGAACCCCGATGCGGTCGTCAATCATCGCGACCTGAACAAGGGTGTGCCGGCCATCGACACCGAATGGTTCCACGCCGTTCGCCAGACGCCGGAAAACCCGACCGAGGCGCAGAACCGCATCATCGAGACCTCGAACGCCTATATCGAGGAAATTCGCGATGCGGACGTGCTGGTCATCGGCCTGCCGGTCTATAACTTCACCGTCACCGCGCAGCTGAAGAACTGGCTGGACCAGATCGCCCGCGCGGGCGTCACCTTCCGCTATACCGAAAACGGTCCCGAGGGGCTGCTGACCGGCAAGCGCGCGATCGTCGCCTATGCCGCCGCTGGCACGCCCTTTGGCTCGGATCTGGATTTCGCGTCGGATTACCTGCAGCACATGCTGGGCTTTATCGGCATTACCGACGTGACCTTTGTGCCCGCAGACCGTCTGGCTTTCGACCGTGACGCCGGGTTGGCCCGCGCACAGGAAGCGCTGGACCAGATCGCTGCCTGATCGGCTGGAATGATGCGCAAACGGCCCCTCGTTGACTCGGGGGCCGTTTTTGCGTATCAGCCACCGGATTCCCGGAAGGACTGCCCTTCCGGTCCCCGCCTGCCGGGGATCGCCCCCCGTCAGCGCGTTGCGCCCACGGGGGCGTTACTGCTTATCATGTCCCGGTTTTGCGGGGCGAACCGAAACCACCTGCGGAGGCCCGCCGATGTTTGAAAATCTGTCCGACCGTCTTGGCGGCGTATTCGACCGGCTGACCAAGCAGGGCGCGTTGTCCGAGGATGACGTCACCGCCGCGATGCGCGAAGTCCGCGTGGCCCTGTTGGAGGCGGACGTGTCGCTGCCGGTGGCGCGCAGTTTCGTCAAGGCCGTGACCGGCAAGGCGACAGGCGCTGCGGTGACGAAATCCGTCACGCCCGGTCAGCAGGTCGTCAAGATCGTGCATGACGAGCTGATCAAGGTCCTGCAAGGCGAGGGGGAGCCCGACGCCCTGCGCATCGACAACCCGCCCGCGCCGATCCTGATGGTCGGCCTGCAGGGCTCGGGGAAGACCACGACCACCGCGAAACTGGCGAAACGTCTGAAGGACCGCGAAAAGAAGCGCGTGCTGATGGCATCGCTGGACACCAACCGTCCGGCGGCCATGGAGCAGCTGGCAATTCTGGGCACGCAGATCGGCGTGGATACCCTGCCCATCGTGCCGGGCGAAAACGCCGTGCAGATCGCGAGGCGTGCGAAACAGCAGGCCAGCCTTGGCGGCTATGATGTCTATATGCTGGATACTGCCGGTCGTCTGCATATTGACCAGGTGCTGATGGACGAAGTGCAGGCCGTCCGCGACGTGGCCAATCCCCGCGAAACGCTGCTGGTCGTCGATGGTCTGACGGGTCAGGACGCAGTGAACGTCGCGACCGAGTTTGACGCCAAGGTCGGCGTCTCGGGCGTGGTGTTGACGCGGATGGATGGCGACGGGCGCGGCGGTGCGGCGCTGTCGATGCGGGCCGTGACCGGCAAGCCGATCCGCTTTGTCGGTCTGGGCGAAAAGATGGATGCGATCGAGGTGTTCGACGCGCATCGCATCGCGGGCCGCATTCTGGGCATGGGCGATATCGTAGCCCTTGTGGAAAAGGCGCAGGAAGTGCTGGAGGTCGAACAGGCCGAACGCATGATGAAGCGTTTCCAGAAAGGTCTGTTCAACATGAACGACCTGAAGAACCAGCTTGAACAGATGCAGAAGATGGGCGGGATGCAGTCCATCATGGGCATGATGCCCGGCATGGGCAAAATGGCCAAACAGGCCGAGGCCGCGGGTTTCGACGACAGTGTGCTGCGCCGTCAGGTCGCGCTGATTAACTCGATGACCAAGAAGGAACGCGCCAATCCCGACATGCTGCAAGCCAGCCGCAAAAAGCGCATCGCGGCAGGCGCGGGCATGGATGTGGCCGAGCTGAACCGCCTGCTGAAGATGCAAAAGCAGATGGCTGACACGATGAAGAAGCTGGGCAAGATGGGCAAGGGCGGCATGTTGAAGCAAGCCATGCGCGCCATGACCGGCAAGGGTGGCGGGCTGCCCGACATGGGTGATGTCGATCCGGCGAAAATGGCCGAGGCCACCAAGATGCTGCAAGACCCCAAGGGGCTGGGCGGCCAGCTTGGCGGGTTGAACCTGCCCGGTGGCCTGTCAGGCCTGTTCGGGAAGAAGTAAGGCCATGAGCGTCCAGACCTCCATGATGACGGCCCCGGTGCCGGTGATCGAGACCGATCGCCTGATCCTGCGCGCGCCGCGTCTGGGCGATCTGGAGGCGATGGTGGATTTCTACGCCTCGGACCGGGCGCATTTCGTGGGCGGTCCCTGTTCGCGCTTTGACGCATGGAACCGGCTGACCTCCAGCATCGGGCATTGGGTCGTCCGCGGCTATGGGATGTGGATGATCGAGGTCAAGGCGACGCGCCAGCCTGCGGGCCGCGTCGGTATCCTGAACCATGACGGCTGGCCGGAACCGGAACTGGGCTGGCATGTGTTCAACGGTTTTGAAGGGCAGGGCATCGCCCATGAGGCGGCGCTGGCTGCCCGCAAGGCGGCGCGCGAACTGTTCCGCCTGCATCCCGTGATTTCGCTGATCGTGCCCGAAAACACCCGCTCACGCGCCTTGGCCGAACGGCTGGGCGCAAAGGTCGAGCGTGAGGGCGAGGTGCTGGGCCATGCCTGCCTTGTCTATCGCCACCCCGCCGAGGAGGTCTCGGCATGAGTGACGCCCTGTGCATTCCCTGTGTTCGCCCGGTATGCGCCCCGCATACCCAGCCCGGAGATATGAATGACTGACTTTGCCGCCCGCGCCACAGCCCTGTTGAAAGAACATCGTGCCAGCATCGACCGTCTGGACGCGATCCTGGTCTATACGCTGGCCGAGCGGTTCAAGCACACCCAATCTGTCGGCCGTCTCAAGGCCGAACACGACCTTCCTCCGTCCGATCCCGCCCGTGAGGCGCAGCAGATCGAGCGGCTGGAACGCCTCGCGCGCGAGGCCGATCTGGACCCGGAATTCGCGCGCAAATTCCTGAATTTCGTGATTGCCGAAGTTATCCGACATCACGAGACGTTCCAATCCTAGATGGGGCTGACCCCCATCTAACCCCGCCATTCATAAGGAGAAAACAATGGCAATGAAGATCCGTCTGGCCCGTGGTGGCTCCAAGAAACGTCCGCATTACGCAATCGTCGCGTCGGATTCGCGTATGCCGCGCGATGGCCGCTTCCTGGAAAAACTGGGCACCTACAACCCGCTGCTGGCCAAAGATTCGGAAGACCGCATCAAAATGGACATCGAGCGCGTGCAATACTGGCTGAGCCAAGGCGCCCAGCCGACCGACCGCGTCGCCCGTTTTCTGGAAGCCGCTGGCGTCACCGCCAAGACCGAGCGCAAGAACCTGAAAAAAGGCGAGCCGGGCAAAGCCGCGAAAGAGCGTGCCGAGAAGCGTGCTGCGCGTGAAGCCGCTGCCAACGCGCCCGCCGAAGAAGCTGCTTCGGAATAATCCCCGATGGCCGAGCGGATCTGTGTCGGCGCGATTGCAGGCGCCTTTGGCGTCCGGGGCGAGGTGCGGCTGAAAAGCTTTACCTCGACGCCCGATGACATCGCGTCCTACGGTCCGCTTTGGTCCGAGGATGGCAAACGCTCGTTCACCGTCCGCCTGACGCGGCCGGTGACGGGCGGCCTTGGTGCCCGGCTTTCGGGCGTCGAGACGCGCGAGGATGCCGAGGCGCTGAAAGGCGTGACGCTTTGGGCGGATCGCGACAAGCTGCCTGCCTTGCCGGATGACGAATTCTATCACACCGATCTGATCGGCCTTGATGTCTATGACGCGGGCGGGGTGCTGATCGGCAAGGTCCGCGCAGTATATGACCACGGCGCGGGCGATATTCTGGAAATTTTCGGGCAGGGGCGCAAACAGACGCTGCTGCTGCCCTTTACCCGCGCCTTTGTGCCTACGGTCGATCTGTCCGCCGGACGCATCATCGCCGACCCGCCCGAGGAGGAAGCCGAATGATCGTCCTGTTTGCGCTGGGATTTCTGATGATGCTGGCCGGTCCGTTCATGCAGGGCATGACCGGCAGCGACAATCCGAACGCCTATGTCTTTGCGCCGGTGATGCTGGCAGGCTCGATCCCGTTGCTGGCAGGGCGGGGCCTGTCGCCCAGCCCGCGCCTGATGGCGCAGGCGATCCTGATCTGCGGCGCGCTGTGCATGGGCGCGTGGTGGCTGGGTGGTCAGCTTGATCCCGTGACCATGCCCGCCGCCGCACCCGTGGGCACGGCGATTACCGGCGCATTGGTCGCTGCCGCCGCCAACTTGCTGCGCGCGCGCAAGGCATGAGCGATCATCCCAAATCACACGGCCAGAAAGCTATAGGCACGAAATCGCATGGCCGGTTGTCGATCCGCGCCAGCATGCAGCCGCGCGACCTGATGGCCGAGCCGCAGGTGCGGGGCGCATGGACCGCCCAGATCGTGACGCTGTTTCCCGAAGCGTTTCCCGGCATCCTTGGCCTGTCGCTGACGGGCCGGGCGCTGGCCGAAGGGCTTTGGAACCTGCGCACCACCGATCTGCGCCCCTTTGGCATCGGCAAGCACCGCAACGTCGATGACACGCCTGCGGGCGGTGGTGCGGGCATGGTGATCCGCGCAGATGTCATGGATGCGGCGCTGCGCGAGGCGGGCGCGGCGCTTCCAATCATCTATCTGTCGCCGCGCGGCAAGCCGTTCACGCAGGCTCGCGCCCGCGAACTGGCCTTGGGTCCGGGGATGACGCTGATCTGCGGTCGGTTTGAAGGCGTGGACCAGCGCGTGCTGGACGCGCATAACGTCGAAGAAATCAGCATTGGCGATTACGTATTGACGGGCGGAGAGCTTGCAGCTCAGGTCTTGATCGACGCGACGGTTCGCCTTATACCGCGCGTGCTGGGGAATCAGGATTCGCTGGCCGAGGAATCCTTTTCCGACGGTCTTCTTGAACATCCGCAGTATACGAAGCCCGCCCTTTGGGAAGGCCGCGCGATCCCGGACGTGATTATGTCCGGCAATCACGCGGCTATTGCCAGTTGGCGGCGCGACATGGCCGAAAGGCTGACCAAGGAACGCCGCCCCGATCTGTGGCGGGCATATGAGGAACGGCGGAAACGCTGACCCCTTATGGACCCGGCTAAGGACCGACAGCTCTCGGGCGCATCAGACCAATCGCGGAACTACCGCGAGCAACAAAAGGAAACCAAGCGATGAACCTGATCGCCCAACTGGAAGCCGAGCAAATCGCCTCGCTCGGCAAGGACATCCCGGATTTCAAGTCCGGTGACACCGTCCGCGTCGGTTACAAAGTGACCGAAGGCACGCGCACCCGCGTGCAGATGTATGAAGGCGTCGTCATCTCGCGCAAGGGCGGCGGCATCGGCGCGTCCTTCACCGTGCGCAAGATTTCGTTCGGCGAGGGCGTGGAACGTGTGTTCCCGCTGTATTCGACCAATGTCGATTCGATCACCGTCGTGCGTCGTGGCCGCGTTCGCCGTGCCAAGCTGTATTACCTGCGCGATCGTCGCGGTAAATCGGCGCGCATCGCCGAAGTCACCAACTACAAGCCCAAAGCCGAAGCCAAGGCCTGAGGAGACGCGCCATGAAAGCAGATACGCATCCCGACTACCACTTCATCACCGTCAAGATGACCGACGGCACCACCTATCCGGTGCGCTCGACCTGGGGCAAAGAAGGCGACGTGATGTCGCTGGACATCGACCCGACGGTGCACCCGGCATGGACCGGCGGTTCGGCCAAGCTGATGGACGCTGGTGGTCGTGTGTCGAAGTTCAAGAACAAATACGCCGGTCTGGGCTTCTAAGCCCGACTGCAGCGCAAATGGAAACGCCGCCCCGAAAAGGGCGGCGTTTCTTCTTTTCCGGGCCTGACAATGCGCCGGTGGGCTGGCGCAATGCCACGAGAGAGAGAAGGCGGCCCGGCGGATAAGGGGCCGGGACGGGGCCGGATCCTATCGGCCCGTTGCGGGTTCACATGCCGACAAAGATGGGCGCCCAGATCGGGAAGGGTTCGCGGGCAGAGCCCAGCGGGCGTCCGGTCATTGCGCCACGACCGGTATCGATCACGACACGACCGTCGCGCAGCGTGCGCAGAACCGGTCCCTGGGCGCTTTGATAGCGCGACAGGGCAATGGTGGCATAGCGCGAGGGCGCAGGTTCCTGCGACGCGACGAGGAAGGGAAAGCGGATCATTGGCTGGCTCCTTTGGCATCGGTGCGTTCGATGAAGGTATTCCACAGTCGTGGATCGCGGTTGCGCATCAGATCCTGCGCGGCAGTGATGGGTTCGCAGGTCATCAGCACCAGCGGAATGCCCGAAATCATGTGCGGCTTGCCGGTGCGCCGATCGATCAGCGATACCGCATAACGCGCCTGTGCGGGCACGGCAGCGCGGATGGCTCGATCAGCGAAAGCCGACAGATGGTTCAGCATGGACATCTTTGGCTCCTTTCCAAGTTGATGACCTGTCAGCCTATGCTGACACCTATATATCGACATAGTTGATCGTCTTTTGCAAGAAAAACTCTAGCGGAATGATCGTGATATAAAATTGTAGCAAATTCAGTGAACTGACGAGATTCGTGCAGTGCAGCAATTTACAGCGCGGTTGTTCCCGGAAAGCCGCACTCGCGCCGAATCATCGCAGGGTCACGCTTTTCATCGCGAATCCTCCGGCCTATCCTCGGGCCTTCGGAATGGCCGCTGCTCGGGGGGATTCGTGGCGCATATCATTGTCGTCGGAAACGAAAAGGGTGGATCGGGCAAATCGACAACCTCAATGCATGTGGCGACGGCGCTGGCGCGGATGGGGCATCGGGTAGGGGCGTTGGATCTGGATGTGCGCCAGCGCAGCTTTGGCCGCTATCTGGAAAACCGCGCGCATTTCGTGCAGCGTGAAGGGCTGGATCTGCCAACCCCCCTGCTGGGCGTGCTTGCGCCCGAAAGCGACGGCATCGATCCCCTTTCCCGCGCGGTCGAAGAACTGGAGGCGAGCTGCGACTTCATCCTGCTGGACTGTCCCGGATCGCATACCCGGCTAAGCCAGATGGCACATAGTCTGGCCGATACGCTGATTACGCCAATGAACGACAGCTTCATCGACTTTGACCTGCTTGCGCGGATGTCGCCTGATGGAAAGGTGCTTGGTCCGTCGATCTACGCCGAGATGGTCTGGGGCGCGCGCCAGTTGCGCGGAGAGGCGGGGGCCGGTCCAATCGACTGGCTGGTGCTGCGCAACCGTCTGGGCACGCAGGCCATGCACAACAAGCGCAAGGTGGGCGGTGCGTTGTCCACCCTTTCCAAGCGCATCGGGTTCCGCGTGGCCCCCGGCTTTTCCGAGCGGGTCATCTTTCGCGAGCTTTTTCCGCGCGGGCTGACGCTTCTGGATCTGAAGGATATCGGGACAGAGCAACTGAGCATCTCGAACATCGCGGCGCGGCAGGAATTGCGCGACCTGATCGCAGAGCTGCGCCTGCCGGGGGTCAGCGTCGCTTTCTGATTGTTGGGATCGCCACTCAAATGCGATTTTGCTGGTCGAATTGTTCCCCATATGCGCCCATCCCGCTGCAATGAGCACCACCAACATGGAGGCGGGCATGGGCTGTTCGCCGTGCATACATGGCTATTCATGTTGATCCGTGGCGGTGGGCGTGAGGCGTTGGGGGGCTATTTGGCCCCGCCGCGCCGGGCGAATAGCGCCGGACCGGGGCGCTGCCCCGGACCTCGGGGTATTAAGGAACCGAGAAATGAAAAAGGGGGCCGCGAGAGGCCCCCTTTCTGGTTTTGCGTCGTGGCGGATCAGGCCAGCATGCCCATCGGGTTTTCCAGATGTGCGACGATTTTTTCGAGAAGCTGCGCACCCAGTGCGCCGTCGATGACCCGGTGATCGACCGACAGCGTCATGGACATGACGTTGCGAATGACCACTTCGCCCTTTTCGACGACGGCGGTGGGGATGCCCGCGCCGACGGCAAGGATCGCACCATGCGGCGGGTTGATGACCGCGTCAAAGTTCTCGATCCCGAACATGCCGAGGTTCGAGATGGCGAAGCTGCCGCCCTGATATTCATGCGGGGCCAGCTTCTTCGACTTGGCGCGGGTCGCCAGGTCCTTCATCTCGGCCGAAAGGGCCGACAGCGTTTTCTGCTGCGCGTCTTTCAGGACCGGGGTGAACAGACCGCCTTCGATCGCGACGGCCACCGCCACATCCGAGGGCTTCAGCTTCAGGATGCGGTCGCCTGCCCAGACGGCATTGGCGTCCGGCACTTCTTGCAGTGCCAGCGCGCAGGCCTTGATGATAAAGTCATTGACCGACAGCTTGACGCCACGGGCTTCCAGCTGCTTGTTCAGGTCGGCGCGGAAGGCCATCAGCGCATCCAGCTTGGCCGAGCGGCGCAGGTAGAAATGCGGGATGGTCTGCTTGGCTTCGGACAGGCGGGCGGCAATGGTGCGGCGCATGCCGTCCAGGGCCACTTCGGTCGTCTCGCGATCGGCATAGATCTTTTTGATCGCATCCGCCGAAGGACCAGCCGGGGGCGCTGCGGCTGTCGGAGCGGCGGCTTTGGGGGCATCCGCCGCGGCTGCGGGTTTGGCCGCGCCGGGTTTCGCGCTTTCCACGTCTGCCTTGACGATGCGACCGCGGGGGCCGGAACCCGTCACGCCGGCAAGGTCGATGCCCTTTTCCGCCGCGATGCGACGGGCAAGGGGCGAGGCGAAGACGCGGTTGCCATCGGCGGCCTTTACAGGCGCAGCCTTTGGCGCTTCGGCTTTGACCTCGGGCGCGGCTTCGGCTTTCGCTTCGGCCTTCGGGGCCGCTTTCGCGGCTCCGATGTCGTCGGCGCTTTCGCCATCTTCCAGCAGGACGGCGATGGCAGTGTTCACCTTCACGCCTGCCGTGCCTTCGGCGACAAGGATCTTGCCGATCTTGCCTTCGTCCACGGCCTCGAATTCCATCGTGGCCTTGTCGGTTTCGATCTCGGCGATGATGTCGCCGGATTTGACTTCATCACCCTCTTTGACCAGCCATTTGGCCAGCGTGCCTTCCTCCATCGTGGGGGAGAGGGCGGGCATCAGGATTTCTGTCGGCATCTTGATAACCCCTTAGCGATAGGTGACTTTTTTGACCGCCGCGACGACTTCTGCCGGGGTGATCAGCGCGTGCTTTTCAAGGTTCGCGGCATAGGGCATGGGCACGTCCTTGCCGGTGCAGTTGATCACCGGCGCGTCGAGGTAGTCGAACGCGTGTTCCATGACATAGGCCGAGATGTGGTTGCCGATCGAACCCACCGGGAAGCCTTCTTCGACCGTGACCAGACGGTTGGTCTTTTGCACCGAAGCGATGATGCTGTCATAATCCAGCGGACGCAGGGTGCGCAGGTCGATGACTTCGGCGTCGATGCCTTCCTCGGCCAGCTTGTCGGCGGCTTCCAGCGCGTGGCTCATGCCGATGCCGAAGCTGACGATAGTCACGTCCTTGCCGGGGCGCGCGATGCGGGCCTTGCCGAAGGGGATGGTGAAATCGGGCAGGTCCGGCACTTCGAAGCTGCGACCATACATGATCTCATTCTCAAGGAAGATCACGGGGTTCGCATCGCGGATGGCGGTTTTCAGCAGGCCTTTTGCGTCGGCTGCGGAATAGGGCATCACGACTTTCAGGCCGGGGATCGCTGCATACCATGCCGCGTAATCCTGGCTGTGCTGCGCGCCCACGCGGGCGGCGGCACCGTTCGGGCCACGGAACACCATCGGCGCACCCATCTGACCACCCGACATGTAAAGCGTCTTGGCAGCCGAGTTGATGATGTGGTCCATCGCCTGCATGGCGAAGTTGAAGGTCATGAATTCGACGATCGGACGCAGACCTGCCAGCGCCGCGCCGGTGCCGATCCCGGCAAAGCCGATTTCGCTGATGGGTGTATCGACGACGCGCTTGGGACCGAACTTGTCCAGCAGGCCCTGGCTGATCTTGTAGGCGCCCTGGTATTCGCCGACTTCCTCGCCCATCAGAAACACGGTTTCGTCGCGTTCCATTTCTTCGGACATGGCCTCGCGAAGGGCTTCCCGCACGGTCATGGTCTTCATCTTGGTGCCTTCGGGCCAGTCGGGCGACACATCCGGCTGCGGCGCGCGGACGGGTTCGGCGGCTTTGGCCGGGGCAGGCTCGGCCTTGGCTTCGGCGGGCGCGGCTTCGGCTTTCGGCGCAGGCGCGGCCACGTCGTCGGCGCTTTCGCCTTCTTCGACCAGCACGGCGATCGGGGTGTTGACCTTCACGCCCTGCGACCCTTCGGACACGAGGATCTTGCCAAGGATGCCTTCATCCACGGCCTCGAATTCCATCGTGGCCTTGTCGGTCTCGATCTCGGCGATGATGTCGCCGGCCTTGACCGCGTCACCTTCCTTTTTCAGCCATTTGGCCAGCGTGCCTTCCTCCATCGTCGGAGACAGGGCGGGCATCAGGATTTCGGTTGCCATATGTGCGCTCCCCCTCAGGCGTTCTCAGGTGCCGAGCCTTGCGGCAGCTCGTCTGCATAGATATCGGTCCACAGTTCTTCCAAGGCGGGCTCGGGGCTTTCCTTGGCGAATTCGGCGGATTCGTTGACGATATCCTTGATTTCCTTGTCGATGGCCTTCAGGTCATCTTCTGTCGCGTGGCTGCCGGTCAGCAGCAGCTCGCGGACGTTCTCGATCGGGTCGCGTTCGTCGCGCATCTTCTGCACTTCTTCGCGGGTGCGGTATTTCGCCGGGTCCGACATCGAGTGGCCGCGATAGCGATAGGTCATCACTTCAAGAATGTAGGGGCCTTTGCCCGCGCGGCAATGCGCCACGGCCTTTTCGCCCGCTGCCTTGACGGCCAGAACGTCCATGCCGTCAACCTGTTCGCCCGGAATGCCAAACGCTTCGCCGCGACCAAAGAAGGTGGTCGATTTCGTGGAACGCTTGACCGAGGTGCCCATGGCATACTGGTTGTTTTCGATCACGAAAACGACCGGCAGGCTCCAGAGTTCGGCCATGTTATAGGTCTCATAGACCTGGCCCTGGTTCGAGGCGCCGTCGCCGAAATAGGTAAAGGTGACGTTGTCATTGCCCAGATATTTGTCGGCGAAGGCCAGACCCGCACCCAGCGGCACCTGGGCTGCCACGATGCCGTGCCCGCCATAAAAGTGCTTCTCGCGCGAGAACATGTGCATGCTCCCGCCCTTGCCTTTGGAATAGCCGCCTTCGCGGCCGGTCAGTTCGGCCATCACGCCATTGGCGGACATGCCGCAGGCCAGCATGTGGCCGTGGTCGCGATACGACGTGATGCGCTTGTCGCCTTCTTTCGCCGTGGCCTCAAGGCCGACGACGACAGCTTCCTGTCCGATATACAGGTGGCAGAAACCGCCGATCAGGCCCATGCCATAAAGCTGGCCGGCCTTTTCTTCGAATCGACGGATCAAGAGCATGTCGCGGTAATACTTCAGAAGCTCGTCCTTGGAGACATTGGACGTGCTTTCCTTGGCTGCGGGCTTTCTGACCATGGGGCCTCCTCCTCGGGCGCAGGAATAGTTCAGCGTTAAACTACTTCTAGGACGGGTCTTTGGGGAAAGTAAACCTGCGATCTGCAACAGCCACGCGAAATGGGCAGCAGGACGCAACGCTGCCGTCAGAAGGTCGCGAAGCTGTATTTCAGTGGATGATAATCTCGTCCGAACGCAGATAGCCCAGCACGTCGCGGGCGCGTTCGTCAAGCAGGTCTATGTCCAGAAAGTCGTCCGACAGCCGCTTGGTCAGGTTGCGCATCCGGTCCACTTCGGATTGCAGCTTGTCGCGTTGCGCGGTCAGTTCGCGCGTATCGGCCTTAAGCTGTTCGCGGCGCAGGACGCCCGACGGCCCCTGCACGGCGGCAAAGGCGAAATAGGCCCCCAGCAGGGCCATGATGATGAAAAAGGCCAATGCGCTGATCGACAGTCGTTCGGACATTTCGGGCTGCTCTCCCGTTATTTTGGGGGATCATGCCACAGGGGGCGGCGCAGGGGAATCCCCCCATGCTTGCCCGATGGGCGATTGACAGTTTCCCGCCCACCCCGTTCCATGCGCAGGGTGGTCCGATATGCGGAAAGACAAGCGACATGATGGCCTTCATGCGACTGATCGCGATGGTGATCGTGATCGAGTTGATCTTTTACGTCCTGCTGGGCATCTATCTGCGCAGCACAAGACGCGAGGAGCTTGAGAAGGAATGGGACAGCCGCCATCCCGACCGCGCGGGCGACAGCCCGGAACGGCGGGAATTCGTGCGGCGTTCGATGGTCGGGTTCCGCAAATCGCTGCGGGCAAGGCTTGCTGCGCTTGTGCTGGTGCTGCCGGTGGTCGCCATCGTCGTGATCATCGTCTTGGTGAATTATAACTAGAAGGGGCGGTAATGCGCTGGTTCCTGACTGCTGTGGGTGTGCTGTTCGGCATCACCGTCTTCATGTTTCTGGATTACGCGCTGCCCTCCAAGCAGACGGTGCGGATCACCGAGGCGTTCAACCGCCAGATCGAAATCGGGCGCAACGCCATCTTCTATGCGGCGGACGATACCGGCACGGTGCAGAATTCCACCGGGCGGCGCGATGTGCAGTTCATCAACGCGGTGCGCACGAACGGCAAACCCTATGTCTATCGCAACGAGGATACCGGCTGGATCTGGCCGCCTTATTTCAAATATGACAGCGCCGATCTGCAGGCGCAGGCGGCGGATCTGCGTTCGACCTCGGCCACGCCGGAATGGGTCAGCATTACGTCCTATGGCTGGCGGGTAAACTGGCTGTCCGTCTATCCCAACGCCATTTCGATCAAGCCCGTCTCGGGGCCGGATGTGCGCCCGTTCAACTGGGGTGCCATCGTCATCCTGCTGATCCTGGGCGCGCTGCTGATGCTGATCTGGCGTATGTGGAACCAGTTCCGCGAACGCAGCCTTGACCCCGCATGGGACCGCATCGACGCCGAGGGGGACGCCGCGCGGGGCAGGCTAAGCCGCTGGTGGCGCGGAATGCGCGGACGCTAAGGGAGGACGCATGAAGGATCACGACTCAAAACGCCGCAATCCCGGCACGGCGCTGCATCTGGAATGGTTCGACCGCATCGCGGTGAACACGCCCGCAGCCGAACGTCGTGCCGCAAGCCTGCCGGCCCGCCGGAGCCTGAAAAAGGAATGGCAGGCGGCGTGGCTGTTGAACGCCGTGCGCTGCATCGACCTGACCACGCTTTCGGGCGACGACACGCCTGACCGCGTGGCCCGGCTATGCGCCAAGGCCCGCCAACCGATCGAGCCTGCGCTGCTGGATGCGTTGGGGGTCGAAGGCCTGACCACGGGCGCGGTCTGCGTCTATCCCACCATGGTTGCCGCCGCCAAGCACGCCTTGCGCGGGACCGATGTGCCCGTCGCATCTGTCGCCACGGGCTTTCCCGCCGGGCTGATGCCGCTGGACCTGCGACTGGCCGAGATCCGCTATGCGCTGGATCAGGGGGCGGATGAGATCGACATCGTGATTTCCCGCGCCCATGTCCTGCGCGGCGAATGGTCGGCGCTTTACGACGAACTTTGCGCCATGCGCGAGGCGTGCGGCAGGGTGCTGATGAAGTCGATCCTTGCCACCGGAGAGCTTAAGACCTTGACCAACGTCGCCCGCGCCAGCCATGTGGCGATGCAGGCGGGCTCGGATTTCATCAAGACCTCGACCGGCAAAGAGCCCGTGAATGCCACGCTGCCCGTGTCGCTGGTGATGCTGCGCGCGATCCGCGACTATCGCGACCAGACCGGCTTCATCGTCGGCTTCAAGCCTGCGGGCGGATTGCGCACCGCCAAGGACGCGCTGAACTGGCAGGTGCTGATGGCCGAGGAACTGGGCCGCGACTGGCTGTCCCCCGATCTGTTCCGCATCGGCGCATCGTCCCTGCTGGGCGATATCGAACGCCAGATCTCGCATCACGTCACCGGCCGCTATGCAGCCGCCCATCGCCTGGCTGCGGGGTAAGACATGCCGAAGGTTAGCGACATCATGGAAAGCATGGAATACGGACCCGCGCCCGAGGACAGCAGCGCCGTGCGCGACTGGCTGGCGGGCCGCACATTCGGGCATTTCATCGCCGGACGTTTCACCCGGCCGGATCAGACTTTTGCCACCCGCGATCCCTCGACCGGCGAGGTCTTGGCGCAGGTCAGCCAAGGCTCGGCCCGCGATGTGGCCAAGGCCGTGCGTGCCGCGCGTCGGGCGCAGCGGGGCTGGGGCGCGATGCCGGGCCATGACCGGGCACGGTTTCTGTATGCCATCGCCCGCACCATCCAGAAACGCGAACGCTTCCTGGCGGTGCTGGAGACGCTGGATAATGGCAAGCCGATCCGCGAAAGCCGCGACATCGACGTGCCGCTGGTCGTGCGCCATTTCTATCACCACGCAGGCTGGGCCGAGATCGCCGAGACCGAATTTCCGGGCCACGCGCCGCTGGGCGTCTGCGGCCAGATCATCCCGTGGAATTTCCCGCTGCTGATGCTGGCATGGAAGGTCGCGCCCGCGCTGGCTGCCGGCAATACGGTGGTGCTGAAACCTGCCGAATACACCCCGCTGACGGCCTTGGCCTTTGCCGAGATATGCGCCCATGTCGGCCTGCCTGCGGGCGTGATCAACATCGTGACGGGCGACGGCGAAACGGGGGCCGCGCTGGTGGCGTCGCCGGTGGACAAGATCGCCTTCACCGGCTCGACCGAGGTGGGGCGCGGGATCGCGCGCGCCGTCGCGGGGTCTGGCAAAAAGCTGACGCTGGAATTGGGCGGCAAGTCGCCCTTTGTCGTCATGGACGATGCCGATCTGGATGCCGCCGTCGAAGGCGTGGTGGATTCGATCTGGTTCAATCAGGGGCAGGTCTGTTGCGCAGGCTCGCGCATTCTGGTGGCCGAAAGCGTGGCGGCGCGGTTCGAATCGCTGCTGCGTGCCCGTATGGACAGGCTGCGCGTCGGTGCGCCCCTGGACAAGTCCACCGATATAGGCGCCATCGTCGATCCGGTGCAAAAGGACCGTATCCTTGGCATCCTGTCCCGCGCGACTGGGGCAGGGGCCGAACTGGTCGGTGGGCAGGCGCAGGACGGCTGCTTTATCGCGCCCGGCTATCTGAAGAACATCGCCCCCGCCAATCCCGGTATGCGCGAGGAAATCTTTGGCCCCATCGCCACGCTTTCGACGTTCCGCACCCCGGATGAGGCGGTCGATCTGGCGAATAACACGGCTTACGGCCTTGCTGCCTCGGTCTGGTCGGAAAGCGCCACGGTCGCGACAGATCTGGCGGCAAAGATCAAGGCGGGCGTGGTCTGGGTGAACTGCGCCAATATCTTCGCTGCGGCGGCCCCCTTTGGCGGTGTCCGTGACAGCGGCTATGGCCGCGAAGGCGGGCGCGAGGGGATGCTGGATTATCACTCCCCGCCGATCCCCAAGCCGCTGCGCGATCCGCTGCCCGCAGCCATCGCGGCCAGCCCCGACGGCGCGGCGCACGAAGATAAAAACATCGACCGCACGGTAAAGCTGTATATCGGCGGTGCGCAGAAACGCCCGGACGGCGGCGCAAGCTATGCCGCGCAGGACGAACTGATCCCGCTGGGCGGCAAAAAGGACATCCGCAACGCGGTCGAGGCCGCGGCGGGGGCCTTGGGTAAATGGCAGGGGCTTGGCGGGCACGGCCGCGCGCAGGTGCTGTATTTTCTGGCCGAGAATCTGGCGCTGCGGCGGTCGGAATTTGCGGGTTTCGCTTCGGTCGAACAGATCGAGGCGGCGATCCGGCGCTGTTTCTACTACGCGGGATTTGCCGACAAGTTCGACGGCGCGACGGTGGCGGCGAAGCCGGGGCATCTGACGCATGTGCAGCACGATCCGCATGGCGTCATGGGTGTGATCGCGCCCAATGGCAGCCCCTTTGCGGGCTTCATGTCGCTGGTGCTGCCTGCGATCGCCATGGGCAATACGGTCGTCGCGGTGCCGTCGCAGGACAAGCCGATGGCTGCGCTGACCTTGGCGCAGGTGCTGGCGACTTCGGACGTGCCGGGGGGCGTGGTCAATATCGTGACCGGCCCGCGCGACGGGCTTGCGCAGGCATTGGCCAGCCATGATGGCGTGAACGCGGTCTGGCATGTCGCGCAGGGCGAAGCATTGGCCGCGACCGAACGCGCCGCCAGCGAAACGCTGATCCCCGTCTGGTCGCCCGAGCCGCGTGACTGGGCCGCGCCCGATGCACAAGGCCGCGATTTCCTGCGCCGCGCCACGCGGGCCAAGACGATCTGGCTGCCTTACGGCGCATTGCCCGCAGGCACGGGAAGCTCGGCCTATTAGGCCGACTTCAGCCAGCGCAGCCCGGCCTCGGTCGAGGTGAGGGGGGTGTATTCCGCCCCCACCCAGCCGCGATAACCCGCATCGTCCAAGGCGCGCGAAAGCTTGGTCAGGTCGATATCGCCCGCGCCGGGTTCGTGCCTGCCCGGAAATCCCGCGATCTGCACATGCCGCGTCAGCGCCGCAAACCGCTGCCAGCAGCCAAGCGCATCGCCATGGATCATCTGCGCCTGATAGGCGTCGAATTGCAGGCCCAGATTGGGCGCGCCCACCTCGGCCAGAATTTCGGCGGCCAGATCGAAGCTGTCCAGAAAATAGCCGGGCAGGTCCTGCGTATTGATCGGCTCGATCACCAGACTGGTCTTGGGTGCGCGGGCAGCGGCCCATTTCAGGTTCTGGATAAAGGTCCGTCGCGCCTCGGGGCCGTCGGCCTTGCCTGCCATGATATGGACATGGCGCACGCCAAGGGCGGTCGCGACGCGGATGGCCCGGTCGAAATCGCTGCGAAATCGCGCCTCGTTGCCGGGTTGGGCGGCAAAGCCCCGCGGCCCGCCCGCCCAGTTCGGTGGCGGCGCGTTCATCAGCACGAATTCCAGTCCGGCCCCTTGTGCGGCCTTGGTCAGCTCCTTGACCGGCAGGTCATAGGGAAACAGGATCTCGACCCCAGAAAAGCCCGCGCGCTTTGCTGCCGCAAAGCGTTGGGGCATCGGCAGTTCGGTGAATAGATATGTCAGGTTGGCAGCGAATCGCGCCATGTCAGTGCTCCAGCGGAAAAACGGTCCCGCCCGAATGCAATTCCATACGCCCATCGGTTCCGGGCGTAGCCGCGTCGGCCAGTCGATAGAAGGTCTTGCGGTCGATCAGCGCCCAAAGGCCACGCCGCACATGGATATAAGGGCGCGGCTCGTCTGCTGTGCCGCGCATCTCGATGGTATGGTCGGGGCCAGCCGTCACGCTGTCGCCGACATTGGTGGTAAAGGTGATGTCGCGGCCAATATCGGCATCGACGGCGACAAAGGGGGCGTCCACGACGCGGATGCCGACCTTTTCGACCGGGGTGACCAGAAAATAAGCGTCCCCTTCACGCTTCAGGATCGAGGCGAAAAGCTGCACCATGCGATGCCTGCCGATGGGCGTGCCCTGATAGAACCACGTCCCGTCCGCCCGGATTTCCATGTCCAGATCCCCGCAAAAGGGCGGGTTCCACAAATGCACCGGCGCCGGGCCCTTTTTCGAGGCACGTTCGGCTGCGGCCACCAGTCCGGCCGCATCGCTCACAGCATTGTCAGTCTTTCCAACCATTACCAGTGGAGCCTTGTCCATGGTCATCCTATGCTGTCCTAGATCAGAAAAGAGGCGTTGTCATGGCCGAGGAAAATAAACTTGTGACCGAGATACAATCGTTGACTGCACGGCTGGCCGATGCCCGCGCCAGTGTGGAACAGCGTTTCGTCGGTCAACATGCCGTTGTCGAACAGGTTCTTTCTGCAATCCTTTCGGGTGGTCACGCGCTTTTGGTCGGTCAGCCCGGACTTGGCAAGACCATGCTGGTCGATACGCTTTCGACCGTGCTTGGGCTTGGAAGCGCGCGGGTGCAGTTCACGCCCGACCTGATGCCTGCCGACATTCTGGGGTCCGAGGTGCTGGACGTGCTGGCCGATGGCACACGGGCCTTTCGCTTCATTCCCGGTCCGGTCTTCACGCAATTGCTGATGGCCGATGAAATCAACCGCGCCAGCCCGCGCACCCAATCGGCGCTGCTGCAGGCCATGCAGGAGGCCGAAGTGACGATCGGCGGCGAACATCGCGCGCTGGGGCGTCCCTTTCACGTGCTGGCGACGCAGAACCCGATCGAACAGGAAGGAACCTATCCGCTGCCCGAGGCGCAGCTGGACCGTTTTCTTTTGCAGATCGACGTGGATTATCCCGACCGCGACACGGAACGCGCCATCCTGCTTGCGACCACCGGGGTCGAACAGGGCGCGGCGCATCCGGTCTTTGACGCGGCTGGCCTGATCGCCGCGCAGGCGCTGATCCGCCGGATGCCGGTGGGGGACGCGGTGCTGAACGCCATTCTTGATCTGGTCCGCTCGGCCCGGCCCGGCGCGCCTGAGGCGCCGGGATGGATCGCGGAAACGCTGGTCTGGGGTCCGGGGCCGCGCGCGGCGCAGGCGCTGACGCTGGTGGCGCGGGCGCGGGCGGCGCTGAACGGTCGCTATGCGCCGACGCTGGACGATGTCGAAGCCATGGCCGCGCCCGTCCTGCGCCACCGCATGGCGCTGAGCTTTGCCGCCCGCGCCCGCGGCGACACGGTCGAGGGCGTGATCGCCCGCCTGCTGGGCGACCGGATGCGGGCCGCCGCGTGAAGGGGCAGCCCGACCAGCTTCGCGCGGGCCAGCTCAAGGCAGGGGCCGAGGCGGCGACGGCGGGTCTGCCCGCGCTGATGCTGTCGGCCGAACGTCTGGCCGCCAGCCTGACCGCTGGCGCGCATGGCCAGCGCCGCGCGGGCGCGGGCGAGGATTTCTGGCAATACCGCCCCGCAACCCAAGGCGACACGGCGCGCAGCATCGACTGGCGCCGTTCGGCCCGGTCCGACGGCCAGTTCGTGCGTGACCGCGAAGCGCAGGTCGCACAATCCGCCGCGATCTGGGTTTCTGCGGCGGCGGGCATGGACTTCACCGGCGGTCCCGACCGCCCCGCCAAGCGCGACCGCGCCGATCTGCTGGCGCTGTCCCTGTCGCTCGCTCTTCTGGCGGGCGGTGAGCGGGTGGGCCTGGCGGGGCAACCTGCGCGGATGGGCCGGGTGCAGGCCGACCGCATCGCCTCGGGGTTGGTGACGCGGCAGGCGCTTGGCAGCGACGAAGATGCGCCGCCCGCCGAGGCCCTGCGTCCCGGCCAGCGCATCGTGCTGATCGACGATTATCTGGGCGATCCGGCACCGGTTCTGGCCTATCTGCACCGTGCCGCTGGCATGGGCGTGCAGGGCGCGATGCTGCAACTGCTGGACCCGGATGAGGAAGGCTTTCCCTATGGTGGGGCCGTGCTGTTCCGGTCCGTCAGCGGGGCGCTGTCGCATGACACCCGCGATGCCGGGGGGCTGCGCGCGGCCTATCTGGCGCGATTGGCGGAACGCCGCACGATGCTGTCGCGCGCCTGCATGACCGCAGGCTGGCATTTCGGCACGCATGACACCGCCGCCGCGCCATCGCAGGCGTTGATGTGGCTTTGGTCGGTTCTGGAGGGCTGATGCTGGTCCTTGGTCCCATCGGGTTCCTGACGCCGTGGCTGCTGGCCGCACTGGCCGCCTTGCCGGTGATCTGGCTGATCCTGCGCGCCATGCCGCCTTCGCCCAAGCTGGTGCAGTTTCCCGGCACGCGCCTGCTGCTGGGGCTGCGCGATCCGCAGCCGGTGGCGCAGCATACGCCGTGGTGGCTGCTTTTGCTGCGCGTTCTGGCGATTGCGGCGCTGATCCTTGGCTTTGCCGGGCCGGTCTGGAAACCCGCGCCGGAACAGGCGGGGCAGGGGCCGTTGCTGATCGTGATGGATGGCGGCTGGTCTGCCGCGCCCGACTGGCCGCAGCGTCAGGCGCGGGTGCTGCGCGCGCTGGATGCGGCATCGGGGCAGGGCCAGCCTGCCGCGCTGCTGGTGGCCGACGGTCAGGCGGCGGGGCCGCTGGCCTTTCAGCCCGCAGGCGAATTGGCGGCCGAGCTGCGCGCGACCCATCCCGCCGCCTGGGAAACCCGCTATCCGCAGGACCTTGACGACACCCTGGCCGAGGCGCCGGCATCCCTTTCGACCCTGTGGCTCAGCGATGGTCTGGACCATCCGGGCCGCGCGGCGCTGCTGTCCGCGCTGTCGTCGCGTGGCACAGTGACGGTCGCACCACCCCAAGGCGTGGGGCTGTCGCTGGAACTGGTGCGCGGGGATCAGCCTTCGCTGCGCTTGCGTTCGACATCCGGCGCGATCCCGCCTGCCGTTCTGGCGATGGGGCTGGACCCGCAGGGCGCGCCGCGTGAACTGGCGCGGCTGACCCCGGACGAGCCCGTGACGCAGGGGGGCGTGACCAGCCGTGACATTCCCATCGACCTGCCCTCGGAGCTGCGCAACCGCATCACCCGGTTCGAGATCGAAGGTCAGGCTGCTGCGGGCGCGGTCGTTCTGGCCGATGACGGGCTGCGCCGCCGCAAGGTCGCGCTGATCGGCGATGGCGGCGCGACCGAGGGCCAGCGCCTGCTGTCGCCCACGCATTACCTGCGCCGTGCGCTTGCACCCTCGACCGACCTGATCGAGGGTGGCTTGGGCGATGTGCTGCAAGCCTCGCCCGATGTGATCGTGCTGGCCGACCAGATCGGCGTGTCCGAAAGCGAGGCGCTGCTGCAATGGGTCGATCAGGGCGGGCTGCTGATCCGCTTTGCCGGTCCGCGCATGGCCGCGTCCGAACGTCTGGCCGAAGAACCGCTGCTGCCCGTGCGGCTGCGCGCGGGCGGGCGCGACATCGGCGGCGCGCTTAGCTGGGGCGATCCGCGGGGCATCACCCCGTTTGCGCCCGAGGGGCCGTTTGCGGGCCTGTCGATCCCGCAGGACGCCACTGTGCGGGCGCAGCTTCTGGCCGAACCCTCGCCGGAACTGGCGGGGCGGACGCTGGCGCAGCTGACCGACGGCACGCCGCTTGTCACGCGCGCGCCGCTGGGGCAGGGGCAGTTGGTGCTGTTTCACACCACGGCCAATGCGGAATGGTCGAACCTCGCACTGTCGGGTCTGTTCGTGCAGATGCTGGACCGGCTGGTCGCCACCGCCCGCGCCAGTGGCGAGGCACCCGAGGCCGAGGCGACCGAGGAAACCTTTTGGACACCGGAACTGGTGCTGGACGGCTATGGCCGCGCGACCCAGCCGCAAAACCCCGTGCCCGTCGCCGCCACCGAATTCGCGCGCGGCCCCGCGCCGGGTGCGCCCGCCGGGCTTTACCGCGCGGGCGAACGGGTCGCGGCGCTGAACGCAGGCGGGCAGATGACGCTGGCCGAATGGCCCGGCGCCACGATCGAAAATGCGACGCAGGCGCCGGGCATCGACCTGCGCGGCTGGCTGATCGCGCTGGCGGCGCTGCTGTTCGCGCTGGACGCACTTGGCAGCGCATGGCTGGCACGCGGACGCTCGGGAAGGGCCTTGGCATGATTGGCACAAGGGTGATCGCGATCCTGACCCTGCTGCTTTGGGCCGTGGCCGCGCGTGCGCAAGACCCCGATCCGCGGCTGATACAGGCGGCGGATGACGTGGCGCTGGCCTATGTCGTGACCGGCGATGCCGAGGTGGACCGCGCATCGCAGGCGGGTTTGCGCGGCGTGTCCCAGACCTTGATCGACCGCACCACGGTCGAACCCGGCCAGCCCATCGGGATTGATCTGGATCAGGACGACCTGTCGTTGCTGACATTTCTTTATTGGCCGGTGACGGACAGTCAGCCTTCGCCGGGGCCGCAGGCCTACGTGCGGCTGAACCACTTCCTGCGCTCGGGCGGGGTGATCCTGTTCGATACGCGCGATGGCGATATTGCAGGTCTGGGCGGGCCGGACGGCGCTGCTGCGCTGCAACGGCTGGCTGCGCCTCTGGACGTGCCGCCACTGGCCCCGATCCCGTCCGACCATGTGCTGACCCGCAGCTATTACCTGCTGGACGATTTTCCGGGCCGCTATCAGGGGCGCGAGGTCTGGGCCGAAGCCCCGCCCGCCGGGGCCGAAGCCGCCGAGGGCGTGCCGTTCCGCAGCCTGAATGATGGCGTGTCCCCGGTCATCATCGGCGGCAATTCATGGGCCGAGGCATGGGCCATCGACGAAAACGGCCTGCCGATGTTCAGCGTCGGATCGGGTCTGGATGGCGAAAGGCAGCGCGAGATGGCCTATCGTTTCGGCGTCAATCTGATCATGTATGTGCTGACCGGCAATTATAAGTCGGATCAGGTCCATGTCCCCGCCCTGCTGGAACGCCTGCGGGACGAGGAGGCGATCCGATGACCGGGCTTAGCTTTGATCCCATGCTGCCTTGGCCGCTGATCGCGGTCGCCGCCGTCCTGGCCCTGCTGATCGCGGTCTGGTCGCTGTGGCGCGGTCTGCGCGGCTGGAGCCTGCGCGGGCTGGCCGGTCTGGCCTTGGCACTGGCGCTGGCGGGTCCGGCACTGGAATCGGGTATCCGCAACAAGCTCTCGGATATCGTGATCCTGCTGGACGACCGCAGCGCCAGCCAGTCGCTGCCGGGGCGCGGCGCGCAGACCGATGCCGCCATCGACGGGCTGACGCAGCAACTGACCGCCTTGCCCGATACCGAGGTGCGGCGCGTTACCGTGGGCGACGATCCCGACGGCTCGTTGATCGGGACCGCGCTGACCAAAGCGCTGGCCGCCGAACCGCAGACGCGCGTGGCGGGCGTCATCGCGCTGACCGACGGTCTGGCGCATGACCTGCCGCAACTGCCCAAGACCGCCCCTGCGCCGGTCCATGTCCTGCTGACCGGCCAGCCCACCGACTGGGACCGCCGGCTGGTGGTCGAGGAAGCACCGGCCTATGGCCTGATCGACAAGCCCGTGACCATCCGCGTCCGCATCGAGGATCAGGGCGCCGTGCCGCCGCAGGTGGCGCAGACCCCCGCCCGCCTGCAGATTTCCCTTGACGGAGAGGCGGCGCGCAGTCTGGACCTGCCGCCCGGCGTGCCTTTGGATCTGCCGGTCGTGCCCAAACATGCGGGCCAGAACGTCGTCTCGATCGGGTTCGACACCCCCGACGCGCCGACGCCAGAACTGACGACCCGCAACAATGCAGCCGCGATCCAGATACAGGGCGTGCGCGACCGCCTGCGCGTGTTGCTGGTGTCGGGCGAACCCCATGCGGGCGAACGCACCTGGCGCAACCTGCTGAAATCTGACGCGAATATAGACCTGGTGCATTTCACGATCCTGCGGCCACCGGACAAGATGGATGCGGTCCCCGTCGATGAGATGTCGCTGATCGCGTTCCCGACGCAGGAACTGTTCATGGAGCGGATCCGCGATTTCGACCTGATCATCTTTGACCGTTACAAGGTGCGCGGCATCCTGATGCCGCAATATTACGATAATATCCGCCGCTATGTCGAAGCGGGCGGCGCGGTTCTGGTCTCGGCCGGACCCGAGATGTCGACGGTCGAAAGCCTGAACCTGTCGCCTTTGGGAACCATTCTGCCCGCGCGTCCGACGGGTCGCGTCTATAACCAGCCTTTCCTACCCGAACTGACCGAGGCGGGGCAGCGCCATCCCGTGACCGCCGGCCTGACCGGCGCGCCGGTCGAAGGGCGTGACGATCACTGGGGCCGCTGGTTGCGCATGTCGCAGGTCATCCCCTCGCCGCGCGCGCAGGTGGTGATGACCGGGGCCGACGATCAGCCGCTGCTGCTGCTGGACCGCGTGGGCGAAGGGCGGGTGGCGATGCTGACCTCGGATCAGGTCTGGCTGTGGGGGCGCGGCTTCGAAGGCGGCGGGCCGCAGCTGGAATTGCTGCGCCGCATCGCACATTGGTCGATGCAGGAACCGGACCTTGAGGAAGAGGCGCTGACCGCCGATGTGTCGGGCGAAAGCGTCACCATCACGCGCCGCACCATGGCCGAGGAGACCAAGCCCATCCGCATCACCCGGCCCGACGGATCCGAGGAACAGGTGGAGCTGTCCCAAGCCGAACCGGGACGCTTCACCGCCAATTGGACCGCGCCGGGACCGGGGCTTTACCGCATGACGGATGGCGACATCACCCGCGTCATGGCGCTTGGTCCCGCTGCCCCGCGCGAATTCGAGGAAACGGTGGCCACTGGCACCAAGCTGGCCGCGCTGACGCAGGCGACGCAGGGCGGTGTCGTGAACCTGTCCGATGGTGTCCCCGCGATCCGCACCGTCCGCGAAGGGCGGCAGGCGCATGGGCAGGGGGTTGGCGGCGACTGGATCGGCATCACGCCGCGCGATGCGGCCTCGACCTCGGGGGTGACGCATCGCCCGATATTGCCCGGCTGGGCATGGCTGGCGCTGGTTGCGGGGCTGGCTTTGGCCGGTTGGCTGGCCGAAGGGCGGGGATGGCGGCGGCGTGCGTGAACTTGCCAAGCCCGCCCCTCGTTGCTAGGCAAATGGAAACACTATCCAAAGGACCGCGCATGGCCGCCGACGAGACCAGTTACATCCCGCCGACCGAGGTCGATCTTGCGACGATCAAGCGTATTCTGCCGCATCGCTATCCTTTCCTGTTGGTGGACAAGGTGCGCGACATCGTGCCGATGGAAAGCTGCGTGGGCATCAAGAACGTCACTTCGAACGAACCGCATTTCGAAGGGCACTTTCCGCAGGAGCCCGTCATGCCGGGTGTCCTGATCATCGAAGCGATGGCGCAGTCCGCCGCCGTTCTGGTCGGGGCCAGCCTTGATCTGGCGGGCAAGGGGATGGGCACCTATTTCATGGCCATCGACAAATGCCGCTTTCGCCGCAAGGTCGTGCCGGGCGATGTGCTGGAACTGCACATGAAGACCCTGCGCGGCGGCGGAAAAGTCTGGAAATTCGAAGGCCGCGCCATCGTCAACGGCGAAATTGCCGCCGAAGCCGAGGTGATGGCCATGCTGAATCGTGGTGAAAATGGCTGATCCGATCATCCACCCCTCGGCCGTCGTGGACCCCGCCGCGAAGATCGGCGAGGGCTGCGAGATCGGGCCGTTCTGCGTCATCGGCCCGGATGTGAAGCTGGGCCGGGGCGTCGTGCTTAAATCCCATGTCGTCATTGCGGGCGATACCGAAATCGGGGACGAAACCCAGATCTTCCCGTTTTCCTCGATCGGCGAGGTGCCGCAGGATCGCAAGTTCAAGGGTGAAAAGACCCGGCTGATCATCGGCGCGCGCAACCGCATCCGCGAACATGTGACGATGAACCCCGGAACCGAAGGCGGCGGCGGCATCACCCGGATCGGCGATGACGGTCTGTTCCTTGCGGGCAGCCATGTCGCGCATGATTGTCAGGTGGGCAACCGCGTCACCGTCGTGAACCATGCCGCATTGGCCGGACATTGCGTGGTCGAAGATGACGTGACCATCGGCGGTCTGGTCGGCGTGCATCAGTTCGTCCGCATCGGACGCGGTGCCATGATCGGCGCGCTGACCATGGTGACGGCTGACGTGATTCCCTTTGGCATGGTGCATGGCCCTCGGGGGCAGCTGGACGGGCTGAACGTGGTGGGCCTGCGCCGCCGCGGCGCGTCGCGCGACGAAATCCACGCGCTGCGCGACATGCTTCACAAGCTGGGCGAAGGCAGCTTCCGCGAAACCGCCCGCGAAATGGCCGGTGCCGAACATCCCGACATGGTGCGCGAGGTTCTGGACTTCATCCTTGGTCCCTCGGACCGCAGCTTTCTGGCACCCCATTCATGAGCCGTATCGCATTGATCGCGGGCGAGGGGCTTTTGGCCCCCGCCATCGCTGCAGCACTGGACGAACCGCTTGTCTATGCGCTGCACAATCTGAACCCGCAGGTTCCCGCGCAGCCCTTTCGGCTGGAACGCCTTGTGCCGTTTCTGGATGAACTGACCGATCAGGGCGTGACGCAGGTCGTCTTTGCCGGGGCGATCCGCCGTCCGCGGATCGAGCCCGACCTTTTCGACCAGCGCACCATGGCCATCGTGCCGCGCATCCTGATGGGGATGCAGTCGGGCGACGATGCCGCCCTGCGCGCCGTTCTGGACGTGTTCGAGGAGGCGGGCCTGTCGGTCCTGTCCGTCGATCAGGTGCTGCCCGATCTGGTCCCCGGCGAAGGCGTCCTGGCCGGAGAACCCTCGGCCCGCGACAAGAAGGATGCCGAGCGCGCAGCCCAGATCGTGCAGGGCATGGGTCCGCTGGACGTGGGGCAGGGCGCGGTCGTGGCTCAAGGGCTTTGCCTTGCGATCGAGGCACTGCCCGGCACGCAGGCCATGCTGGAATTCGCGGCGCTGCATTCCGGGCTGAAGCCCGATCCCAACGGTCCCAAGGGCGTGCTTTACAAAGCGCCGAAGCCCGGTCAGGACCGCCGTATCGACCTGCCCACCATCGGCCCCGACACCGTGCGTCAGGCCGCCGCCGCAGGTCTGGGCGGGATTGCATGGGAAGCGGGCAGCGTCATCTTGCTGGAACGTGAGGCGGCTATTGATGCCGCGAATGCCGCAGGGCTGTTCCTGTGGGCAAGGCCGTAATTGGGCAACTGGAAAACAAGGAAGCGTTTGCGTCTGCCTTGTTTTCCAAATACCCAAAAGCTCGACGCTGAAGCCGGAGCAGGTCCATGAAGTATTTCCTGATCGCGGGCGAGCCTTCGGGCGACAATCTGGGTGGACCGTTGATGGCAGGGCTGAAAAGCCTTGATCCGCAGGCGATTTTTCAGGGCGTCGGTGGGCAGGCCATGGCGGCGCAGGGTCTGGAAAGCCTGTTTCCGATGGAGGAGCTGTCGGTCATGGGCATCGTCGAGGTGCTGCCCAAATACCGCCAGCTCAAGGCGCGCATCCGGCAGACCGCGCAGGCCGTGGCCGAGGCGCGACCGGACGTTCTGATCACCATCGACAGCCCGGACTTCTGCCTGCGCGTCGCACGTCAGGCGCGGGCGATCCTGCCCGATCTGAAAACGGTGCATTATGTCGCCCCCTCGGTCTGGGCGTGGCGTCCGGGGCGGGCGGCAAAGATGGCCAAGGTCATCGACCATGTTCTGGCACTGCTGCCGTTTGAGCCGGAATATATGCGCGCCGCCGGCATGACCTGCGATTTCGTGGGCCATCCCATCGCCGCCGAACCCGTCGCCAGCAAGGATGACGGTGCGGCTTTCCGCGCCACGCAGGGAATTGCGCCAGACGCGCCGCTGATCCTGTGCCTGCCCGGCTCCCGGCGCGGCGAGGTTGCGCGCCTTGGCCCCCGCTTCGACGAGGCTCTGATGCGGCTGCGCGACCGCGTGCCGGAAATCCGCGTCGTGATATCGACGGTGCGCGGCGTCGCGCCCTTGGTGCGTGACATGGCGAAACGCTGGCCCACCGCCCCCGTCGTCGTCGAGACGGCCGAGGAGCGGCGCGCGGCTTTCGCGGCGGCCGATCTGGCGCTGGCGGCATCGGGCACGGTCAGTCTGGATCTGGCGGCGAATGACGTGCCGATGGTCATCGGTTATGACGTGGCGCCGCTAAGCCGCATGATCATTGGAATGCTGCTGAAAACAGATACCGTCACGCTGGTCAATCTGGTCAGCGAAACGCGGGTCGTGCCTGAATATATCGGGCGGAAATGCCAGCCGGGTCCGATGTCGCAGGCGCTGCTGCACCTGATCGAAGACCCCGAGGCGCGTCGGGTCCAGCACGCGGCGATGGCCCTGACGATGGACCGACTGGGGCGCGGCGGCGAGGCTCCGGGCCTGCGCGCCGCGCGGTCGGTCATGGGCGTGCTTACAGCGCAGCAACCACGATGACCTCGACCTTATAGTCGGGGGTCGCCAGTTTCGATTCGCCGGTGGCGCGGGCTGGGGTATGGCCCTGCGGGACCCATTGATCCCAGACGGCGTTCATCTCGGCGAAGTCGGCCATATCGGCCAGCCAGATCTGGGTCGAGAGGATGCGCGTCTTGTCCGAACCACATGCCGCCAGCAGGCGATCGACCTCGGCCAGCGCGCCTTGGGTCTGTTCGGTGACGGAGGCGCCCAGTGCGACCTGGCCCGCCAGATAGATGGTGCCGTTATGGACCACAGCACCGCTCATGCGGGCGCCGGTGTCGATGCGTTTGATGTCGGACATTCGGGTATCCTTTTCGGTTTGGGCCCGCGATTGCCGGCCATAGGAACGCATCCCTCATGCCAAAGGGGCGGGGCGCGTTCAATGGGTTGTTATGGGCGCGTGCAGGCGGTGCGAACCGCTTCGGCAAAAGGAAACGCCCGGCAGTGGGGGTCTGCCGGGCGCAATGATACTGATGGGGGACATCGACTTCAGAAAATACCTGTCACATACAACAGAATGATGACGACAACCGGCACCCCTAACAGCCAAGCGACGATGCCTTTCATCCGACTTCTCCCTTAATCTGTGGCGTTCTGTGGGTAAAACGCGGGCGATTCCGGCAGGTTCCATGAGACAAGCAGAAGCCGGGTTGGGGGCGTCGAAAAAATTGCGTGATGCATAGGCGAAAAATCGCCTGAAACACGCATCGTTTTTTCAATCAGAGGACGATGGTGCTGTGAGAGAGGATTGAACTCTCGACCTCACCCTTACCAAGGGTGTGCTCTACCACTGAGCTACCACAGCATCGTGGAGGGGGCTTTAGACCGTGCGCGCAGAGGGCGCAAGGGGGGAGTTCGGAAAAAAACCAACTTTGCCGCCGCGCCCCGATGTTAGCGCCCGCTGGACGCACGGCGCCGCAAAGGGTAACAGGTCGAATATGACCAAGGGACCGCGCAAACCGGATGCAGCCAGTGACCGCGAGGCGCGCCTCAAGGCGGCGCTGCGCGCCAATCTTGCCAAACGCAAGGCGCAAGGCCGCGCCCGGACCGCACAAGAGTCCGAGGATGATGAGCAGCATGGGCCGCAGACGCCGGAAGGGCGCATGGCCGGGAACGAGGAATAGATGGACCAGATCATCGTAAGGGGGAACGGGCCGCTGCATGGCGAGATCCCGATCGCCGGGGCCAAGAACGCCTGCCTGACGCTCATGCCGGCAACGCTTCTGACGGATCAGCCGCTGACGCTGACCAACGCGCCGCGGCTTTCCGACATCCGCACCATGACCGCGCTGCTGCAATCCCTGGGTGCCGAAGTGGCCAGCCTGCAGGAAGGCAGGGTTCTGGCGCTGTCCAGCCACGGTCTGGACAACCATACCGCCGATTACGACATCGTGCGCAAGATGCGGGCCTCGATCCTTGTCCTGGGGCCGATGCTGGCGCGGGATGGTCATGCGGTCGTGTCGCTGCCCGGCGGCTGCGCCATCGGTGCGCGTCCGGTGGACCTGCACCTGAAAGCCTTCGAGGCGATGGGCGCGGAACTGGATCTGCGTGACGGTTACGTTCATGCCAAGGCCCCCGCAGGCGGGCTGCGCGGGGCGGTCATCGATTTCCCGATCGTCTCGGTCGGGGCCACGGAAAACGCGCTGCTGGCGGCGACGCTGGCACGCGGCACGACGGTCCTGAAAAACGCCGCGCGTGAGCCCGAAATCGTCGACCTTGCGGAATGCCTGCGCCGCATGGGCGCGCAGATCGAGGGCGAGGGCACATCGACCATCACCATTCAGGGCGTGCAGGCGCTTGGTGGTGCGACGCATCCCGTCGTCACCGACCGGATCGAGCTTGGCACTTACATGCTGGCCCCCGCGATCTGCGGCGGCGAGGTGGAACTGCTGGGCGGCCGCATCAACCTGTTGTCGGCATTCTGCGAAAAACTGGACGCGGCAGGGGTTTCGGTGACCGAAACCGAACGTGGTCTGAAAGTGGCGCGCAAGAATGGCCGCATCCGTGCCGTCGATGTCGTGACCGAGCCTTTCCCCGGTTTCCCAACCGATCTGCAGGCGCAGATGATGGCGCTGCTTTGCACTGCCGAAGGCACCTCGGTGCTTGAGGAAAGGATCTTCGAAAACCGCTTTATGCACGCCCCGGAACTGACCCGCATGGGCGCCCGGATCGAGGTGCACGGCGGTCATGCCACGGTTCACGGTGTGGCCAAGCTGCGCGGTGCGCCGGTGATGGCAACGGATCTGCGTGCCAGTGTCAGCCTGATCCTTGCGGGTCTGGCCGCCGAAGGGGAAACCATCGTCAGCCGCGTCTATCACCTTGATCGCGGCTATGAGAAAGTCGTGCGCAAGCTGCGCGGCGTGGGCGCTGATATCGAACGCATCAAGGAGCCAGTCGATGCATGACGCAAGCTTCAACGACGCCGACCCCGCGCCGCTGGCCTTGATGGCGGGCGATGCCGAAGACCTGACCGTGCTGTCGGCACTGGTGCAGGATTCGGTGCTGCCGGTGACCGAGATTTCCTATGACATGCGCCGTCATCAGTTGGCGCTGCTGCTGAATCGCTTTCGCTGGGAAGATGCCGACATGGCCCGGCGCGAGGAGCGCCCCTATGAGCGTGTCCGCTCGGTCCTGTTGATTTCGGATGTGCAGCGCGTGCTCAGCGACGGGATCGACCGGGGTGACAACGACCTGATCCTTGAACTGCTGGCCATGAAATGGGAACCGGGTCAGGATGGCACGGGTCGGCTGCTGCTGGAATTTGCGGGCGACGGCACGCTGGCCGTGACGGCGGAATGCCTGAACGTCGAATTGCGTGACGTGACGCGGCCCTATATCGCGCCCTCGCGCCGCGCACCGCAGCACCCCGAGGCATGATCGTCTGGCGCGTCGGACCAGAGCAGGCCGCGACATGGCGCGACCTGCGGCTTGAGGCGCTGCGACTGGCCCCCGAGGTGTTCGACAGCACCCATGCCGACTGGTCGGCGCGTCCACTTGCGGATTTCGAAGCCCGGCTGATCGTCGCCCCGACATTCGTGGCGGGCGATACGCCCGACCATATGCTGGCGACCGCATCGTGGATGGCGGATCTGGACCCGCACGATGCCCGGCGGGCGTGGCTTATATCCGTGTATTGCCGCCCCGCCGGTCGGGGCAGGGGACACGCACAGGCTGCGATCGCCGCCGTGATGACGGATGCGCAGGCGAAAGGCATGCGCTCGATCGGGCTGAACGTGGTGCGCGGCAATGCCCATGCGTTCGCGCTGTATGCACGCCTTGGCTTTCGCGACACCGGCAGGACCGGCGTGACCAATGCCCATGGCACGCCCGAGATTGAGATGATGCGCGATCTTGACGGCGCTTGAGCAGGTTTCACGCAGCCGCTATCAACAGCGGGACAATCGAAAGCGTGACCATGCCCATCTTCCTGAATACCGCCCAGCCCGATTTCGACCAGCGTTTCACCGAGATGCTGCATATGAAGCGCGAAGATGCGGCGGATGTGAATGATGCCGTGGCCACGATCATCGCCGATGTGCGCAAGCGCGGCGATGCGGCTGTGGTCGATCTGACCGCGCGTTTCGACCGGCTGGACGTGTCGCAAGGTCTGGCCTTCACGCGCGAGGAGATTGCCGCGGAAACCGCCAAGGTCTCGGCCGAGGATCGCGCCGCACTGACGCAGGCCGCGAACCGCATCCGGGCCTATCACGCCCGTCAGGTTCCCGAAGACATGCGCTGGACCGACCCCGAGGGCGCGACGCTGGGCTGGCGCTGGACGCCGGTTTCGGCAGCGGGGCTTTACGTGCCGGGCGGGCAGGCCAGCTACCCTTCCTCGGTCCTGATGAACGCCATCCCGGCGCGGGTGGCCGGGGTCGAACGTCTGGTGATCTGCGTGCCGACGCCTGACGGCGTGGTCAATCCGCTGGTGCTGCTGGCCGCCGAACTTGCGGGCGTCGATGAGGTTTATCGCATCGGCGGGGCGCAGGCGGTCGCGGCCATGGCCTACGGCACCGAAACCATCCGCCCGGTGGACAAGATCACCGGGCCGGGCAATGCCTATGTCGCGGCGGCCAAGCGTCACGTCTTTGGCCGCGTCGGCATCGACATGATCGCCGGCCCATCCGAGGTGCTGGTGATTGCGCAAGGCGTGCAGAACCCCGAATGGCTGGCGCTGGACCTGCTGGCGCAGGCCGAGCACGACGCCGATGCGCAATCTATCCTGATTTCCCCCGATCAGGCGCTGGCCGAAGCGGTCGTGGCCGAGGTGGAACGCCTGCTGCCCACGCTGCCGCGCGCCGCTGTCGCGGGCGCAAGCTGGCGCGATTACGGCTGCGTCATCGTCACCCGCGATCTGGACGAGGCGGCGGCGCTGTCTGACCGTATCGCACCCGAGCACCTTGAACTTTGCGTGGACGACCCCGAGGCTTTGTCGCTGAAAACCCGCCATGCAGGCGCGATCTTCATGGGCGGCTGGACGCCCGAGGCGGTGGGCGATTACGTCAGCGGTCCGAACCACGTCCTGCCGACGGCGCGTTCGGCACGGTTTTCGTCGGGTCTGTCGGTGCTGGATTTCCTGAAACGCACCACCATCGCCAAGCTGTCGCCCGACGCGCTGGGGGCCATCGGTCCCGCCGCCGTGCGCCTTGCCGCATCAGAGGGGCTTTCCGCGCACGGACTTTCGGTGTCTGCTCGGCTCGAGTCCCTGAACGGAGGGCGCAATGACGGAACAGACTGACCGGCTGTGCCGGATCGACATCGACGACAGCGCGCTGCCGCCCCCCTCGCCCGAGATGGAGCAGGACCGGCGCGTCGCGGTTTTCGACCTGCTGGAGGATAACAGCTTCAGCCTGCCCGGTCGCGAAGGGCAGGAGGCCCCGCCCGGTCCTTATGCGCTGGTGCTGGCGCTGCGCGAACGGCGGCTGGTTTTCGACATTTCCACCGAAAACGCGGAAAAAGTTGCCGAATTTCATCTGTCGATGGGTCCGTTCCGCCAGACGGTCAAAGACTATTTCCAGATATGCGCCAGCTATTTCGACGCGGTGAAGCGCCTGCCGCCCGCCCAGATCGAGGCGATCGACATGGCCCGGCGCGGCATCCACAACGAAGGTGCGCGCACCTTGCAGGAACGGCTGGAGGGCAAGGCCGTGGTCGATATCGACACCTCGCGCCGCCTGTTCACGCTGATCTGCGCCCTGATCCCGGAGTGATACTTGGCCGGATCGATCCCCCCCTCGGTTCTGTTCTGCTGCGATCACAATGCGATTCGCTCGCCCATGGCCGAGGGGATGATGAAAAAGCTGTATGGTCGCAGCGCCTATGTGCAGTCGGCGGGCGTCAAGAACGACATGGAGATCGACGGTTTCGCCATCGCCGTCTGTCAGGAAATCGGGGTCGAGCTGTCCAAGCACCGCTCGCGTTCTTTCGATGAGATGAAGGAATGGGGCGACGATCTGGGCAGTTTCGACCTGATCGTGGCGCTGTCGCCCGCCAGCCAGCGGCAGGCGCTGGAACTGACGCGGGTCGCCCATCTTGAGGTCGAATACTGGCCGATCATGGACCCCACAGGACTGGCCGAAGGACGCGAGGCGAAGCTGGCATTGTATCGCCAGATTCGCGACCAGATCCGCGACCGGATGCTGGACCGGTTCGGCGAACCTGTTCAGGCATGATCCGCTAACGGTTTCTTAGGGGATTGGCTTTAGCCTTGGGTGAACCCGGATTGGAGTTTGCTGATGTTCGACCAACTGTTGATGACCAAGGGGCTGGACCGTGCCATGCGCGCGCTGCACACGCATCGCGCCGTTCTGGCGCTGGATGCCACGGGCCGGATTCTGGCGATCAATCAGTGTTATTTGCGGCTGACGGGCTATGTGCGCGACGAATTGCTGGACCAGCCGGTCTGGGTGCTGTTCGGACTTGGCGAACGCTGCGCGGGGCGGATGAACGACTTGCTGGCCATCCCCGCGCAGCAGGGCGCGCATCTGCCCGAACTGGCCCATATCTCGAAGTCCGGGCGGCATTTTCGGGTCGATGCCCGTATCTTCGGGATCAATGACGAACGCGGGGGCAGGGCGCTGACCCTGCTGTTCGCCCGACCCGAGGAGGCGGGCAGGCTGATCGACCTGCGCCACGCCTTTGGCGGCTGCGCGATGCCGGATGAATTGGTCAAGGCACCGCAACGATGCCTTGACCATTAGCCGTCAAACGACCACCGCCGCGCCTTCGGTCGCGGGACCGACATGCGCGCGGAAGGCGCGGAACAATTCGCGACCCATCCCCTCGGCCGAGGTTTCTGGGTCGAAACTGGCGGGGCTGCGGCTGTCGAAGCCTTCGGCCAGACATTCCAGCGTCCCGGCCACGGCATCCAGCCGGATCATGTCACCATCCTGCACCCGTGCCAGCGGCCCACCATCCGCCGCCTCGGGCGAGATGTGGATGGCCGCAGGAACCTTGCCCGACGCGCCCGACATGCGCCCATCGGTGACCAGCGCCACGCGCAGCCCGCGATCCTGCAACACGGCAAGGGTCGGGGTCAGCGAATGCAGTTCCGGCATCCCGTTGGCACGCGGCCCCTGAAAGCGCACGACGACGATGGTGTCGCTGGTGAATTCGCCGCGTTTGAAGGCGGCCTTCACCTCCTCCTGATCGGCAAAGACGCGGGCGGGGGCTTCGATCACATGGCGTTCGGGGGCGACGGCGGACACCTTGATGACGCCGCGACCAAGGTTTCCGGCCAGTTGCTTCAACCCGCCGGTCGGGGCAAAGGGATCGGTCGCGGGACGCAGGATCTTGTCGTTCAGGGTTTCCCGCGCGCCTGCCACCCAATGCACCGCACCGTCGCGCAGTTGCGGTTCCTGGGCATAGCTGTCCAGTCCTGCCCCGGTAATCGTGCGCACATCCTGATGCAGCAGACCCGCATCCAGAAGCTGCGCGATCATATAGCCCAAGCCGCCAGCCGCGTGGAAATGGTTCACGTCGGCCAGCCCGTTGGGATAGACGCGGGCCATCAGCGGCACGGTTTCCGACAAGTCGTGGAAGTCCTCAAGGTCCAGCAGCACGCCTGCCGCACGTGCCATTGCGGGCAGGTGCAGGATCAGGTTCGTTGAGCCGCCTGTGGACATCAGCCCGACGATGCCGTTGACAAAGGCGCGTTCGTCCAGAACCTCGCCCGCGGGCAGATAGTCGTTGCCCAGCCGCGTGATGCTGGCGGCGCGGTGGACGGCGGCGACGGTCAGCGCCTCGCGCAGCGGTGTGTTCGGGTTCACAAAGCTGGAGCCGGGCAGGTGCAGGCCCATGAACTCCATCAGCATCTGGTTGGTGTTCGCGGTGCCATAGAACGTGCAGGTTCCCGGCGCGTGATAGCTGGCCATCTCGGCAGCCATCAGGGCGTCGCGCCCGATCTCTCCGGTCGCGAATTGCTGGCGGACCTTGGATTTTTCGTCATTGGGCAGCCCCGAAGGCATCGGCCCGGCAGGCACAAAGACCGCAGGGATATGGCCGAACGTGCCCGCCGCGATGATCAGCCCCGGCACGATCTTGTCGCAGACGCCCAGATACATCGCCGCGTCAAAGACGTCATGTGACAGCGCCACGCCCGAAGCCAGCGCGATCACGTCGCGCGAGAACAGCGAAAGCTCCATCCCGGCGCGGCCTTGGGTCACGCCGTCGCACATGGCGGGCACACCGCCTGCGACCTGCGCGGTAGCCCCCGCCGCATGGGCCGCGCTGCGGATCAGGTCGGGATACCGTTCATATGGCTGGTGCGCCGACAGCATGTCGTTGAAGGCGGTGACGATGCCGATATTGGGCTTGCGCGTCGTTGCCATGTCCTGCTTGTCGGGCATGGCGGCATAGGCATGGGCCTGGTTTCCGCAGGACAGATGGGCGCGGCGCGGCCCTTCCTCGGCGGCGCGGGCAATCTTGGCAAGATAGGCGGCGCGGCTTTTCAGCGAGCGTTCACGGATCCGGTCCGTAACGCGGTCGATGGTGGCGTGCATGGTCATGGCTGGCAACCCTCCTGTCAAAGATATAGACCGTTAGCGATAACGGGACAACTGCCCCGCTCTTGCCCCGCGCGGTCACAAATGGCAATCCTGCTTGGGTCTATATGAGGCCACCATGACAGAACTGCCAATCATCCGCCTGCGTCCGAAATCCAAACCCCAGGCGATCCGTCATGGTTTCCCATGGGTCTTCGCGGATGAACTCGTGACCGACCGCCGCACCCGTGCGATTGCTGCGGGCAGCTTTGCCGTGCTGGAGGATGCCGAGCGCAGCCCCTTGGGCATCGTCACCTTCAACGCCGATTCGCGCATTATCGCACGGATGATGGACCCCGACCCGCAGGCGCAGATCGATCGTGCCTGGATCGCGGCGCGTCTGTCGCGCGCGCTGGCGATGCGGGAGCGTCTGTTCGACAAGCCGTTCTATCGCCTGATCCATGCCGAGGCGGACGGGTTGCCCGGTGTGATCATCGACCGCTTCGGCGATGCTGCCGTCATCCAGCCCAATGCCGCATGGGCCGAACGCATGGTGGGCGACATCGCCGATGCGCTGCGCGAGGTTGCGGGCGTTTCGACCGTGATCCTGAACGGGCAGGGCCGCGCACGCGGGCTTGAGGGTCTGCCCGAGCGGATGGAAACCCTGTCGGGCGGCATCGACGCCCCGGTGCAGGTGCAGATGAACGGCGCGATCTATCTGGCCGATCTGCTGGGTGGGCAAAAGACCGGCCTGTTCTACGACCAGCGTCCGAACCACGCCTTCGCGCAGCGCCTGTCCCAAGGCGCGCGGGTGCTGGACGTGTTTTCGCATGTCGGCGGCTTCGGCCTTGCCGCGCTGGCCGCAGGGGCCACGCAGGCAACCTGCGTCGATGGATCGGCCCCCGCATTGGAGCTGGCGCGCGGCGGTGCGCAGGCTATGGGCGCGGCCGACCGGTTGGTCACGCGCCAGGGCGACGCCTTCGCCCAGCTTGAGGCTTTGGCCGAGGAAGGCGCGCAATTCGACGTGGTGATCTGCGATCCGCCCGCTTTCGCTCCGTCGAAACCCGCGCTTGAGGCCGGGCTGCGCGCATATGAGCGTGTGGCGAAACTGGCCGCGCCGCTGGTCGCGCCGGGCGGCTATCTTGGCCTGTGTTCGTGCAGCCATGCCGCCGACCTGACCGCGTTCCGCAATGCCAGCGCGCGCGGCATCGGGCGCGGCGGGCGGCGGATGCAGCTGATCCATACCGGGCAGGCCGGGCCCGACCACCCTGTGCTGCCGCAACTGGCCGAATCGGGTTACCTGAAATCGCTGTTCTTCCGGCTTGACGGATGAAGGCGGTTCTGGACGCCTGCGTCCTTTATCCGACGGTCCTGCGCGAAATCCTTGCGGATTGCGCAGCCGCCGGACTTTACCAGCCGATCTGGTCGCAGCGCATCCTGAACGAATGGCGGCACGCCGCCGAACGGCAGGGCATTCCCGCCGGGGTCGAGATCGCCCTGCTGACCGACCGTTTTCCACAGGCGATGGTCACGCCGCAGCAGGTCTTTGCGCTGGATCTGCCCGATCCAGCCGATCTGCATGTGGTCGAAGCTGCGCTTGCGGCAGACGCTCTGGTCATCGTCACCGCGAATCTGCGCGACTTTCCGGCCCGTGCGTTGGCGCAGGTCGGGCTGCGCGCCATTCATCCTGACGAATTCCTGCGCGATTTCCATGCTTTGGCCCCCGAGACAGTGCTTGCGGCCATTGTCGCGACGGAAAAACGTGCCTTGAATGCGGGCGGTGCAATCACGCGCAAGGAATTGATGCGCCGCGCCCGCCTGCCGCGTCTTGCCAAGGCGATCGAACGGTTCGACAAAGCCGGGGTTGAACCCGACGGCCGTTCGGGCAAGGGTCGTTCCTAAGGAAGGTCTTGGTTGATGTTATCGCTAACAATGGGTAATCGCCAGATCAGCGATGAGGAGAGCTTGATGGTTTCACGCATCATTCCGGTTGACGACTTCGACCTTGTGATCTTTGGCGCAACGGGGGATCTGGCGCATCGCAAGATCCTGCCGGGCCTTTATCGCCGCTTTGTCGCGGGGCAGGTGCCCGCCACGGCCCAGATCATCGGGGCCGCCCGCACCAAGCAGGACGATGAGGCGTTTCGCGCCGAAGCCAGGGCCGCTATCCAGGAATTCGCGGGCAAAGGCGACGATCTTTCCCAGCTTGACGATTTCCTGCGCCATCTGGCCTATGTCGCGATCGACGCACGCGGCAGCGACGGATGGGACGAACTCAAGGCCCGCATCCGGCCCGAGGGCGTGCACGCCTTCTATTTCTCGGTCGCGCCGGCGCTGTTTGGCGATATTGCGCAGCGTCTTGCCTCATACGGGATTGCCGATACCAACAGCCGCATTGTCGTCGAAAAGCCCTTTGGCCGCGATCTTGCGACCGCGCGGGCGCTGAACCAGACGCTGGCGCAGCATTTCGCGGAAAACCAGATCTACCGGATCGACCATTATCTGGGCAAGGAAACCGTCCAGAACCTGATGGCCGTGCGGTTTGCCAACATGCTGTTCGAACCGCTGTGGAACGCGCAATATGTCGATCACGTCCAGATCACGGTGGCCGAAACCGTGGGTGTCGGCGGGCGCGGCGAATATTACGACCATTCGGGCGCGATGCGCGACATGGTCCAGAACCACATGATGCAGCTTCTGTGCCTGATCGCGATGGAGCCGCCCTATCATTTCGACCCCGACGCCGTGCGGGACGAAAAGCTGAAGGTGATCCGCGCGCTTGAGCCGCTGGAACCGGGCGACATCGTGCGCGGCCAATATCAGGCGGATGGAGACGAACCCGGCTATCTGGCCGATGCGGGCAATCCGCAATCTCGCACGGAAAGTTTTGTCGCGCTCAAGGTGCGCATCGCGAACTGGCGCTGGTCTGGCACGCCCTTCTATCTGCGCACGGGCAAGCGGCTGCGGGCGCGGACCAGCGAAATCGTCGTGACCTTCAAGGCGCCGCCGCATTCGATCTTTGACGAAAGCGACGGGCCGCGTTCCAACCAGCTTGTCATCAAGCTGCAACCGAACGAAGGCATGGATCTGACCGTGATGATCAAAGAGCCGGGCCCCGGCGGGATGCGTCTGGTGCAGGTTCCCTTGGACATGAGCTTTGCTGACGCGCTTGGCGAAAACGGCACGGACATGCCCGACGCTTATGAACGTCTGATCATGGACGTGATCCGCGGCAACCAGACCCTGTTCATGCGCGGGGATGAGGTCGAGGCGGCATGGGCATGGACCGATCCGATCATCGCCGATTGGGAGGCTGGATCGAAACGCCCCGAGCCTTATGATCCCGGCTCAAGCGGCCCGGATGAGGCGCTGCGCCTGCTGCATCGCGACAACCGCCGCTGGAGGGAGATTAGGCCATGACGCTGGAATTCGTCGAATACCCCGACCGCGAGATGTTGGCGCTGTCGCTGGCCAGCAAGTTGGCGGGCCAGTTGGCGCAGCACCTGCGTACCAATGAAACCGCCAGTCTTTGCGTGCCCGGCGGCACGACGCCCGCCCCGGTCTTCAATTCGATGTCGGGCAGCGAACTCGACTGGTCGCGCGTCACGGTATTCCTGAACGACGAACGCTGGGTCGATCGCGAACACAACCGCTCGAATTCCCGGCTACTGCATCGCCATCTGCTGACCGGCAAGGCCGAGGCGGCGAATTACATCGACCTTTATACCGGCGATGCCGAACCCGAGGCGGCGGCCGAGGGTCTGTCGGAACGCATCCGCGACCAGCTGCCGATCACCGTCCTGCTGCTGGGCATGGGCGCGGATATGCATACGGCCAGCCTGTTTCCCGGTGCGCCGGAAACCGCGCTGGCCTTGGCCTCGGATGCGCCGCTCGTCATGGCCGTGCGCGGCCAAAGCGATGAGCCGCGCATCACCCTGACCGCGCCCGCGCTGTCCAAGTCGATCAACACCCATCTGATGATCACCGGCGCGGAAAAGCGTGCGGCGCTGGAACGTGCCCAGACGCTGGACGCAAAAGACGCGCCGATCCGCGCCTTTCTTGGCGATATTACCGTGCATTGGGCAGAGTGAGCATTACATGACCAACATCTGGGACCGTCTGGCCGAACATCGCAGCGCACAGGGCGCGTTGCGCATCGAAGCCCTGTTCGACGCCGATCCGAACCGTGCCGAAAGCTGCTCGACCGCGGCTGACGGCCTGGTCCTCGACTGGTCCAAGACTGCGATTGATGCCAAGGCGCGCGACCTGCTTCTGGAACTGGCCCAACCCGTCGCCGCCCGTCGCGATGCCATGTTCGCAGGCGACCGCATCAATGAAACCGAGGACCGCGCGGTCCTGCACACTGCCCTGCGCAATCTGCAAGGCTCGGTCACGGTCGATGGGCGCGACGTGATGCCCGATGTGCGCGAAACCCATGCCCGGATGCGCGATTTCGCGACCCGCGTGCGTAATGGCGGCTTCGCGGGGCAGGGCGGTAAGATCACCGATGTGGTCAATATCGGCATCGGCGGGTCGGATCTCGGTCCGGCCATGGCCGCGCGGGCCCTGTCGCCGTGGCATGACGGGCCGCGGGTGCATTTCGTCTCGAACGTGGACGGGGCCGACATCGCAGATACGCTCAAGGCGCTGGATCCCGCGACGACGCTGGTGATCGTCGCCTCAAAGACCTTCACCACGATCGAGACGATGACCAATGCCGCAACCGCGCGGGACTGGATGGCGACCTCGGTCACCACGCCCGCCGCGCAATTCGCCGCGCTGTCATCCGCGCAGGGCAAGACCGCGCAATGGGGCATCGACGCCGACCGCGTCTTCGGCTTCGAGGATTGGGTCGGTGGCCGCTATTCCATGTGGGGGCCCATCGGCCTGTCGCTGATGATCGCCATCGGCCCCGACGCGTTCGAGGATTTCCTCGCAGGCGGTCTGGCCATGGACACGCATTTCCGTAATGCACCTGCCGACCGGAACCTGCCCATCATCCTTGCGCTGGTGGGCATCTGGCACCATCAGGTCTGCGGATACGGCACGCGCGCCGTGCTGCCCTATGACAACCGCCTTGCGCGTCTGCCCGCCTATCTCCAGCAGCTCGAAATGGAATCGAACGGCAAGCGCGTAGCGATGGACGGCAGCGATCTGACCATCCCCTCGGGTCCGGTGATCTGGGGTGAGCCGGGGACGAACGGCCAGCACGCCTTCTACCAGCTGATCCATCAGGGCACGGCTATCATCCCCTGCGAATTCATGATTGCCGCACGCGGCCATGAACCGCATCTGGCCCATCACCACCTGCTGCTGATCGCCAACTGCCTTGCGCAGTCCGAGGCGCTGATGCGCGGCCGTTCGCTGGACGAGGCCCGCGCGCTGATGCAGGCTAAAGGGCTCGCGGGTGCTGAACTGGACCGTCAGGCGCGCCACCGCGTCTTCCCCGGCAACCGCCCTTCGACGACGCTGGTGATGCAGGAACTGTCGCCCTTCGTGCTGGGCCAGATCGTCGCGCTTTACGAACACCGCGTTTTCGTCGAAGGCGCGATCCTCGGCATCAACAGCTTCGATCAATGGGGGGTTGAGCTTGGCAAGGAACTGGCGCTGAAAGTCGCGCCGCTTCTGGATGGGGGTGCGACCCCAGGCCATGATCCTTCGACCGAACATCTGGCGCAACTGATCCGGCAGATGCGCGACTGAACTCTTCTTAGTTCTGCAAATACCCATTCGCCGCCGCGCCGCCCGCCCGGCGGCGAATATTTTTCTTAAACGTTGCAACATGTCCGGCTTGCCCTAGTCTCAACCCCGACATCAGGGAGGAAGGGTTATGTCCGAGAACTGGGGCTTTGACACCAACGCCATCCATGCGGGCGCAGCGCCGGATCCGGCGACAGGCGCGCGGCAGGTGCCGATCTATCAGACCACTGCTTACGTCTTCCAGGACGCCGCCCATGCCGCGCGGCTGTTTGGCCTGCAAGAGGTGGGCTATATCTATTCCCGCCTGACCAATCCCACCGTTTCGGCGCTGCAAGCCCGTATTGCCGCGCTCGAAGGGGGGGCTGGCGCAGTCTGCTGCTCCTCGGGTCATGCGGCGCAAATTCTGGCGCTGTTCCCGCTGATGGGACCGGGCCGGAATATCATCGCATCGACAAGGCTTTATGGCGGAACCATCACGCAGTTCAGCCAGACGATCAAACGCTTCGGCTGGGGCGTGAAATTCGTCGATCTGGACGATCTCGACGCGCTGCGCGCGGCGGCGGATGACGACACCCGCGCGATATTTTGTGAATCGATCAGCAACCCCGGCGGCTATGTCACCGATATTCCGGCAGTGGCCCGGATAGCTGACGAACTGGGCCTGCCGCTGATCGTGGACAACACGCTGGCCACACCGTCGCTTTGCAAGCCGATCGAGATGGGCGCCACGCTGGTTGTCCACAGCCTGACGAAATACCTGACCGGAAACGGCACGGTCACCGGCGGCGCAGTTGTGGATAGCGGGCGCTTCGACTGGTCTGCATCCGACAAGTTTCCCAGCCTGTCGCAGCCTGAACCCGCCTATCACGGGCTGACGTTTCACAAGACCTTTGGCAATCTTGCCTTTACCTTCCACGGCATTGCCATCGGCTTGCGCGATCTGGGCATGACCATGAACCCGCAGGCCGCGCATTACACGCTCATGGGGATAGAAACCTTGGGCCTGCGCATGGCCCGACACGTCGAAAACGCCCGCATCGTGGCCGATTGGCTGGAGAGTGACAGCCGCGTCACCTCGGTCACCTATGCGGGGCTCGCGTCCTCGCCATGGTATGAAACGGCGCAGCGCGTCTATCCCAAGGGGGCAGGGGCGCTGTTCACCTTTGCGATCAAGGGCGGCTATGACGCTGCGGTGAAGCTGGTCGATCACCTGCGGCTGTTCAGCCATGTCGCCAATCTGGGCGATGCGCGTTCGCTGGTGATCCATTCGGCCTCGACCACGCATAGCCAGTTGACGGATGCGCAAAAGATCGCGGCAGGCGCGGGGCCGGACGTGGTGCGGCTGTCCATCGGGATCGAAGACCCTGCGGACCTGATCGCGGATCTGGATCAGGCATTGGCCGCGGCCACCGCATAGCGAAAGCGGCGGGGGAATACCCCGCCGCCCTGTTCTGGATCAGTGTCCCGATCAGTTCTGGCCTTCGGGTGTCGCGCCCTCGGCAGGCAGCAGGTCGAACACGGCGGTGACCTGCGCGGAAACCCCCAGCTCGCCCGCCTCGATGGGCGTGGCATCGGCCTTGGCTTCGGCGCGCATCGCCATCATCGGGCGCGGACCTTCGACGATGGGGGTGTCCGACAGGGCGCGCAGCGCGCCCAGACGCATCCCGGCAGCCTTAGCCATCTGTTCGGCGCGGCGGCGTGCATCGGTCACGGCTTCGGCGCGGGCCGTGTCCTGCGCTTCGGTCATGTCGTCGCGGCCAAAGCTGATGCCGCTGATTTCATTGGCGCCCGTGGCGACCAGCTTATCCAGCGCGGCGCCCAGATTGGCCAGATCGCGGATGCGCACGGTCACGCTGTTCTGCGCCGTATAGCCCACCAGTTTCGGGGCCTGACCATCGGCATATTCCATCTTGGGCGACAGGTTCAGCCCCGAGGTCTGGATGTCCCGCGCCTCGACCCCGTCGGCCTTCAACGCGTCGATGACGGCCTGTTGACGCGTGGCGTTTTGCGACATCGCTTCGGCTGCGGTCGTGGCCTCGGTCGAGACGCCGACATTGATCGTCGCCATGTCGGGCTGCGCGGTCGATTGACCCTGACCCGAGACGGTCAGCTTGGCGTGATGCGGCATGGGCTTGTGTCCCTGATGGGCCGGTGGCGGCGGTTCGTTCGGTGCGGGAGCCTGGGCCAGCACCGGCGCTGCTGCCAGCATGGCAAGCGTGGCGACCGTGGCAAGGGGTCTCAGTCGGGACATGGTGATCTCTCTCTCGTTCCTGCGGCTTGGGGTTGGTGCCGCAACCTGTTGTGGTTGAACCGATATAACCCGGAAAGCCACCCACGGCTCCGTCACAATGCGGTGTTTTGCTTTTCACGGGTCGCGTTCTGCGGTAGTCCATAACTAACCATAAAAGAAGTCGCGCCCCGGCGCCCGGAGCAGCAAGGCAGTGCCTACCGATGTCGCTTGATTCCGTTACCGAATATGCCCTGTCGTTCAGCGGGGATGCGGTCCATCTGCAACAGCGCCAACGGGCGTCGGCGGTGGGGACGCAAGCGCGTCAGCAGGCATGGCGGCATCTGGGATCCGTCGATTTCGACGAGCCGTCGTTTCGCGATGCGCTGGCCCGTCTGCGCGTCATGGCCACGGGCGAGGAAGGCGATGATCCGCTGCCCGTCACGATGGTCATTCCCGATGATCAGATCCTTTACACGACGCTGACCGTCGCGCCCTCGGTCGATCGCCAGCATGCGGTCGGGCGGGCGCTGGACGGGCTGACACCCTATGCCATTGATGAGCTGTCCTTTGACTGGCAGGGCGATGGCGACACGGTGCGCGTGGCGGCGGTCGCCCGCCAGACCCTGCGCGAGGCGCGCGATTTCGCCGCGCAATACGGTTTTCAGGGCGATGCCTATTGCGCCGACCCCAATGAGGAGCTGTTTCCCGGCGAACCCGTCTTCGTGCTGGACCCTCCCGCGCGCGCGCGGCCCGTGGTCGATCCTGCGCTGGCCGGGGTGACGGCGGCGGAACTGATGTTCAAGGACGACCCGGCCCCTGAGCCTGCGCCCGCGCCCGCCGAAGCTAAGGCCGACGATCCGGTGACCCCAGCCGAGGTGAAGGCCGAGGATCTGGAACTGCCTTCCGAACAGGCCGAGCAGGCGGCGGATGCCGCGCTGCCCGAAACGGCATCCGACACTGCCAAGGAACCTGCCACGGAAACGGCCTTCTCTGCCGATCCGGTGGCCGATGACAGGACGCAGGCTGCGCCCGTCGTGCGTCACCCGCCAGTTGCGGGGGCGGCGCCCAGCCCCGAGATGAACCCGCGCGCCCGTGCCATCCACGAACGCGCAGCCGAGGCGCGGCAGTCGCGTTCCGCAGGCGCGGCCCCCGCAGCACCGCCGCATCGCGTGGCCGCAGGCTATCGCGGCGGTCTGGCCGGTCTGGTCGGGATGCTGGCCGCGCTGGTGGTCGGACTGGTGCTGATCTGGGCGTTTGTCGTCCCCGACAGACAGTCGGCGCAGATCGTAGCCGCCAGCGAAAATCAGCCCGCGCCTGCTGCGCAAACGCCCGCTGCGCCCGTCGAAGATGCGCCCGCCCCCGAGGCGGAGCTTGCCACCGATCCCGTCGAGACTGCCCCGATCGAACCCGCCGAGCAGGCCGCTTTGCCCGATACTTCGCCCGCGCAGGTCGAAGCGGACCCCGTCGCGTTGCCTGACCCGGTCGAGGAATTTGCGGACGAAAACCTTGCGCCCCCCGCACCGCCGATTTCGGCGCTGACCGAGGCCGAAGCGCGTCGCGTCGTCGTGGCCGCCGCCGCAGTTGCTGCAGCCGTGGTCCCGCCGCCGGGATCGCGTGCACAATCGGTTCTGCCGGTAACGGCTGAACCTGCGCCCGAACCCGCGCCAGCACCCATCGCTGCCGCTGTGCCTGCACCGGCCCCAGTCGTTCAGCGTCCCGCCACGGCAACGCCCGCAGCCAGCCCCGCGCCCCGTGCGGCAACCGCACCGGTTGCAACGGCCGCTGCCAGCACCGCAGCGCAGCGCCCGGTGGCGACGCGCCCGGCCGCGACCGCGCCGCGTGCTCCGCAGTCACAACGCCTGACCAGCTCGGCCCGCCCGCAACTGGCCCCGCGCCGCAGCACGCCCCAGACGTCCGAGCCGCGCGTGGATGCCGCGCCCCGCCTGCCGCAGAACCCGCTGCCCTATACGGCCAGCCAGCGTTCGTCGCAGCCCGTGCGCAGCGCCCGACCGCCTGCCCGCAACCGCGCCGTCGCGGTCGAAGCGGCGGTGCAGGAAGCCGTGCGCGAAGCCCCCCGCGCCGCCGCAACCCCGGCAGCGACCCAGACCACGACCCGCGGTTCGGCCCGTCCGCCGCAGCGTCCCGAAGGGTCGGCCCCTGACCTGATCCAGCCGGAAGGTGACGGACTGGCCCCCGACGATCATGCGCTGCTTGACCTGCTTCGGCGTGATCTGTCGCGGCTGGGGCCGGCCGATCCCGCGTTCGATGGCGATGCGGCGTCCGTGCAGCTTGCCGATGCAAGGCCGGTCCCGCGCCCCGCACGGGGCGGCACGGCCAGCGATGCCGTCTCACCCTCGGCGGTGCAGAATGCGCTGCGCTCTGCGACGGCCGCTCCGCCAGACCGGCCAGCTCCCGGCCCTGAGACGGCAGCAGCGCCCGCCCGCGATCCGGGCGGGCTTTTGCGTGGCTCGGCCCGTCCGAACCTGCGCCCGCAATCCGGTGGTGCAGGCGTTTCGGCGGGCGCGGTCGAAAGCGCCGTCGCCGCCGCCGTCGAGGCCGCCCCGGCATCGCCCGGTGGCGTCCGGCTGTCGGCCCTGCGGTCGTCCCCGCCGCCGCCGCGCCGTTCGGACGCAGCCCCCGCCACTGCGCAGACCAGCGACCGGCCCGATCCCGCGCCCGAAAGCGCCACCGCCCCCGAGGCGCGTCCCGAAGTCCCCGCTGCCGCCACGGCCGCCGCAGCGCAGGGCCCAAGCGAGGCCGAGATCGCAGCTCGTCGTGCACTGGACGAACAATTGCAATCGCAGGCCGAGGCGCGCATCCGCGCCCGCGCGCAGGCAGATGCCGCTGCCGAAGCGCAGGCCCGCGCCCAAGCCGAAGCCCGCGCCCGCGCACAGGCCGAGGCCGAAGAGCGCACCGCACGCGCCCGTCGTCAGGACTATAAACCACCGGAAATCGACAACGAGCCCGAGATTGCGGCCAATACCCTGCGTGGCGGGACGACCGCCGCCAATGTCGCGAAATCCGCGACGCAATCGCGGGCAATGAACACCAGCCGCACCACGATCATCGGCATCATCGGTGCGGGCGACGCCAGCCGCGCGCTGATCCGGCTGCGCAACGGCAAGATCGTCACGGTTCGTCTGGGCGACAGGATCGACGGCGGCACGATCAATTCCATCGGTGATGGAAAGCTGACCTATGTTAAATCTGGTCAGCAGCGTGAACTCAGGATGCTGGACGGCAGGTAAATGGAATCCTTCCTGCTGATTGCCACGGTCTATCTGATGACCATGGTCATCGCGGTGCCGCTTTCGGCACGGCTGGGGCTTGGGTCGGTGCTGGGCTACCTGATCTCGGGGATCGTGATCGGCCCGGTGCTTGGTTTCGCAGGCAGCGAAGGCGAAATGGCCGATCTGCAGCACTTTGCCGAATTCGGCGTGGTGATGATGTTGTTCCTGATCGGGCTGGAGCTAGAGCCGCGCGCGCTGTGGCAGATGCGCAAAAAGCTGATCGGGCTGGCCGGGATGCAGATTCTTGGCACGGTCGCGCTGCTGGCGCTGGTGGCGATGGCGCTGAACCAGACATGGCAGGTGGCGCTGACGCTGGGGATGATTCTGTCGCTATCCTCGACGGCCATCGTGCTGCAGACGCTTTCGGAAAAATCGCTGATGCAGACCGCAGGTGGGCGCAGCGCATTCGCGGTGCTGCTGACGCAAGACATCGCGGTGATCCCGATGATCGCGCTGATGCCGCTTCTGGCCACCAGCGTCGTCGCCGGGGCCGAGGGCGAACATGGCGGCGCGGCCTTCATGCACACGCTGCCCGGCTGGGCCGCCACGCTGGTGACGCTGGGCGCGGTGGGCGCCGTCATCGGCATCGGGCAATATCTGATCCGTCCGGCTTTCCGCTATGTCTATTCGGCGCGGCTGAATGAACTGGACACAGCGCTTGCGCTGCTGATCGTCGTGGGCATCGCATCCCTGATGGAGGTGGTGGGGCTTTCCCCCGCACTTGGCACGTTCCTGGCGGGCGTGATGCTGGCCGGGTCTGAATTCCGGCACGAGCTTGAAGGCCAGATCGCGCCCTTCAAGGGCCTGCTGCTGGGCGTGTTCTTCATCACCGTCGGCGCGGGGATGAACTTCAAGATGCTCTTCGACATGCCCGTGATCGTGCTCAGCGTCACCTTTGTCGTCATCGCGATCAAGGCGCTGGTGCTTTACATCATCACCCGTGTCACCGGATTGCACGGCAGGGACCGCACGCTGTTCACGCTGTCCTTGGCGCAGGCGGGGGAATTCGGCTTCGTGCTGATCTCCTACGCCGTGTCTCTGGCTATCCTGCCACGGGACCTGGCGCAGGGTTTTCTGCTGGTCATCGCGCTGTCCATGCTGGCAACGCCGCTGCTTTTCATCCTGTCCGATTTCATCAGCCGCCGCATCGCCGAAGAACGCGCCGACCTGCCCCCGGACGAGATTGCCGAACAACAGCCCATCATCATCGCAGGCGTGGGCCGCTTCGGGCAGGTGGTGAACCGTCTGGTCACCATGTCCGGTTTCCAGACGACTGTTCTGGACCACGATCTGAAGATCATCCAGCTGATGCGACGCTTCGGCTTCAAGGGTTATTTCGGTGATCCGACCCGCCCCGAGATCCTGACGGCGGCGGGTCTGGACAAGGCGCGCATCATCGTTGCCGCGCTGGACGATACCGAGGCGAATCTGCGCCTGATCCGCTATGCCAAGGAAAAGCGCCCCGACATCATCGTGATCGCCCGCGCCCGTGATCGGGTCAGCGTGTATCAGCTTTATGCCGCCAAGGCCGACCACATCGTGCGCGAAACATTCGACAGCTCGCTGCGCGCGGGCCGCTATGTGCTGGAGCATCTGGGCATGTCGGAATACGAGGCATCCGAGCTTGAAACGGTGTTCTATCGCATGGACCGCGCCAGCCTGCGCCAATTGGCCGAAGTCTGGAAACCCGGTGTCCCGCTTGAGGAGAATGCCGAATATGTCCAGCTTTCGCGCGAACTGAACCGCCAGCTTGAAAACGCGCTGATGGACCGTTTTTCCGACGGCCCAAGCGCCGGTCCGATCATTGCCGATGACGAAGAACCCGAACATGGTCTGGTCCGTCAGGGCCGACCCGGCGGCAGACGGAACTAGGCGGTCTTGCTTGGCGCGGCTCAAGCGCCTAGAAGGCTGGGCAAGTTTTCAAGGGAAATGCCCATGCTTGACCATCTGACCTATACCGCCCCGGAACCCAAAGTCATTCAGGGTGCCAAGCAGGATTGGGAGCTGGTCATCGGGCTGGAAGTTCATGCGCAGGTCGCCTCGAACGCCAAGCTGTTCTCGGGTGCATCCACGGGCTTCGGTGCCGAACCCAACAGCCATGTGGCTTTCGTTGATGCCGCCATGCCCGGTATGCTGCCCGTCATCAACGAATTCTGCGTGGCTCAAGCCGTGCGCACCGGGCTTGGCATCAAGGCCGGGATCAATCTGCGCTCGGCCTTTGACCGCAAGAATTATTTCTATCCCGACCTGCCGCAGGGCTATCAGATCAGCCAGCTTTATCACCCCATCGTGGGCGAGGGCGAGGTGATCGTGGACATGGCCCCGGGTGTCGCCCGCCGCGTGCGCATCGAACGCATCCATCTGGAACAGGACGCGGGCAAGTCGATCCACGACATGGACCCGAACATGTCCTTTGTGGACCTGAACCGCACCGGCGTCGCCCTGATGGAGATCGTCAGCCGTCCCGACATCCGCGGCCCCGAGGAAGCGGCGGCCTATGTCGCGAAACTCCGCCAGATCATGCGTTATCTGGGCACCTGCGACGGCAATATGCAGAACGGCAACCTGCGCGCCGATGTCAACGTCTCGGTCTGCGCACCCGGCGCGTATGAGCGTTATCAGGAAACGCAGGATTTCAGCCATCTGGGCACGCGCTGCGAAATCAAGAACATGAATTCGCTGCGCTTTATCCAGCAAGCCATTGAGGTCGAGGCCCGCCGCCAGATCGCCATCATCGAAGATGGCGGCAAGGTCGTGCAGGAAACCCGGCTTTACGATCCCGACAAGGGCGAAACGCGGTCGATGCGCTCCAAGGAAGAAGCGCATGATTACCGTTATTTCCCCGATCCCGACCTGCTGCCTCTGGAAATCGAACAGGCATGGATCGACGGCATCGCAGCCGACCTGCCCGAATTGCCGGACGAGAAAAAGGCACGCTTCGTCAAAGCCATGGGCTTGTCGGAATATGACGCAGGCGTGCTGACCGCCGAAGTCGAGAATGCCGACTATTTCGAAGCCGTGGCGCAGGGGCGTGACGGCAAGATGGCCGCGAACTGGGTCATCAACGAGCTGTTCGGCCGCCTGAACAAAGAGGGCCTGACGGTCGAAACCTCGCCCGTGTCGGCAGCCCAGCTTGGCGGCGTGATCGACCTGATCGCCTCGGGCGACATCTCGGGCAAGATCGCGAAAGACCTGTTCGAGATCGTCTGGACCGAAGGCGGCGACCCCGCCCAGATCGTGGACGCGCGCGGCATGAAGCAGGTCACCGACCTTGGCGCGATCGAGGCGGCGGTCGATGAAATCATCGCAGCCAATCCCGGTCAGGTCGAAAAGGCCAAGGCCAACCCGAAACTGGCGGGCTGGTTCGTGGGGCAGGTGCTGAAAGCCACCGGGGGCAAGGCGAACCCGGCAGCGGTCAACGAACTCGTGGCGAAAAAGCTGGGGCAGTGATGCCCCGGTCCATCGGCATCCTGCGCGGCGGCTGGGGTCTGACCGGCCTGCATCTGGTCTGTTTCATGTTCTTTCTGGGCGTGTTCGGCACGGCCAATTCGATGCTCCATGTCCTGCCGATCCCGCTGATCCTGTGGGCGCTGCCCTTGGTCGCGGCGGTCCTGATCGGGGTGGCTGCGGTGGGCGTCGGCGATCGGGCGCTGGACGGGCCATCGCGCATGGCGCTGGCGATCCGGCTGACGCTGATCCTGCTTGCGGTTGGGGTCGGGCTGACCGCGGCAGGCCGTGCCTTGGGCAATGCCGATCTGATCGTCTACGGCTTTGCGGGCAACCCGGCTTTGGGCCGTCTGCTGGCACCCGGCGCGGCGCTGATGCTTCTGAACCTTGCGGGGCTTTGGCTGGGTGGCCGGATCGCGCTTTCCGGCACGCGCTGAAACTTGACCACCTTTCCTCTGGTCAGACAGCGATTTGCGGCCTATCCCAGCAATGGAACAACAGGAGCGACGCCATGCCCGCCTATGAATATTCCGTCATTCCCGCCCCCGTCCGGGCCGAGAAGGGCCGCGGCGCCAAGTCGGGCGGCGAACGCTTTGCTGCAACCCTCACCGCGACCCTGAACGATATGGCGCAAAGCGGCTGGGAATATGTCCGGGCCGAGGTGCTGCCCGCCGAGGAACGCTCTGGCCTGACCAGCCGCACCACGGTTTATCACAATCTGCTGGTGTTCCGCCGCGCGCTCGGCGTCGATGAACTGGCCTATGAGCCGCAGGAACCGGCCCATATCACGCATCAGCCCACACCAACCCCGGCCCCGCCGCCTGTCGCCGCTCCGATGGCCTCGGAACCCGAACCCCAAGATACCGCACCGGATCTGCCCGAGCCCGTCCGCGCGCCGTTCAGCCAGCCCATGCGCGCCATGCCCAAACAGCAGCCGCAGGCCCGCGTCAGCGAACCGCCGCTGACCGCGCCGCCGCAACCGGCGACCCCGCTTGGCCCGCGCCTTGGTCCGGCGAACCGCTAAGCGTTTCTCGGTTCCCCAAATACCTCGGGGTGAGCCGCCATCAGGCGGCGAGGGGCAGCGCCCCTCACTTCCATCACCAATGCGGCGGACGCTGATCGGCTAGGGGAATCGTGCCCCCTTCCGCCTCGCGCTCGGCCTCACGCTCCATCAACAACCCGACGCGGCGACCCAGCCGCGCGATCTCGCTTTCCTGCCGCGCCACGATGGCGGACAGGTCATCGACCACGCGGGTCAGGTGGGCCACGGCCTCTTCCAGCCTCAGGGCTTGCTCATGCTTGTCCATCAATCCTCCATCCGTTAGACCCCCGCATGGAAAAGCCCGAGGCAAACCATGGCGAAAGAAAAGAAACAGCCCCGACCCAAGGCGGATACGCCCAAGGGGTTCCGCGACTATTTCGGCGCGGACGTGACCGAGCGCAAGCAGATGCTCGACCGTATCGCCGAGATCTATCATCGCCACGGCTTCGACCCGCTGGAAACCAGTGCCGTCGAAACGGTCGAGGCGCTTGGCAAGTTCCTGCCCGACGTGGATCGCCCGAACGCAGGCGTCTTTGCGTGGCAAGAGGCCGAGGTGCCCGGTATTGGTCAGGGGGGCGGCGGCGCGGGCGACTGGCTGGCCTTGCGCTATGACCTGACTGCGCCTTTGGCGCGCGTGGCGGCCCAGTTCCGCAACGATCTGCCCAGCCCTTACCGTCGCTATGCGATGGGTCCGGTCTGGCGCAACGAAAAGCCGGGTCCGGGGCGGTTCCGCCAATTCTATCAATGCGACGCCGATACGGTGGGCAGCGCCTCGGTCGCGGCGGATGCGGAAATCTGCGCGATGCTGTCGGCAGCCTTGGAACATGCAGGCATCCAGCGCGGCGATTACCTGATCCGCATCAACAACCGCAAGGTTCTGAACGGCATTCTTGAGGCGATGGGCGTGACCGAAGGGCCGGTCTCGGACGACGTGCTGCGCACCATCGACAAGTTCGACAAAGTGGGCGAGGCAGGCGTGCGCCAGCTTCTGACCACCGGGCGCAAGGATGACAGCGGCGCGGAAATTGCGGGCGTGGGCCTTGCGCCCGAACAGGCCGATCCGGTGATCGCCTTCCTGACCTCGAAGGGCGCGGACAACGCAGCGACCTTGGCGAACCTGCGCGCCGCCGTCGGTGCGTCCGAAATCGGTGCCGAGGGTGTCGATGAACTGGCCCAGATCGCCGACATGCTGACTGCGATGGGCGTCGGCGAAGATTGCGCGGTCATCGACCCCTCGATCGTGCGCGGCCTTGGCTATTACACCGGCCCGGTCTTCGAAGCCGAACTGACCTTTGAAATCCTTGACGAAAAGGGCCGCAAGCGCCAATTCGGCAGCGTGGCGGGCGGCGGTCGCTATGACGGTCTGGTGGAACGCTTCACCGGCCAGAAAGTGCCTGCAACGGGCGTCTCCATCGGCGTCGACCGCCTGCTGGCCGCGCTGCGCGCCAAGGGCCTGATGGGCGGCCAAGAACACGGGCCGGTCGTCGTGACCGTGATGGACCGCGACCGCATGGGTGAGTATCAGGCCATGGCTGCCGAACTGCGCGCCGCTGGTATCCGCGCCGAGGTCTATCTGGGCAATCCCAAGAATTTCGGCAACCAGTTGAAATACGCCGATAAACGCCAGTCCCCCGTCGCCATCATCCAGGGCGCGGATGAAGCGGCGCGGGGCGTCGTGCAGGTAAAAGACCTGATCCTTGGCGCCAAGATCGCGGCCGAGGCCAGTCACGAGGAATGGAAGGCCCAGCCCGCCCAGACCGAGATCGCCCGCGACGGCCTTGTCGCCGAAGTCCGGCGCATTCTGGGATGACCAAGCGCGAAAAACAGGCCATCGGCCAACAGATCCTGATGGCCTTCCGCGCGGCGGGGGCCGCCGAGGTCGCGCCCGATCTGCTGCTGCCCGCCGAAACCCTGCTGGACCTTTATGGCGAAGACATCCGCGCACGTGCCTATGTCACGCAGGACCCGATCCGGGGCGAGATGATGCTGCGCCCGGACTTTACCGTTCCCGTCGTGCAGATGCATATGGAAAACGGCGCGGAACCCGCCCGCTATTGCTATCTGGGCGAGGTTTTCCGCAAACAGGACCATGGCGAAACGCCGCCCGAACATCCGCGCGACAACGAATATCTGCAGGCGGGGTTCGAACTTTTCGCCCGCGACGCCGATGCCGATGCCGAGGTTTTCGCGCTGTTCCACGGCCTGCTTGCGCCGTTGCACCTGCAAGCCAGCATGGGCGACATGGATCTGCTGATGGATGCCGTCCGTGCGCTGCCGCTGTCGGGTGCGCGCCGCGCCGCGCTTTTGCACCACATCTGGCGACCCAAGCGGTTCGCGCGATTGCTGGAGCGTTTCTCGACCTCGGCCCCGCCGCGCGCGTTTGCCGAACCCGCCAATTGGACCGGGTTGCGCAGCCCGGCTGAAATGCAGGCCCGCATCGCCCGATTGCAAGCTGATGCGCATGAGGCCCCACTGGCCCCGATCTGGGCCGACCGGCTGTCGCGGCTGTTTGCCGTCAGCGCCCCGGCCCCCGAGGCGCTGCGGCAGCTTCGCGATCTGGCGCAGGAAATCCCCGACATTACCGATGCCGTGGACCGGCTGGAGCGTAACCTTGCCGCGCTGACGTCGCGCGGCATCGACGTCGCGGCGATCCATTTCGACGCCAGCCACGGGCGGCACACGATGGAATATTACGACGGCATGACCTTCAGCTTTACCGCGCCGGGCCGGGCCGATTGGCCGCCGGTCGCAACGGGCGGGCGCTATGACGCGCTGGCGGCGGTGCTGGGGCAGGCGCAGGGCCGCTCGATCCCCGCAGTCGGCGGCATCATCCGGCCCGGTCTTGTCCATGAACTGGGGGGCCTGAACTTGGGGAATGCGGCATGATCCGCCTTGGCGTGCCGTCCAAGGGGCGGCTGATGGAACAGACCTTCGACTGGTTCGCGGCGCGCGGTGTGCGCCTTTCGCGCGCCGGGTCGGAACGCGAATATGCGGGCCGGGTCGAGGGCGCGGAAAATGTCGCGCTGGTGCTTTTGTCGGCGGGCGAGATCCCGCGCGAATTGCAAGCGGGCCGCATCCATCTGGGCGTGACCGGCACCGACCTGATCCGCGAAAAACTGGCGGGCTGGCGCAGCCATGTGCAGGAACTGGCGCCCATGGGGTTCGGTCACGCCGATCTGATCCTTGCCGTGCCGACCTGCTGGAGCGATTGCGATAACCTTGACGATTTCGCCACGATCGCCCGCGATTTTCGCGCCGAACACGGCTTTCGCCTGCGGATCGCCACGAAATATCACCGTCTGGTCCGCGCCTATCTGTCGGATCAGGAAATCGCCGACTACCAGCTTGTAGACAGCCAGGGCGCGACCGAAGGCACGGTGGCCAACCTGACTGCCGAGGCGATTGCCGACATCACATCCTCGGGCGAAACGCTGCGGGCGAACCATCTGAAGATCATCGGAGACACGCCGATCCTGTGCAGTCAGGCCACGCTTCTGCGGTCCATCGCGGCAGGCGACGATGCCGAGGTAGGGGCTTTCGCGCAGCAGCTTGGACTTACGATTTCGTGACGGATCCATGGCAGCCCGCCATGCGTTATCTGCCACATCTTAGGAGAGACCAATGCGCCTTCCCATTCTTGTCCTGCTTCTGTCGGCCAGCCCCGTCCTTGCATCCTCGGATGATGCCTGGGCACAGTTCCAGACCGATGTCGAAACGGCCTGCACGGCCCTTGCTCCCGAAGCGGGCGAAACGACGATCGAGGTGAACCCTTTCGGTTCCGAAACCTATGGCGCGGCCATCGTCACCACCACCTATGAAGGCGGCGGCGCGGATCGTTCGATCTGCATCTATGACAAACACAGCAAAAAGGCCGAGATGACCGCAGCCTTTACCCCTGTGGACGAAGAGGAAGCCGAGACGGCAGCCCCTGCAACCAACTGATCGGGGGCAACCAACTGATCAGTCGGGAAGACCGACCAGCGCGCGGGCAAAGTCCCGCGCGTCGAACGCGTCAAGATCGTCGATCTGTTCGCCGACGCCGATGGCATGGATCGGCAGACCAAAGCGGTCGGCCAGGGCCACCAGCACGCCGCCGCGTGCCGTGCCATCCAGCTTGGTCATCACCAGCCCCGACACATCCGCAAGCTTCTGGAACGTCTCGACCTGGCTCAGCGCGTTCTGGCCGGTGGTCGCGTCCAGCACCAGCAGCGTGTTATGCGGCGCGGAAGGGTCTTTCTTGCGGATGACCCGGACGATCTTGGCCAGCTCCTCCATCAGATCCTGACGGTTCTGCAAACGGCCCGCCGTGTCGATCATCAGCAGATCCGCGCCCTCGGCCTCGGCCCGTGTCATGGCGTCAAAGGCAAGGCTGGCGGGGTCCGAGCCTTCGGGCGCGGTCATTACCGGCACACCGGCGCGCTGGCCCCAGACCTGCAGCTGTTCGACAGCCGCGGCGCGGAACGTGTCGCCCGCCGCCACGACGACATTCTTGCCCGCCGCCTTGAACTGGCTGGCCAGCTTGCCGATGGTGGTGGTCTTACCCGAGCCGTTGACGCCCACGACCAGCACCACCTGCGGGCGCTTGGGGTAAAGCGGCAGGGGCTTTGCAACGGGGGTCATGATCCGCGCGATTTCGGTGGCCAGCAATTCCTTGAGTTCGGTTGACGACACGCGGCGGCCAAGGCGGCCTTCGGCGATATTGGCGGTGACGCGCAGCGCAGTTTCGACGCCCATATCGGCCTGCACCAGCATGTCCTCAAGCTCTTCCAGCATCGCGTCGTCAAGTTCGCGGCGCGGTTCGTCTGCGGTGCTGCGCCCGAACAGGCGACCGATCATGCCCGGACGCTCGGTGGGCGGAGCGGCGGGCTGCTGAACCGGCGTGGGGATCGGTTGAACGGGCGGCTGCATCGGCTGGGGCACAGAAGCGGCTTCCGGCTGCGCATCCGTCGTGCCTTCGGCAACGATGTCATCCAAGCCCGCCCCGATCTTCGAAGAGGACCGCGTCAGCCGATCGCGCAGCTTGGTGAAAAACGACATGCACCCATCCTTTGTCTTGTCCGCCAGAAACTAGGGCTTCCGGCGGGAAAGGAAAAGGGCGCCCCGAAAGACGCCCAGCTTCTTAGTTCTGAAAATACCTCGGGGGACGCCTTTGTCACCCCGCCAAGGGGTGGCAAAGGCGGGGGGCAGAGCCCCCGCGCCCGATGGATCAGGCTTTGGCCAGATAGATATCGACCAGCTTTTGCAGCATTTCCAGCGCCTCTTCGCGCGAACGCTGGAAGCTGTTGCGCCCGATGATCGAGCCGTTGCCGCCGCCGTCGCGGATCGCGCGGGCGTCGTCATAGACCGCATCGGCACCCTTGGCCGCGCCGCCCGAGAAAACGACGATGCGGCGACCGTTGAAGGACGACTGCATGCAGTGTTCCACGCGCTTGGCTTGGGTCGCGATGTCGATCTTCTTGTCTTCGTAGACCTTTTTCGCTTCCGGCAGCATCAGGTGGTCGGTCGACAGCTTGATCTTGATGATATGCGCGCCGATCAGGGCTGCGATCTGCGCCGCATAGGCCGCCACGTCGATCGCGGTTTCACCGTCCTTGGTGATCGCCTCGCCGCGGGGATAGGACCAGATGACGGTCGCCACGCCTTTGGCGGCGGCTTCCTTGCGCATCTCGACGATCTCTTCGAACATGTCCAGCGCCATGTCCGAACCCGGATAGATCGTGAAGCCGATGGCGGCGCAGCCCAGACGCAGCGCGTCATCGACCGATGCGGTGATCGCCTGGTTCTTGCCAGCCGTGTTCGACATCAGCGAGTTGGCCGAGTTCACCTTGAGGATCGTCGGGATCTGGCCTGCAAAGGTATCCGCGCCCGCTTCGATCATGCCCAGCGGTGCGGCATAGGCGTTCAGGCCCGCGTCGATCGCCAGCTGATAGTGATAATGGGGGTCGTAGCCCGCCGGGTTCGGTGCAAAGGTGCGCGCCGGACCATGCTCAAAGCCCTGATCGACGGGCAGAATGATCATCTTGCCCGTGCCGGCCAGCTTGCCGGTCATCAGCATGCGCGCAAGCTGCGCTTTCACGCCTGGGGTTTCACCCTCATAATTCGCGAGGATCTTGCGGACGGTATCGGTCATCTTCATGTGAAACTCCAAACCAGTTCGGCAGTGACTTAGCAAAATCAACGTCAGGAGCAATCTAGGTTGCGCTAACGGTATGTTGTCTTTTCAGTTGGTAAGCAGAAATCCTGTCAAATTGGTAAAGGCCCGCCCATCCATGCGGCAAAGCCTTGCCGGAACATTCGCCACAGGCCGGCGTTGTTCGGACAAAGGAGGATTGCCATGTCCTACAATACCGATCCCGAACGCGCCGCCAAGCGTCATCCTGCGCCTATCATCGCGATCATCGTGGCTTTGCTGGTCGCGGCCCTTGCATGGTTCTGGTGGGTCGGCTCCTCCCCCGAGGAGGAGGGGGACATCACCCAGACCGAATCCCCTGCTGCCCCGGTCGATGGGCAGGCAGCACCCGACGCGAACCCGCCCGCAGGCACCACCGGTCAGGCGACGCCGGACAGCAGCACACCCGCAAGTCCACCCGCAGCGGCGAATTGAAAAAGGGACCTTTCGGCCCCTTTCTTTTAGCGTTTCTCAAGCGCCGCGACGCCGGGCAGTTCCTTGCCCTCCATCCATTCAAGGAATGCACCGCCCGCGGTCGAGATGAAGGTGAAATCACCCGACACGCCCGCCTTGTTCAGCGCAGCGACGGTATCGCCGCCACCCGCGACCGAGATCAGCTTTTCTTCGCGCGTCAGCCGTGCGGCTTCCTGTGCGGCGGCATTGGTTGCGGTGTCGAAGGGGGCGATTTCGAACGCACCCAGCGGGCCGTTCCAGATCAGGGTGCGCGAGGCTTCGAACACCTCGCGGATTTTCACAACGGTCTGCGGCCCGGCATCAAGGATCATCGCATCGGCGGGGCAGGCGTCGGCGGCTACGGTCTCATTCTCGGCGCCTGCCTTGAATTCACGTGCCACGACGACATCGACGGGCAGGTGGATCGTGCAGCCAGCACCCTCGGCCTTGTCCAGAATCTCGCGCGCGGTGTCGGCCATGTCGCGTTCGGCCAGCGATTTGCCGACCTCGATCCCCTGTGCGACCAGGAAGGTGTTGGCCATGCCGCCGCCGATCACCAGATGATCGACCTTGGAAATCAGGTTGCCCAGCAGGTCCAGCTTGGTCGAAACCTTGGCACCACCGACGACCGCGACGACCGGGCGCTGCGGCGCACCAAGGGCCGCGTCCAGCGCCTTGAGCTCGGCCTCCATCAGGCGACCGGCGGCGGCGGGCAAAAGCTGCGCCAGACCCTCGGTCGAGGCATGGGCGCGGTGCGCGGCAGAGAAAGCGTCATTGACGTAAGCCTGACCCAGCGCGGCCAGCGAGGCGGCAAAGGTTTTGTCGTTTTCTTCCTCGCCCGGATAGAAGCGGGTGTTTTCCAGCAGCAGCACATCGCCCTTTTTCAGATCGGCCACGGCGCGCTTGGCAGGGCCGCCGATGGCTTCGTCCGAAAACTGCACGGGCTGGCCCAGTGCGGCTTCCAGCGCGGGGACGACGATACGCAGGCTCATGGCGTCAACGCGCTTGCCTTTGGGGCGGTCGAAATGCGCCAGCAGGACGGGGATGCCGCCCTTGGCCTGAATGTCCTTGACGGTCGGCACGATCTTTTCGATCCGGGTCGCGTCGGTCACCTGACCGTTTTCGACCGGGACGTTCAGGTCCACGCGGGTCAGGACAACCTTCCCGTCAAGGTCGAGGTCGTCGATCGTGTTGAAATCCGGCATGGTTCGTCCCTTTCCTCATCAGCCCCAAACGGCCCAGCGGGTTGTCCCGCATCATGACATTCTCGTCAACCTGCCGTGGCGGCGAACCGCCCGGCAATGCTGGCGTTGTATGGTCGGGATGAAATGCTTATGCCTTTCCCCGAGCCAGTAGAAGGAGACCCCCATGGCCGAGATCAAAGATCCCGAGAACACCGTCATCGTCGAGCTGAAGGACGGCCCGGTGGTGATCGAGCTTCTGCCCGATGTTGCACCCAAGCATGTCGAGCGCATGAAGGAACTGGCCCGCGCCGGGAAATACGACAACGTGGCATTTCACCGCGTGATCGAGGGTTTCATGGCCCAGACCGGCGACGTGGAACATGCCAATATGGAAAACAACTACAATCCCGGCCGTGCGGGCACGGGCGGTTCCGATCTGCCGGACCTGCCTGCCGAATTCTCGCGGCTGCCGCATGACCGTGGCACGCTGGGCGCTGCGCGTTCGATGAACCCGAATTCGGCCAACAGCCAGTTCTTCATCAACTTCAAGGACAACCATTTCCTGAACGGCCAATACACCGTCTATGGCCGCGTCATTTCGGGGATGGAAGCCGTGGACAAGATCGCCCGTGGCGAGCCGCCGGCGAATCCCGACCGCATGATCTCGGTCAAGGTGGCCGCCGATGTTGCATAAGGCGCTGATCGCGACCCTGCTGATGGCGGGCGCCGCCCATGCCGAAGGGCTGCCGGGCGTCACCGATGGTCCCGGCCCGAACCTTGTGATCGAGGTCGCGGACGCCTCGGGCGCGTCCAAGGGGCAGATCGTTCTGGACCTTTATGCCGACAAGGCCCCCAAGCATGTCGAGCGTCTGGTGACGCTGGCCAAGGCGGGCAATTACGATGGCGTGGTGTTTCACCGCGTGATCGACGGCTTCATGGCCCAGACGGGCGACGTGGAATTCGGCAAGCAAGGCGCCGATACCGCACGCGCAGGCATGGGCGGTTCGTCCATGCCGGATCTGGATGCCGAATTCAACGATGTCAGCTTCCAGCGCGGCACCGTGGGCATGGCGCGTTCGCAAAGCCCGAATTCGGCCAACAGCCAGTTCTTTATCGATCTGGCCCCGGCTGAGTTCCTTGATGGGCAATACACTGTCGTCGGCCAGTTGGTCGATGGCTGGGACGTGCTGAACGCCATCAAGAAAGGCGACGCGGCAGCGAATGGTTCGGTATCCGAGCCCGATTACATGCTGAAAGTCACCGTTCAGGAATAAGATGAAAGGCCGGGCCGGTCCCGGCCTTTCATTCATCAGGCCAAAAGAAAGCCAATCAATGCCCCAACCTGTCCTGCCCGCCGAAGGCGGCTGCCGCTGTGGCGCGCTGCGCATCCGCATCGACGCCGGCCCGATCATGACCGCCGCGTGCCATTGCAAGGGCTGCCAGCGCATGACGGGCAGCGCCTTTTCGTTGACGGCGATGATCCCCTCGCCGGGGTTTCGCGTCTTGCAGGGCGAGCCGGTGCAGGGCGGTCTGCGCGACCCGGTACAGCAGCACATGTTCTGTCCGCATTGCCTAAGCTGGGTCTTTACGCGCATCGCGGGCATGGATGATTTCGTGAACCTGCGCGCGACGATGCTGGACGATGCGCAGTGGTTTCAGCCCTTCATCGAGACATTCACCGCCGAAAAGCTGGCATGGGCAACCGTGCCCGCGCGCCACAGCTTTGAAGGCTTCCCGCCGCCCGAAAGCTATGGCCCGCTGATGGCGGAATTCGCAGCGGCATGACCACGCTTTACATCGACGCCGATGCCTGCCCGGTGAAAGCCGAGGCCGAGCGCGTGGCCACCCGCTTGCGCGTGCCGATGGTGCTGGTCTGCAATGGCGGCATCCGCCCGTCCGCCAATCCGCTGGTGTCGCTGATGATCGTGCCCGATGGCCCGGACGAGGCGGACAAGTGGATCGCCGCCCAGTGCGGGCCGGGCGATGTGGTGGTGACGACCGATATTCCCTTGGCCGACCGCTGCCTGAAAGCCGGGGCAGCGGTGGTGCAGCCCAATGGCGAGGTGCTGACCATCGCCAATATCGGCGGGCGTCTGGCGACCCGCGACCTGATGCAGGACATCCGCGCGGCGGACCCGTTCGCGCAGGGCAGGGGGGCCGCCTTCGGCAAGGCCGACCGGGCGCAGTTCCTGCAGTCGCTGGACCGGGTGATGGCGGCGGCTTTGCGTCAGGGCCGCTGAAAGCGCAGAATGCCCGCGATGCCCGACGGCCCGTCAGAGGGGTGGTTGATGCCGTCCGTCACCACGACCTCGGCGAAGTCGAACGGGCTGGCCCCGGCGATGCACGCCACGTTGATGCCATATTGGCTGGGGTCAGAGCGGCGCTGGTGATGCGTATAGATGCCGCAGGTCTTGCAGAACCAATGTTTCGCCGTGCCGGTGTTGAACTGGTAAAGCGTCAGGTTTTCCTGACCCGCGATGAAATGCAGATCATCCAGCCGCGCCGTCACCGCGACCGCGCCGCGCATCCGGCAGAATGAACAGTCGCAGCGCCGCGCGGTGTTGAACCCATCAGCCAGTCGGACCCGAAACCGCACCGTGCCGCAATGGCAGGCCGCATCGTGGAAATCGTCGCTCATCTGCTTGCCTTTTCGCAATGACAAAGGCCGGAGCTTTCGCCCCGGCCCTTTGCTTATCCCACCTGCACCATACGGTGCTTTTTCTTGCCGACCGAGACCTTGAGCCCGTCCCCGATCAGCCCCGCATCGACGACCAGCTGCGGGTCGGCGATGGCTTCGTTGTTCAGCCGCAGGCCGCCCTCGGCGATCAGGCGCTTGGCTTCCTTGCCCGAAGGCGCGATGCCGGTCTGGACCAGCAGTTGCACCACCGACAGCCCCGCACCCAGCGCATCCGCGCCGATGGTCGCAATCTCCAGATCACCGCCCGCGCCGCCCTGTTCGAAAACCTCGCGTGCGGTGGCCTCGGCCGATGCCGCAGCCTCGGCGCCGTGCAGCAGGGTGGTGACTTCGTTGGCCAGAATAACCTTGGCCGCGTTGATTTCCGATCCCGACAGCGCGCCAAGGCGGTCGCATTCATCGACCGGCAGTTCGGTATAAAGCTTCAGGAAGCGGCCCACATCGGCGTCGGTCGTATTGCGCCAGAACTGCCAGAATTCGTAAGGCGACAGCATCGCGCCATTCAGCCAGACCGCGCCGCCCGCCGATTTGCCCATCTTGCGCCCGTCCGAGGTCGTCAGCAAAGGCGAGGTCAGCCCGAAGATTTCCCCATCCAGCACGCGGCGCGTCAGGTCGATGCCGTTGATGATATTGCCCCACTGGTCGCTGCCACCCATCTGCAGGCGGCAATCGTAACGGCGGTAAAGCTCAAGGAAGTCATAGGCTTGCAGGATCATGTAGTTGAACTCAAGAAAGCTCAACGACTGCTCTCGGTCCAGCCGGGACTTGACCGATTCAAAGGACAGCATCCGGTTCACGCTGAAATGCCGCCCGATGTCGCGCAGGAATTCCAGATAGTTCAGGTTGTCCAGCCATTCGGCATTGTTCAGCATCAGCGCCTTGCCGTCGCCGTAATCAAGGTAACGGGCAAAGACCTGACCCATGCCGTCGATATTGGATTGGATCGCATCGGGCGTCAGCAGGGGGCGTTCCTCGGACCGGAAGCTGGGATCGCCCACCTTGGTCGTGCCGCCGCCCATCAGCGTCAGCGGGCGGTTGCCGGTCTTTTGGAACCAGCGCAGCATCATGATGTTCAGAAGGTGGCCGACATGCAGCGATGCGGCGGTGGCGTCATAACCGATATATGCCGTGACCGGACCTTGGATCAGCGCATCGTCCAGCGATTGCAGGTCGGTGCAATCCGCCAGATAGCCACGTTCGATCATCACATGAAGGAAGTCGGATTTGGCACGGTAGGTCATGAGCGTTTCCTTTCGAATGGCAGCGGATATACCTGTCGCGGCAAAAAAGGGGAACAGGCGAATGATCCGTGCACTGGGGATGATGTCGGGCACGTCTTTGGACGGGGTGGACGCGGCACTGATAGATACGGATGGCACGCGCATCGGCGGGTTCGGTCGCAGCGCGTATCGCGCCTATTCGGGCAATGAATCCGCGATGCTGCATGCCGCACTTGGGCAATGGCCCGGTGACCCGGACGTGGCCGAGGCGGGCGATCTGTCGGTCGCGACCCATGCTGCATTGGCCGAGACCTTCCCCGAGGCCGAGCTGGTCGGCTATCACGGCCAGACCCTGGCGCATGATCCGCAGGGGCGGGGCACGCATCAGGCGGGCGACGGCGCGTCGCTGGCCCGCAAGCTGGGCCGCCCGGTCGTCTGGGATTTCCGCACCGAGGATGTGCGTCAGGGCGGAGAGGGCGCACCCCTTGCGCCATTCTTTCACTGGGCCTGTGCGGAATGGGCGATGGGGCAGGGGTTGCTGCCCCGCGCGCCGGTCGCGTTTCTGAACCTTGGGGGCGTGGGGAACCTGACTTGGGTGGACCCGACCGCCAGTGCGCCCGAAGCGCCGGGGGCCTGCATCGCGTTTGATACCGGCCCGGCCAATGCGCCGTTGAACGATCTGATGCGCAGCCGCCGCGGGGTTGCACGGGACGAAGGCGGCGCTATGGCGGCGCAGGGCGTGCCGGACGAAGGCGTCATCGCGGATTTCCTGACGCATCCGCATTTTGCGCGGGCCGTGCCGAAATCGCTGGACCGGGACGCCTTTGATCTGTTGCCGCGCGTGTCGGGCCTGAGCGATGCGGACGCGGCGGCGACGTTGACCCATGCGGCGGCGGCGGCGGTGGCTGCCGGGCTTGCACTGCTGCCGGTGCCCGAACTGGTGCTGGTCTGCGGCGGCGGTCGCCTGAACGGCGCGATGATGGCGGCGCTGACGGCGCGATTGCCTTGCCGCGTGGCTTTGGTCGAGGAGGCGGGGCTGGACGGCGACATGCTTGAGGCGCAGGCATTCGGCTGGCTGGCCGTGCGGGTCATGCGCGGGCTGCCCACCTCGGGGCCGGGGACGACGGGTGCGCCGGGGTCGGTCTGCGGTGGTCGGATCAGCCATCCCAGACTTTAGTCGCGATCACGCAATTCATTGGTGTGGCGACATTTTTGTGAACACCCGGATATTTTCTCGGGGAACGATGCGGGCGTCGGGGCGTTTGTGCTGCATAAGACGGCAAATGCCGTTCCAGCCCAATCAAAGGACCGAGACATGAAACCCTTTGTCATCGCCGCCACGACGCTGGCTCTGGCTCTTCCTGCCGTCGCCCAGACGACTGCCCCTGCGACCCCGCCCGCAACCGCCGCCCCGGCGGATCAGGCCGAGGGTGCGGCAGCAACCGCCGAAACCGCTGCCGACAATGCCGAGGCCGCCGCTGAAAAAGCCGCAGACGAGGCGGGGGCCGCTGCCGAACAGGCCGCGGACGAGGCTGCGAATGCCGCCGATCAGGCCGCCGATGCCGCAGCAACCGCCGCCGACGATGCGGCCAACGCGGCCCAAGGAATGGGCGATCAGGCCGGCGACGCCGCAGCCGCTGCAGACAATGCCGAAGACGCAGCATCTGACGCGGCAGATTCGGCAGCAGATGCCGCAGCCGACGCACCCGACAGCGCCGCCGCCCCGGCAGGCGAGGCCGCGGCCCCGCCGGTAACGCCGCCCGACGTGAACCCGCCCGCAATTTCCGAAGCCGATCCGGGGCTTTTGGGCACGTGGATCACCTCGCGCCGGATCTGGACGACCAACCAGCCCTCGACCCAGGAATGGAGTCAGCCCGAAGAACTGGAGGAGCGCCCCGCCGAATGGCAGGACATCGCCAAGGTCAATGACATCGTGCTGGACGATTCGGGTCAGGTCGTCGGCTATATCGCCGATATTGGCGGCTTCCTTGGTATCGGGGCCAAGAAGGTGCTGCTGGGCGTCGATGCCATCCACATGGTGTCTGTGGGCACCGACACGTTCTTTGCCACGAACTATACCAAGGCCGAGCTGGAAGCCCTGCCGGACTTCGACGAAAAGACCGTGCGCAAGTAAGCTTGCCAACCCGCGATCAGGGGCGTCCTGCGGGGCGCCCTTTTTCTTTTTCGCATTCGAGTGAAATTCCTGCGATGAAGCACTTGACGGGGTCTGCCCCCGTGCGTAAACACCGCCCACTCCGGACGGTGATCCGGTGAAGATGTTCTGCGCGGTTGTAGCTCAGTTGGTTAGAGTACCGGCCTGTCACGCCGGGGGTCGCGGGTTCGAGCCCCGTCAACCGCGCCATCATCTTCAGAAATCGCCAGACGATGCGCGGTTGTAGCTCAGTTGGTTAGAGTACCGGCCTGTCACGCCGGGGGTCGCGGGTTCGAGCCCCGTCAACCGCGCCATCATCCTTTTCCTTGAAAGCGGCAGTTTACCGATTTCGGCAAAGGCGCATTTTGCGTCTGCCGAAATGGGTATTTGTAGAACCGAGAAATGCCTTGCGCGGTGCGTTCATGGCTTGCGCCGCACGTTTTGCAGGGGCTTTTCATCGGGGCGCAATTGCCTATGCTGACCGACAAGAAGAAGGGGAGACGCCCATGGCGCGAGGAATAGATTACGGCGGGATGATGCATCGGGCCATGCAGCGGCTGATCGCTGATGTCCTTGAGGCCGTGGCTCGTGAAGGTCTGCCCGGCGAACATCATTTCTTCATCACCTTCGATACCCGCGATTCGGATGTCGAAATGGCCGACTGGCTGCGCGAGCGTTATCCCGAGGAGATGACCATCGTGATCCAGCATTGGTTCGACAATCTGGACGTGCGGCCCGACGGCTTCGCGATCACGCTGAATTTCGGAAACTCGCCCGAGCCGCTTTATGTCCCCTTCGATGCGGTGCGCACATTCGTCGATCCTTCGGTGGAATTCGGCCTGCGCTTTGAAAACCAGCCCGACGATGACGACGAGTTGGATGAGGACGAAGACGAGGATGAAACCGACACCGACGAGGGCGGCGACGATACGCCCAAGGGCGGTGCCGAAGTCGTCAGTCTGGACAAGTGGCGCAAATAGCCCGTCATACCGCTGTCATCCCGGCGCAATACACCCGGCCAAAGGCATAATTGCTGGAGGCCGCCTTGTCCGATCTGTCGCTGTTTTTTGGCCAGTTTCTGCGCCGTCCCTCTGAAATCCGCGCCATTGCGCCCACGGGCCGCGCCACCGCGCGCGAAATGGCGCGACTGGTGACGCCCGATATGCAGGCGGTTGCCGAGATCGGTTCCGGCACGGGCACGATCACCGAGGCGATCCTGAACACCGGCCTGCCGCCCGAGCGGCTGGAGCTTTACGAACTGAACGCGGCCTTTTGCCAACGGCTGCGCGACCGCTTTCCGGGCACTTCGGTTCACAACCTGCCCGCGCAGGAAATGGTCAATGTCGGGCGCAAGAATCTGGACGCCGTGATCTCGGGTGTGCCGACATTGCCGATGCCAGACGAATTGCAAGCCGCCATCGTCGGCGCTGCCTTGCAGATGATGAAGCCGGGCGCGCCTTTCGTGCAGATCACCTATGGTCCCGTCGCGCCGCTGTCGGAAGCCGTGCGCAAGCAGTTCGGGCTGACCCATACGAAAAGCCAGCGGATCTGGGCCAATCTGCCGCCCGCACGGGTCTATGTGTTTCGTCAGCAAGCTTAGGCGCTAACGGCATACTTTCGCATACTATTTGCCAATCGGGCGGGCGGGGGCTAAAACCCCCGCGAAACCGTGAGGGATGAGACCATGACCAATACCCGCACCGAGACCGACAGCTTCGGTCCGCTTGAAGTTCCGTCCGACAAGTTCTGGGGCGCGCAGACGCAGCGTTCCATCATGAACTTCCCGATTGGCTGGGAACGTCAGCCCGTTCCGGTGATCCGCGCGCTTGGCATCATCAAGCAGGCTGCGGCCCAGGTGAACATGGCGACCGGCAATCTGGACGCCGCTTTGGGCAATGCGATGGTGCAGGCCGCGCAGGAAGTCGCTGCGGGCAAGTTCGACGACAACTTCCCGCTGGTCGTGTGGCAGACCGGTTCCGGCACCCAGTCGAACATGAACGCGAACGAGGTCATTTCGAACCGCGCGATCCAGATTCTGGGCGGCGAGATGGGGTCCAAGAAACCCGTCCACCCGAATGACCATGTGAACATGGGCCAGTCGTCGAACGACACTTTCCCGACCGCGATGCATGTCGCAATCGCGATGCACGCCCGCGACCTGCTGATCCCCGGTCTGGAAAAGCTGCACAAGGCGCTGGTCGCAAAATCCGAGGAATTCAAGGACATCATCAAGATCGGTCGCACCCATACGCAGGATGCGACGCCGCTGACATTGGGTCAGGAATTCGGCGGCTATGCCCATCAGGTCGCCAAGGGGATCGAGCGGGTCAAGCTGGCCTTGGGCGACATCTATGAGCTGGCGCAGGGCGGCACGGCTGTCGGCACCGGCCTGAACACCAAGAAGGGCTGGGACACCGCGATTGCGGCCGAGATCGCCAAGATCACCGGGCTGCCTTTCGTGACCGCGCCGAACAAGTTCGAGGCGCTGGCTGCACATGACGCGATGGTGTTTTTCTCGGGCGCGCTGAAAACCGTTGCCGGTTCGCTGTTCAAAATCGCCAACGACATGCGCCTGCTGGGGTCCGGTCCGCGTTCGGGTCTGGGTGAGTTGATCCTGCCGGAGAACGAGCCGGGCTCGTCCATCATGCCGGGCAAGGTGAACCCGACGCAGGCCGAGGCGCTGACCATGGTTTGCGCCCATGTCATGGGCAATGACGCGGCGATTGGTTTCGCCGGTTCGCAGGGCCATTTCGAGCTGAACGTCTATAACCCCATGATGTCCTATAACGTGCTGCAATCGATGCAGCTTCTGGGCGACGCGGCGGGTTCGTTCACCGACAATATGGTCGTCGGCACGCAGGCGAATATCCCGCGCATCGACAAGCTGATGAAGGAATCGCTGATGCTGGTGACTGCACTGGCCCCGACCATCGGTTACGACAACGCGACCAAGGTGGCCAAGACTGCGCATAAGAACGGCACCACGCTGCGCGAGGAAGCCATCGCGCTGGGTCTGGTCGATGGCGAGACCTTCGACCGCGTGGTCCGCCCCGAACAGATGGTCGGCCCCGAGGACTGATCCATGCGTGTCATTCCGCAGTTGATGTTTCAGGGCGGAATGGACGAGGCGCTGGCGCTGTGGCGCCACGCATTCCCCGACATGATCCTTCGGCCGGGTAATCCGGCCGAAGTTCAGATCGCCGGGCAGGTGCTGCGCCTGTTCGAAAGCCCCCCGGTTCATGAATTCGGCTTTACCCCCGCGATTTCGCTGCTGATCGAATGTGACGATGCCGCGCAAGTCGTCAGATTGGCAAAAATTCTGGGCGAGGGCGGCAAGGTGCTGATGCCGCTGGACAAATACGATTTCGCAGATAGTTATACATGGGTGCAGGATCGGTTCGGCGTCAGCTGGCAGCTTGTGGCATGACAAAGGTGATCAATCTTCGTCAGGCCCGGAAGGGTGCCGCGCGCGACGCAGCCCGCAAGCAGGGCGACGAAAACGCGGCCAGGTTCGGTCGTTCCAAGCTGCAGAAACAGGTTGAGAAGGATGACCGCGACCGTGCCGCGCGCCATCTGGATGTTCACAGGCGCGATGGTGATAGTAACGATGCCTGAACTGCCTGCGATGTCTCCGCCCGCCAAACGCTCAGTCACGATCGGGGGGCATCGCACCTCGGTCAGTCTGGAAGATGCCTTTTGGCGCGAATTGCGCGGCATTGCCAAGAACCGCGGCCAGACCGCTGCCGCCCTGATCGCCGCCATCGACGCCAAGCGCCCGGCCGAGGTCGGTCTGGCCACCGCGCTGCGGCTGTATGTGCTGGCGGAACTGCTGAAACGGATGCGTTAAGGGCCGCTTTGGCCCGTAATGCTTGCGGCCCCGGCCTTGGCTGGCTAAAAGCGCCTGCAATATTCCAATAGACAAACTTGGGTAGAACCATGGCAGGCCATTCCAAATGGGCCAATATCCAGCATCGGAAGGGCAAGCAGGACAAGCTGCGCTCCAAGCTGTTTTCGAAGCTGGCCAAAGAAATCACCGTCGCCGCGAAGATGGGCGATCCCGATCCCGATAAGAACCCGCGTCTGCGCCTTGCGGTCAAGGAAGCCAAGTCAAGCTCGGTTCCGAAGGACGTGATCGATCGCGCGATCAAGAAATCGCAGGGCGGCGACGCCGAAAACTATGACGAGATCCGTTATGAAGGCTATGGCCCGAACGGCATCGCGATCATCGTCGAGGCGATGACCGACAACCGCAACCGCACCGCGTCGAATGTGCGGTCCTATTTCACCAAGCATGGTGGCGATCTGGGTCAGACCGGCTCGGTCAACTTCATGTTCGATCGCAAGGGCGAGATCATGTATCCCGCCAGCGCAGGCGATGCGGATACCGTGATGCTGGCCGCGATCGAGGCCGGGGCCGAGGATGTCGAGAGCGACGAGGACGGCCACTGGATCTATACCGCCGACACGGATCTGGCCGAGGTTTCGACCGCGCTGGAAGCCGCGCTTGGCGAATCCGAGACGGCCAAGCTGATCTGGAAGCCGCAAGCCCCGACCGAGATCGACCTTGAGACGGCGCAGAAGCTGATGAAGCTGATCGACGCGCTTGAGGATGACGACGACGTGCAGAACGTCACCGGCAATTTCGACATCCCCGAGGATGTGGCTGCGCAGCTTTGAGTGGCCTGCCTCCGGCGGGGGTATTTGAAGAACCAAGAAGTCAGGGTCGCAGTTCTGCTGCGGCCCTTTGTTTTATCGCGCGGCTCAGGGGGGCCAGCGCGGGCCGCATGGCCCGCTGGACGTGCCAGTGCAGCGGGACGTCCAGAGGCAGGTGGGCGTTCAGATGCGCAAGCGGCGGACGGGCCATCGCTTCGGGGATCATGCCCCAGCCAAGGCCAAGTTCCACCGCGCGGGCGAAACCTTCGGATGACGGGATCATGTGACCGGTGGGGTGGACGCGCTGGCCTGTCGCCGCCTGCGCCCAGCGGCTTTGGGCTGCGTCTTTTTCGTTGAAGATCACTGCGGGGGCGCCAAGCGTCGTGGCATTGACGCCATTTGCGAAATGACGGGCGATGAATTCCGGCGTGGCCATCGCGTGATAGCGCATATGCCCGAGTGGCGTCACATCGCAACCCGGCACGGGGTTTGGGTCGGAACTGATTGCCGCCGAGACCTGTCCCTGACGCAGCCAGTCGCGGGCGTGGTCCTGATCGTCGATGACCAGATCGTAAAGCACAGGCAGGGCGGTCATCACCGGCGGGAACCATGTGGCAAGGCTGTCGGCATTCACCGCGATGCGCAGCGTGGCCTTGGGGGCGTCGGGGTCCAGTGCCTGTTCCAGCAGCCGAACCTGATCCAGATGCTGCACCAGCCGCAGCGCCTTTTGGGTGCCGCGTGGGGGTGGGCCGCGCTGGATCAGCACCTCGCCCATCCGTTCTTCTAGCCCCTTGATGCGTTGGGAGATGGCAGAGGGCGTGACGCCAAGTGCAGCCGCTGCCCCTTCGAACGAGCCGCGGCGCAGGATCTCGGACAGGGCCGCAAGGGCGGGATAGTCGAGCATTAGCCAGCCTTCATCTGCCGAAGAATTATGAATTTGCCTGAAGTGAGGCTTCGCGGCAAGAACCCTGTCAAAGGAGAATGCGATGCAGGCTTATCTTGCCGGTCTGGGGACCGGGCTTTCGCTGATCGTGGCCATCGGTGCGCAGAATGCCTTTGTGCTGCGCCAAGGGTTGATGCGGCGGCATGTCTTTGCGACCTGCGCGTTTTGTGCCGTATCAGACGCATTGCTGATCACCGCCGGCGTCATGGGAGCGGGGGCGATTGCTGCCCATGCCCCGTGGTTTCTGTCGCTGATGCGCTGGGGCGGCGCGGCGTTTTTGCTGGTCTATGGTGCGCGGGCCTTTCGCGCGGCATGGCGCGGCGGAGAGGTGATGCATGCAGGGCAGGCCGCGCCAAGCCTGCGTGCCACGCTGGCGGTGGTGGCGGCGCTGACATGGCTGAACCCGCATGTCTGGCTGGATACGGTGGTGTTGCTGGGGTCGGTTTCCAGCGGATTTGGCGATCGGACCGGGTTTGCGGCGGGTGCTGTCACCGGGTCATTCGCGTTTTTCTTTGCGCTGGGATATGGCGCGCGGCTGCTGGCACCGATCTTTGCGCGGACCGTGGCTTGGCGGGTGCTGGATATATGTGTCGGACTGGTCATGTGGACAATTGCATTTGGGCTGATCCTCAAAGGCTGACTTGCGCAGATGCGGTTCAGCCGTCATGGCTGGGGTCATGAACGCATCATCCACCAGACAGGACCTGTCCGGCATTTTCTGGATGCTGACGGCGGGGCTTTGCTTTGTCGCGGTCAATGGCACGGTGCGCTGGCTGGGTCAGGCGTTGCCCGCCGCCGAGGCAGCCTTTTTGCGGTTCGTCTTTGGCCTGATCTTTCTGATCCCCGCGCTGTTGCCTGCGCTGCGCCGCGGCTTTGCGCCGCGCCTGTGGGGATTGTTCGCCCTGCGCGGTGGGCTGCATATCATCGCCGTGATCCTGTGGTTTTATGCGATGGCCCGCATCACCGTGGCCGAGGTGACGGCCATCGGGTTCCTGAACCCGATCATTGTCACGGTCGGCGCGGCGCTGCTGATGGGCGAACGCCTGTCATGGCGGCGCGGGCTGGCCATCGTCGTGGCGCTGATGGGCGCGATGATCGTGCTGCGCCCCGGCCTGCGGGTGCTGGAGGGTGGTCATATCGCACAGCTTGGCGCTGCGGTGGCGTTCGGGGCGTCCTATTTGGTGGCCAAGCGTCTGTCCGAACAGGTGCCGCCCGCTGTCGTCGTTGCGATGATGTCGCTGACGGTCTGCATCGGCCTTGCGCCGATTGCGGCGGCGAACTGGGTGCCGCCAACCATGCTGCAATGCGCGGTGCTGGCCTGCACCGCGTTTTTTGCGACGGCTGCGCATTATGCGATGACCCGCGCCTTTGTCGCAGCGCCCCTGACGGTGACGCAGCCGGTCGTGTTCCTGCAACTGATCTGGGCCAGCCTGCTGGGCGTTCTGGTCTTTGCCGAACCGGTGGATATGTGGGTGCTGGTTGGCGGCGGCGTGATGATCGGCGCGATCAGCTATATCACCTGGCGCGAGGCCAAGCAGCGGCGAGGCATCGTCACCCCGCCGCCGGATCTTGCCAAACAAATCTAGCGCCACGGATTATGGCGCGGATCCAGCCCGATGTCGCGCAGCAGGTGCGGCGGCAGGCTGGTCACGGGTGGAGGGCGCGTCTTCCTGCTTAACGCCGCGCGCATCAGCGCAAAGCTGACGCGGATCAGCCCGTGATCCTTGATGAGGTCGTCCAAAGGCGCGCGCAAATCGCGCGAGACACGTATCGCATTCATCCCGTTATACCGCCTGCTTGCGCAGCGCGGTCCTTGAGCTAGGTGTGAAAAATGACATGACGCAGCCGCGCGCGAACGCGGTCAGGCAATGTCGTTCATGATCTTTGGGAAAAGCCCGATCGGGCGTTCAGATCGGTTCCGTCAGCCCTGATTGGCCCCACGCCAATGGCGTCGATGGGCGGCAAAAAAGGCGGCCGGAGCGGCGATGTTGGTCATCATGACGAAGGCCCTTTCTGCTTCAGGGTTGCAAGAACAAGGCCTTGATAGGCACGGGATGCGATTCGTTGCAACCCACCCCGCAGGATTTTGCGGGGTGGGTCATGGTTTTGGCGCAACTAGTGTTCGACAGCGCCGCCCTTTTTCGCGCCCGGCGCGACAAGGCGTTGCATGATCGAATGACGGGTGACACGCCCGCCGCCCTGCAGGGCCAGCGCCTCGGTTCCGGTATCGGTCAGCATCTGCATGGCGACGCGCACGGGCGTGTCGCGGGCGATGGGATCGCCGGGGGCTTCGCCCGGTTCGGCCATGTCTTCGGCGGTCAGCACGCCCAGCGGATTCATATGGGCCACGAAATCCTCGACATAGGCATCGACGGGGTTTGCGATGATTTCCCGCGCGGTGCCGACCTGCACGATGCGCCCGCCCTCCATCAGGGCGATGCGGTTGCCGATGCGGAACGCCTCGTCCAGATCGTGGCTGACAAAGACGATGCTGCGTTGGAAGCGTTGCTGCAGTTCCAGCAATTCGTCCTGCAACCGGGTGCGGATCAGCGGGTCCAGCGCGCTGAAGGGTTCGTCCATCAGAAGGATCGGCGCCTCGGTCGCGAAGGCGCGGGCCAGACCCACGCGCTGCTGCATCCCGCCGGACAGATCCCCCACCTTGCGGTCGGCCCATTCGGTCAGGCCCACCGTCGAAAGCTGCGCCTCGACCCGCTTGTGGCGTTCCGATTGCGGCAGGCCGGCAAGCTCAAGCCCCAGTCCGACATTTTCGCGGACCGAGCGCCACGGCAGCAGGCCGAATTGCTGAAACACCATCGCGACATGGTGCCGCCGCAGCCGCCGCAATTCGGCACCCCGCGCCTTGGTGACCGAGGCCATCTGCTTGCCGTCCCAGATCCGCACATCGCCGCGGCAGACCTGATTGAGCCCGTTCACCGCACGCAGCAGCGTGGATTTGCCCGAGCCGGACAGGCCCATCAGGACCAGAATCTCGCCCTCGCGCACGTTCAGGCTGCAATTGTGGACGCCAAGGACCTGGCCGGTTTCGGACTTGATCGGGCCGCGCGCCAGACCCTGATCCATCAGGGGCAGGGCGGCCTGGGGATTGTCGCCAAAGACGATGTTGACGTTGTCGAATTCGACCGCGTTGCGATGTTCAGTCATTGTTTTTCCCCACGCGCAGCATCCGGTCCAGCATGATCGCGACGATCACGATGATGAACCCGCTTTCGAAACCCAGCGCCGTGTTCACGCTGTTCAGCGCGCGCACGACCGGCACGCCAAGGCCCGATGCGCCGACCAGCGCCGCGATGACGACCATGGACAAGGACAGCATGATGGTCTGGTTCAGGCCCGCCATGATCTGCGGCAGCGCGCTGGGAAGTTCGACCTTCCACAGCAATTGGCGCGGTGTCGCACCAAAGGCCACCGCGGCCTCGACCAGCGATTTGGGGGTCGAGCTGATGCCCAGATGCGTCAGGCGGATCGGGGCGGGCAGGACGAAGATCACCGTGGCGATCAGGCCGGGCACCATGCCGATGCCGAAGAACACGATGGCCGGGATCAGATAGACGAAGGTGGGCAGCGTCTGCATCAGGTCCAGCACCGGGCGCAGCCACGCGTAAAGCTTGGGCCGGTGGGCGCAGGCGATGCCGATGGGCACGCCGATCGCCATGCACACGACGCAGGCCGAAAGCACCAGCGTCAGCGATTGCATCATCGGTTCCCAATAGCCCTGATTCAGCACGAACAGGAAACCCAGCGCCACCAGCAGGCAGGTTTTCCAGCTGCGCTGCAACGCCCATGTCAGCGCGACCATCAGCAGGGTGAAGATCAGCGGATGCGGGAATTCCAGCAGCCAAAGGATGCCACCGATCAGCGAATCCATGGCCTTGGATATGGCGTTGAAGATAAATGCCGCATTGGCGTTCAGCCAGTCGAAGATCGCTTTGGCAGTCTTGCCGACGGGGATCTTGGTCCCGGTCAAAAGGTCGGTCAGTTGGTCCATGCGTCTCTTTCTTTCTGCCGGTCGGGATTTCGCGCCGAGCCTGCGTCATGCCCCGCAGGGGCGGTCAGGCAAGGGGGACGTGCCCCGGCAAGGGTAGATGAAATCGCCCCGAAGGACATTGGAGACAGAGGGGCGAGACCGGCGCCTCGCCCACCAACGCTTATTGCAGCGCCTCGTTCAGCGCAGCCACGGCATCGCCGCCGTCGAAGGTCGTCACACCGTCCAGCCAGGGCTTGGCGGCATCGGGATTGGCTTTCAGCCAAGTTTCGGCAGCAGTCGCCGGGTCCGAGCCGTCGTTGAGGATCAAGCCCATCACGTCGTTTTCCATCGGCAACGTAAATTCTAGGTTCGACAGGAATTTTCCGACGTTCGGGCATTCGGCTGCATAACCCGCACGAACGTTGGTATCCACCCTTGCGCCGCCAAAATCCGGGCCAAACACGTCATCGCCGCCAGCAAGATAGGTCATCTTGAACTGATTGTTCATCGGATGCGGTGCCCAGCCAAGAAAAACCACCGGCTGATCCGCACCGTCGGCGCGGGCCACCTGAGCCAGCATCCCCTGTTCGCTGCTTTCGACGATTTCGAAGGTGCCAAGGTCGAACTTGTTGTCCGTCACCATCTCAAGCAGCAGGCGGTTGCCGTCATTGCCCGGCTCGATCCCGTAGATCTTGCCGTCGAGCTGGTCCTTATGCGCTGCGATCTTGCCGAAATCGTCGATGCCCAGCTTGGCGCCCGCCTCGTTCGTGGCAAGGGTGTATTTCGCACCGGTCAGGTTGGTGCGCAGCACCTCGACCGTGCCGCTGTCGCGATAGGGTTTCAGGTCGTTTTCCTGACTGGGCATCCAGTTGCCCAGAAACACGTCCACGTCATTCTTGGCCATCGCCGTATAGGTGACGGGCAGGGACAGGATCTTCGTTTCGGTCTTGTAGCCCAAGGCCGTCAGCACGGTCGATGCCAGCGCCGTGGTCGAAGAGATGTCGGTCCAGCCGACATCCGAGAACACGACATCACGGCACGCTGCCGGCTCTTGGGCCAGCGCCGTTCCTGTTCCGGCAGCCAAGGTAGCCAGACCGGCAAGGAATGCGGCGGTGCGGCGAAATGTCATTTGTATCTCCCTGTTTTATTGACTGTTGCCCGATTAAGGCTTTTATTGATTGACGAGTCAATCAAAAGACGGTTAGCGCTGGGTTTCCTTCGCATATTCAACAGGTCCGGTCCCCTTCGATGCCAAAACTAGGTGCAGAACCTATCCGAAAGGCAGCATTAATCAACGCTACCATAGCGACGGTGGGCCGTGCGGGGTCATTGGACGTGACCGTGGCCCAGATCGCGCGTGAGGCGGGGATGTCCACAGCTTTGGCGCATCACTATTTCGGATCGAAAGAACGAATCTTTCTTGCCGCAATGCGGCACATTCTGACCCAATACCGACAAACGAACCTTGATGCGTTGCATGGCGCTCAAGGATCGCGCGCGCGGCTTTACGCCATCATCCATGCCAGTTTCGGCGGCGCGAACTTTGAGCGTGAAACCATCGCGGCGTGGCTGAATTTCTACGCACTCGCGCTGGTCGATCCCGAGGCGGCGCGGCTTTTGCGCGTCTATCATCGGCGGCTGCATTCGAACCTGATGGCCGTGCTGCGCCCCTTGGTGGGTGCCGAGGCGGCCAATACCGCCCGGACGCTGGGCGCGTTGATAGATGGCGTTTACCTGCGCGCGGCATTGTCGGATGCGCCCGACGCCGAAGCCGCCGAACGCCTGACATTGGATTATCTTGAAAAGGTCCTGCCATGAGCCACTCCGCCCAACCCACAGCCAGCCTTTACATCGACGGTCGCCCGGTCGAGGGGCAGGGCGCGGCGCTGCCCGTGCATTACCCCTATACCGGCGAAGTCATCGCGACCCTGCATGAGGCGACCGGGGCGCAGGTGGCCGCTGCCACCGCCGCCGCCGCAAAGGCGCAACCGGCATGGGCCGCGCTGCGTCCGGTCGAACGCGGTCGTATCCTGATGCGCGCCGCCATGCTGATCCGCGAGCGTGGCGAGGAACTGGCCCGGCTTGAGACATTGGACACCGGCAAGCCCATTCAGGAAACGCGGGTGGCAGACTGGCCTTCGGGCGCGGATGCGCTGGAATATTTCGCAGGGCTGGCCGCGACGATCACCGGGCAGACGATCCCCCTGGGCGGCGATTTCGTCTATACGATCCGCGAAGCTCTGGGCGTCTGTGCGGGCATCGGCGCATGGAACTATCCAAGCCAGATCGCCTGCTGGAAGGCCGCGCCCGCGCTGGTCATGGGCAATGCCATGGTCTTCAAACCCAGCGAGGAGACGCCGCTGGGCGCGTTGAAGCTGGCCGAGATATTCACCGAGGCCGGGTTGCCTGCAGGCATCTTCAACGTCGTGCAGGGGCGCGGGGCAGTAGGTGCGGCGCTGGTTACCGATCCGCGCGTGGCCAAGGTATCGCTGACCGGCTCGGTCAGCACCGGGCAAAAGGTCTATGCCGCCGCCGCCGAAGGGATGCGCCATGTCACGATGGAACTGGGTGGCAAGTCGCCGCTGATCGTCTTCGACGATGCCAGCCTTGAGGATGCGATCGGCGCAGCGATGCTGGCGAATTTCTATTCCTCGGGCCAGATCTGTTCGAACGGCACGCGCGTCTTTGTGCAGGACGGCATCCTGCCGCGTTTCCTTGAGCGGTTGGCCGAGCGGTTGGCTGGCGTGAAGATCGGCGATCCGCTGGACGATGACACCCAGCACGGCCCCATCGTCAGCCCGGCGCAGCTGGCAAAAATTCGCGCGGCCATCGAACGCGGACAGGCCGAAGGTGCGCGGCTGGTCTGCGGCGGAGTGGGCGAAGGGGCCTTCGTGCCGCCGACCGTCTTTGCCGATGCGGGTGACGACATGTTCATTGCGCGTGAAGAAATCTTCGGTCCGGTGATGACGGTGCTGCGCTTTGCGACCGAGGAGGAGGCCGTGACCCGCGCCAACGCCACGCCTTACGGTCTGGCGGCAGGGGTGTTCACCCGTGATCTGGCCCGCGGCCACCGCGTCGCTGCGGCGCTGGAGGCGGGGACGACCTGGATCAACGCCTATAACCTGACGCCGGTCGAAGCTCCCTTTGGCGGCAGTAAATTGTCGGGTGTCGGGCGCGAGAATTCGGCCGCAGCCATCGAGCATTATTCGCAGCTGAAATCGGTCTATGTCGGCATGGGGGGCGTCGATGCGCCTTACTGAGCGCCGCCCCGCCTGTGGCGCGGTCGGCATGGGTATTTGGAGAACTGAGAAATCCGCAGGTGCGGAGCAGGGGAGGCAGGCATGATCCCGGATTATGTGATCGTCGGCGCAGGCTCGGCAGGCTGCGCCTTGGCTTACCGGCTGGTCAAGGCGGGCAAGCGCGTCGATATTATCGAATATGGCGGAACCGATGCGGGGCCGTTCATCCAGATGCCCGCCGCGCTGTCCTATCCCATGAACATGCGCCGCTATGACTGGGGGTTTTCTTCGGTCCCCGAGGCGCATCTGGGTGGCCGCAAGCTTGTCACGCCGCGCGGCAAGGTCGTGGGCGGCTCATCCTCGATCAACGGGATGGTCTTTGTGCGCGGCCACGCCAAGGATTACGAATATTGGGCCGAAAGCGGTGCAACCGGCTGGGGCTATGCCGATGTGCTGCCCTATTTCAAGCGGATGGAAACCTCGCATAGTGCGGTCAGCGATTATCGCGGGTCCGAAGGGCCGCTGCATGTGACGCGGGGGTCGCGCAAGAATCCGTTGTTCGACGCCTTTATCAGGGCGGGGCGGCAGGCGGGCTATCCCACGACCGAGGATTACAATGGCGCGCGTCAGGAAGGTTTCGGCGCGATGGAGGCGACGATCTGGGAAGGTCGCCGCTGGTCCGCGGCCAACGCCTATTTGCGCCCGGCGCAGGAAACCGGGCTGCTGCGTTTGCGGCGCGGTCTGGCGCAGCGCGTTGTGTTCGAGGATGGCCGCGCGGTGGGCGTCGAGGTGCGCAACAATCGCGGCGTCACGGTGTTCCGCGCCAGCCAGGAGGTCATCCTGTCAGCCAGTTCGATCAATACGCCCAAGTTGCTGATGCTGTCGGGCATCGGTCCGGCGGATCATCTGGCCGAGCATGGGATCGAGGTCCGGGCGGATCGCCCCGGCGTGGGCGCAAATCTGCAGGACCATCTTGAGGTCTATATGCAGTTCACCGCGACCAAGCCCATCACGCTTTACAAGCATTGGAACCTGTGGGGCAAAGGCTCGATCGGGGCGCAATGGCTGGCGACGGGGACGGGTCTTGGCGCGTCGAACCAGTTCGAAAGCTGCGGCTTCATCCGGTCGCGGGCGGGCGTCGAGTATCCCGACATCCAATATCACTTCCTGCCTTTGGCCGTGCGCTATGACGGCAAGGCGGCAGCCGAAGGGCATGGCTTCCAGGTCCATGTCGGGCCGATGCGCTCGAAATCGCGGGGCACGGTGCGGCTGACCTCGGCCGATCCGACCGCAGCCCCGGAAATCCGCTTTAACTATATGTCCCATCCCGACGACTGGGCGGAATTCCGCGCCTGCGTCCGACTGACGCGCGAGATTTTCGACCAGCCGGCATTTGCGGAATACAAGGGGCACGAGATACAGCCGGGCGAAGGTGTCACCAGCGATGCCGAGATCGATGCCTTTATCCGCGAACATGCCGAATCGGCATTCCATCCCTGCGGCACGGCGCGGGTGGGGCGTGCGGACGATCCGATGGCGGTGGTCGATCCCGAATTGCGGGTGATCGGGGTCGAGGGGCTGCGGGTGGCCGACAGCTCGGTCTTTCCGCGCATCACCAACGGCAACCTGAATGCGCCGTCCATCATGACCGGCGAAAAGGCCGCCGATCACGTGCTGGGGCAGGGGATGCTGGCGCCGCTGAACCTTGGTCCCGTGATGGACACCCATTGGGAAGATGAGCAGCGCCCGAACGCGACGGCCTAGTTCCTGGGCTGTTTCAGCAGATCAGCAAGCCCGGCGAAAGGCTTGCGGGTCTCGCCTTCGTCCTCGGCATCCTCGGGGGTGTCCAGTTCGGCACCTTCGGCGCGGGGATAAAGCGGCAGGGCAAGAGTCAGCGCCTCGATCATGATGGCGTCTACGTCGATGAACTGGCCCAGCGGCTCCAGTTCTTCATCACCCATCTCCACGTCATCGCCCGATGGCGTGGCGGTATGGGGCGAAAAGACGCGATGCACGGATTCGCTGATCGCGGTCTTGACCGGGGCCAGCGTCACCACGCAGGGTTGCACGACCTTGGCGGAAAGCTGGCCGATCACTTCCCATGCTTCGCTGGGTGCAGGCCGGATTTCGCCGGTAAAACGCAGCGAGGACAGGGCCGAGATGCCAAGTTCTGCTGCAATTGCGGCGCGGGCCTCGGCATCGGGGGCCAAAGTGAAGGCGGTTGGCTGGCGCGGATTAAGCTGGGCCACGCGGTAGCGGCTCTGCGGCTGCGAGGGTTGCGACATTTTGCTGGCCTTTCCGTGATATGACGCCGGCTTGGGATATTCTTGAGCGCGGGGCGCGAGTTTGCTAAGTCGGTCCCGCGGCGTCAACAGCCGCGACAAGAAACAGGTGGCAAGATGAAGATTTCCAGGCGGCAGATCATGGCTCTCGTGTTGACCGTGCCGATGGCGCTTGCTGCCTGTCAGGCCACCTATCGCAACCACGGCTATGTGCCGCCGGAGCATGAGCTTTCGCAGGTTGTCGTGGGCCAGACCCGGCAGGACCAGCTGGAAGGGATGATTGGTCGTCCCAGCGCGCAGGGGCTGCTGACCGGCTCGGCCTGGTATTACGTCGGGTCGCGCTGGGAAACCTTCGGGGCCCGCCCCCCGCGCGAGGTTGACCGGCAGGTGCTGGCCATCAGCTTCAACGAAGGCGGCACGGTGTCGAATGTCGAACGCTTTGGGCAGGAACGCGGCCAAGTCGTCGTGCTGTCGCGCCGCGTGACCGATACGGGCGTGTCCGGCAGTGGCCTGATCCGGCAGCTGATGGGCAATGTGGGCCGCGTCTCGGCCGGGCAATTGCTGGATCAGCAATAAGAAAAGCGCCCCGTGGGGCGCTTTTTTCGTAACAGGCGGGCGGTTCAGGCGGCGTCGGACACGAAGCGCAGCGCCACCCCGTTGATGCAATAGCGCAGGCCCGTGGGCGGTGGTCCGTCCGGGAAGACGTGGCCCAGATGCGCGTCGCAGCGGTGGCAGCGCACCTCGGTGCGGATCATGCCGTGGGTGATGTCGCGATGTTCGTCGATCGCGCCGCCGGGCTTGGAAAAGCTGGGCCAGCCGCAATGGCTTTCAAACTTGGCATCGCCGTCAAACAGCCGCGCACCGCAGCAGACGCATTCGTAATGCCCCGGTCCCTTGGGAAAGCCCGGATGCGAAAACGGACGCTCGGTCCCGGCCTGGCGCGTGACGCGATAGGTTTCGTCGTCCAGTTCAGCCCGCCATTCGGCATCGGATTTCGTGATGCGGTCAGTCATCTTGGCCCTTCATTTGTTTGCGCTGCTGTTACAAGATAGGTGCAGGGAGGACAGGAACAAGGCGGGCGCGTTCGCCCCCGTCTTCCGGGGATTGGGCAGGAGTGCCATGATGGCATTGCACAAAGGCCGCTACGAAGTCCGCACCGCCGAAAACGCAGCGGAAATCCTAGAAGCACAGCGTTTGCGCTGGTTATGTTTCATTGGCAAGCGCGCCATGTCGGACATGCCCGAGGCGGTGGATGCCGACGATTACGACGACCGATGCACGCATGTGTTGATTCGCGAATCATCGGGACAACTTATCGCGTGTTTTCGGATGCTGACGCTTTCGGGCGGTCACGAGATCGGCGACAGCTATTCCGCGCGCTATTACAATCTGTCCCGCCTGCGCGAATTCGACGGCAAGATGGTCGAGATCGGGCGTTTCTGCATCCATCCCGAATGGCACGATCCCGACATCCTGCGCCTGGCATGGGGTGCGCTGGCCCGTCATGTCGATCAGGAACAGGTGGAAATGCTGTTCGGCTGCTCAAGCTTCATGGGCACGGATACGCAGGGCTATGAAGATACCTTTGCCATGTTGCGCGAACGGCACCTGGCGCCTAAGCGTTGGCTGCCGCGCGTCAAGGCGCCCAAGGTGTTCCGCTTTGCCCGTGCGCTGCGGCTGCGCAAGCCCGATCCGCGCGCTGCTATGGCAGGGATGCCGCCTTTGCTGCGGTCCTATCTGGCGATGGGTGGTTGGGTCAGCGATCATGCGGTGGTCGATAGCCAGTTGAACACGCTGCATGTCTTCACCGGGCTGGAGATTCGCGCGATTCCGCCCGCGCGGGCAAAACTGCTTCGCGCAGCAGGGGCGTAAGCGGGCCTTCCATCGCGGGTCCAAAGCGCATATCTGCGCGGGCATGACCCAGAGATTCGCATTTTCCGTATCGGCCACCGATGGCCGCGCCCGCACCGGCGCGATCCAGACCCCTCGGGGCGAGATCCGCACACCCGCATTCATGCCTGTGGGCACGGCGGCGACCGTCAAGGCGATGTTGCCGGAATCGGTGCGCGCCACCGGGGCCGATATTCTGCTGGGCAATACCTATCACCTGATGCTGCGTCCGGGGGCCGAGCGCGTGGCGCGGCTGGGCGGCCTGCACAAATTCATGAACTGGGAACGCCCCATCCTGACCGATTCGGGCGGATTTCAGGTCATGTCGCTTGCGGGCCTGCGCAAACTGACCGAGGAAGGCGTGACCTTTGCCAGCCATGTGGACGGCTCAAAGCACTTCCTGTCGCCCGAAACCAGCATGGAAATTCAGCGCCTGCTGGGCAGCGACATCGTCATGGCCTTTGACGAATGTCCCGCACTGCCCGCAACGGATGCCGAGGTTGCGGCATCCATGCGCATGTCGATGCGTTGGGCGCAACGCTCGCGCGACGCCTTTGGCGACCGGCCCGGCCATGCGCTTTTCGGCATCATGCAGGGTGGCGTCACGCCCGAACTGCGCGAGGAATCGGCGACCGCGCTGAAAGCCATCGGTTTCGAAGGCTACGCCATCGGCGGGCTGGCGGTGGGTGAGGGGCAGGACGCGATGTTCGGCGTGCTGGACTATGCGCCCGGCTTCCTGCCCGAAGACAAGCCGCGCTACCTGATGGGCGTGGGCAAGCCCGACGACATCGTGGGCGCGGTCGTACGCGGCGTTGACATGATGGATTGCGTGCTGCCGTCGCGTTCGGGCCGGACGGGTCAGGCATGGACACGGCGTGGTCAGGTCAACATCAAGAACGCGCGTCATGCCGATGACCCGCGCCCCTTGGACGCCGACTGCACCTGTCCCGCATGCACCGGCTATAGCCGCGCCTATTTGCACCATGTCTTCCGTTCGGGCGAAATGATTTCGGGGATGCTGCTGACCTGGCACAACCTGCACTATTTTCAGGAACTGATGGCGGGCCTGCGCGACGCGATCGCCAACGGGCGTCTTGCGGCGTTTGTCACCGAATTCGAGGCAATGCGGGCACAGGGCGACATCGATCCGCTGTAGGTCGTGACGTAGCGCCTTGATTTTTAGGAAAGACTGCCGCATGGCCGGAATATAGATTCGGCGGACGCCCCGCCCATGCCTGAAAGAGCCCCATGCCAGCCCAACCGACGACCGCCAAGCACGACGAAATCCGCACGATCACGACGACTGCAGAACTGGCCGAATTCTGCGAACTGGCCAAGGCCCAGCCTTATGTGACGCTGGACACCGAATTCCTGCGGGAACGGACCTATTACTCCAAATTGTGTCTGATTCAGGCGGCGCTTCCGCCCGCCTCTGGCACCAAGGCCGATGGCGGGACCGCTGTGCTGATCGACCCGCTGCTGGGCAATCTGTCGCTTGAGCCGCTTTACGACCTGTTCCGCCACAAGGCGACGGTCAAGGTTTTCCATGCAGCCCGTCAGGATCTGGAAATCTTTTTCCACGATGCAGGCGTGCTGCCCGATCCGCTGTTCGATACCCAGATTGCCGCGATGGTCTGCGGTTTCGGCGAACAGGTGGGTTATGAGACGCTGGTGAAAAAGATCGCGCGTCAGCCCTTGGACAAATCCTCGCGCTTTACCGACTGGTCGCACCGCCCGCTGTCCGAGGCGCAGGCAAGCTATGCGCTGGCCGATGTGACGCATCTGCGCGCGATCTATGAATTCCTTGCGGCGCAGCTGGACAAGACCGGGCGCGCGCCGTGGCTTCAGGAAGAAGTGGCGGTGCTGCTGAACCCCGAAACCTATATCACCCGCCCCGAAGAGGCTTGGGAACGTGTGCGCACCCGCTCGGGCTCGCCGCGTTTTCTGGCGGTGGTGCGGGAACTGGCCCGCTTCCGCGAAAACTATGCGCAGGAACGCGACATTCCCCGTGCCCGCGTCTTCAAGGACGATGCGCTGATCGAGCTTGCCTCGACCAAACCGCTGTCCGAGGCCGATCTGGGCAAATCCCGCCTGCTGCTGCGCGACGCGCGGCGCGGAGAGATTGCGAACGGTATCCTTGCCGCGGTCAAGGCTGGTCTGGAAACCAAGGATCTGCCCAAGCCCGCCCCCGAAGAACCGGGCCGCCCCGGCAATGCCGCGCTGGCCGAATTGCTGCGCGTGCTGCTGAAAGCCAAATCGGATGAGGCAGGGGTTGCGCCCCGCCTGATCGCTTCGGCTGCCGATCTGGATGCGATTGCGTCGGGCGCGCGCGACCTGCCCGCGCTGTCGGGCTGGCGTTCCGAGGTGTTCGGTCAGGACGCGCTGCGTCTTGCCGCCGGAGAGATTGCGCTTTCCGCGCAGGGTGGTGCGGTCAAGGTCGTGACCGTTCCGCGCTAATCTTCGTCGCGCAGGACAGGGCTGATCAGCTGCCGGACCACGAACAGCACGGCGATGGCGAGCAGGGTGACCATGATCGCCAGCCAAAGATCGCCCGTGCCGCAGCACAGCCCGATCGCGCCGCATAGCCACATGGATGCGCCGGTGGTGACGCCACGCACATCGCCGCCCCGCGTGATGATCGACCCGGCGGCCAGAAAGGCCACGCCTGCCGTCACCGCCTCGATCAGCCGGAACGGATCGGTGCGCTGTTCGCCGGGATGGGTTCTAAACGCCTCGGCCAATTCCATCGCGACCAGCGTGAAACAGGCAGCCGCCAGCGAGATCAGCATATGGGTGCGCAGCCCGGCCTGACGGTGCTTTGCCTCACGCTCCCAGCCGATCACGCCGCCCAGCAGCAGAGCCATGACCAGTCGAAGGGTCACGACCGGCAGCGGCAGGCTCATCGGGCGTTGGAATTCCGCAAGCAGTTGATCGAGCATGTCTTCATGTCCGTGAAGCCTTTTCCTCGATTCCCGAACGCCCTTCGCGGCGGTCCAGTTCATTTTCCACATCGGCCAGCGTCACATCGCGCGCCGCCAGCATGACCAGCAGGTGATAGATCACGTCCGCCGCTTCGCAGGTCAGGCGGGCGCGGTCGCCCTTGACGGCCTCGATGATCGCCTCGACGGCCTCCTCGCCGAATTTCTCGGCGCATTTCTCGGGGCCTTTGGACAGCAGCTTGGCGGTCCAGCTTGTGTCCGGGTCAGCGCCCTTGCGGGCGGCGATGGTGTCGGCCAGTCGTTGGATACCGCTCATGCCAGCCTCATGGGGATGCCTGCGGCGGCCATGTGTTCCTTGGCCTGACGCACGGTGAAGGTTCCGAAGTGAAAGATCGAGGCCGCCAGAACGGCGCTGGCGTGACCTTCGATCACGCCTTCGGCCAGATGTTCCAACGCGCCGACGCCGCCGGATGCGATGACGGGGATCGATACGGCATCGGCCACGGCGCGGGTCAACGGGATGTTGAAGCCGGATTTGGTGCCGTCGCGGTCCATGCTGGTCAGCAGGATCTCGCCCGCGCCCTTGGCGGCGACGGTGCGGGCGAATTCCACCGCGTCGATGCCGGTGGGCTTGCGCCCGCCATGGGTAAAGATTTCCCATTTGCCGGGCGCGACCGTTTTGGCGTCGATGGCGCAGACAATGCATTGGCTGCCAAAGCGGTCAGCGGCCTCGGCAATGACATCGGGGTTCGCCACGGCGGCCGAGTTGAAGCTGACCTTGTCGGCGCCCGCCAGCAGCAGCGCACGCACGTCATTGTGGCTGCGCACGCCGCCGCCCACGGTCAGCGGCACGAAACAGGCTTCCGCCGTGCGGGTCACCAGATCGAACATGGTGCCACGGTTTTCATGTGTGGCGTGGATGTCCAGAAAGCAGATCTCATCCGCGCCCGCCGCGTCATAGGCGCGGGCGGCTTCGACGGGATCGCCGGCATCCACCAGATCGACAAAGTTCACGCCCTTGACCACGCGACCATCGGCCACGTCCAGACAAGGGATCACACGGGTTTTCAGCATGTTCTTTGGCCTTCCGGGGCGCGCATCAGCCGCGCCATCGCGTTTCGCAGGATCAATATGTGAAATGGCATGACAGCGCAAAGGTAAAGCCTGCCGCCGATATGATGCGGCCCCACCCATGTCGCGCAATGGATGCGGCCATCCGCACGCAGGATCAGGATGCGGAAATCCAGATGCCGGTCGTCAAAGCCCAGCAGCACATGATCGGGGCTTTCAATCTCGGCCGGGAAAAAGCCGTAGGGGCCGGGCTCGCGCGGTTCGACCCGCAGGCCAAAGGGCCGCATCAAGGCATTGCGCAATGCCAGCAGGCGCTTGGCCCAGCCGGGAAATGCGGTGATGATACGCGCAGCCTCGGGCGCGGAAAGGCCCGAGGGCGCGCTGTAGCAATCAAGAAAATCGCCCGGCCTGCGATACCCGTCCAACGGGTTCGGACCGGGCAGGGGACCCTTGCGGATCATCAGGCCAGCGCGCGCAGCGCCTCGCCCAGATTGATCGCGCCGTCATAAAGCGCCCGCCCCGAGATCGCACCCGAAATGACCCGCGTGTCGCGCAGCGCCAGCAGATCCTGCATCGAGCTGACGCCGCCAGACGCGATGACCGAGATATTGACGGCCCGCGCCAGAGCTTCGGTCGCTGCGATATTCGGCCCTTGCATGGCGCCGTCGCGGTCGATGTCGGTATAGATGATGGCGGACACGCCGGCGTCTTCGAACTGGCGGGCCAGATCGACGGCCATCACGTCGGTCTCCTTGGCCCAGCCGCGGGTCGCGACACGGCCGCCGCGGGCGTCGATGCCGACCGCGATCTTTCCGGGAAATGCCAGCGCTGCTTCGCGGACAAGGCTGGGCTGTTCGACCGCCACCGTGCCCAGAATGACGCGGGCCAGACCGCGATCCAGCCAGCTTTCGATGGTGGCCATGTCGCGGATACCGCCGCCAAGCTGGGCGGGAATGTCGGTCGCGGCCAGAATCGCCTCGACCGCTGCGGCGTTCACGGGATGGCCTTCGAAGGCGCCGTTCAGATCGACCAGATGCAGCCATTGCGCACCCGCTTCCTGAAACGCCAGGGCCTGTGCAGCGGGGTCGGTGCCGAAGACGGTCGCCGCCTCCATGTCGCCGCGCAGCAGGCGCACGCAATTGCCGTCCTTGAGGTCGATGGCGGGGTAAAGGATCATCGCATCTCTCCTGTGGTTGGCGCCCCTTTGCCACATGGCGGCAAGATCGGAAAGGGGCCGCAGGGTCGCAGGCTGCGGCCCGCCAACGCCACGTCAGTCTTGATCGCGCCGGGGTTGCAGGCGCATCCTTGTCCTGTCGGGCACGGACCCGCAGGGGGAGGAATCACTATGAAATCTTGGGCTTTCGCCATGATGCTGATGCTGGGCGCGGGTGCTGCGCAAGCCGATGGCATCGGCGGTATCTTCCAGACGCAGGCCAACGATCAGGGCCATGTCGGCATGGTCGAATTCTATGACTGCGGCGGCAAATATTGCGGGCGGCTGGTGAAATCCTTCGACAAGGCAGGCAAGGAAATCAGCTCGGCCCATACTGGCAAGAACATCGTGGCGGGGATGACCGACGATGGCGGCGGCAAATTCTCGGGCGGGACGATCTGGGATCCGGGTGCGGACAAGACCTATAAGTCCAAGATGGTGCTGAACGGCAAGACGCTGAGCGTGTCGGGCTGTGTGGCGGTGTTCTGCAAGACGCAAACATGGACGCAGGTTCGCTGAACCGGGCGCGCCTTCGCCGCCCCCATCCAAGGGGCCGCGAAGGCGAGGGCTTGCGCCCTTAGGGGCGCCAGCGCAGGAAGTTCGCGATGATCCGCAGGCCGACATCCTGCGATTTCTCCGGGTGGAACTGGCAGCCGACAATATTGTCGCGCCCGACCACCGCCGTCACCGCGCTGCCGTAATCCACCGTCGCAAGCAGATGGGCCGGATCGGTCACGTCAAACTGCCAGCTATGCACGAAATAGGCGTGATCGCCGGTCTTGATGCCGTCCAGCACAGGATGCGCGCCATGCACCGTCAGGTCGTTCCAGCCCATATGCGGCACTTTCAGGCCGGGCGCACGGATGGCCTGTATCTGGCCACCGATCCAGCCAAGGCCGGCAGTCTCGCGATATTCGTGCCCGGTTTCGGCCAGCATCTGCATTCCGACGCAGATGCCCATGAAGGGCACGCCGCGCGCGAGCACCGCATCGCGTAGCGCATCGACCATGCCCGGCACCTCGTCCAGAGCCTTGCGGCAGGCGGGGAACGCCCCGTCGCCGGGCAGGACGATCCGGTCGGCGTCGGCCACCGCCTCGGGGTCCGAGGTCACGATGACCTGCGCGCCCACGTCGCGCCCCATCAGCGCGAATGCCTTTTCCGCCGAATGCAGGTTGCCGCTGTCGTAATCGACCAGGGCGACCCGCATCACAACGCGCCCTTGGTCGAGGGCAGCACGCCCGCCATGCGGGGGTCAGGCTCGACCGCTTCGCGCAGCGCGCGGGCGACGGCCTTGAAGGCCGCTTCGGCAATGTGGTGGCTGTTCAGGCCATGCAGGCGGTCCACATGCAGCGTGATGCCGCCATGCGTGGACAGCGCCTGAAAGAATTCGCGCACCAGTTCGGTGTCGAAGGTGCCGATCTTGGCGGTCGGGAAATCGACGTTCCAGATCAGGAACGGCCGCGCCGACAAATCCAGCGCCGCGCGGATCAGCGCGTCATCCATCGCAAGGTGAAAGCTGCCATAGCGGCGAATGCCCTTTTTATCCCCCAGCGCGCGGACCAGAGCCTGACCGATGGCGATGCCGGTATCTTCGACGGTGTGGTGATCGTCGATATGCAGGTCGCCCTTGGCGCGCACCGTCAGGTCGATCAGCGAATGGCGCGACAGTTGGTCCAGCATGTGATCGAAGAACCCGACGCCGGTCTGGTTGTCATAGACGCCGGTGCCGTCAAGGTTCAGCGTGACCTCGATCCGGGTCTCGGCCGTTTCGCGGGTGATGGTGGCGCTGCGCATCTGGCCTCTCTGTCGGTTGTGCTGCCGCCTTATAGGCATGCGCAGGCGATGTGAAAAGCCGCGCGATCGGCGCGAATGCGCGAACGGGCAGGGGTATGGCCCAGCCTTTGCTTGTCATATGGGCGGAGTGATGCCAAAAAGTTACATCACGCCCAAGGACGAGCGACCGAAAGGACCCCGCCCGATGAAAGACGACCTCAACGCCAGCGAAAAGCGGCTGATCGCGGCGCTGGACCGCCTTGACCAGTATATCGACCGCACGGCATCCCGCGCCGCTGTCCCGGCCGATGGCCTGCAGGATGAAAACCGCCGCCTGTCGGATGAGCTTGCCGCGCTGCACGACAAGCAGGCCGCGCTGATCGCGACCTTCGAGACGCGGCTGGCCGAGGCGAATGACCGGCTAAGCGCCGCCAGCGACGAAGCCGCGCGCCTTGCCGCCGCGAACGAGGATCTGGCCCGCGCCAACCGCGCGCTGCTGGAAGGGGTGGATGACGCCCCGCATCAGGCTTTGCAGGCCGAGATCGCGGCTTTGCGCGCGGCCCGCGATGCCGAAGTCGCGCAGATGGGCGACATCGTTGACACGCTGGACCGGATGCTGGGCGCGCCTGCCGCATCCGTGCGCCCCGCAGATACGCCTGCCATCGTGGAAAGCCCGGTCGCGACCGATGCGGCGCTGGAGGACACGCTGGCCGCATCCGAACAGGAAAGGGGCTGACACATGGCCGAGGTCGATTTTTCGATTGGGCACAAGACCTATACGCTGGCCTGCCAGGAGGGCGAGGAGCGGCTGCTGAAACGCGCCGCCGCCCTGCTGGATACTGAGGCGCAGCATATCCTTGAGCAGGCGGGCCGGATGCCTGAACCGCGCCTGCTGCTGCTGGCCGGGTTGATGCTGGCCGAGCGCACGACTGCGTTCGAGGACCGCGCCATCACTGCCGAACGCGAGTTGTCGCGGTTGAAGACCAACCCCGCGCGGGTCGAGGTTCCGGTGGTTCCCGCCAGCCTGTCGGAGGCTATGGCCGAGCTTGCCGCCCGTGCCGAAGCCCTGGCCCAAAAGGCCGAGGAACAACTGCCGGGTTAGTCCGCGCCGTAAAACAAACGTCTAGCTGGCCGCGTTTTCGACCCCGAAAGCGCGGCCAAATTTTTTCAGAATAGACTACGATTCTACGTCGAATTCGCTTCCAGGCGCTGTTTTTGCGCGGCTCAGGTGGTCGAAAAACCCGGTGCTGCAACCGTTTTCTTTCGTATAATAGTATGAAAAATAACAATATTAAAAACGATAGAATTATTCGTCTTTTTTCTTGATATTAACGACTAACTCTGTCGTAATTGTGGACATGAAGCCTTGGCCCGAAAGGCCCGGAACCGAGTTACGAGGAAAGTCGCCATGATCCGCACCATTCGCGTGAACGACACCCAGCTTGCCCATGGACGCGTTGTGCGCCGCCATTTCGATGGCCGCCTGACCGTTCAGGACGGCACCAAGGAACAGACGGGCTACCCGCTGCGTCAGGGCATCCTGTCGCGCTGCCTTGGCTTGGCTGGTCGCCGCACGCTGGCTGCGATCGTGACCGTCAGCGGTCTGGCGCTGCTGGCCGGTGGTCAGGCCCATGCGGAAAACACGCTGCTGAACGTCAGCTATGACCCGACGCGCGAGTTGTATCGCGAAGTGAACGAAGCCTTTGCCGCGAAATGGGAAGCCGAGGGCCACAAGGCGCCGACGATCGAAACCTCGCATGGCGGTTCGGGTGCGCAGGCGCGTTCAGTGATCGACGGCCTGAAAGCGCAGGTTGTCACGCTGGCCTTGGCATCCGACATCGACCAGATCGCCGCCAAGGGCCTGCTGCCCGAGGATTGGCAGTCGCGTCTGCCGCACAACTCGTCGCCTTATACCTCGACCATCGTGTTCCTTGTCCGCGAGGGAAACCCCAAGGGGATCAAGGACTGGAACGACCTGACCAAGGACGGCATCGAGGTCATCACGCCGAACCCAAAAACCTCGGGCGGGGCGCGCTGGAATTATCTGGCGGCATGGGCCTATGCCCAGAAGAACAACCTGGATCCCAAGGAATTCGTGGGCGAGATCTACAAGCACGTCCCCGTGCTGGACAGCGGCGCGCGTGGCTCGACCACGACCTTCACCCAGCGCGAAATCGGCGACGTGCTGCTGGCCTGGGAAAACGAAGCCTATCTGGCGCTGAACGAATTGGGCGACGACCAGTTCGACATCGTGGTTCCCTCGGTTTCGATCCTGGCCGAACCGCCGGTGGCTCTGGTTGACAAGAACATCGCCGACGATGAACAAAAGACGCTGGCCGATGCCTATCTGCAGTTCCTGTATTCGCCCGAAGGGCAGGCGCTGGCCTTCAAACACTATTACCGCGCATGGGATACCAGCGCCGCCAATGCAGACGACGTGGCACGCTTCCCAAAACTGGATCTGGTGACCATCGCCGATTTCGGCGGCTGGAAGAAAGCGCAGCCCGAGCATTTCGGCGATGGCGGCACCTTCGATCAGATCTATAGCGGGAAATAAGCGATGGCGCTGGCGCTCCGCTCTCAAGCTCAGAAATCTCCCATGCCGGGGTTCCGCCTTGGCATGGGGATCACCCTGACGATGCTGTCGGTGATCGTGCTGCTGCCGATCGGGGCGCTGCTGGCGCAAGGCATCAGCTACGGGCCTGCCGGGGTCTGGAACACGGTGAACACGCCCCGCGTCTGGGCCGCGCTTTACCTGTCGTTCCGGCTGGCCTTCTTTGCGGCCGTGTTCAACCTGATTTTCGGCACGCTGCTGGCATGGGTGCTGGCGCGCTACGAATTCCCCGGCCGGCGGCTGGTCGATGCCGTGGTGGACCTGCCCTTTGCGCTGCCGACCGCCGTGGCGGGCATCGCGCTGACCGCGCTTTATGCCCCGAACGGTGTCTTTGGCAGCCTTGCCAAGGCCGCTGGCGGCAAGATCGCCTATACCGAATGGGGCATCCTGATTGCGCTGATCTTCGTCGGCCTGCCCTTTGTCACCCGCACCGTGCAGCCCGTCATCGCGGAAATCGAACGCGAGGTCGAGGAGGCCAGCGCCACGCTGGGCGCCAGCCGCTTTTACACCTTGCGCCGGGTCATCCTGCCCATGCTGCTGCCCGCCGCGCTGACCGGCTTTGCGCTGTCTTTGGCGCGGGCGGTCGGTGAATACGGCTCGGTCATCTTCATCGCGGGCAACCTGCCCATGAAGACCGAGATCGCCCCCCTTCTGATCGTCATCAAGCTGGAAGAGTTCGACTATAACGGCGCGGCGGCCATCGGCATCGCCATGCTGCTGATCTCGTTCTCGATGCTGCTGGTCATCAACCTCATCCAGATCTGGAGCCGCCGGAGAATTGGCCATGTCTGACGCCGCCTTTGACCATACCGATGTCGTGCCGGGCAAATGGCGCCCGGTCGCCGAGGAAAGCCGCACCACCCGCATCGTCCTGATCGCGATTGCGCTTGGCGGGCTTGCGCTGCTGGTCCTTGCCCCCCTTGCCGTGGTCTTTGCCGAGGCGCTGGCCAAGGGGGCGTGGGCCGCCGTCAAGTCGCTGGGATCGCGCGATGCGCGTTCGGCCATTCAACTGACGCTGCTGGTCGCGGCGATCTCAGTCCCGGTCAACGCGGTCTTTGGCATCGCCGCCGCCTGGGTCATCACCAAGTTCGACTTCAAGGGCAAGGCGTTCCTGATCACGCTGATCGACCTGCCGTTTTCGGTGTCGCCGGTCGTCGCGGGTCTGGCGCTGGTCCTGCTGTTCGGCACCAACAGCCTGATCGGCGGCTGGTTGGTCGCCAGCGGCTTTCCGATCATCTTCGCGCTGCCGGGGATCGTGCTGGCCTCGATCTTTGTCACCTTTCCCTTTGTCGCCCGCGAACTGATCCCCGTGATGATCGAACAGGGCCGCGCCGAGGAAGAGGCCGCGCTGACCCTTGGCGCATCGGGCTGGCGGGTGTTTCGCACCGTGACGCTGCCCAACATCAAATGGGCGCTGCTTTACGGTGTTCTGCTGTGCAACGCGCGCGCCATGGGGGAATTCGGGGCCGTTGCCGTCGTCTCGGGGAAAATCCGCGGGCAGACCGCCACCATGCCGATCACCATCGAGATGCTTTACAACGAATACCTGTCCGTCGCCGCCTTCAGCATGGCCGCCGTTCTGGCCCTGCTGGCGCTGATCACCCTTGCGCTGAAAACCGCGCTGGAATGGCGTCATGCCGACCAGCTTGCAGCAACCCGTCGCCATTAAAAGGTTCCATCATGCATATCGAGATCGACGAGATCGCCAAGCAATTCGGTTCCACCACGGCGCTGCACCCGGTCAGCCTGCCGATCCCTTCGGGTGCGCTGGTCGCGCTGCTGGGGCCGTCGGGTTCGGGCAAGACGACGCTGCTGCGCATTCTGGGCGGGCTGGAATTCCCGTCCTCGGGGCGGGTGCTGTTTGACGGCAAGGACGCGACGGGCCTGTCGGTGCAGGAACGTCAGGCGGGCTTCGTGTTCCAAAGCTATGCGCTGTTTCGCCACATGACGGTGTTTGAAAACATCGCCTATGGCCTGCGCGCCCGCCCACGCCGCAACCGCCCGCCCGAGGCCGAGATTCAGCGCCGCGTCACCAAGCTGCTGGAGCTGATCCAGCTGCCGCAGATCGCGAAGCGTTTCCCGAACCAGCTTTCGGGCGGTCAGCGTCAGCGCGTGGCTTTGGCCCGTGCGCTGGCGATCGAGCCGCGGATGCTGCTGCTGGACGAACCCTTCGGCGCGCTGGATGCCCGCGTGCGCAAGGAATTGCGTCAGGGGCTGCGCGACATCCACGACAATACCGGCCTGACCACCGTTTTCGTGACGCATGATCAGGACGAGGCGATGGAGCTGGCCGATCTGGTGGTCGTGATGTCGATGGGCAAAATCGAACAGGTGGGCCGTCCGCAGGACATCCGCGCCCGTCCTGCCACGCCTTTCGTGCGGGAATTCATCGACGCCTAAGCCCGGATCTGCAGGATATACAGCCCAAGGGCGCGCATTGCCGCGTCCTTGGGATTTTCCCTGTCGTGCCATTCGGGGAAATGCCCGTCCGCCGCCATCCGCGCCAGACCATAGACAAAGGCCCGCGCGCCCAGAACCAGATAATCCAGATCCTGCCCCGCGCGCAAAGCCCCGTCAGCCTGCGCGCGGCCCAGCAATTCGACCATCAGAGCGCGCAGCGCGGCATTGTCGCGGCGCAAGGTCTGGGAACTGTCGAAATCGATCAATGTGCGCGAACTGATCACCATGAAATGCGTGGGATTGTCGATGGCCCAGTTCAGATAACCGCGTCCGATCGCCTCGAACCCTTGCAGCGGATCGTCCCCGGCTTGTTCCAATGCTGTATCCACCGCCTGACGCAGCCGCGCCATGGCCTGTTCGGCCACCGCCGTCAGCAGCGCCGTCTTGGAGGCGAAATGCCGGAACGGCGCACCGGCAGAGACGCCCGACCGCTTGGCCGCCTCGCGGATCGAGACATGCTCGACGCCTTTTTCCTCGATGATGGCGACGGTCGCGGCCAGCAGGGTCTCGACCAGATTGCCGTGGTGATAGGGGCGGTCATCCGTCATCGGCATTCCTTTGTAATCACCGTTTACTTAGCGCGAAACTGTGGGCAAGGTAAAGTAATCAGCGATTACATGAATGGAATCAGCCATGCTGCGACTGTCCCTGACCCTGACCCTGCTTGTCCTGACCAACCCGGCGATTGCGCAGGACGCGCCGCGCCTGTCGATCAAGTGGCCGCCTGCGGGTGCGACCGTGCCTTTGGGCGCTGATCCCGAACGTGCCGTCGGCATCGTCGTGGACACCAATATTGCGCTGAAACCCGCCGGAACCTGTCAAGGCGATCCTGCCTGCGGCCACATCCACATGAAGATCGATCCCGATGGGGATAGCTGCAACATACCGGGCCGCCCCTATAACAGCATGAACAGCGACACGGGCGGTGATCTGGTCAAGGCGCGTTTCGGCCATTGCCCGGCACCTGCGGGCCGGCATGTCATCGGGATCCTGCTGGCCGACGACCATCATCGCCCGATCCTTGTAGATGGGAAACCCGTGACCGCGCTGGTCGAGGTCCAGACCACGGATTGACGCAAGGGCAGGGGCGGCGCATCTTTTCCGCCGCCCCCGTGCCGCACACCCTTGCGCCGCTGCCTGCCATGGCTATAACCCCGGTCGATTTACCTGCCGCCAGCCCGAGGATGCCGCCATGCCCAAAAGAACCGATATCAAATCCATCCTGATCATCGGCGCGGGGCCCATCGTCATCGGGCAAGCCTGCGAATTCGACTATTCCGGCGCACAGGCTTGCAAGGCGCTGCGCGAAGAAGGTTATCGGGTCATCCTTGTGAACTCGAACCCCGCGACGATCATGACCGACCCGGAAATGGCCGACGCGACCTATATCGAACCGATCACCCCCGAGATGGTCGAAAAGATCATCGCCAAGGAACGCCCCGATGCGCTGTTGCCGACGATGGGCGGGCAGACGGGTCTGAACACCGCGCTGGCGCTGGCCGATATGGGCGTGCTGAACCGCTACGGCGTGGAACTGATCGGCGCACAACGCGCCGCCATCGAGATGGCCGAGGACCGCAAACTGTTCCGCGAAGCGATGGACCGCATCGGGCTGGAAAACCCCCGCGCCACCATCGTCGCCGCACCTAAGCTGCCGAACGGCAAATACGACATCGGCGCGGGTATCGCGCAGGCGCTGAACGATCTGGAAGATATCGGCCTGCCCGCGATCATTCGCCCCGCCTTCACGCTGGGCGGCACGGGCGGCGGCGTCGCCTATAATCGCGACGATTACGAACGCATCGTGCGCTCGGGGCTGGAAGCGTCCCCGGTGGCGCAGGTGCTGGTCGATGAATCGCTGCTGGGCTGGAAGGAATACGAATTCGAAGTGGTGCGCGACCGCGCTGACAACGCCATCATCGTCTGTTCCATCGAGAACGTGGACCCGATGGGCGTGCATACCGGCGACAGCATCACCGTCGCTCCGGCGCTGACCCTGACCGACCGGGAATACCAGCGGATGCGGAACGGCTCGATTGCGGTGCTGCGCGAGATCGGCGTGGAAACCGGTGGGTCCAACGTGCAATGGGCCGTGAACCCCAAGGACGGCCGCATGGTCGTGATCGAGATGAACCCGCGCGTGTCGCGGTCCTCGGCGCTGGCGTCCAAGGCCACCGGCTTCCCGATTGCGAAAATCGCCGCCAAGCTGGCCGTCGGCTATACGCTGGACGAACTGGACAACGACATCACCAAGGTCACGCCCGCCAGTTTCGAGCCGTCCATCGACTATGTGGTCACCAAGATCCCGCGTTTCGCGTTCGAGAAATTCCCCGGATCGAAGCCCGAGCTGACCACCGCGATGAAATCCGTGGGCGAGGTCATGGCGATCGGCCGCACCTTCCACGAATCGCTGCAAAAGGCGCTGACCTCGATGGAGAACGGGCTGACCGGCCTTGACGACATCGAAATTCCCGGCGCGCCCGAGAAATCGGCCGTGGTCAAGGCGATCAGCGCCCAGACCCCCGACCGCCTGCGCCTGATCGCGCAGGCCATGCGCCACGGCCTGTCCGATGATGAAATCGGCCATGCCACCGCCTTTGATCCGTGGTTCCTGTCCCGCCTGCGCGAGATCGTCGATGCCGAAGCTGGCGTGATCGCCAATGGTCTGCCCGCAGACTTGGACGGTCTGCGCCATCTGAAGATGATGGGCTTTACCGATGCGCGTCTGGCCACGTTGTCGGCGCAATCGGAAACCGCCGTGCGCAAGGCACGTCGCGGCCATGACCTGCACCCGGTCTTCAAGCGCATCGACACCTGTGCCGCCGAGTTCGAGGCGCAGACGCCCTATATGTATTCGACCTATGAAGCCCCCGCGATGGGCGACGTGGAAAACGAGGCCCGCCCCAGCGACCGCAAGAAGGTCGTCATCCTTGGTGGCGGTCCGAACCGGATCGGGCAGGGGATCGAGTTCGACTATTGCTGCTGCCATGCCTGCTTCGCGCTGACCAAGGCCGGCTATGAAACCATCATGGTCAACTGCAACCCGGAAACGGTCTCGACCGATTACGACACCTCGGACCGGCTGTATTTCGAACCGCTGACGCTGGAACACGTGCTGGAAATCCTGCGGATCGAGCAGGAAAACGGCACGCTGCACGGCGTCATCGTGCAGTTCGGTGGCCAGACGCCCCTGAAACTGGCCAATGCGCTTGAGGCCGAGGGTATCCCGATTTTGGGCACCACCCCCGACGCCATCGACCTGGCCGAGGATCGTGAGCGTTTCCAGAAGCTGCTGAACGACCTGAACCTGAAACAGCCGGTGAACGGCATCGCCAGCACCGACACGCAGGCGCTGGAAATCGCCGAAAGCGTCGGCTTCCCGCTGGTCATCCGCCCCAGCTATGTGCTGGGCGGTCGCGGCATGGAAATCGTGCGCGATATGGACCATCTGAAGCGCTATATCCGCGAAGCGGTGCAGGTTTCGGGTGACAGCCCCGTGCTGCTGGACAGCTATCTGACCGGCGCGATCGAGGTGGATGTGGACGCGCTGTCGGACGGCGAAACCGTTCATGTCGCGGGCATCATGGAACATATCGAGGAAGCGGGCGTCCATTCCGGCGACAGCGCCTGTTCGCTGCCCCCCCACACGCTGGACGCCGAAACCGTGGCCGAACTGAAGCGCCAGACCGTTGCCATGGCCAAGGCGCTGAACGTCGTCGGTCTGATGAACGTGCAATTCGCGCTGAAAGACGGCGCGATCTATGTGCTTGAGGTGAACCCGCGCGCGTCCCGCACCGTGCCCTTTGTCGCGAAAGCCACTGACAGCGCCATCGCATCCATCGCCGCGCGGCTGATGGCCGGGGAACCCATGTCGAATTTCCCCGCCCGCGCCGCCTATCCCGAAGGCGTGGCCCCCGAGGATGATCTGCCGCTGGCCGATCCGCTGACGCTGGCCGATCCGAACACGCCCTGGTTCAGCGTCAAGGAGGCGGTGCTGCCCTTTGCCCGTTTCCCCGGCGTCGATACGCTGCTGGGGCCAGAGATGCGCTCGACCGGCGAAGTCATGGGCTGGGACCGCAACTTTGCCCGCGCCTTCCTGAAGGCGCAGATGGGCGCTGGCACGCAGCTTCCGCATGAAGGTCTGGTGTTCATCTCGGTCAAGGATGCCGACAAGTCCGAGGCGCTGGCATCGGCTGCGCGCGATCTGACCGCGATGGGCTTCAAGCTGATCGCGACGGGTGGCACGGCCAACTTCCTGCGCGGCGCAGGGGTGGAAACGGATCTGGTCAACAAGGTCTATGAAGGCCGCCCGAACATCGTGGATCGTCTGAAAAACGGCGAGATCGTGATGGTCCTGAACACGACCGAGGGGGCGCAGGCCATTGCCGACTCGCGCGAGATCCGCGCCGTCGCGCTGAACGACAAGATCCCCTATTACACCACCGCTGCGGGCAGCATCGCTGCCGTCGCCGCGATCAAATCGCGTGGCGAGGGTGAAGTGGGCGTGCGGTCGCTGCAGGCGTGATCGCTGCCTTGGCAAACTGAACGAAAAAGGCCTCTCATCCGAGAGGCCTTTTGCTTTTGCGGATGCCCGTCAGTTCCGGGGCGAGTCGCCGTGATGCGATGACATGTCGTCGATATGGCTCATGTCGCCGGGACGGTGCGTGCTGCGGTTCCAGATATAGGTGGCGATCCACAGGATGATGCCGATGCCCAGAAGCCATGCGGCGACGCGATACTGGCCCATCTGCGCCTCGCTTCGGGCCCAGGGGCCGACAAGGAATGCGCAGGTGATCGCGCCGATCCAGGGCAGGAAGGCTGGCGTGCGGAAATGTTCATGCTCGACCGGATGCTTGCGCAGCACCAAAAGCGAGATGTTCACGATGGTGAACACAGCCAGCAGCAACAACGATGTCGTGCCGCCCAGCAGGCTGACCGCAGGCGTGGCGGAACGGGTGACGACGAAATAGATCAGCCCGAATGCCAACAGGGTGGTGAAGATGATCGCCACCCATGGCGTGCGGCGTTCGTGATGCACCAGCCCCAGCGCGTGGGGCAGAACCCGCTGACGGGCAAGACCGTAAAGCAGGCGGCTGGCCATCAGCATATTGATCAGCGCCGAGTTCGCGACAGCAAACATGCCGATGAACGGGAAGATTTTGTCAAAGGGCAGTCCGGGCGCGCCCGCGCGCACGACCTGCGTCAGGGCTGAGCCGTTATCGGGGTTGGAAAGCTGACCGACCGGCACCAACGCCACCGCGCAGATCGCGACCAGCACATAGATGACGCCGGTGATCGCAAGGCCCGTCAGCATGATCCGCGGAAAGATGCGAACCGGGTCTTTGACCTCTTCGGCCATGTTGACCGAATCCTCGAATCCCACCATCGCGAAAAAGGCCAACGCGGTCGCCGCCGTCAACGCCATGAATGCGCCCTTTTCGTCGGCAGAGCGGAAGATCATCACCTCGGTAAAGTCGGCGCGACCCTGGGACATGGCGTAAAAGCCGATGAAGATGACCATCAGCAGGCCCGACAATTCCACCAGCGTCAGAACGACGTTGGCTTTTACGCTTTCGCCGACACCGCGAAAGTTGATCAGCGCGACCAGTGCCATGAAGCCAAGCGCAAGTATCAGGATGCCGCTGCCATCCTTGGCAAAGCCAAGGCCGAAGCCGTCATTCAGAAAGCCCGCAAAGGCGTTCGACGCGGTCGAGGCCGAGGTGATCCCGGAACACATCACCGTAAATGCGACTAGGAATGTCAGGAAGTGGATGCCAAAGGCGCGGTGGGTGTATAGCGCTGCACCGGCAGCCTGCGGATAGCGCGTCACCAGCTCAAGATACGACATGGCGGTGATCGTCGCGACAAGGAATGCTACAAGGAAGGGTGCCCATGCCGCACCACCAACCTCACCCGCGACGGTGCCGGTCAGGGCATAGACGCCCGTGCCCAGAATGTCGCCGACGATGAATAGCAGCAGCAGCTTTGGTCCCATCACGCGCTTCAGCTCGGGCTGATGCGGCGTGCCCGGTTCGGTTTGGGTCTTGGCCGTCATGATGTCCCCCTGTTGGACCTAACAGGGGTTATACGTCCGGCGCGTTGAAATCGTTCCCTGAGCGGGAACTTTCATCCGCCGATGCTGTTGCCAAAGCCGCGCGCGAAATAGGGAAAGGGCGCGGGTGTCTCCGGCCCGCGCCCTCCCGAGTTGCTTTGCCCGCACCCCACCACAAGCACGGAAAAGCAACTGTTCCGATGCGATCGTTACGATCCGGTCATGCCCGTCAACCCGCAATTGGTCGAACCGAGTGCTGCAACCCCGAAAGTCGGTCGCGCGTGTCGGTAGCACTGGGCAACAGGAACGTCTGAACGCCGCCCGAAATATTTACCACGGACCACTACTAGTGGTTGAGTAGAAAAAAGGAAATGCATGATTCCTATGACTCTCGCTTTGGTATCCAACCACTTGCGGCTGGTCGACATCCAGTTCGCGCATCCGGGCCTTTGCTGGCCTTTCCCTCTACAGCTACCAACGTGCGCCGCCAAGGGCCGGTTCGCAAGCTTCCCGACCAAATTGTAGAAATTCTGGAACCTGCTGTTGCGAAATCCGCCGACAGGTCCGTTTTTTTGCGCCTTGGTTTGAAAGGACAATACAAACATTCCGCTTAGGGCATTTGACCGTTTTGTCACTATCCCGCCATACCGTGAATAGCCCGTGAATCGCGCTAGCAATTTGATCATGTGGTAAAATATTGCCGCGATCGATTCGCGCGTGCGATTCGCCGCCTGAATATGCATTTTCCGTTGCCTGACCACCTATGTCCGGCTATCGCAGGCAAAAAGGGCAGGAAAGATGAGCTTCAACACCTTCGGTCGGGTCTTCACGTTCACCACATGGGGCGAAAGCCACGGTCCTGCGCTGGGGGCGACGGTCGATGGTTGCCCGCCGGGTGTCGCGCTGGACGAAGCCTTTATCCAGCAATTTCTGGATCGTCGCCGTCCGGGCACGTCGAAGTTCACCACGCAGCGTCAGGAACCTGATCAGGTGCGCATTCTGTCGGGCGTGTTCGAAGGCAAAACCACAGGCACGCCGATCCAGCTGATGATCGAAAATACCGATCAGCGCAGCAAGGATTACGGCGACATCGCGCAGGCGTTCCGGCCCGGTCACGCCGACATCACCTATCACATGAAATACGGCCTGCGTGACTATCGCGGGGGCGGGCGCTCCAGCGCGCGGGAAACGGCGGCGCGGGTCGCTGCGGGTGGCATCGCACATGCGGTCCTGCGCGATCTTGCGCCCCAGCTGACGATCACGGGCTACATGGTGCAGATGGGGACGCTGCATCTGGACCGCGCGAATTTCGATGCCGAGGAGATCGGCAACAATCCGTTTTTCCTGCCCGACGCCTCGGCGGTGCCCGCGTGGGAGGACTATCTGAACGGCATCCGCAAGGATCAGAACAGCGTCGGCGCGGCGTTGGAAGTGTTGATCCGGGGATGCCCCGCGGGTCTTGGCGCGCCGATCTATGCCAAGCTCGACACCGATCTGGCGGCAGCGATGATGTCGATCAACGCGGTCAAAGGCGTCGAGATCGGCGAGGGTATGGCTTCGGCCGCGCTGACCGGCACCGATAACGCCGATGAGATCCGCATGGGCAATGACGGCCCGCGTTATCTGTCGAACCACGCAGGCGGCATTCTGGGCGGGATTTCCACGGGGCAGGACATCGTGGTGCGCTTCGCGGTCAAGCCGACCAGTTCGATCCTGACCCCGCGCCGCACCATCAATCAGCGCGGCGAGGAAATCGAGCTGATCACCAAGGGTCGTCACGACCCCTGCGTCGGCATCCGCGCAGTGCCCATCGCCGAGGCAATGGCGGCCTGCGTGATTCTGGACCACCTGCTTTTGGACCGCGCTCAAACGGGCGGGACACGCGGCCGAATCGGTTGACATCCAGGCCGCGGCGCCTGTTTCCACAGACAATTTTTGCGAATTCGGCATTGTCGCAACCTTGTTACATTCCTGACGCATAAGCGTCGCATCCGGCCTCTAAGGGGTCGGGCAGGCCGCTACCGGCCCCATGGAAATGTCAGGAGTGATCCTATGAAATCCGCGAAACTCGCCGTATCGGCCCTCGCAATCATCGCCGCTTCGGCGACCGTCGCCGCTGCCCGTGACCAGGTCCAGGTCTCGGGTTCTTCGACCGTTCTGCCCTATTCGACCATCGTCGCCGAAGCTTTCGGCGAAAACTCGGACTTCCCGACCCCCGTCGTGGAATCGGGCGGTTCTTCGGCTGGTCTGAAGAAATTCTGCGAAGGCGTTGGTGAAAACACCATCGACATCGCCAACTCGTCGCGTCCGATCAAATCGTCGGAGGTCGAAGCCTGTAAGGCCAACGGCGTTGCCGACATCATGGAAGTTCGCATCGGCTACGATGGCATCGTGTTCGCCAACGACATCGCTGGCGCCGATTTCCAATACACCGCTTCGGACTGGTTCAACGCTCTGGCCGCTCAGGTCGTCGTTGACGGCAAAGTCGTCGCGAACCCCTATACCAAATGGAACGAAATCCGCGCCGAGCTGCCGGACCAGGAAATCCTGGCTTTCGTTCCGGGCACCAAGCACGGCACCCGTGAAGTGTTCGAAGAAAAAGTGATCCACGCTGGTTGTGAAGAGTCGGGCGCTGCCGAAATCTTCAACAAAGAGCTGGGCGAAGAAAAAGGCGGCGAAGCCTGTGGCGCGCTGCGCACCGATGGCAAGTCGGTCGACATCGACGGTGACTACACCGAGACTCTGGCCCGCATCCAGTCGGCCAAGAACGGTATCGGCGTGTTCGGTCTGTCGTTCTACGAAAACAACACCGACAAGCTGAAAGTCGGCACCTTTGCTGGCGTCGCACCGTCGACCGAAACCATCGCGAAAGGCGAATACGCCGTTTCGCGTCCGCTGTTCTTCTACGTGAAGAAAGCGCATATCGGTGAAATCGCCGGCCTGAAAGAGTTCGTCGAATTCTTCGTGTCGGACGAAATGGCTGGCCCGGAAGGCCCGCTGGCCGCTTACGGTCTGGTTTCGGACCCGGCGCTGGCTGACGTGCAAAAAGCCGTTGCCGACGAAACCGTCATGGCTGCGAACTAATTCGCTGCCGGCTGGCGCGGGGCCATGACGGTCCCGCGCCTCTTCTCCCCTCCCATTCCCCGAGGCTCACATGCCTGTCACCTGGACCCTGCTGCTTGTCCTGGCTTTGGCAGTTGCCGGTTATTTCATCGGTCGCTCCCGTGTTCTTTCCGCAGCTGGTGGCGATAGCCGCCGTCTGCATTCGCGCACCAGCTACTATGGCTGGAACGTCGCGCTGTTTACCGCCGTGCCGGCGCTGTTTCTGATTGGAATCTGGAGCATCGCCAAACCTGCCAGCGGCACCGTCCTTGCTGTCGTTGCGCTGATCATGGCTGCCGTGGGTATGGGCTTCAACCTGATGCGGACGACGCCGGATTTCCGCGCGCGCAACGCCGTTGAAACCTTCGTGCGCTATTTGCTGATCCTGTGCTCGATGATCGCCATCGCGACCACCGCCGGGATCGTGTTCTCGATGGTGTTCGAGACGAGCAACTTCTTCAAACAATACTCGTGGACCGAGTTCTTCTTTGGCAGCACCTGGTCGCCCCGCTTTGGTGGTGGTTCGCAGCTGGGCATCCTGCCGCTGGTCTGGGGCACGCTGTATATCTCGTTCATCGCGCTTGCCGTTTCGATCCCGATCGGCCTGTTCGCCGCGATCTACATGTCCGAATACGCCTCGCCCCGTCTGCGCAGCTTCGCGAAACCCGCGATCGAGGTGCTGGCCGGTATCCCGACCATCGTCTATGGTCTGTTCGCGCTGGTGACCGTCGGTCCGATGCTGCGCGACTATTTCGCGCAACCGCTGGGGCTGGGCAGCTCGGGGTCGTCCGTGATGACCGCCGGTCTGGTCATGGGCATCATGCTGATCCCGTTCGTCAGCTCGCTGTCCGATGACATCATCAACGCCGTGCCGCAATCCATGCGCGACGGTGCCTTGGGTCTGGGCTCGACGCCTTCGGAAACCGTGCGCAAGGTGGTTCTGCCCGCCGCGCTTCCGGGCATCGTCGGTGCGATCCTGCTGGCCGCATCGCGCGCCATCGGTGAAACCATGATCGTGGTGCTGGGGGCAGGGGCCGCCGCACAAATGAGCATGAACCCATTCGAGGCGATGACGACGATCACCGTCAAGATCGTCAGCCAGCTGACCGGCGATACCGATTTCGCCGCGCCTGAAACGCTGGTCGCATTCGCCCTGGGCATCACCCTTTTCGTCGTCACGCTGGGCCTGAACATCGTCGCCCTTTACGTCGTGCGTAAATACCGGGAGCAGTACGAATGACAGACGCAACCTTTCCCGTGTCCAGCGCGCCTGCCGCAAAAAGCTCGCTTCTGGTCGTCGATGCCCGCACCCGCAAGCGCAATGCCGCAGAAGCCCGTTTTCGTGCCTATGGTCTTGGCGCGATCCTGATCTCGGTGGCGCTGCTGGTCATCCTGATGTTCACGATCTTTCGTGACGGGACCGGCGCATTCCGCCAGACCTATTTGGAGATCCCGGTTACGTTGGACGCCGCCCAGCTGGACAAGGTCGGCAACCGCGACCCCGAGGATCTGAAGAAAGTCCTGACCACCAGCTATGGCAAGATCCTTGAGAACTCGCTGCAACAGGCGATTACCTCGAACGGGATCAACGTCGAAGGTCTGTCCGGCCCTGACGTGGCCAACCTGATCTCGAAAGAGGCGTCGGCCCAGCTGCGCAACCGCGTGTTGGCCAATCCCGATCTGGTGGGTCAGACTGTTGACGCCCGCGTGCTGACCAACGGTCGCGTGGACGGCTATTACAAAGGCCGCGTCACCATGGAAACGGCGGCGCGTGACAGCAATACCTCTCCGGCGCAGCTGCAACTTGCGGACGCGCTGAAGGAAAAAGGGCTGATCGCCACCGAATGGAACTGGTCGTTCCTGACCATGCCCGACGCCTCGGATCAACGTCCCGAAGCGGCCGGTGTCGGCATCGCCATCCTCGGTTCGCTTTACATGATGCTGGTCGTGCTGGTTCTGGCCGTGCCGATCGGTGTCGCAGCCTCGATCTATCTTGAGGAATTCGCGCCCAAGAACCGCCTGACCGACATCATCGAGGTGAACATCTCGAACCTGGCCGCCGTGCCGTCGATCGTGTTCGGTATCCTTGGTCTGGCCGCTTTCATCAACGTCGCAGGCCTGCCGCAATCGGCGCCCATCGTCGGCGGTCTGGTTCTGACGCTGATGACGCTGCCGACCATCATCATCGCCACCCGCGCGGCGCTGAAGGCGGTCCCGCCGTCGATCCGCGATGCGGCACTGGGTGTTGGCGCGTCCAAGATGCAGTCGGTGTTCCACCACGTCCTGCCGCTGGCCATGCCGGGCATCCTGACCGGCACCATCATCGGTCTGGCACAGGCGCTGGGTGAAACCGCCCCGCTGCTGCTGATCGGTATGGTGGCCTTTGTCCGCAACTTCCCCGGCGCTCCGCCGGAAGGTCTGATGGACCCCGCCTCGGCTCTGCCGGTTCAGGTCTATAACTGGACCCAGCGCGCCGACCCCGCATTCTTCGAACGTGCCTCGGGAGCGATCATCGTCTTGCTGGTCTTCCTGCTGTGTATGAACCTTTTCGCCATCTTCCTGCGCCGCAAGTTCGAGCGCCGCTGGTAAAGCCAGGAAGGAGTTACCATTATGAACGACATGAGCAAAGTGGAGCGCACCGTGAGCCAAACGGACATCAAGATTTCGGCCCGTAAGGTTCAGGTGTATTACGGCGACAAGCACGCGATCAAAGACGTGGACGTGGACATTCTGGACAAGACGGTCACCGCCTTCATCGGCCCGTCGGGTTGCGGCAAGTCGACCTTCCTGCGCTGCCTGAACCGGATGAACGACACGATCGACATCAGCCGCGTCGAAGGCAAGATCATGCTGGACGGCGAAGACATCTACGACAAGCGCGTCGATCCGGTGCAGCTGCGCGCCAAGGTCGGCATGGTGTTCCAGAAACCGAACCCCTTCCCGAAGTCGATCTATGACAACGTGGCTTACGGTCCCCGCATCCACGGTCTGGCCCGCAACCGCGCCGAGCTGGACGAGATCGTCGAAAAATCGCTGCGCGGGGCCGCGCTGTGGAATGAGGTCAAGGACCGTCTGGCCGAGCCGGGCACGGGCCTGTCGGGTGGTCAGCAACAGCGTCTGTGCATCGCTCGCGCCGTGGCGACCCAGCCGGAAGTCCTGCTGATGGACGAACCCTGTTCGGCACTGGACCCGATCGCAACCAGCCAGGTTGAGGAACTGATCGACCAGCTGCGCACCGAGTTCTCGGTCGTGATCGTGACGCACTCGATGCAGCAGGCAGCGCGTGTCAGCCAGAAAACGGCTTTCTTCCATCTGGGCAACCTTGTGGAATACGATGACACCGACACCATCTTTACCCGTCCGCAAGACCCGCGCACGGAAAGCTACATCTCGGGCCGCATCGGCTGATCCTGTCTCGGAAAGGACATATCATGAATACCGAACGGCATATCATGTCGGCCTTTGACCGTGACCTGGAGACCGTCCAGGCACTGGTCGTCAAGATGGGTGGCATGGTCGAAAGCGCGATCCATGACGCGGCAATCGCGCTGGAAACCCGCGATGAGGAACTGGCCGAAAACGTCCGCCGCCGCGACAAGGCCGTGGATGAGCTGGAAGTCCAGATCAACGAAGAAGCGGCGCGTCTGATCGCGCTGCGTGCGCCGACCGCGACCGACCTGCGCACCGTGCTGACCGTGATCAAGATCTCGGGCATTCTTGAACGTGTGGGCGATTACTCCAAGAACATCGCGAAACGCAGCCATGTTCTGGTGCATATGCCCGCCGTCGAAAGCTCGGGCATGGCGCTGCGCCGCATGTCGGCCACCGTCGAAGGCATGATGAAAGACGCGCTGGACGCTTATATCCAGCGCGACGCAGCACTGGCGACTGACGTTCGCAACCGCGATCTGGAAGTCGATCAGATGTATAACGCGCTGTTCCGCGAATTCCTGACCTACATGATGGAAGACCCGCGCAACATCACGGCCTGTATGCACCTGCATTTCATCGCCAAGAACATCGAACGGATGGGTGACCACGCCACCGGTATCGCCGAGCAGGTAATCTATCTGGCCACCGGCCAACTGCCCGACGATTCGCGCCCGAAAAGCGACAGCGTGACCCGTGCCACCCTGAACGAAGGCGAGGACTGAACTAATGGCTCAGGCGCAACCCTGCGTGCTGGTGGTCGAGGATGAAGGCGCGCAACGCGAGGTGTTGAAATACAACCTCGAAGCCGAGGGTTTCTCGGTCGTGCTCGCCGAAAACGGTGACGAGGCAATGCTTCTCGTTGCCGAAGAACAGCCCGATCTGATCGTGCTCGACTGGATGCTGCCCAATGTCAGCGGCATCGAAATCTGTCGTCGCGTCAAGGCCGACCCGCATACCCGCCAGATCCCCATCATCATGCTCTCGGCCCGCTCGGAAGAGGTGGACCGGGTGCGTGGGTTGGAAACCGGCGCGGACGATTATGTGGTGAAACCCTATTCAGTGGTTGAGCTGATGGCCCGGTTGCGCACGCAATTGCGCCGGACCCGTCCTGCCTCGATGGGTGAACGCCTGAGCTATGGCGACATCATTCTGGACGCCGGCGAACATCGGGTGTTCCGCGCCGGTCTGGCGCTGCATCTGGGTCCGACTGAATTCCGGCTGCTGTCCACGCTGATGGAGAAGCCCGGTCGGGTCTGGACGCGCGAACAGCTGCTGGATCGGGTCTGGGGTCGCGACATCTATGTCGATACCCGCACGATTGATGTGCATGTCGGCAGGCTGCGCAAAGCGCTGATGGTGAATGGCGGCGACAATCCCGTTCGCACCGTTCGCGGCACGGGTTACGCGCTCGGCTGATCCGGATCTTCTGAAAACGAAAAAGCCGCGGGTCTTGCCCGCGGCTTTTGTTTTCTGGGGTTAGCTGCCCTGTTCCAGCAGATCGGTGATCCGGCGCACGCTGACGCGGCGGTTTTCACGCTCATCCCCGTCCGAGGGCACAAGCTGGAACTGTTCGCCGTAACCCTGCACCACCATGTTTTCCGGCGGAACCTGGAAATACTCGGTCAGGGCAAGCGCCACCGATTCCGCGCGACGGTCGGATAGCGCAAGGTTTGCGGCATTCGAGCCGACGGAATCGGTATAGCCCTCGATCATGAATATCTCATTCGGGTTCTGTTGAACCGCGTCGCCGATGACCTTGCCCAGCGTCGCAAGCTGTTCTGCCTGACCCGAGGACAGCGCCGCCGAGCCGGTATCGAAGGTGATTTCCGGCACATTGACCGGCGCCACCAGCGAACGCACCTCGGGGATGTCGCGGATCTGGCCCAGCGTAAAGCGACGATCAGTCGACGATTCGGTCAACAGGGCCTGACGCAGCTCATCCTCCTGCCACGGGCGGTTGGTATAGACGACGGGCTGCGGCGCGGGCAGGGTCGCGACATCGACGGGCTGCACCGCCGTATCGTCGATCAGCCGCGTCTCGGTCCCATTCGGGCGGATCAGGGTGCGACGCAGGATATTCATATCGGCATCGCGGATCGTCACGACCTGACTGCCATCCGAACGCAACACCGTCGTGCGGGTCGAGCCGTCCTGATAGGTTTCGGTCCGCACGTCCGAGCCGGGCTGATACAACAGCGCGTTGTCATCGCGCACGACCTGCTGGCTGCCATCGGGCAGCATCAGCACCGCGCGGTCGCCGGTATTCAGCGCGACCTGACGGTTCCCCGACATCATCTTGCCGACGGCAAAACCGGCGGCACCTGCCAGCAGCAACTTGGCGATGTCGCTTGAATTGTCATCGTCGTCATTGTCGCGCCATTCATCGCGGCGATCGTCCCAACGGTTGTCGCGGCGGTCCATCCACGCATCGCGCCGATCAAGCCGATCTTCGCGGCGGTCTGCCTCACGCTCGCCGTCGCGCAGGTCGCGTTCCCCCTCGCGCAGGTTGCGCTCGCGGCGTTCAAGGTCGCGGCGCATTTCTTCGTCGGTCAGGCGGCGCTGACCTTCGCCACGACGCTCGCCGTCCTGCACTCGGGTGCGGAAGTCCTGATCCGAGCGGCGGCGGTCGTCATCCGAGATTTTGCGTTCGCTGACTTCGCCCTTGGCTTCGCCATTGGCGGCAAGTGCGGCAGCGGGACCGATCTTGGCACCTTCGGCGGCGCGGCGGGCAATGTCGTTTTGCTGGCCCGATGCCTCGGGCGGGGGCAGCTTCGCCTCGCCATTGCCTTCGCGCAGGCGGTTCTGCAGATCCTGCGGCGACAGGCGCGGCTGATTGCCAGCCTGCTGCTGGCGCTGCTGCTGCGCGCGGTTCGGTTGCTGTTCGTTGCCGGCCTGTTCGGGGTGGTTACGATTGGGCATCTGAGGTTCGCGTCCGCCGTTTTCGCGCTGCTCCATCGCACGGCGCAACTCATCGGCATTGCGGGGCGGAGTTTCAGGATTGCCGTTTCGGTTGGCGGGGCGATCTCCCGGCTCTGCCGCCTGACGGTTCCCTTCCTGCTGATTGGCAGGGCGCTGCTGCGGCTGGCCGTTGCCAGCCTGTTCGGGGCGGTTACGGTTGGGTTGCGCTTCGCGTCCGCCGTTTTCACGCTGCTCCATCGCGCGGCGCAGATCATCGGCGTTGCGCGGCGGGGTCGCGTCGTTGGCAGGGGCGCGATTTTCGCGCTGCTGTTGCGCGTCGGCGGCAGGGCGGCGGGCTGGGGCATCGCCGTTCTGGCGCTGCTGCGGCTGACGGTTTTGCTGCTCCTCGGCCTGACGAGGGCGGGGCTGCTGAACATCGCGCTGCGGCTGGGCTTCCCGTTGCGGCGCAGGGCGCTGCTGTTGCTGCGGTTCGCGCCGCGGCTGGGGCTGTTCGCGCTGCTGCGCCTGTTCGCGCTGCGGCTGTTGTTGCTGTGCGCGTTGACGCTGCTGCTGAGCTTCGGGCTGCGGGCGGCGCTGCTGCCCCTCGGCCTGCGCAGGGCGCTGTTGGCGCTGCGGCTGTTCGGCTTGCTCACGACGTTTCGGCTGTTCGGCCTTTTGCTGCTGGCGAGGCGCTTCGCGCTGCTCGGCCCGTGGCTTCGGCTGCTGCTTACGCTCAGGCTGGGCTTGTTCTTTCTGGCGCTGCTGCTGTTCCTTGCGAATGATCTGGCCTTGTTCCTGCGCCACCGCAATCTGCGGGGCGATCAGCGAAAAGCACGTGACCAGCGCAGTGGTGGCCCTGAGAATGCGACGCATGTCGGTTCCTTTTCCGATGCGAATAAATTCATCGCATTCTTAACCGCCCTTAATCTGGGCAGTTCCAGAACATCCGCGTGAACATATGTGAACAGGCCATAAATGGCCGGTTACAGCCGCTTTTGGGCGATAAGGGGCCGCGGTCAAAGGATTTCAATCACCAATCCGTGCGATTTTGCCCCCTGATATGCGCTGAACACGACCTGAAAGCTCCAGCGCAAGGATTGCGGGGGCCAAGGTCGCTGCGGGCAGGCCAAGATCGCGGATCAGCAGGTTTTCCTCGGTCGGACTGGGGCCAAGCATGGACAGGATCCGCGTCTCCAATTCGATGGGACCGCCCTGAGCCGGTCGTTTGGATGATTGCGGCAAGACGGCACGACCGACATCGACCAGACGGCGCGCCATCGCAGTCGGTTGCAAGGGCTTGGCGGCAGGTTGAACGGCGGGGGAAACGACGCGTTGTTCATGCAGCATGGCACCGTTTTCGGCAAGCGCGGCGATCACGTCGGCAGAGTTGCGCACCAGCACCGCCCCATCGCGGATCAGAGCGTTGCAGCCTGCCGCGCGCGCATCCATGGGATGCCCCGGCACGGCCATCACTTCGCGCCCCTGATCCAGCGCGGTTTTGGCCGTGATCAGGCTGCCTGAACGATGCGCCGCTTCGACCACCACGACGGCCCGTGACAGACCCGAGATGATGCGGTTTCGCGCCGGGAAATGCCGCGCTACCGGCTCGGTCCCCGGCGGTTGTTCGGTCATCAACAGGCCGGTTTCGCAAATACATGCGGCCAACCCCGCATTTTCGCTGGGATAGATCATGTCGATGCCGCCTGCCATGACCGCGACTGTCCCGGTGGTCAGCGTTGCCTCATGCGCGACGGTGTCGATCCCGCGGGCCAGTCCGGCAACGACCGCAGCACCGTTTTCGGCCAACCCCAGCGCCAGCCCCCGCGCCATGCGCAGCCCAAGGGATGAGGCGTTGCGCGCGCCAACCACCGCCACCGGCAGCCGATGCAGCACTGTCATGTCACCCTTGACCCACAGCACTGGCGGGGCTTCGGCAATTTCGCGCAGCTGCGGCGGATAATGCGGGTCGTCCCATGCGATCAGCTTTGCCCCGGCGCGGTGACCTGCGGCCATCTCAGCCTCTGCCACACCCATGGGGCAGGGGGCATAGTCCTGAATACCTGCGCCACGCGCCATATGGGGCAGGGCGTCCAGCGCGGCTTCTGCGCTGCCATGTTCGGCCATCAGCCGGTGAAACGTCGCAGGCCCCACCTTGCGCGAGCGGATGAGGCGCAGGACCGCAATCGCATCCCCGTTCTTGATCGTTCTGTGGTGGAGATCAAAAAGGGGAAGACTTGCCATCGCTTTCGAACCACTGCCTCATCCGCTGGGGTGGTGATGGCACGGCAATGGTTAAGAATGGGTTAGCCGCCGAAGAATTTTCCGACGACAATCAGGAAGATGAGCCGCCCACGGTCAGCCCGCCGATCATCAGGGACGGCATCCCGACGCCGACCGGAACCCATTGCCCCGACTTGCCGCAATTGCCGATACCGGGATCCAGCGCCAGATCGTTGCCGATGGCGCGGATCTGTTGCAGCGCGGTCGCGCCATCGCCGATCAGCGTCGCGCCGCGCACCGGATCGCCGATCTGGCCGTTCCTGACGCGGTAAGCCTCGGTGCAGGAAAACACGAACTTGCCGTTGGTGATGTCCACCTGACCACCGCCAAAGCCCACGGCATAGATGCCGTCTTTCAGATCGGCCAGAATCGCCCCCGGATCGTCCTGCCCAGCCAGCATGAAGGTGTTGGTCATGCGCGGCATGGGTGCGTGGGCATAGCTTTCGCGCCGACCGTTGCCGGTGGGTTCAACCCCCATCAGCCGGGCGTTCTGGCGGTCCTGCATATAGCCGACCAGAATCCCGTCCTCGATCAGCACGTTGCGGGCGGGCGCGTTGCCTTCGTCATCGACCGAGATCGAGCCGCGGCGGTCGGGGATCGTGCCGTCGTCCAGCACCGTCACGCCGGGGGACGCCACGCGCTGGCCCATCAGCCCGGCAAAAGCAGAATGGCCCTTGCGGTTGAAATCGCCTTCCAGCCCATGTCCCACGGCTTCATGCAGCAGGATGCCGGGCCAGCCGGGGCCCAGCACCACGTCCATCACTCCGGCAGGGGCCGGGACCGAACGCAGGTTGACCAATGCGATGCGCAGCGCCTCGTGCACCTGTGCCTGCCAATGTTCGGGCGCGATCAGCCCGTCCAATGCGATGCGCCCGCCGCCGCCTGCGGTGCCGGCTTCGCGGCGGCTGTTCGATTCCACGATGACCGAGACATTCACCCGCGCCATGGGCCGGATGTCGGTCGCAAGCCCGCCTTCGGGGCGAAGAATCGCGATTTCCTGAACCGAGGTCGAGATGCTGGCCGAAACCTGCACCACGCGGGGATCAAGCCCGCGCGCGAAGGCGTCGATTTCGCGCAGCACGGCCACGCGGGTGGCAAAGCTGATCCCCTCGGCGGGGTCGATGGGCGCGTATAGCGGGGTGATATTGGCCGATGGCGGCAAAGCCAGCGAAGCCCCGCCGTCGCCCACCGCAAGGCGCACCGTCTGCGCGGCCTTTTTCAGTGCGTTTTCATCAATCTCGGTCGAATGGGCATAGCCGGTCACTTCGCCGCGTACGGCACGCAGTCCGAAACCCTGTTCCGCATCATAGCTGGCGGTGCGCAGGCGTCCGTCATCAAAGACCAGCGTTTCTGCGCGCGAGCGTTCCATGAACAGCTCTCCGTCATCAGCCCCGGCAAGCGCATCTTGCAGCACACGCAGGGCGCGTTCGCGGTCAAGATGGGTTTCAAACGGGGAAAATGGCGCGTCTGTCATGCGAAAGTCCTTTGCCTGGAAGCATCGACTAGGGGTTTTTTGGTCGCAAGTCGATAGGTATGACTTGCCCGTGAACAGAGAATATGGTTGTCAAACAATACCGATGTTGGCTGAGCCGGAGGAGGTTGGCTCACCGACAAGACAGTAGGCAACGGGATGGGATAATGGCAATTGCGACGATGCGCCGCAAATTCGCGGCAGTTACTGGCCTTGGTTTCGCGGCATTGTCAGGCGTTCCAGCCGCCGCCCAAGAGGTGCTGGGCGATCTGCCGGTGATCGGCAAGCCGCACGCCAAGGGAATGGGTTTTCAGCCGCCTTCAAGCCCGCTTGCGCATGACCAGCAATGGCTGGACCACTTCGTCCTTTATATCATCACCGCCGTCACGATCTTTGTCTGCCTGCTGCTGCTGATCTGCATTCTGCGCTACAATCGGCGCGCGAATCCGGTTCCGGCGCGCTTTACCCACAACACCCCGATCGAGATCGCATGGACGCTGGTTCCGGTGCTGATCCTTGTCGCGATCGGTGCGTTTTCGCTGCCGATCCTGTTCCGCAGCCAGGAAATGCCCAACAATCCCGATCTGGTCATCAAGGCCATCGGCCACCAGTGGTATTGGTCCTATGAATACCCCAATGACGGCGTGGCTTTCGATGCGCTGATGCTGGAAAAGGATGCCCTGGCCGATGCGGGATATTCCGAGGATGAATATCTGCTGGCCGCCGATAACCCGGTCGTCGTGCCGGTCGGCAAGACGGTGCTTGTTCAAGTCACCGCGACCGACGTGATTCACAGCTGGACGATCCCGGCATTCGCCGTAAAGCAGGATGCGGTGCCTGGTCGCATTGCGCAGCTCTGGTTTTCGGCGGATCATGAGGGCGTATATTTCGGCCAATGCTCCGAACTCTGCGGCATCAACCACGCCTATATGCCCATCGTGGTCAAGGCTGTGAGCCAAGAGAAATACGACGCTTGGCTGGCCGGTGCGAAGGAAGAATTCGCCGCCGACGCCTCTGACTATCTGCCTGCCCAGCCGGTCAAGCTGGCGCAGGCGCAATAAGGGAAAGCTGTGGCTGATACCAACGCATATGAGGGGCCCGCCGAAGCGGGCTTCGGTGACTACGTCGCGCTTTTGAAGCCGCGCGTGATGTCTTTGGTCGTGTTTACGGCCTTTGTCGGCCTGTGGATCGCCCCGGTGCCGATGAATCCGTTCGTCGCCTTCTGCTCGGTGCTGTTCATCGCGCTGGGGGGCGGGGCGTCGGGCGCGCTGAACATGTGGTATGATTCGGACATCGACGCCGTGATGAAACGCACGGCGGGTCGCCCCGTACCGTCCGGCCGCGTGTCGCGCGATGATGCGCTGGCCGTGGGGCTGGCACTGTCGGGTCTGTCGGTGATGATGCTGGGGCTGGCTGCGAACTGGTTCGCGGCGGGCTTTCTGGCCTTCACCATCTTCTTTTACGCTGTGGTCTACACGATCTGGCTGAAACGCTCGACACCGCAGAACATCGTCATCGGCGGTGCGGCGGGGGCATTCCCGCCGATGATCGGCTGGGCCTGCGCCACGGGCGGCATCGGGCTGGAATCGCTGCTGATGTTCGCGTTGATCTTTTTCTGGACGCCGCCGCATTTCTGGGCCTTGGCGCTGTTCATGAACAACGACTACACCAAGGCGGGCGTGCCGATGCTGACCGTGACGCATGGCCGCCGCGTCACGCGCCGCCACATCTTTGGCTACACGCTGGTGCTGGCGCCCTTCGCGATCTGGCTGGCCTTCACCTCGGTCGGTGGGCCGTTCTACCTTGCGGTCTCGGCCGTGCTGAACGTCATGTTCATTGCGGGCGGCTGGCAGATCCTGCGCCGTTCCGAAGAACAGGCCGAGGCGGATGGCTACAAGGTCGAGAAACGCTATTTCCGCCAGTCGCTGTATTACACCTTCCTGCATTTCCTGGCGCTGCTGGTGCAGCACTGGATGGGGGGATGGTGATGCTGCCACGGGTCGAGCATGAGCTGCACAAGCGCCGCCGCAGCCGCAATATCGGCCTTCTGGTCGTGCTTCTGGCCTTTGCCGCGCTGGTTTTCGGCCTGTCGATCGTCAAGATCACCAATGGCGACATGATGGAGGGCTTCGACCACCAGCCCCGCGCCTCGGTCCTGCCGCAGGACCCGAACCCGCCCGCCAAGCCCGCCGGTCCCGTGGCCGCGCCGGGCACGCCGGGCGCCCGAGCTTTGGAGGAAAGCCCGTGATCCAGCGTTCCAACACCCGCACCGTCAGCTACCTGCTTGGCATCGTCGTGGTGATGGGCGCCCTGTCATGGGCCGCGGTTCCGTTCTACAACTGGTTCTGCAAGGTCACCGGCTATGGCGGCACGACGAACGTCGCGACGCAGGCATCCGACCATGTGCTGGATGAAAAGGTCCGCGTGCGGTTCGATGCCAATGTCGATCCCAAGATGGGCTGGACCTTCCGCCCGATGCAGCGCGACATGGAGTTGCGGATCGGTGAAAACGCCATCGCCTTCTACGAGGCGGTGAACACAACGGACCAGCCGATCACCGGCACCGCCAGCTATAACGTCGCCCCCGACATCGCGGGCTATTACTTCAACAAGATCGAATGCTTCTGCTTCACCGAGCAGACCCTGCAACCCGGAGAGCGGATCGAAATGCCGGTCAGCTTTTTCGTCGATGCCGGGATCGTGGATGACGACGACGCCAGCCGCGTCCGCGACATCACGCTGTCCTATACTTTCCACCGGACCGAGCCTTCTGCTCCCAAGCAGGCGGCTCTGGACAAGAAGCCGGATCAAAACGTCAACTAGCAACGAAGACGCGAGCCAACAGCGGAGCGCAGCCATGGCCCATGTAAAGAACCACGACTATCAGATCCTTCCGCCCTCGATCTGGCCGTTCCTCGGCGCAATCAGTGCCTTCGTGATGCTGACCGGCGGGGTGGCATGGATGAAGGGGATCACCTTCTTCGGCGCGCCCATCGAAGGCCCGTGGATGTTCCTGATCGGCCTTGTCGCAGTGCTTTACGTGATGTTCGGCTGGTGGTCCGACGTCGTGACCGAGGGTGAGACGGGCGAGCATACCCCCGTCGTCCGCATCGGCCTGCAATACGGCTTCATCCTGTTCATCATGTCCGAAGTGATGTTCTTCGTCGCCTGGTTCTGGGCCTTCATCAAGAACGCGCTTTACCCGATGGGGCCGGACAGCCCGATCAAGGATGGCGTCTGGCCGCCCGAGGGGATCGTGACATTCGACCCCTTCCACCTGCCGCTGATCAACACGCTGATCCTGCTGCTGTCGGGCGTTGCCGTGACCTGGGCGCACCACGCCTTTGTCCACGAAGGCGACCGCAAGACCACGATCAACGGCCTGATCATCGCCGTGGTTCTGGGCCTGTGCTTCACTGCGCTGCAAGCCTATGAATACAGCCACGCGGCCTTCGGTCTGGCCGATACGGTCTATGCGGGCACGTTCTTCATGGCGACGGGCTTTCACGGGCTGCACGTCATCATCGGCACGATCTTCCTGTTCGTCTGCCTGATCCGCTTCATGCGCGGGCAGATGACCCCCAAGCAGCATGTCGGCTTCGAGGCGGCGGCCTGGTATTGGCACTTTGTGGACGTGGTCTGGCTGTTCCTTTACGTCGTGGTCTATATCTGGGGCCGCTGACCCCTGAAGATTTTCCGGGCGGCGCGGGGACAGCCCTCGCGCCGTTTTCTATGAGGGTATATGCGCCGCTATCTGTTTCCGTTGATCCTTGGCGTGCTGGGCTGCGCGGCGCTGATTTCGCTTGGCGTCTGGCAATTGCAGCGCATGGCATGGAAGGAAGCGATGCTGGCGCAGATCCAGTCCCGCATCGACGGCGCGCCGGTCGCGCTGCCTGCGGATCCCGACCCGTCCATGAAATACCAGCCCGTCACCGTTTCCGGCACGACCACCGGCGATGAAATCGACGTGCTTTCGGGCACCAAGGATCTGGGTGGCGGCTATCAGGTGATTTCCGGCTTTGTGACCGATGACGGGCGCCGCATCATGCTGGATCGCGGTTTCGTTGATCAGGATCATCGCCGCGACCCGCGCCCGCCCACGCGGCTTGAGGTGGTGGGCAACCTGCATTGGCCGGACGAAAAGGGTTCGGCCACACCTGCGCCGAACCTGTCGGAAAACATCTGGTTCGCCCGCGACGTGCCCGCGATGGCGCAAAAGCTGGGCACGGACCCGGTGCTGGTCGTCGTGGCGCAGGCTGCAGGTGACATGCAGGGCGTCGCACCCATGCCAGTCGCCATTCAGGGCATTCCGAACAACCATCTTAGCTATGCCGTGCAATGGTTAATGATTGCGGTTGTCTGGGCAGGGATGACAGTCGCGCTGATCTGGCGTATCAGGCAGCGTCAATTCTAAAGGGATCAAGGATGCGCTACGTTTCGACCCGAGGCCGGGCAGAGGTTCTGGATTTCGCGCAGGCCATGATGACGGGCCTTGCCCGCGATGGCGGGTTGTATCTGCCGGAAACGATTCCGACCTTTACCGCTGAGGAGATCGCGGCGCTTGACGGCCTGTCCTATGAGGAAGTCGCGCTGCGCGTCCTGACCCCCTTTGTCGGCGAAAGCTTTACGCAGGACGAGCTGAAGGGCGCGATCAGCCGCGCCTATGCAGGCTTCGATCACGTCGCCCGCGCGCCCATGGTGCAACTCGCCCCCGGTCATTTCCTGCTGGAGCTGTTCCACGGGCCCACGCTGGCCTTCAAGGACTTTGCCATGCAGCTGATCGGTCAGCTGTTCCAACTGGCGCTGGCGAAATCGGGGCAGCGGGTCACGATCCTTGGCGCGACCTCGGGCGATACCGGCTCGGCCGCGATCGAGGCGTTCCGGGGCCTGTCCAACGTCGATGTGTTCATCATGTATCCGCATGGCCGCGTCAGCGAAGTGCAGCGCCGCCAGATGTCCACGCCTGCGGATGCAAACGTGCACGCGCTGGCCGTGGACGGCACCTTCGATGACTGCCAGGCACGGCTGAAAGATCTGTTCAACGACCATGATTTCCGCGATGGCGTGGGTCTGGCGGGCGTGAACTCGATCAACTGGGCGCGGGTGCTGGCGCAGATCGTCTATTACTTCACCGCCGCCGTCAGTGTGGGCGCGCCGGGGCGCCAGGTCGATTTCACCGTGCCCACGGGGAATTTCGGTGACATCTTCGCGGGTTCGATCGCCAAGGCCATGGGCCTGCCGGTCGGCCAACTGGTCGTTGCGACGAACCAGAACGACATCCTGCACCGCGCGCTGACCACCGGCGAATATCGCGTGGGCACGGTCGAACCCTCGATCAGCCCCTCGATGGACATTCAGGTCAGCTCGAATTTCGAACGTGCCTTGTGGCTGGCCTATGGTCAGGACGGCGCGGCCGTGACGCAGTTGATGGAGGAGCTGAAATCCGGCGGTTTCACCATCAGCCAAGGTGCGTTGCAGGCGTTGCGCGAAACCTTCGTTTCGGGCCGCGTGTCCGAAGCCGAGACGACGGAAACCATCGCCGTGATCCGTGATGAAACGGCAGAAGTCATCTGCCCGCACACCGCCGTCGCCGTGAAGATCGCGCGCGAACATCTGCGCCCCGGCGTGCCGATGATCAGCCTGTCCACCGCGCATCCGGCCAAATTCCCCGATGCGGTCGAGGCCGCAATCGGCATCCGCCCGGCGCTGCCGCCGCATATGGCCGATCTTTTCGACAAACCCGAACGCATCACCCGAGTTGAAAACGACCCGGAAAAGCTTAAATCGCTGATCCTTGAACGGAGAACAGCTTGAACGACACCCGCATCAGCACCTTGCCGAACGGTCTGCGCGTCATCACCCGCGACATGCCCGGCCTGCATTCAGCCGCCATCGGCATCTGGGTCAGCGCCGGTTGTCGCGACGAACGCGCCGAACAGAACGGCATCGCGCATTTTCTTGAACATATGGCCTTCAAGGGGACGCCCACGCGCACGCCCCTGCAAATCGCCGAAGCGATCGAAAATGTCGGCGGCTATATCAACGCCTATACCTCGCGCGATGTGACCAGCTATTACGTCCGCGTTCTGGCGGGCGATGTCGGCATGGCGCTGGACGTGATTTCCGACATCGTGCTGAACCCGATCTTTGATCAGCGCGAGATCGAGGTCGAGCGTGGCGTGATCCTGCAGGAAATCGGCCAGTCGCTGGACACGCCCGATGACGTGATCTTTGACTGGCTGCAGGAAGCTGCCTATCCGAACCAGCCGATGGGCCGCACCATCCTTGGCCCGGCCGAGCGTGTCAGCAATTTCAGCCGCGACGATCTTTCGGGCTTCATAGGCGAACATTACGGGCCGGAACGCATGATCGTGGCCGCCGCTGGCGCGGTCGATCACGATGCCATTCTGGCGCAGGTTCAGGCGACGTTTTCGCATCTGGCGGCGCGTCCGTTGACCTCGCGCGAACCGGCGCGGTGGCAGGGCGCCGAGACGCGGCGCGTGAAAAAGCTGGAGCAGGCGCATTTCGCGCTGGCCTTCGAAGGTCCGGGCTATCTGGACCCGGATTTCTATGCGGCGCAGATCTGGACCTCGGCACTGGGGGGCGGCATGTCATCGCGCCTGTTCCAGAAGCTGCGCGAGGAAAAGGGGCTGTGCTATTCGATATTCGCACAGTCGGGTTTCCATGACGATACCGGCATGGTCACGATCTATGCTGGCACCTCGGGCGACCAGATCGCGGATCTGGCGAACCTGACGGTCGATGAAATCCGCCGCTCGGCCGAGGATATGACCGAAGGTGAAATCGCCCGTGCCCGTGCGCAGCTAAAGGCCGGTCTGCTGATGGGGCTGGAAAGCCCGACCGGGCAGGCCGAACGCATGGCGCGTTCGCTGGCGATCTGGGGCCGCGTTGCCGACCCCGCCGAGGTGGCCGCGCGCATCGACGCCGTGACCATTCAGGACGTTCGCGACCACGCGGTGCGGCTGATCCAGAATGCCCGGCCTGCGCTTGCGCTATATGGGCCGGTGAAATCGGCCCCATCGCGCGACAAGCTGTCCGAAAGGCTTGCCGCATAATGTTCAACCGCCGCCGTCCGCCTCGTTTGGAAACCGAGCGGATGGTGCTGCGTTTGCCCGTGCATGGCGACCATCATCCTTGGGCCGCCCTGCGCGTCACCAGCCGCGATTTCCTGACGCCGTGGGAACCTGTCTGGGCAGCCGACCACCTGTCCAAGCGCAGTTTCACCAACCGCGTCTATTGGGCGCAGCGGGCGCATCGCAACGGCTCGGCGCTGCCGCTGTTTCTGATGCGGCATGACAACACGCTGCTGGGGGCGATCACGCTGGACAATATCCGGCGCGGGCCTGCGCAGATGGCCAGCATCGGCTATTGGATCGGCCAGCCCTTCGCGCGGCAGGGCTATATGCGCGAAGCGATCGACGCGCTGGTAAAATACGCCTTTCACGCGCTGGATCTGTCGCGGATCGAGGCCGCCTGCCTGCCGGAAAACGCCGCCTCGCGCGGGGTGCTGGAACGCGCGGGCTTCAAATATGAAGGCGTGGCGCAAAGCTATCTGCAGATCAACGGGCGCTGGCGCAACCACGTGCTATACGCCAACCTGCGGGGCGATCGTCGCGGCAAGACCGAGGTGCGCTGATGCTGAACCCTGCCGATTCCGCTTTGGCCGCAGCCCTGCCGGATGGCGTGCTGCGTGAACTGACGCCCGCCTATCTTGAGGAACCTCGGGGGCGGTATCTGGGGCAGGCGGGTCTGGTCGCTGCGCCGCGAAACACGGCTGAGGTGGCAGCCATCGTCCGGGCCTGTGCTGCCGCGCGTGTGGGTATCGTGCCGCGTGGCGGCGGGACGGGGCTGGTCGCCGGGCAGGTCATGCCCGATGGTCCCGCGCCGCTGATCCTGTCGCTGGAACGCATGACCGCGCTGCGTGGCCTGTGGCCCGAGGAAAACGTGCTGGTGGCCGAGGCGGGCATGACCCTGCAAACCGTGCGCGACGCGGCGGCGGGCGCGGGACGGCTGTTCCCGCTGTCGCTGGCCAGTCAGGGGACGGCCGCGATTGGCGGCTGCCTTGCGACCAATGCGGGCGGCGTGTCAGCGCTGCGCCACGGCACGGCCCGCGCGCTGTGTCTGGGGATCGAGGCAGTGCTGCCCGATGGCAGCGTCATTCACGACCTGAAACGCCTGCGCAAAGACAATACCGGTTACGATCTGCGCGACCTGCTGATCGGGGCCGAGGGGACGCTGGGCATCATCACTGCTGCCAGCCTGCGTCTGGTCGTGCCGCCTGCGGCGACGGGCGTGGCGATGCTGCAAGTGCCTTCCCCAGATGCCGCGCTGACACTGTTGTCGCTGGCCGAGGGGCGCATGGCAGGCGGTGTCACCAGCTTTGAGCTGATCTCCGGGCAGGGGCTGGCCTTTCTGGCCGAGAAGCTGCCCGAGATCCGCCAGCCCTTGCCCGGCGCCGAATGGTCGGTGCTGTTGGAGGTCGGTTTGCCCGAAGGTCTGCCCTCGGACACCGCGCTGGAGGGGCTGCTGACCGACGCCATGGAACGCGGGCTGGTCACGGACGGGGTTATCGCGCAGTCGGGCCAGCAGGCGGCGGATTTCTGGAACCTGCGCGAACATCTGCCCGAAGGAAATCGCCGCATCGGTGCCATTGCCAGCCATGACATCAGCTTGCCGCTCTCGGAAATCGCGGGCTTCATCCGCGATGCGGGCGCGGCGCTGGCGGGCCATGATCTGCGCATCAACTGCTTTGGCCATCTGGGCGACGGCAATCTGCATTACAACCTGTTCCCGGCGGCGGGGCGGCAGCGCGGCGAATATGATGCCAGCCGCAAGGCGTTGTCGCGGCTGGTCCATCAGATGGTGGTGGATCGGGGCGGCAGCTTTTCGGCGGAACATGGCGTCGGTCGCCTGAAGGTGGCCGAGCTTGCCGAATGGGGCGACCCCGCCCGTCTGGCCGCGATGCGGGCGATCAAGACGGCGCTGGACCCGCTGGGCATCATGAATCCGGGGGCGGTGCTTTCCCAAGCGCAGGACTAAGGTTGTGGCGCAGGTGATCCAGATAGGCGGTCAGACGCGGCGGGATGAACGGCTGCGGCAGATACAGCGCCTGAATATCCAGCTGCGGACCCGGAAAGCCGTCCAGCAGGCGCACCAGCCGCCCCTGTGACACGTCCTCGGTGATGATGAAACGCGGGATCAGCCCGATCCCTTCGCCCTGTAGCGCCAGACGCCGCACGGCCTGCGCGCTGTTTACCGTGATCTTGCCCGGCAGGGGAACGCTGATCGCCCGCCCTTCGATCACGAAGGTGCCACGATGGGCGGATGCCGCATTACTGTCGCGGATATTGCGATGGTCGCGCAGGTCGTCGGGATGACGCGGGGCAGGGTGCTGCGCCAGATAATCGGGGCTGGCGACCGCCCATGTCTCGGTCCGGCCGATCCGGCGCGAAATCAGGCTGGAATCGCCCAGAACGCCGATGCGGATGGCCAGATCGAACCCTTCGGCGGCCAGATCGACATAGCGGTCGGTCAGGCGCAGATCGACCTCGATCCCGCTATGCTGGCTTAGGAAATCCGAGGTCAGGACACGCACGAACATCTCGCCGAAACTGACGGGGGCGGTGATGCGCAACCGACCCGACAGCGCGCCTTCGTCGGCGCTGGCCTGTGCGTCCAGCTCCTCGACTGCCGACAGCACGCGACGGGCGGCCAGCAGATAGCGTTCGCCTGCCGTTGTCAGCGACAGCGCGCGGGTGGTGCGGTTCAGCAGCGTGATGCCCTGCTGCCCCTCAAGCGCTGCGACATATTTGCTGACCAGCTTATTCGAGATGCCCAGCCGCTGCCCCGCCCGCGTGAACGAGCCGGAATCCACCACGGCGACGAATGCACGGATGCCGTCAAGTCTGTCCATTGATCCCCATATCGGCGACAATATTTCGCCAATCATACCCATTTCTGCGATAGTCGCAAAGGCTTAGGTTCGCTTCATGCAAATTGTTCGACGGAGCAAATGAAATGACCAACAATAATGCGGACATCGCCGCCTTTATCCTGCGCGTCTCGACCGGGGCGGTGTTTCTGGTCCATGGCCTGACCAAGCTGATCGTGTTCACCCCTGCGGGCACGGCGGGCTATTTCCAGTCAATTGGCCTGCCGGGTGCGCTTGGCTATCTGACCATGCTGATCGAGATTCTGGGCGGTCTTGCCCTGATCGCCGGGATCGCCACCCGTTGGGTGTCGCTGGTGATGGTGCCAGTGCTGCTGGGTGCGGCCTTGTTCGGCCATGCCGGCAACGGGTTCACCTTCAGCAATCCGGGCGGCGGCTGGGAATATCCCGTGCTGTGGGCCGTGGTGATGGGGGCGCTGTCGCTGTTGGGCGACGGGGCTTGGTCCTTGGGCCGCAAACGCTGAAATGAAAAACGCCCCGCTTTCGCGGGGCGTTTACGTATTACCAGGCGGGGATGACCGCGCCGGTATATTTGTTCTGGATGTATGCCTTTACCTCGGGCGAGTGATAGGCTTCGACCAGCGTTTTCGCCCAATCCGCATCCTTGTCGGCGGTGCGCACGACGATGATGTTGGCATAGGGGCTGTCGGCATCTTCGATGGCGATGGCGTCTTTTTCCGGGTTCAGGCCGGCTTCCAGCGCATAGTTGGTGTTGATGACCGCCGCATCGGCATCGGCCAGCGCGCGGGGCAGTTGCGCCGCGTCCAGTTCAAGGAATTTCAGCTTTTTCGCGTTTTCGGTCACGTCCAGCGGTGTGGGAGACAGGCCAGCCGCGTCATCGACCTTGATCAGTCCCTTGGCTTGCAGCAGCAGCAGCGCGCGGCCACCATTGGTCGGGTCGTTCGGGATCGCGACGCTGTTGCCTTCGGCCAGATCGTCCAGCGATTTCAGCTTTTGCGAATAGACGCCCATGGGCGTGGTGATGGTCTTGCCCACCGACACCAGATCGAAGCCGCGATCCTTGATCTGGTTGTCCAGATAGGGCTGGTGCTGGAAGCTGTTGGCTTGCAGGTCGCCATCGTTCAGGGCCTGGTTCGGCACGACGTAATCGGTGAATTCGATGATGTCGATGGTCAGGCCCTTGGTTTCGGCGACCTTGGCGACCTGTTCCATGATTTCGGCATGTTCGCCGACCGAAACGCCGACCTTGATTTCTTCGGCCGAGGCCATGCCCGCGATCAGCGCAAGCGTCGAGGCGAGGGCGGCAATGCGAAGTTTACGCATGTTTGGTCCTTTCAGGGTTAACGGCCCCGGTTGCGGGGTGCGCGTTTGTCAAAGCGCGATGCGATCCATTCCCCAAGGGACTGGACCAGTTGCACCAGCACGATCAGGATGACCACCACGGCCAGCATCACTTCGGGCATGAAGCGTTGATAGCCATAGCGGATGCCAAGGTCGCCCAAGCCTTCCCCGCCGACTGCGCCGACCATGGCGGAATAGCCGATCAGGCTGACCACCGCGAGCGTCAGGCCAAGGATGATGCCGGGCATCGCCTCGGGGATCAGCACCTTGCGGACGATCTGGCCGGGGGTGGCACCCATGGCGCGCGCGGCCTCGATCAGGCCGGCATCCACCTCGCGGATGGCGGTTTCGATCAGGCGGGCGATGAAGGGGGCGCTTGCAATGGTCAGGGGCACGATGGCGGCGGTGGTGCCGATGGACGTGCCCGCGATCAGCCGCGTCAGCGGAATGATCGCCACGACCAGAATGATAAAGGGGGTCGAACGCGCGGCGTTCACGACCAGCCCCAGCACCGTGTTAAGGATCGGGGCCGACAGCAATTCGCCCCGGCGCGAAGTGGCCAGAAAAATGCCCAAGGGGCCACCGATCAGCGTGCCGATCAGCGTGGACATGGCGACCATGTAAAGCGTTTGCAGCGTGGATTCCCACAGCAGGGGCGCAAGGTTAGTCCACATAGCCAAGCACCTCGGTCAGCAGCCCGTGTTCTTCCAGAAAGCGGCGCGATTCCTCGGCCCGTTCGGCGGGGATGCCGACGATCAGGCTGCCAAAGGGCTGATCGCCGATCTCCTCAATGGCGCCGGCAAGGATGTTGACGCTGACGCCGCGTTCCGCCGTCAGACGGGCCAGCATCGGGTCGGTCGCGTGCGTGCCGGTGAATGTGATCTGCACCACCGCCTCGGACGCGCCTTCCGGGGTGTCGCGCAGGCGTTCGGCCACGAATTGCGGCATGGTGACGCCGGTGACGCCTTTCAGGAACGACCGCGTGGTCGGATGCGCTGGCCGAGAGAAGACGGCGTAAGTCTCACCCGCCTCGACGATCTGGCCGCCTTCGATCACGGCGACATGGCTGCAGATGTCACGCACCACGGCCATTTCGTGGGTGATCAGCAGGATCGTCAGGCCAAGATCGCGGTTGATCCGTGCCAGTAGGTCCAGCACCTGCCGCGTGGTGTCGGGATCAAGGGCCGAGGTCGCCTCATCTGACAGCAGCACCTTGGGGCCGGTCGCCAAGGCGCGGGCAATGCCGACGCGCTGTTTCTGCCCGCCCGACAGTTCCGCCGGATAGCGGTTCGTCTGCGCGGTCAGACCGACCCGTTCGATCAGTTCGGCCACACGCGGGGCGATATTGCGTTCGCCCGCGATTTCCAGCGGCAGCGCGATGTTTTCCGCCACCGTGCGGCTGGCCAGCAGATTGAAGTGCTGAAATATCATGCCGACCTCGCGCCGGATGGCGCGCAGCTCCGACCCCGATGCCGCGCCCACGTCGCGCCCGTTCACCATCACCTGTCCGGCGCTGGGACGTTCCAGCCCGTTCACCATGCGCAGCAGCGTGGATTTGCCCGCGCCGGAACGCCCGATGATGCCGGTGACGGCACCCTGTGGCACCGATAGCGTGATGTCCTGCAACGCGATCACGTCACTGCCACCCTTTTGCGGATAGCGGCGCGTCACGTCCAGAAATGAGATTGCGGGAGCCTGCATAAGTCCTTCCTGAAGTTCAGGCTGACCTATGCGCGCAAGCCCCCGCTTTGCAAGAGGCACCTGCCCATGGAAACGGCAATGCCATTCCATCCGCGGCGTTACGGATGGAATAGCGTTCTTTTTGAGTGAAATTCTGCGGTCAGGCTGCCGAAAGCGCCGCGACTATGGGGGCGAAATCGGCGGCCTTCAGGCTGGCCCCGCCCACCAGCGCGCCATTCACATGCGCGATGGCAAAGATTTCCGCCGCGTTGCCGGGCTTGACCGAGCCGCCGTAAAGCAGGCTGAAATCGGCGCCATCGGCAAAACGCTCGGACAGGCGTTCGCGCATCAGGGCGTGAACCTCGGCAATCTGGGCGTCTGTGGGCGTGCGGCCGGTGCCGATGGCCCAGACGGGTTCATAGGCGATGACCGTATTCGCCGCCGTGGCGCAATCGGGAACCGAGCCGGCCAACTGCGCCGAGATCACGTCCAGCGTCGCGCCGCTGTCGCGCTGGGTCTCGGTCTCGCCGACGCAGATCACGGCGATCAGGCCCGCCTCATGCGCAGCGACGGATTTCGCGGCAATCTGCGCGTCGGTTTCGGCATGGTCGGTGCGGCGTTCGGAATGGCCCAGAATGACATGGCTTGCGCCCGCATCTTTCAACTGCGCCGCCGCGATGTCGCCGGTATGCGCGCCCGAGGCGTTGGCGTGGCAATCCTGACCGCCGGTGGCGATGCCTTTGGCCGCGACCGCATGGATCAGCGTGGCGGGCGGGCAGATCAGCACATCGCAACCCGGCACGGCATCGGCCAGAAGCTGGTCGATCTGGGCCAGCGAGGCCAGGGTTCCGTTCATCTTCCAGTTACCGGCAGCAAGTTTGCGCGGGGCCATCAGCCTCTCCCTTGTCATGGTCTGCCAAGGGGATAGGGGCCGCGCGCCGGGGGATCAAGCGGCCCTTTGGGATGTGTGCGCTAACGTGTGAAAAAAGCCTTAGGCTTTGGCACCGGGCAGGGCGAAGCTGACCGATTCACCGCAACCGCAAGCATCGGTCACGTTCGGATTGCGGAATTTGAAGCCCGATTCCAGCATGCCGTTTTCGTAGTCGATTTCCGTGCCGAACAGATACATCTGCGCGGTGGGCGCGATCAGCACCCGTGCGTCGCCCTGTTCGACGACCTCATCACCCGGCGATGCGGTCTGGGCCAGTTCCATCGTATATTCCATACCTGCGCAGCCGCCCTTTTTCAGGCCGATGCGCAGCCCGCTTGCGGACTTGGATGCCATCAGCCGCGCGATGTGCTTTTCAGCGGCGGGGGTGATGGTGACGGGTGACTTGCCGGGGATCGCAAACATCGCGGGCCTTCCTTGTTCTGTCCCCCCTATTTAAGGGCATCGGGCCCGCCGCTCAAGGGGTGCTTGACACGGGCGGCAACGCAGCTATAAGCGCCGCTTCACTGGTGTTGGTGGACCCCGCAAGGGGAACCCTGTCAGGCTTCGGCCAGAGGACAACGCCCTTCGACAACTTAAAGAAGGAGATCAGCCGTGACCAAACGCACGTCTGCCAAGTACAAAATTGACCGCCGCATGGGCGAAAACATCTGGGGCCGCGCCAAGTCGCCGCTGAACAAGCGCGAATACGGTCCGGGCCAGCACGGCCAGCGCCGCAAGGGCAAACTGTCCGACTTCGGCACCCAGCTGCGCGCCAAGCAAAAACTCAAAGGTTACTACGGCGACCTGACGGAAAAGCAATTCCGCCGCATCTATGCCGAAGCCGAGCGCGTCAAGGGCGACACCGGTGAAAACCTGGTTGGCCTGCTGGAGCGCCGCCTGGACGCCGTTGTCTACCGCGCGAAATTCGTCGCCACCATCTTTGCCGCACGCCAGTTCGTGAACCACGGCCATATCGAGGTGAACGGCCAGCGCGTGAACATCGCGTCCTACCGCGTCAAAGAAGGCGATGTCATCTCGATCCGTGAGCGTTCGCGTCAACTGGCCGTCGTGCTGGAAGCCGTCGCCCTGACCGAGCGTGACGTTCCCGACTATCTGGAAGTCGACCACAACAAGATGACCGCGTCCTTCGTTCGCACCCCGGCTCTGGGCGATGTTCCCTATGCCGTGCAGATGGAACCGAACCTGGTCGTCGAATTCTACGCGAAGAACTGATCCTTTTCGGTTCTTGCAGCGATCCGGGCCGTCCCTTTCGGGGCGGCCTTTTTCGTTCATGTGCCCCGCCCGCATCACAATGGCCGGAGGTTGTGTCGTGGCGGATTGAAACCGGCACGGCATTTCGGCTTTTAGTGCCAAGATTCGATTTCGGGGGATGCGATGCGGGCAAGATCGGCGCTTCTAGTGGTGGCCATGATGGCGGGGCTGGCCGGTCCGGTCACGGCGCAGGATACTGTGCCGCCCGCGCCGCTGCTTGAACTGGCCGCGCCCGAGACGGTCGCGCCCGACGCTACCCCCGAGCCAGCCGAGGCAGTTGCCCCCGAACCCGCGCCGGAAACACCTGCGCCTGACGCCGCCATGCCCGAAGTCGCGCCAGATGTCGCCCCGGCCCAGGAAGCGGCCGCGCCCACCGGCAAATCCGCGCGGGATGAGCGGCTGTGGACCTGCGAAACCTCGATCGCGGGTGCCCGGACCGAGATCAAATATGTCCGCGACGATGAATTCCGCGCGAATGTCGGGCGGATGGAAAAGAACTTCTCGGGCTGGGGCAAGATTTCCTGCCCCGGCTATGTCACCCTGCGCGAGATTTTGCGCCGCAACGCCATGGGCGACGATGGCAGCTATTGCCTGCTGTGGGACAGCCAGAACGACACCTATATCGGGGCGCAGCAGGGGCCGCGCAAAAACAATGCGGTCTGTCGCAAGACGTTCTGCGAGCGTGTGAACAGCACCCGCGCAGCCACTTTCCGCAACGCCAATGCGATGGCGGTGGCAGGCTACGACGCGATCACGCAGCGGCCCGGTGCGGCGGTTTTGGCCGCGACCTCCGGTTCCATGGTCGGCACGCTTGAGGCGGCGGGGGCAGCGGCAATGGGCGTGGCCGCATCGCCCGTGGCCGTGGGTTCGATGGTCATCGGATCAGCCGCCGTGGGCGGGACGATGTGGTATTGCTCGGAAGGCTAAAGCCTGCGGAACAGCTGCGGATAGTCCAGCACCAGGCCGTCCGCATCGACGTGAAGTTCGGCGCTGAAGTCGTTGCTTTCATAGCGGTATAGATCGCGTTCCAGTCGCGTGTAGTGCTGTAACATACGCCGTGCCTGAAACTTCGGGAATTCGCCCGGTAAGGGGACATAGGCCGCGCGGATGTCGGCGGTCTGGCCGATGTCCAGCCCCAACCGCAGGATCGGCAGGGTGTTCGTCACGGGCGACATGCCCAGATCGACATCTATGCATCCAGCCAAAGCGGGCAGGGAACTGCCGTCGCGCAGGTCGTGCCAATGGCCCAGACCGTCCGAATGCAGATGCAGGCGCGGGCCGCTGGTCAGCCACACCAAGACCTCGCGCGTGCGGAAATGCGCGTCGGTCGTGACCAGATAAAAGCCGCCATCGCCGCTTTCGCGAATGCCCGCGACCACGCCCGACAAGCGCAGGCCCGTGCTGTCGCGATCAAGCTGGCAATGCTCGATCCCCGTGCCGTTCGCATCCTGCCAGCGCACAACTGTCATCTGGAACCTCCAGCCAGCCCAATGAAAAAGGCCCCGGAGAGTTCCGGGGCCGTTGTGATTTTCAGGCGGTCAGGCTTTCGCAAGGTTGCGCAGCACGTAATGCAGCACGCCGCCGTTCTCCAGGTATTCGATCTCGACCTCGGTATCGACGCGGGCTTTCAGCTGGATCACCTTTTCCGTGCCATCGGCGTATTTGATGGTGCAGGGAACCAGCGAAAGCGGCTTGAAGTCCCCTTCCAGCCCGTCGATTGAGATCACCTCGTCGCCTTTCAGGTCCAGCGTCTTGCGGTTGTCGCCGCCGGTGAATTCGAACGGCACGACGCCCATGCCCACAAGGTTCGAGCGGTGGATACGCTCGAACGACTCGGCGATCACAGCCTTGACGCCTAGAAGGTTGGTGCCCTTGGCCGCCCAGTCGCGCGACGAACCCGCGCCGTATTCGATGCCGCCGATCACGACCAGCGGAATGCCTGCCGCCTTATAGGCCATGGCCGCGTCATAGATCGCCGCCTGTTCACCGTCCGGGCCTTTGGAAAAGCCGCCTTCGACGCCGTCCAGCATCTCGTTCTTGATGCGGATATTGGCGAACGTGCCGCGCATCATGATTTCGTGGTTGCCGCGACGCGAGCCGTAGCTGTTGAAATCCTTGGGCGCGACCTGCCGTTCGGTCAGATAGACGCCTGCCGGGGTTGTCGGCTTGAACGAACCAGCGGGCGAGATGTGGTCGGTGGTGATCATGTCGCCCAGCAGCGCCAGCACGCGGGCGCCGTGGATGTTGTGGATCTCGCCCTTTTCCGCCGACATGCCCTGGAAGTAAGGCGGGTTCTGGATGTAGGTCGAAGATGCCGGCCAGTCATAGGTTTCGCTATCGGTGATCTCGACCGCCTGCCAGCGTTCGTCGCCCTTGAAAACGTCCGCATATTTCGTCTGGAACATTTCGCGCGTGACGATGGTATCGACCAGTTCCGCCACCTCTTTCGAGCTGGGCCACAGGTCTTTCAGGAAGACCGGCTTGCCCTCGGCGGTGTGGGCCAGCGGTTCGGTGGTCAGGTCGATGTTCATGTCGCCCGCGATGGCATAGGCTACTACCAGCGGCGGCGAGGCCAGATAGTTCGCGCGCACGTCAGGGCTGATCCGGCCTTCGAAGTTGCGGTTGCCCGACAGGACCGACACCGCGACAAGATCGTTTTCGTTGATAGACTTCGAGATTTCGGGCTGCAGCGGACCCGAGTTCCCGATGCAGGTCGTGCAGCCGAAGCCGACAAGGTTGAACCCAAGTGCGTCCAGATCCTCTTGCAGGTTCGCCGCTTCAAGGTATTCGGCAACCACCTGCGATCCAGGCGCAAGCGAGGTCTTGACCCAAGGCTTGCGCGTCAGGCCAAGCGCACGCGCCTTGCGCGCCACCAGCCCGGCGGCCATCAGCACATAGGGGTTCGAGGTGTTGGTGCATGAGGTAATCGAGGCGATCACGATTGATCCGTCATGTAGCTGATAGGTTTCGCCATCGACTGCGCCGGATTTATAGCCTTCGTGATGGCCGGGCAGCTCACCTTCGGCGGGGGCGCCGCCTTCGCCGTTCCAGCGTTTCAGCGATTCGCGGGTGGGTTCGGCCAGCTTGCGCGTGCCGCTGATATATTTCGCGAACTCAAAGGCCGAATCGGTCAGTGCGACGTGATCCTGCGGACGTTTCGGGCCCGAAATCGCCGGGACCACCGTGCCCTGATCCAGTTCCAGCGTCGAGGTATAAACTGGCGCGTAATCCTGCGTCCGCCAGAAGCCGTTCTGCTTGGCATAAGCCTCGACCAGCGCGATGCGGGTTTCCTCGCGGCCCGTTTGGCGCAGATAGCGCAGGGTTTCGTCGTCGATGGGGAAAAAGCCGCAGGTCGCGCCATATTCGGGCGCCATGTTGGCGATGGTGGCGCGATCGGCCAGCGGCATGTGGTCCAGACCTTCGCCGTAGAATTCGACGAATTTGCCGACCACGCCATGCTTGCGCAGCATCTGCACAACCTTCAGCACAAGGTCGGTCGCCGTGACGCCTTCGCGCAGCGCGCCGGTGATCTTGAAGCCCACGACCTCGGGGATCAGCATCGAGATCGGCTGACCCAGCATCGCGGCCTCGGCCTCGATCCCGCCGACGCCCCAGCCAAGGACGGCTAGGCCGTTGACCATGGTGGTGTGGCTGTCGGTGCCGACCAGCGTATCGGGATAGGCGACTTCGGCGCCGGTCTGATCCTTGTCGGTCCAGACGGTCTGGGCCAGATATTCAAGGTTCACCTGATGGCAGATGCCGGTTCCCGGCGGCACGACGCGGAAATTGTTGAACGCATTCTGCCCCCATTTCAGGAAGGTATAGCGTTCAAGGTTACGTTCGTATTCCAGTTCCACGTTGCGCTGGAACGCACGGGGATTGCCGAATTCGTCGATCATCACCGAATGGTCGATGACCAGATCGACCGGGTTCAGCGGGTTGATCTTTTGTGCATCGCCACCCCGCGATTTGATGCCATCGCGCATTGCGGCAAGGTCCACCACTGCGGGCACGCCGGTAAAGTCCTGCATCAGCACGCGGGCAGGGCGATAGGCGATCTCGCGCGGGTTCTGGCCGCCTTGCACGGCCCATTCGGCGAATGCCTTGATGTCGTCCACGCTGACGGTGCGGCCGTTATCCTCGAACCGCAGCAGGTTCTCCAAGACGACTTTCAGCGAGGCAGGAAGCCGCGAGAAATCACCCAGTCCCGCCTCGGTCGCGGCATCGATCGAGTAATAGGCGATGGAGGAACCACCCACGTCAAGCTGACGGCGCGTCTTGGCGGTGTCGGTTCCGGTTACGATGGTCATGACTCGGCTCCCAATTCTTGGAAAAAAAGGTGGCTGATTGGCATCTTCGCCCTGTCATTTGATCCTTTTCAGGCAGGGGTTCAAGGGCAGGGCGTAAATGGTATGCGATGGTATGCAGATTTTTCTGCACCTGCATGATGTGTGTTTCAGGCAACGATCACATGACGGGAACGGCCTGCTAACAAAGCATTGATTTGTTCCCTTGGCGGCGTGGGCGTTAGGTGATGCGGATCGAAAATTTCGGGAATAAGCAGACTCATGGCTTCTCGCTTGGCAGTTGGATACATGCAGGTTGGGCATGGAACGCAAGGATCATCGCGCGGCGCGGTCCTTGGGTTCCGTCTTGCCGCATCGGTCCTGATTGCGGGGCTGATGATGGGGCAGGCCGCACTGGCACAGGACATGCAGGTCGGCGGGCAGGCCGCGCCCCTGTCTGCCGATCCGGGAATGCCGCTGTCGCATATGGATCCCGGCGTCGAAAGCCCGGTGCCGTTGGACGAACCCGTGGGCGTCTCGGTCCTGCCTGCGCAGGGTTCGGACATATCGGCCAGCACGGCGACTGCCGATGCTGCCCCCGGCGGCGAAGATGTGGGCCTGATCGAGGCGCCTGACGGCGATCCCGGTTTTGCCGCCGATGCAATGACCGAAGGCGAAGCCGATCCGTTTGCAAACACCCCCTTTGCCGAGGGGCCGGGGGTTGCATCCTTTGCCGAACGCCGCACCGCGCAAAGCCGCGCCCGCATGTTCGGCCCGATCGGTCATCCCCCCGTGGTGGTTGAGCTTTTCACCTCTCAGGGCTGTTCGTCCTGTCCGCCCGCCGATCAGATGCTGGCGGAACTGGCCGAGCGCGACGACATTCTGGCGCTGTCGTGGCATGTGGATTACTGGGATTATCTGGGTTGGGCGGATGAATTCGCGAACCCGGCCTTTACCCGGCGTCAGCAGGCCTATGCCCATGCGTGGGGCGAACGTGGGATCTATACGCCGCAGATGGTCGTGGGCGGCACCGATACGCTGATCGCCCTGCGCCCGGCGGAACTGATGTCGCTGCTGGAAACCCAGATGGCCCGTCCGGCCCCGGTGCTGGTCACGGCAAGCCAGCACGATGCCGATTACCAGATCGAGCTGACCCCGCGCGCCCAGATCCGCAGCCGCGTCGCGATTTTGCTGGTGCGTTATGCGCCTGAACGCAGCGTGACGATCAAGGCGGGCGAAAATCGCGGCGTCGCGGTGAATTATCGCAACGTGGTTCTGGCCGTGGACCGGATCGGCGAATGGGATGGGCGCGCGCCCTTGCGCATGACCGTCAAGGCGGATGCGCAAAGCGGCGACGCCTTCCCGGCCGATACGCGCCACGCCATTCTGGCGCAGGCCATGGGGCGCGGGCATGAAAAGACGGCGGCGACCGGGCCGATCCTTGCTGCGATCCGGCTGGACTGACCCAGCGAACGGGCTGGACTGGGGCCGCGCGCTGCGCCAGACAGGCCAAGCGATGAACCCGGAGGCCATGCGATGACCCAGACGAAAAAGATCAACCCGCTGCTGAAGGCCGCTTTGGAATTCGGGCCTTTGATCCTGTTCTTTGTCGTCTTCATGCGGTTGCGCGACAAGACGGTGGCCATCGGCGGCACGGAATATTCCGGTTTCATCGTGGCCACGCTGGTCTTTATCCCGGTGCTGATCCTCAGCACGCTGGCGCTGTGGCGGCTGACGGGCAAGCTTGCGCCCATGCAGATCGCCACGCTGGTTCTGGTGATCGTCTTCGGCGGTCTGTCCGTCTGGCTGAACGATCCGCGCTTTTTCAAGATGAAGCCCACGCTGATCTATCTGCTGTTCGCGGGTGCGCTGGGGATCAGTCTGGCCCTGCGCCGCAACTGGCTGCAACTGGTCATGTCCGAGGCGCTGCCGATGTCCGCCGAAGGCTGGCGCATCCTGACCCAGCGGCTGGTCGGGCTATTCCTTGGCCTTGCCCTTGCCAATGAGGTCGTCTGGCGCAGCATGTCGGAAACGGCTTGGGTCAATTTCAAGACCTTTGGCCTGCCTGCGGTCATGGTCGTGTTTTTCGTCCTGAACGCCAAGCTGTTTGAGCGTCACGCCCTGCCCAAGGACGAATGACGGCCCCTTGCACGCCTGCGCGCGCAGGAGTAACCCGGCCTGACCCATTCAATGAGGCCCGCTATGTCTGACAAAGCCCTGCATCCGCGCACCCGCGCCGTCCATCACGGCATCCGCCGCAGCCAATATGGCGAGATGGCCGAGGCGCTGTTCATGACGCAGGGCTTTGCCTATGACAATTCGGAACAGGCCGAAGCCCGCTTCATCAAGACTGGACCCGACGAATTCATCTATGCCCGCTATGGCAACCCCACCTCGCGCATGTTCGAGGATCGGATCGCCAATCTGGAAGGCACCGAGGACGCATTTGCCACGGCCTCGGGGATGGCTGCGGTGAACGGCGCGCTGATGTGTTTCGCCAAGCCCGGCGATCACATCGTGTCGTCCAGGGCGTTGTTCGGTTCCTGCCTGTACGTGCTGGACGTGCTGGCCCGCTTCGGGGTCGAAATCAGCTATGTCGATGGCACCGATCTGGATCAATGGCAGGCCGCGATCCGGCCCGACACCAAGGCCGTGTTCTTTGAATCCGTGTCGAACCCCACGCTTGAGATCGTGGACATCGCGGGCGTGGCCAAGCTGGCCCATGCGGTCGGCGCGCTGGTCATCGTCGATAACGTCTTTGCCACGCCGGTCTATTCCCGTGCGGTAGAGCAGGGGGCGGATGTCGTCGTCTATTCCTCGACCAAGCATATCGACGGGGCGGGGCGTTGCCTTGGCGGCGTGATCTGCGGCACGCGCGAATTCGTGCGTGAGGTGGCCGAGCCCTATCTGAAACATACCGGCGCGGCGATCAGCCCCTTCAACGCATGGATCATGCTGAACGGGCTGACGACGCTGGACCTGCGCGTGCGCGCCCAGTCGGACACCGCGCTGACGCTTGCCACGGCGCTGCAGGATCAGCCCGGCGTTTCGCGCGTCATCTATCCGGGTCTTGCCAGCCATGCCCAGCACGATCTGGCGATGCGCCAGATGGGTGCGGGCGGCACGATGGTCGCGGTCGATCTGGGCAGCAAGGAAGCCGCCTTTGCCGCGATGGACCGGATGCGGATCTTCCTGATCTCGAACAACCTTGGCGACGCGAAATCCATCGTGACCCATCCCTCGACCACGACCCATTCGCGTCTGGCCGAGGAGGTTCGTCTGGGCCTGGGTATCACGCCGGGTCTGCTGCGCCTGTCCATCGGGCTGGAACATGCCGACGATCTGATTGCAGATATTCGTCAGGCGATGGCCGGGTAAGCGCGTCCCCCTTTCTTTTCGGGGCAACAATCCCCAGATTGTGCCCCGACCTGCTTTGGGGGAGATGACCATGACCGAAGCCCGCCCCGTCGCGACCGAACGCGCCTATCCGGCGCTGTCGCGCGAATACCCTGCGGATTTCCGCGTCGATGACAGCTACAAGGCCAGCTTGCCGGATCTGCAGAACGGTCCGGCCAGCCTGATCGTCGGTGCGCGCGCGCCGATCCAGCATGTCGGCATCTCGAATTTCCGGCTGCCTTTGCGTTACCGGATGCCCGATGGTGGCGACATCACGCTGGAAACCAGCGTCACCGGAACTGTCAGCCTTGATGCCGACCGCAAGGGCATCAACATGAGCCGGATCATGCGCTCATTCTACGCTCATGCGGAAAAGCAGTTTTCGATGGGAGTGCTGGAAGCCGCGCTTGAGGATTACAAGACCGATCTGGATAGCTTCGACGCGCGCATTCAGATGCGGATCAGCTATCCGATGCGGGTGGAATCGCTACGCTCGGGTCTGACGGGCTGGCAATATTACGACATCGCGCTGGAACTGGTGGAACGTGCCGGGCAGCGGCTGCGGATCATGCATTTCGACTATGTATATAGCTCGACCTGCCCCTGTTCGCTGGAATTGTCCGAACATGCCCGCCAGATGCGCGGACAGTTGGCGACGCCACATTCGCAGCGCTCGATCGCGCGGATTTCCGTGGTCATGCAAGGCGATACGCTGTGGTTTGAAGATATGGTCGAACTGTGCCGCCGCGCTGTCGCGACCGAAACGCAGGTGATGGTCAAGCGCGAGGATGAACAGGCCTTCGCCGAATTGAACGCCGCCAACCCCATCTTTGTCGAGGATGCCGTGCGTGCCTTTGCCGAGCAATTGCTGGCCGAGCCGCGCATCGGCGATTTCCGCGTGGTGGCCAGCCATCAGGAATCGCTGCATTCACATGATGCGGTTTCGGTGATGACGCAGGGCGAGACGTTTGCCCATGCCAGCCTTGATCCTGCAATCTTTGCGGGCCTGCGGGCTTGATCCGGAACAAGGCGTGAACATGGGCTTTCCCCCTCGCGCCGCAGGGGCTATGCTGACGCCATGAGCGATTTCGACGATCAGGACGCCTTCGAGGCTGCTACCGCGCCCGTGCCCCTTTCGCAGCGGGCCATGTCGGCGCGGCCCACGCCCTATCTGGATGGGCTGAACGATGCGCAGCGCGCCGCCGTGCTGGCGCTGGACGGCCCGGTCCTGCTGCTGGCGGGCGCGGGGACGGGTAAGACGCGGGCGCTGACCACGCGCATCGCGCATCTGCTGACCTTGGGCAAGGCGCGGCCCGGCCAGATCCTTGCCGTGACCTTTACCAACAAAGCCGCGCGCGAGATGAAGGACCGCATCGGCCGCCTGCTGGGCGAGATGGTCGAGGGGATGCCGTGGCTGGGCACCTTCCACAGCATCAGCGTCAAGATCCTGCGCCGCCATGCCGAATTGGTGGGCGATGCCACGCTGCATCTGAAGCCCAGCTTCACCATTCTGGACACCGACGACCAGATCCGTCTGCTGAAGCAGCTGATCGCGGCGGAAAACATCGACGAAAAGCGCTGGCCCGCGCGGCAATTGGCGGGCCTGATCGACGGCTGGAAGAACCGCTGCGTCACGCCTGCGACCCTGCCCAAGGGCGAGGAACGCGCCTATGACGGCCATGGCGGCAAGCTTTACGCGGCCTATCAGCGCCGCCTGCTGGAACTGAACGCCGTCGATTTCGGTGACCTGCTGATGCATTGCGTCACCATCTTTCAGGCGCATCCCGATGTGCTGAAACAATGGCAGGACCGCTTCCGCTATATCCTTGTCGACGAATATCAGGACACCAACGTCGCGCAGTATATGTGGCTGCGCTTGTTGGCACGGGCGCATCGCAACATCTGCTGCGTGGGCGATGACGACCAGTCGATCTATGGCTGGCGCGGGGCCGAAGTGGGCAACATCCTGCGGTTCGAAACCGATTTCCCCGGCGCGCAGGTGATCCGGCTGGAACAGAACTACCGCTCGACCCCGCATATTCTTGCGGCAGCCTCGGGTCTGATCGCGGCCAACAAGGGGCGGTTGGGCAAGACGCTGTGGACCGACGCCGTGGGCGGCGAACCCGTGCGCCTGATCGGCCATTGGGACAGCGAGGCCGAGGCGCGCTGGATCGGCGAAGAAATCGAAAGCTTCCAGGGCGGTCACCGCCGCAGCATTGGCAAGCGCAGCCTGAACGACATCGCGATCCTTGTCCGCGCCTCGCACCAGATGCGCGCGTTCGAGGACCGGTTTATGACCATCGGCCTGCCATATCGTGTGATCGGCGGGCCGCGCTTCTATGAACGGCAGGAAATCCGCGACGCGATGGCCTATTTCCGGCTGGCCGTCAGCCCCGCCGACGATCTGGCGTTTGAGCGGGTGGTGAACGTGCCCAAGCGCGGTCTTGGTGACAAGGCGGTGCAGACCATCCAGCGCGAAGCGCGAGACCGGGGGCTGTCACTGCTGGAAGGTGCGGCCTCGGTCGTGGCGACCGCAGGTATCGGCGGCAAGGGCGGCGCGGCGCTGCGCCAGTTCACGCAAAGCATGGGCCGCTGGCATGCCGACGCCATCGATGATCGCGTGAACCATGTCGAACTGGCCGAGCGGATTCTGGACGAATCCGGCTATACGACCATGTGGCAGAATGACAAGAATCCCGACGCTCCGGGGCGGCTGGACAACTTGAAAGAATTGATAAAGGCGCTGGAAGAATTTGAAAACCTGCAAGGTTTTCTGGAACACGTCGCGCTGGTCATGGATACCGACAAGGGCGAGCAGGAAGAACAGGTCAGCATCATGACCCTGCACGCCGCCAAGGGTCTGGAATACCCCATCGTCTTCCTGCCAGGGTGGGAGGACGGTTTGTTCCCCAGCCAGCGCAGCATGGACGAATCCGGCCTGAAGGGCCTGGAGGAAGAGCGGCGCCTTGGCTATGTCGGCATCACGCGCGGCGAGGAATTGGTGACCATCACCTTTGCCGGAAACCGCCGCATGTATGGGCAATGGCAATCCAGCCTGCCGTCGCGCTTTATCGACGAATTGCCCGAGGAACATGTCGAGGTGCTGACGCCCCCCGGCCTTTACGGCGGCGGTTTCGGTGCGGCGGCACAGCCCTTTGCGCAGACGCAGATGCATGACCGCGCGGCCAAGGCGGATGTCTACAACTCGCCCGGCTGGAAGCGGATGCAGGAACGCACCGCGCAACGATCCGCCCCGGTGCATCGCGTCCCGGTGACGATCGACGCGGAACCGGCGGCCCGCTATTCGGTGGGCGACCGGGTGTTTCACCAGAAATTCGGCAATGGCACGATCCAGGGCATCGCCGAAGATACGCTGACCGTCGAGTTCCCCACGGGCTTCAAGACGATCAAGGCGGGCTATGTGCAGCCCGCCTCGGACGCTGGTGGCCTGGACGATGTGCCGTTCTAAAGCGCGGCCTTGACGGTCTCTGCCAACGAGGTCGTCGGGCGACCGATCAGGCGCGACAGGGTGTGGCTGTCATCGTAAAGCGCGCCTTGCGAGGCGCCCACGTCCCAGCTTGCGATGGCGGCGGCAAGCCCTTCGGGCAGGCCGAAACCGGCCAGCGCCCCGGCATATTCCGCCTCGGGCAGGTCGTTATAGGCGACGGGCTTGCCCGATTGCGCCGCTATCTCGGCGGCCAGATCGGCCAGCGTCCATGCCTCATCCGCGGCCAGCTCATAGGTCTTGCCCGCATGGCCGTCGCTGGTCAGCACAATGGCAGCCGCCTCGGCATAGTCCTTGCGCGGTGCGCCGGACACGCGCCCATCGCCGACCGAACCGATCAGCGCGCCATGTTCCAGCGCGGCGGACAGGGCGCCCAGATAATTCTCGGTATACCAACCATTGCGCAGGATGGTGTGGGGGATGCCTGCGCCCTCCAGCATCGCCTCGGTCGCCAGATGTTCATCGGCCAGCGACAGGGGCGAGCGGTCGGCGTGCAGCAGGCTGGTATAGACGATTTCCTTGACGCCCGCGTCCCGCGCAGCCTCGATCACGGCGCGGTGCTGCGCGGCACGCTTGCCGACCTCGGAGGATGAGATCAACAGCAGCTTGTCCACGCCTGCCAGCGCGGTCGCCAGCGTCTCGGGCACGTCATAGTCGAAGGCGCGGGTGGTCACGCCCAGATCGACCTTGGCCGGGTTGCGGGCCAGCGCGATGATTTCTCCCTCGGGCAGCCGTTTGCGCAGGGCTGCGATGACAAGCTGGCCAAGCTGGCCGGTGGCTCCGGTGATTGCGATGGTCATGGTATCTCTCCGATAACTCTTGTGAGGAGGAAGATACGCGCCTAACTTACGATTAGTAAGAACGCACAGGAATGTTAGTGTGAAAAATCCTGCCGAATGCCTGCGGGGCAATGTGATGGCTGCGGAATGCCCGTCGCGCGATGTGCTGCGGCGGCTGACCGGGCGCTGGGGGATGCTGGTGCTGGTGGTGCTGGCGGACGGCCCGCACCGCTTTAGCGCGCTGCGTAAACGCATCGGTGGCGTCAGCGAACGGATGCTGGCCCAGACCCTGCAAGGGTTGGAGGGGGACGGCATGGTGAAGCGTCACGATTTCCACACCGTGCCGCCGCATGTCGAATACGCCCTGACCCCTCTGGGCGTCGAGGCGGCCGAGCGGGTCCACGCGCTGCTGGGCTGGATCGAAGGCGCGCTGCCCCGGATCGCGGAAAACTGGGCGGACGCTTGACCCTGCGCCACGCCCGGCCTATCTGGCCCCACACGCGGATGGCCGGATGACCGCGGCGGGGTAACCTGTCGAGGAAAGTCCGGACTCCATGAAGGCACGGTGCCGGGTAACGCCCGGCGGGGGCAACCCCAGGGAAAGCGCAACAGAGAACAGACCGCCCGCGCATCCGCGCAGGTAAGGGTGAAACGGTGGGGTAAGAGCCCACCGCGGGACTGGCAACAGGACCGGCATGGCAAGCCCCACCGGGAGCAACGCCGAATAGGGACCGCGCGCCGCAAGGCAGGGCTGCTTTCGCCCCAGCAGGTCCGGGTTGGCAGCTAGATCCCGTCAGCAATGGCGGGACCAGAGGAATGGTCATCGAAGGGGGCGACCCCGGAACAAAATCCGGCTTACAGGCCATCCGCGTGTTTATGGCCGTATCGCTGGCACAGATTGGGGAAAACCGGGTGATTCCCGGTTGACTTCGGCCTTGTGACAGTTAAAAGGCGGCTTCCAAGAGATTCCACGGGGTTCGCAAGAAGGCGTCTTTCCCCGCAGCAGGAGCAAGACAATGGCGAAGCCGACCACGATCAAGATCCGCCTGAACTCGAGCGCCGGGACCGGGCACTTCTACGTTACCAAGAAGAACGCCCGCACGATGACCGAAAAGATGACGGTCAACAAGTACGACCCGGTTGTGCGCAAGCATGTCGAGTACAAAGAAGGCAAGATCAAGTAAGATCTGCCTTTTCGGGACATCTACCGAAGCCGCGCCCCGCAAAAGGCGCGGTTTTCGCATATCTGTCGGCTAGTGGAAATCACGCGAACGCGGCACGATTCGGGCATCGCGTGGATGGGCCGCGCGCGGGGCTGACAGCCGCCCTTCGGGGGCATCGCCAGACAGGCGCAGCAATGCGTCCGAACGATCCTCGATGCGATGCGCGACGACATGGGTGACGCCTTCGGCGCGCTGCACCTCGCCATGGACCACCATCAGGCGGGCGGTCATGGCAACGCGGCGGAAGGCGTTGAAGGTCTTTTCCCACAGCACAAGATTGGCGACGCCGGTTTCATCCTCCAGCGTGATGAAGCAGACGCCCTTGGCGCTGCCGGGGCGCTGACGGATCAGCACCAGCCCCGCCATGCGCAGCCGCGTCTTGCCCGGCAAATCGTCCAGCCCCTTGGCCGAAACATAGCCCTGCCGCGCCATGCTGGGCCGCAGGAAGGCCATGGGATGGCGTTTCAGCGACAGGCGCAGGGTCTGGTAATCGGCGGTCACATGCTCGCATAGCGGCATCCGGGGCAGGGTGATGGTGGGCTCCTCGCCCTCGTCTTCGGTGCGAAACAGCGGCAGATCGGGGGCATCACGCAGGGCGCGCGCCTGCCACAGCCCGGCACGGCGGTCCATATCCATCGAGCGCAGCGCATCCGCCGCCGCGATCAGCCGGACGGCGCGGGCATCCAGCCGGGCGCGGGTTTTCAGGTCGGCCAGATCAGAGAACGGATCGCTGGCGGCAGCTTCGATCCGCAGGGCCGACGGCTTGGGCAGCCCCTCGATCTGGCGCAGGCCCAGCCGCAGGGCGAAGCCTTTGCCCAAGGGTTGCAGCGTATTGTCCCATGCGCTGAAATTCACATCGACCGGCAGGACGGTCACGTCATGTTCCCGCGCATCCCGCACGATCTGGGCGGGGGCGTAAAAGCCCATGGGCTGGCTGTTCAGCAGCGCCGCCGCGAAGGCCGCCGGATAGTGGCATTTCAAATAGGCCGAGACATAGGCCAGATGCGCAAACGCCGCCGCATGGCTTTCGGGAAAGCCGTAATCGCCAAAGCCCTTGATCTGGTTGAAGCAGCGTTCGGCGAAAACCGGATCATAGCCACGGGCGATCATGCGCCCGACCATCTTGTCCTGAAGTTGGCCGATGGTGCCACGAGAGCGGAAGGTGGCCATCGCCTTGCGGAGCTCGTCCAGTTCCTTGGCATCGAACTTTGCTGCCTCCATGGCGATCTTCATCGCCTGTTCCTGAAAAATCGGAACGCCATATGTGCGGCGAAGGACGTTTTCCAATTCGTCCGGCGGACCGAATTCGGGTCCGGGCCGGGGATAATCGACCGTCTCGGCCTTCGACCGCCGCCGCAGATAGGGATGCACCATATTCCCCTGGATCGGGCCGGGGCGGACGATAGCGACCTGAATCACCAGATCGTATTTTTCCTTGGGTTTAAGGCGGGGCAGCATGTTCATCTGCGCCCGGCTTTCGACCTGAAACGTGCCGATGCTGTCGCCCCGGCACAGCATCTCGTAAGTCTCGGCGTCGTCATTGTTGAAATCCTCCAGCGTCAGGCTGTCGCCGTGATGCGCCCGGATCAGGTCGAAGCATTTGCGGATGCAGGTCAGCATTCCCAAGGCCAGCACATCGACTTTCAGAATAGCCAATGCGTCGATGTCGTCCTTGTCCCATTCAATGAAGCTGCGGTCCGGCATGGCGGCATTGCCGATGGGCACGGTTTCGGACAGCGGACCTTGGGTCAGGATGAAGCCGCCGACATGCTGCGAGAGGTGGCGAGGCATACCGATCATTTCTTCGGCCAGTTTGACGGCCAGCGCCATGACCGGATCGTGCAGGTCGATACCGGCCTGGTCAGGATGGGCCGCGGACATGTCATGGCCCCAGCTGCCCCATACGGTATTGGCAAGCGCCGAGGTCACATCCTCGGACAGGCCCATGACCTTGCCGACCTCGCGGATGGCGCTGCGGGGGCGGTAATGGATGACGGTGGCGCAAAGCCCGGCGCGGTGGCGGCCATATTTGGCGTAGATATGCTGGATGACCTCCTCGCGCCGCTCATGTTCGAAATCGACGTCGATGTCTGGCGGCTCGGTGCGGTTTTCGCTGATGAAGCGTTCGAACAGCAGGTTGCCGCCATCGGGATCGACCGGAGTGATCCCAAGCATGAAGCAGACGGCCGAATTCGCCGCCGAGCCGCGACCCTGGCACAGGATGCCTTGGCCGCGCGCATAGGCCACGATGTCGTGGATGGTCAGGAAATAGGTCGGGAAGCCCTTATTGGCGATGATCCGCAATTCCTTGCGCAACTGGGCATGAATGGCGGGCGGAATCTGCGAGGCATAGCGCTGATGCGCGTAGCGCCAGGTCAATGTCCGCAGATGCCGTTCCGGCGTCATCCCCTCGGGCACGGTTTCGTTCGGATATTCGTATTTCAGATCCTCCAGCGAAAACCGGCAGCTGTCGGCAATCTCGCGCGTGGCGCGCAGGGCGTGGGGCCATTCGGCGAACAGCTCGACCATCTCGGCGGGGGATTTCAGGTGGCGCTCGGCGTTCTGGGCCAGCAGGTGGCCTGCGCGGGCGATGGTCGTGCCTTCACGGATGCAGGTCATCACGTCCTGCAGTGGGCGGCGGTCCGGGATGTGGTAATGCACGTCGTTCGTTGCGACGATGGACAGGCCCAAGGCGCGGGAGGCGCGGTCAAGACGGTTGATCCGGGCCCGGTCGTCGCTGCGATACAGCCAGCTTGCGGCGACATGGGACAGCTGCGGCAGGCGGGCGGCCAGCATTGGCAAATCCGCCGGATCGCCCGGCAGCCAGATCAGGCGCAACCCTTGGGCATGGGCGGCCAGATCGTCCAGCGACAGATCGCAGGCGCCCTTTTTCTGCCACGCGCCGCCCAGATCGTGCCGTCGCCCTTTGGTGATCAGCGCCGACAGCCGTCCGTAAGCCGCCCGGTCGGTCGGATAGGCCAGAAACGCCGTCCCATCCGCCAGCACAATCCGCGCCCCGATCACCGGGCGCAGGTGCAATTGCCTGCCCGCTGCGTGCAATTTGACGACGCCGGCAAGGCTGTTGATGTCGGCAATCCCCAAAGCGTCATGGCCCAGCAGATGCGCGGCCAGCGCCAGTTCATCGGGTTTCGAGGCTCCGTGCAGAAAGCTGTAGGCGGTGGTCACGCCCAGCTCGACATAGGGCGCAGGGGGATTGGGGGCCGCGACATCAGGCAGTTTCAGCGCGACTTTGGGATGGCTGTCGGGCATCAGGCGAAAATCCCGTGCAGGAACCAGCGGGGCGTGCCGCCGCGTCCGTCATGGACCAGCCCTTCGCGGTAAATCCACAGGCGCAGGCCCGAGGGGTCTTCGACGCGGAAATAATCGCGCAGCCGCGTGCCGGGGCGGTCGCGCCACCATTCCGGCGCGATACGCTCAGGCCCGGCATAGCGGGCGACGCGCAGGGTCTGGCGGCGCCAACTGAATTGCGCGGGCGGCCCTTCGGGAATGGCGTAAAGGACGCGGATTTCTTCGGGCGGGGTCAGCAGGCGCAGGGGGCGGTCGGGGCGCGCATCGGGAACGGGCGTCTGGCCCAGCGGCGGGGCGGGCGTTTCGCTGCGTTCGGGGATGTGGCTTTCCACGGCTTCGGGGCGATGGATCGCCGCTGCCCCGAAGCGCGCGGTCAGGCGGTCGATCAGGCGGGCCAGCTCCAACCCCTCGGACCTGGCATCAAGGTCGGGCTGGGCGTCGGGCAAGGCCTCGACCGCCTCGGCCGTCAGTTGCAGCAGGTCAAAGCCGAAGCCGGGATCCAGCCCGTCCAGCTTGCCCTGAAACAGCCGCAGCAGATGCGCGGCTTCGCGCGATGGGCTGGCGATGCGCAGATGCGTGTCGCGCCGTTCGCCATCTACGCGAAAGATCGACAGGCGCAGGCGGCGGCAGCCCTGCGCCTTGGCGGCAAGCTGGGTGCAAAGATCGGCGATCAGTTGGGGCAGCCAATCGGTCGGGTCCATCACCGGCTCGGCCAGCCGCGTCTGGGCCATGAAACGGGGGGCGGGGTCGGGGGCGTCCAGCGGCTCGGCCAGATGGCCCAGCATCTGGTCAAGACGCAGCAGCGGGTTTTCCGGCAGATCCGCGCGGGCAAAGCGGCGCATCAGCGACAGGCGCGGGATAGCGGCAAGATCGCCGATGGTCTTTAGCCCCAACCGCCGCATCAGCAGCAGCGTGGGGCCGTCCAGCCGCAGCCCGGCGACCGGCAGAGGCGCCAGATCGCTTTGCAGATCATGGCAGATCACGCGCCCCGCCCCGAACCGCGCCAAGGCCCACGCGGCCCCCCGCGTCGGCGCAATGGCCAGCGCCGCTGTCAGTCCCGCCCGTGCCAGACGGCCCTGCATATCGGCCAGCATCGCGTCTTCGCCGCCGAACAGGTGATCGGCCCCGGTCGTGTCGATCAGCAGGCCGTCGGCCCTGTCAGGCGCGCTCCACGGTCCCCAGCGGCGGCACCAAAAGGCCAGACGCGCCAGACAAGCGGCATCCCCCGGCAGATCGGCATCCTCGATCCGCAAGGTCGGACAGACGGCGCGCATATCGGTCACCCGCGCGCCCGACCGTGCGCCCGCCAGCGCGGCGGCCCGGTTCAGCCCGTGGATCACCGGGCCGTGCGGGCCGGGTGCGGCCAAGGCCAACGGCACGTCGTCAGGCCACGCCACGGTCTGCTTGCGCTGCCAATTCTCGATCGCCAGTCCAGGCAACCAGATCGAGACGATCCGCCGCCCGGTCATGTCGCCCCTCCCATATCGACGGGGGGGTGCCACGGGCGCGAAACAGCTCGGCCCGCCAGCGCGGATCGCCGGGGGCCTGCGGATCGTCCGGGTCGATGGCCGAGGGCAGCGCACCGATCCGCCAGCGCATCCGCGCCGCACTGGCATCGGCGGCGGGGGCAGCATGACGGATCAGCCAGCAGGGCAGACCGCCGCGTTCCGCACGCAGGGCAAGCCTGCGGCTGGCGGTAAAGTTCAGGGCATTCGGCGCACCGTGGATTTCCCCCACCACCGCGGCAAGGGCATGGCTTTGCAGCCCATCCTCCAGCGCGCTGAGCACATCTGCGGGGCGCGTCAGGTCCAGCCGGATCAGCGCCCGTCCCATGCCGGGCAGAAAGGGCGCGCCATGTTCGATGCGGCTTAGCCGGTCCTGTGCCCAAAGCACCTGACCCAAGGGCAGGGCGGCCCGGACGAATCCAATCACCGCACCGTCCAGAGGGCGCAGTCCGAAAGCTTCGGACAGAATGGGCGCTGTCAGCGATGGGGCAGGCGTTCGCCCAAAAGGCGCCACCCCCTGCGGGAAAGGGTTTGCGGTCATGTCGATTGTTCCTGATTTGTTCTTATTCTTGCAGGAACGATTCGTCAATTCGCCGTCAGGGCTCATCCATGGGGACGTGGAAATCGTCGATGGGCAGCTTTTTCACGAAACGCTCGGCGATTTCGGTGATGACGATCTGCGGGCGGATACGGGCGATGAAGTCATAATCAAGACTGGTGGACCAGACGAAATGCACTTCGCGATAGGTTTCGGCCAGCATCGCGGTCAGCAGATGCGGGCGGAATTCGCTGAAGGAATCGCCGAACAGCACCACGGTCTCGGGCCGCGCGGTGGGGGATTCGTTCAGCGTGCGGATATGGCAACCGACAAAGCGAGGCGTGCCCTTGGCGAACCCCTCGGCCTCGTTATAGCGCACCATCTCGTTGTCGCCCACGCGGCGGGCATGGCGCAGGACCGGCAGAAAGCGGGCGTTTTCTTGGATGGGGGGCTGGAATTTGTTGCCAAGGTCCAGCACCATCTCTCGGGCGGGGCGGCTATGCGTGGGAAACACCTGCGGCGTGACGTCCAGCGATGCGCAAAGCCGCTGATAAGCGATCAGGCAGCCCTCATGGTTCCAATGCGTGTCGGTCTTGTAAAAGATCGGCTGTGCGGCGGTGCCACGACGCAGATCGTTAAGGATGTCCAGATTGAAATGCGCATCGACCAGAGCAGCAATCTGGCGGACGGGATGGCGATCAGGATGGGGCAGCGATCGCGGCAGGTGATCGCGATAGACTGAGATTTTGTCGGGTACGGTCAGATGCCTATAGGTCGCCCCAAGCGCCGCGATCCGCGTCCGCCGCGTGTTCAGCAAGTCTGCCCAGTCTTGCGCATCACGATCGGTGAAATAGCCTGAATCGGTGTAATAGCGATGCACGTCGTTCGAGCCGCTCCATAGAAACAGCCAGCCATCCTTGCCGACCATTACGCCGTTTTCAACGGTGCCGGGCGGAGGGCCGTTCCATGCGGGTGCTTGTTCGGGCGGGGTATCTGCTGTCAAACCCAGCTTGGCCAGCAAGGGCTGAAGCCGGTCCGGATTGCCTGCCCATTCTTCGTGCTGCAACGAAATGCAGCTTTGCGGATGCTGTTCGGCATAGCTGCGGAAACTGGCCTGAGCCCGTCGGATCGCCGAAATGTCGGGATTGCCATCAGCCGGCAAATCATCGGGATCGCGGGTCTGAAAGATCAGCAATGCGCCGGGGAAATAGGTGCGCAGAAAATCGAGATATTCGAAAAGCTGCGGCTCTGGCATCAGGTGGCGCGTTTCCGAAAAACCAGTAAGCCGCGTGCCTGTTGGCGGTGTCAGGACGTGGTGCACGAAACCGGAAACGGTCTGGGCTATGAATTCCTCGATCTGCATCCGGTCTGCGCCGTGCCAAGGCGATCCCGATGCGGCGGCGGTATCGGCAAAACGCTGGCTGGCTTGCAGGTTTGCGGCCATGCGCGACAGTGAAAACAGGGCACCGGCATTGGCCCCGCGAATGCAGGTGCCAGACTGACGGTTCAGATACTCCTGCAACGGACCTGCACCGCCATGCATATGAGAGATAATGAATGCATAAGTGTATGTCATGGGGCGGCCTTCATGGTCACCATTTGAATTCCAGTCCGACCACATTGCAAAAAGCACGATAGTTCGGTTTGAACATCTCGCTAAGTCTTTCGCGCGTTTTAGGGGAAAGCACCGCTGAGTCTTTTTTCATGTGGCTGTATTTGCGTTGGCCGAATGCATCGCTGGTGATGGGATCGACCTGCACATGGCGGAAAATCCGGTTCATGGTTTCCTGCGGCTCTGCTGATAAATTCGCATTATCGACCACCATGAAGCGGTCTCCAAAAATGCGTTTGTAATGAATGGCCTTGCGATAATAGCAGCTGAATTCCAGCGTCTGGAAATGATAGATGTCAGCCGCCGAAGTCCCCGAAATCGCATGTTCGATAGGGCGTGAAAAGAATTCGTCCGCCGTCATTTCGGTGACGCCCGGTGCCTTGTTCACCTTTTTCACATGGTTGAAATGCGACAGGGCGCGATCGATGGGATGGCGCGCCAGCATGACGATCCGCGCCTGCGGGTTATAGGCATCGATCTTCGAAGGAATCGTGGGCGCCGCAGCCATATCGAAATATGTGGGACTGGCATCCATGTAGTGCTGGTTCGGAGGAAGCCCTTCGAACTGTTGATGATACCAGGCCAGCCCCTTGGCTTCGTAAAGCGAGAAGTAGTGGATTTCCTTGTCTCGTCCCGGATGGATTTCCGGGTGATGGCCCAGAAACTCGTGCAAGATCGTCGTGCCGCCCTTCATCGTGCCGACGATAAAGATGTCCGGACGGTTTGGGTTGTTCATGGTTGCGCTGGTCATATGGCTTTGCGCTTTCCGCTGTCGGTTTTGGCCTGATCCAGACCGAATTGCTGTTCAAGCTCGGCGATATAGGCGTCGGTTCTGGCCTGCCTGTCGGGGCGCTCGCCGATCATTCCTGCCGCCTTGCGCTGCATGGCGCGGATTTCGTCCAGCTGCTGGGCGTTGAAATTCGAGATGGTGACGCTGGATTGATGCCTGCGGTGATAGTTTTTCGACAGGGAGGAATAGGCCACCGAGCCCTGCGCCAGCAGGTTCAGGTAAACCGCCCAGTCGCCCGCGAAACGCAGCCCCTCGATTTCGGCCTTATGTTCGGCAAAGACCTGGCGCAGCGCATCGGCACGCATCACCACCGCCGAAGCGTTCAGGATGGTGTTCTTCAGGAAAAGCGCCTGCTCAATTTCCACCTTGCCCGAGGCGATGTAATTGCTGTCCCATTTCCCCGGCGCGATGGGGTTGGTGTAATAGCGATAATCGGCGGCCAACGGATTGCCCTCGCCGTCGATCTGCGCGGATTCGGTGTAAGAAAGGACCACATCCGGGTCTTCGAAACCGCGCATGGCGGTGGACAGGAAATCCGGCGCGGCAAGATCGTCGGCCTCGGCGATCCAGATATAATCGCCCCGCGCCAAGTCCAGCCCCTTTTGCCATTGGCGGAAGACATTGCCGGAATTCACCGTGTTCGGGACAAAGCGGATTGGGGCGGGGCTGTTTGCCGCCAGTTCCGCGATGATCTCGGGGCTGCGATCGGTCGAGCAATCGTCCAGCACGATGATTTCAAGGATCGGCATATCCTGTGCCGCGACGCTTTCGATCCGGTCGCGGATATAGGCTTCGTAATTATAGCTGGGAACGATGACCGAAATGCGCGGCACCGGCTTGCCCGCCAGCTTCAGCAGGTCAAAGGCATAGTCGGTAAAGCCGGTTTCCTCGGCGATCGCCTTGGCGGCGCGGGCGGTCATCTCGGCCCGGCCAGCGGGGCGGTCCAGCAGGCGGGCGACGGCTTCGGCCATGGCTTCGGGATCCTCGGCCTCGACCGCCAGCGCAAGGCCGCGTTCGGCCATATCCTCGGAACCCGTGACGCCTGCGAACATGATCACGGGCAGGTCCGATGCCATCGCCTCAAGCACGACCGAGGGGTAGGGGTCTTCGCGAGAGGTCAGCAGGAACACGTCCGCCGCCGCATAGAAAGGCGCGGGATCGGTCTGACGACCGGGGAAATGCACCGCATCGCGCAGGCCAAGGCTATCGGCCAGCTTCTGCACTTCGGGCAGGAAATCGCGTTCGGCATGGCCGATCCAAATCGCTTCGGCAGGCACGCCCTTGGCGCGCAGCGCCGCCAGCGCACGGACGAACAGGTCCACCCCCTTGCGATGGTCGATATAGCCCGAACCCATCAGCAAGGGCACATCTGCGCCGATGCCGTATTCCTGACGCAGGCCATCGCGCAGGCTGGGATCGTGCGGGGCGGGACGCAGATACATACCCTGCGGACGCAGCACGGCGTTTTCGACCTTGTGCCCCAGCGCCTCTTCAAAATGTTCGCGCACGATGCGGGCGGGGAAGACCACCGGCACATCCGCCGCAGCCAGATCGCCGATCTGCCGCGCCAGATCCATCTGCGCATAGACCGAGCGCATCTCATGGACCAGCGATAGCACGCCATAGCCCGCCTCGCGCAGCAGGGGCACGGCGCTGCCGGAAACTGTGGTGTTGCAGATCGCCGCCTCGCCATGTTCGTTGCGCAGGCCGCGCAGCAGGCGCAGCGCCTCGTCCCGGCGGGTCACGGGGTCGGGCAGTTCGATAAGTTCGGCGACTTCGGCGTAATCCTTGACCAAGGGGCCGCCTTCCAGCAGCACGATCTTGACCGTCAGTCCGGCCTGCCGATAGGCGCGGGCAAGGTTCAGAAGCAGGAATTGCGCACCATGCGGATGGGCGTCATGGCCGACCAGCGTGACGTGGCGCGGGCGGGCATGGGGGTCCAGCGCATCGCGCGTGGTTTCCAGCCAAGCATAGCCAAAGCGGGTATCCGGCTCCAGATGCGCGCCTTCGGCCCATTCGTTCCATGCGTTGCAGAAGATGATGCGTTCGTCCGGCGTCGGCGCGTCCAGCATGGTGCGGGTGACGGCGTTGCCCAGCCAGCGCGAATATTCCTCGGGCGTGCTGTTGAGAAAGATCGCCCCGCCCTTTTTCCGGCGCGCGGTATTGTCCCATGCCGGGCAGACCGAGCGGATCAGCCGGTAATCGGGCTGCGGATAATCGCGCGAGCGATCCACATAGGAATTCCAGTCATAGACGATGCCGGTGAATTCCGGGTCCAGATCCTTGATCTGGTCGGTCAGCACCGTGGGCGAGGCGTTGTTGGGCGGAAATTCGATCGCCGCATCGAAGCCGTAGTCGCGCGGGTCTTCGGATTCAAAGGATTGGGTATAGGCCAGATAAATCTCGCCAATGCCGTTTTCGCGGCACCAGACGCGCCAGCGTTCGGCGGTGGCCTGCGGATCGGGCAGCAGGCGCGGGCGATAGACCATGACCAAGGGCTTGCCGTCGATGCGGATATAGCGCGCATCGCGCAGATAAGGCGCGAGATCTGCGATAAAGGCAAGATCGTCCTCGGGTGAATGGTTCTGGCCGATCAGCACCTCGCTGTCCTTGCCGTCCCAGCGCCGGGTCCAGTTTTCATTCGCCCAGCAGGCGCAGAAAGGAAAATCCAGCGTCTCGGGATTGGCCAGCCATTGCTGCATCGGCTTTTCCATCAGCCGCTTGCCGTCGAACCAATACCAGTAGAAGCAAAAGCCGCCGATGCCGTAAAGCTTGGCCAGCTCGATCTGTTTTTGCTGAGCTTGAATGTCGGTCAGGTCGTAATAGCCGATGTCCAGCGGCTCATGCGGCTGGTGATGGCCGGGGAACATGGGCTTGGCGGGCCGCACATTCGTCCATTCGGTAAAGCCCGCGCCCCACCACGCATCGTTTTCCGGGAAGGTGTGGAATTGCGGCAGATAGAATGTGATCAGCCGCGCCTTGGGATCGGTCAGATTGGTCTGCACGCGGCGCGGCACGAAATGGTCGGCGGTATCGACTGTGACCCATTCGCCCGAAGCCTTTGCCGCGGGCGAGGCATCCGCCGCATCGAACCGGCTGCGCGACTTGGGTGCGGCGGGCTTTTCGAAGCGGGTGATCTGAAGGCTTTGCCATTGCTGGTAAAGCGCCGTCGTGCCGAATAGCTTGCGCCCGAAATCAGAGCCGAAAATGCGGTTCTTCCACGCGATCCGCTTGCTGGTCGAAATGGGCATCCGCCGCCATGCCGCCAGCGCCACACCACCTGCCAGCAGGCGCAGACCGCGCTGCAGCTTGCGAACGCCCCGGCCCAGTTTGCGCACCGGCGCGGTCATGCGCCACGAGCGGCTGTCATAGGTGGCGCGCAGCATTCTGGTCAGGTTTTCGATCTCGGCCAGGCGATCCTTGACGCCTTGGGCGTAATGACCGGCTTCGACGCGCTTTTCCTCATAGGCGCGGCGGCTTTCGGTCAGTTCCGTTTCCTGGGCGGTCAGGGCTGCGGTCAGGGAATGCGCCTGCGTTTCCAGATCGGACATCTGCTGTCCCATCTGCCGCGCCTGCATTTCGGTCCTTGCCAGTGCCGCTTCCGCAATTTGGCGTTGGCTTTGGCTGTCGTTCAGTGCGGCGCGCTGCGTTTGCAGATCGTGGCGCACCTGTTCCAGCGTCTGGCGCGCGGCGTCCAGTTGCCGCTGCCTTTCGCCCAGCTGCGTGCGCATGTCGCTGATATAAAGTTCGTTTTTCTTGTTCAGCTCGGACACGACATCATGAAGCTGCCAGATGCCTTTCAGGTTATGCTCCAACTCGGCATTCTTGCGGGCCAGTGTCTCGGCTTCGGTCTTGCGGGTTTCCGCATCGGCCGTCGCGCAGGCCAGCGCCTTGCGGGCATCCTGATGAAAGGGCAGCGTCAGTTCGACCAATTCCTCGAACTGCGCGCGCACGGCGTCAAGCTGGGCCAGCGCCTCGGGGTCTTGCGGGTCGCGGATCAGGCGGTCGCAGGCGGCGGTGACACGCAGCGCCAGACCGCGCGTATAGGCGGTTTCGGCCAGATCCTTTTCGGTCCAGCGGTTGTGACGCGCATCGCCCACAATGGCCTGCGCGACCAGCGGCGCGATTTCGTCCAGATCATGCGGCCATTCGATGCCCAGATCGTCCGCCATGCGACGAAACTGCGCGCGCCAATCCCCGAACAGGCTGTCATAGGACACGAAGCTGCGTTTCAGCCCTCGGCTGGCCTGTTCGGCATCGAGGAAATGGCGCAGCCACAGCAGCACGCCTTCGCGCAGCGTCATGCCATCGCGCGTGGCCAGTGAGCTTGCGACCTCCAGCGGGTTGCGAAACGGGATGACGGCCAAGGGTGCGATCCCTTCGGCCTCAAGCGCGCGCAGCAAGGGCGGCAGCATGCGGCAAGTGCGCGGTTCCTTGACCACGCTCAGCGGGGCGTCTCCCAGCTCGGCCGCGATAAAGCCACGCAGGTCCGAGATGTAATGCGCCAACAGATCGCTGGGTGCCTTGGCCAGATCTATCCGGGACCAGTCATCCCACGAACTGCCCAGATCCCGCAAAAGCTGTTCGTTGCGGTCGTTCAGCACCACCGGTTCGAAATGGCCGTATTCGTTATCCTTGGTCGCGCCGATCAGACGCTTGGGCAGCGCCGCGCCTGCAATCCCCAAAAGCTGGGCCAGCACACTTGTTCCCGAACGGTGCATCCCCAGCACAAGCAGGCATTGGCGGGTGGATGCAGTCTTTTTCGGGGTCTTGGAACGCTTGCTGGACAAGTTGTATCTCTCGAAGGAATTTCAGCGCAGCTTGGCGACAGTCCCTGCGCGATGGGCAAGGATGTCTGGCTTGGCGGCAATGGTCTGACGAAAGGCCCGCGCGGCAAAACGCCGGCGGGCCGATTTCATTCGATCAGAACGGGATCTCGTCATCGAAATCCGGGCGTCCGCCACCCGAGGACTGACCGCCCCCAGAAGCGCCGCCACGCCCGCCGCCATAGCCGCCACCGCCCGAGGACGAGCCGCCACCGCCATATTCGCCACCGCCGTAGCCGCCGCCACCATAACCGCCGTCATCATCGCGACCGCCGCCGCCACCCGAACCGCCACGCCCGTCAAGCATGGTCAATTCGCTGCGAAAGGGGCGCAGCGCCACTTCGGTCGAATAGCGGTCGTTGCCTTGCTGGTCCTGCCATTTGCGGGTTTCCAGCTGGCCTTCGACATAGACCTTGCTGCCCTTTTTCAGGAACTGCTCGGCCACGCGCACCAGCGGTTCGGAATAGATGGCGATGGTGTGCCACTCCGTGCGCTCGCGGCGTTCGCCCGAATTGCGGTCCTTCCACGTCTCCGAGGTGGCGATGCGCAGGTTCGCGACCTTTCCGCCGTTCTGGAAGCTGCGGATTTCGGGGTCTTGACCCAGATTGCCGATCAGGATCACCTTGTTCACGCTGCCTGCCATGCGTTGGTCCTTTTTAGTCGTGCATGTATTGTCGGGTTTGATCTAACGCCTTGGGGCATGGCGCGGCAAGGGGCTTGGTCTGGGCGGAAACCCGCCGATTTTTCGGGCATTGCCGTGTTCCTCCAAACGACTTGCAGCGTTCCCGTGGCTTTGCGCTATAGTGCAACGCAAAAAATATGCGGCATGAGGGACGAGAGATGCTTTCACATGAACGCGCGGGGCTGCGCCGTTTCGGTCGCGCTGCCCTTGTCCTGACGCTGGGCCTTGGCCTTGCGGCCCCTGCCTTTGCCGATGGCCTGCGCATCCAGAAAGGCGGCAAGTCGCGGATCGCCCAGTTCGAGCGTCAGACCCGCCTGATGGATTCGCGCCTGTCGGGCCAGTATGAAAAATCGGTGCGCCTGAAACCCGGCAGCGCCAGTTCCAAAAGCGTGGTGATACTGGATCTGCCCGGCAATATTCCGGCCTATCAGGGCAGCCGCCGCAGCCAGTATCTGCCCCATGCCCGCGCGATGGCGCGCAAACATGGCATCCCCGAAGACCTGTTCCTGCGCCTTGTGCAGCAGGAATCGGGCTGGAACCCCTCGGCCCGGTCGCACAAGGGCGCGCGGGGACTGGCGCAGCTTATGCCCGGCACGGCGGCCAAGCTGGGCGTCGATCCCAACGATCCGGTGCAGAACCTGGAAGGCGGCGCGCGCTATCTGAAGATGATGTATAACACCTTCGGAAGCTGGCGGCTGGCACTGGCCGCCTATAATGCCGGTCCGGGCGCGGTGCAGAAATATGGCGGCGTGCCGCCTTTCCGCGAGACCAAGAACTACGTCCGCATCATCCACGGAAGCTAAGAAAAAGGGGCCGCAATCGCGGCCCTTTCCATCAGAAGGTCGAAGGGATCACACGGGTATACTTGGTCCCCGCGATTGACGCACCAGCCATCAGCCCCGATTGGCCAAATATCATCGCAACGACCGGCTGTTGGGCGGAAATCGTGTCTGTCCCCAATGCCAACCCGCGCGAGGGCAGGGCGTAATAGGCATCCGCCTCGGCGACCCAGCCGGGGGCGCGGCGGAAATCGGCAAGTGCCGCATCGGTCTGGAAGATCAGCACATGCGCGTATTGCTGCGCGCCTATCTGAAAGCCGACGCTGGCCTGCGCCGCCGAATAGTAATCCACCGTCACATCGTTGATGCGCAGCGCACCCTGACCGTAAGCCCCGCCAAAGCCAAAGCCCGCCTCGGTCATCAGGGGCATGTAAAGCACGCCCTTGGCCGATTGCACCATGCCCGCCACGCCCGGATACATCTGCAACAGATAGTTGCGCGTGGCATCGACACGCGCATCCAGACGCGACGATGCGTTCTGCCCGACCGCATTGGTGCAGGCGGCAAGACCCGCCACAGCGCCCGCCAGCAGCAGGCTGCGACGGCTTATCACCTTGATATCGTTCATATTCGCCAAGTGCCTCTTTGCGGCGGTTGGCCCGCTCGTTAAGCCGGGATCATAGGCGGAAATACCGGATCATGCCAGCTTTTCGGCCACTTGCGGGGCGTAATAGGTCAGGATGCCGTCGCAGCCCGCCCGGCGGAATGACAGCAGGCTTTCCATGACCACATCGCGCGACAGCCAGCCATTGCGGATCGCGCCCTCCATCATCGCGTATTCGCCGCTGACCTGATAGGCATAGGTCGGCGCGGCAAACTGGTCTTTGACCATGCGGCAGATGTCCAGATAGGGCATACCGGGTTTCACCATGACCATATCCGCGCCCTCGGCCAGATCGCGGGCGACGCAGCGCATCGCCTCGTCGCGGTTGGCAGGGTTCATCTGATAGGTCTTCTTGTCGCCCACCAGCCGCCCCGAGGCGCCCACCGCATCGCGGAACGGGCCGTAAAAGCCGGATGCGTATTTCGCGGCATAGGACAGGATCGCCACGTCCTTGTGCCCCTCGGCCTCCAGCAGCGCCCGCAGCGCGCCGATGCGCCCGTCCATCATGTCCGAGGGGCCAAGGATGTCCGCCCCGGCTTGCGCCTGCACCAAGGCCATGCGGGCCAGCGCCTCGACGGTTTCGTCGTTCAGGATCACGCCGTCGCGGACGATTCCGTCATGGCCGTTGGCGTTATAGGGGTCCAGCGCGATGTCGGTCATCACGGCCAGATCGGGGGCGACTTCCTTGATCGCGCGGATGGCGCGGTTGCCGATATTGTCGGGATCCCATGCACGTTCGCAGGTCTCGGTCTTCTGGTCGGGGTCGGAATGCGGGAAAATGCAGACCGCCGGGATGTTCAGCCGCATCGCCGTTTCCGCCGCGCGCTTGGCGCCGTCCAGCGTCAGGCGTTCCACGCCGGGCATCGAGGAAATCTCGCCTGCGCCGCCCTCGATCTCGGTGACGAAAATCGGCCAGATCAGGTTCGCGGGGGTCAGGTTCACCTCGGTCGTCAGGGCACGCAGGGCGGGGGTGCGGCGCAGGCGGCGCAGGCGGGTCGCGGGAAAGGGGGCGATGATCGGGTTCTGCATGGCATGGGCCTTTCTTCGGGTGTTGCCCGGAAATTGCACCTTGCGTTGCAAGGGCGCAACCCCTGCAAGCCGCCCGTGCCGGATCAAGGTTTTCCTTTGCGCGCGCCGGGGTTAGGGTCCGCTTTGCCGCCATTTGCACGGATAGGGACAACTTGACGCAGGGCATCCTGACCATTCTTGACAGCCGTTCGTTCAGCTCGATCTGGTTCTGGCTGCTGCTGACGCTGTCATGGACCCTTGCCGGGCGGCGTATCGCGGGCGTGCCCAGCGATGTGCTGGGCGCGGTGCGCAAGCCCAAGGGGCCGGACGATCCCGCGTCGCTGATGCTGCTGGACTGGCTGTCGCTGACCTTGCCGCGCCGACAACTTGGCCGGGCCGAGGCGGTGGGGCTGATGGGCATGGCGACATTCGTCCTGACCGCGCTGTTCATCCTGGGCTTTTTCTACGGGCTAGAGATGGCGCAGGCGCTGGTCCTGCTGATGCTGCCGTTCGGGCTGCTGTTTGCAGCGGAAATGCGCTTGTCGCACCGGCTGGCCGGCATCGTCGATGCGGCGGAAAGCGGGGCGCTGACAGTCAATGACGCGGCGGCCAAGGCGGCGAAACTGATGCGACGCCAGCGCGTTGCGATCAATGTGGGATCGCTTGTGGCGGTCGCGGTGACGGCATGGCGCGGCGCGATCTGGATCGTGACGCATCCCTTTGGATTTTGAACGCGGCTTGACTCCGTCCGCGCTGGGTTTACCTGAACTGGCATGTCCGAACATCTGATCCTTTCCGGCGCTCCCGAAGGTCTTGACGCTGCGCTGGTCGCGCGCGAACTGGGCCGTGGCCAACCCGTCATCCATATCGCCCGCGACGATCGCCGCATGGCCGCGATGCGCGCGGCATTGGCGTTTTTCGCACCCCAGACCGTGGTGCTGGAATTTCCGGCATGGGACACGACGCCCTATGACCGCGTGTCCCCCGCGGGCGGCGTGATGGCGGCGCGGATGGCGGTGCTGACGGCCTTGGCCCATGGCGCGATCAAGGGGCCGTTCGTGCTGCTGACCACGCTGGCTGCCGCCATGCAGCGCGTGCCGCCCCGCGCATCGCTGCGCGAGGCCAGCTTTCACGCCAGTGCCGGCAGCCGCATGGACGAAGGGGCGCTGCGGGCGTTTCTGGCGCGGATGGGCTTTTCGCAATCGCCCACCGTGACCGAGCCCGGCGATTTCGCTGTGCGCGGCGGCATCATCGACATCTATCCGCCGGGCGATAGCGGGCCGATCCGGTTGGACCTGTTCGGCGACGTTCTGGAAAGCGCGCGGCGTTTCGACGCGGAAACCCAGCGGTCCAGCGAAAAGCTGGATCATGTCGAACTGGCCCCCATGTCCGAAGTCATCATGGACGAGGCCGCGATCACCCGCTTCCGCCAGAACTACCGCGCGGAATATGGCGGTGGTGCGCATGACCCGCTGTATGAAGGTATCAGCGCGGGCCAGAAGATGGCCGGGATGGAGCATTGGCTGCCGTGGTTTCACGACAAGCTGGAAAGCCTGTTCACCTATCTGCCCGATGCTTCGGTTGTGACGGACGACCATCTTGATCAGGTCCGCGACGTGCGCTGGCACACGATCAGCGAACAATTCGATGCGCGGCGCGAGGCATTGGCGCGCAAGGGCGGCACGGATACCGTCTATCGCCCGGTGCCACCGGCCTTGATGTTCCCCGACGAAGCGGAATGGACGGCATGGCTGAAGCCGCATCGTCTGCTGCGTCTTTCGGTGCTGCAACAGCCCCCCGGTCCGGGCGTTCTGGATGCAGGCGGGCGTGTCGGACGAAATTTCGCGCCAGAGCGTCAGGCCGAAAGCATCAACCTGTTCGGTGCCTTGGCGGATCATGTTCGAAAACTTCAAGCATCGCGGCGTGTGATCATCGCCAGCTTTTCGGATGGTGCACGCGAACGTCTGGCGGGGCTGATCGCCGATGAAGGCATCGCGGGGGCCAAGCCGATCCGCGACATCCGCGACCTGCCCGATGTGCCGGGCGCGCTGGGTCTGGCCGTCTGGCCGCTTGAGGAAGGCTTTACCTCGGACGGGCAGGCGACAGGGCCGCTGGCCGTCATCTCGGAGCAGGACGTGCTGGGCGACCGGCTGATCCGAGGCGCCAAGAAGCGCCGCAAGGCCGAGAACTTCCTGCGCGACACCACCACGCTGTCTCCTGGCGATCTGGTCGTGCATGTCGAACACGGCATCGGGCGCTATACGGGTCTTGAGACGGTCATGGCGCTGAAGGTGCCGCATGACTGCGTGGCCATCGAATATGCCGGGGGCGACCGGCTGTATCTGCCGGTGGAAAACATCGAGCTGCTTAGCCGTTACGGCCACGAAGAAGGCTTGCTGGACAAGCTGGGCGGCGGCGCATGGCAGGCGCGCAAGGCCCGGCTCAAGGAACGCATCAAGCTGATCGCCGACAAGCTGATGCGCGTCGCGGCCGAACGCCTGCTTCGTCCCGCCCCGGTGCTGGAACCCGAGCATCACGAGATCGAAAGCTTCGCAGCCCGCTTCCCCTATACCGAGACCGAGGATCAGGCGACCGCGATCAGCGACGTGACCGAGGATCTGGCGGCGGGCCGCCCGATGGACCGTCTTGTCGTGGGCGATGTGGGCTTCGGCAAGACCGAGGTGGCGATGCGTGCGGCCTTTATCGCCGCGTCGCAGGGCAAGCAGGTGGCGGTGGTCGCGCCCACGACGCTGCTGGCACGTCAGCATTTCCGCACCTTTGCCGAGCGTTTTCGCGGCACGGCGATCAATGTGCGCCCGCTGTCGCGCTTCGTCTCGGCCAAGGAGGCCACGCAGACGCGGGCGGGTCTTGCCGATGGCAGCGTCGATATTGTCGTCGGCACCCATGCGGTGCTGTCCAAACAGGTGCGTTTCAAGAACCTTGGCCTGCTGATCGTGGACGAAGAACAGCATTTCGGCGTCGCCCACAAGGAGCGCCTGAAGGAATTGCGCAGCGATATCCACGTGCTGACGCTAACGGCGACGCCGATCCCGCGCACGCTGCAACTGTCACTGACCGGGGTGCGGGATCTGTCGATCATCGGCACGCCGCCGGTGGACCGTCTGGCGATCCGCACCTATGTCAGCGAATTCGACAGTGTGACCATCCGCGAGGCTTTGCTGCGCGAGAAATATCGCGGCGGGCAAAGCTTCTTCGTCGTGCCGCGCCTGACTGACCTGCCGGATGTCGAACATTGGCTAAAGGAACACGTTCCCGAGGTCAGCTATATCGTCGCGCATGGCCAGCTTGCGGCGGGCGATCTTGACCAGCGGATGAACGCCTTTTACGACCGCGGCGCGGATGTGCTGCTGGCGACGACCATTGTGGAATCGGGGCTGGATATCCCGACCGCCAACACCATGGTGGTCTGGCGTGCCGACATGTTCGGCCTGTCGCAGCTTTACCAGATTCGCGGCCGGGTGGGGCGGTCCAAGGCGCGGGCCTATTGCTATCTGACCACCAAACCGCGCGTGCCGCTGACGCCGCAGGCGATGCGGCGGCTGAAATTCCTGGGTGCCATCGACAGCCTTGGGGCGGGTTTCAACCTTGCCTCGCAGGATCTGGACCTGCGCGGCGCGGGCAACCTGCTGGGCGAGGAGCAGTCGGGCCATATCAAGGAAGTGGGCTTCGAGCTTTATCAGGCCATGCTTGAGGAAACGATCGCCAAGCTGAAATCCGGCGAGATCGAGGGCACGCCCGAGGACGAATGGGCGCCGCAGCTGAACCTTGGCGTGCCGGTGACGATCCCAGAAAGCTATATTCCCGATCTGGACGTGCGGCTGGGCCTGTATCGCCGCCTGTCCGAGCTGACCACCAAGGTCGAGCTGGAGGGTTTTGCCGCCGAATTGATCGACCGTTTCGGGCCATTGCCGCGCGAGGTGAACACGCTGCTGCTGGTCATCCGCATCAAGGCGATGGCGAAACGGGCCAATATCTCGAAGCTGGATGCCGGGCCGAAGGGCGCGACGGTGCAGTTTCACGGCGACAAGTTCCCCAACCCCGCCGGGCTGGTCGAGTTCATCCACGAACAACGCGGTCAGGCCAAGGTCACGGACAACAAGATCGTGGTGCTGCGCGACTGGCCAACCGATGCCGACCGCATCAAGGGCGCGTTCGGCGTCGCCAAGGATCTGGCCGCCAAAATCAAGGAAGGCAAGGCGAGGAAGGGCTGAGGAGAAGGGACGCGAGGTCGGCGTGCGAAGCCGCTAGCGGCGGCGTCCTATGGGTATTTGGGGAACTAAGAAGCTGTGGGCGTGGGGAGGCTGCCAGGTTCTTTGGGCTTTTGCAGCAAGGGGCCTGATAGAGGTTTTTGATGCGGGTGTTGGCCCCGTGATCTGAAGGCCGGAAAAGTGTGATTAACCGCTTTCGGGCAGGGCTAGAGAGCCGTCGAGTCCGTTGTCGTGGAAGCATATCGAAAGAATGCCAGATCCTATTTAATGGGATCGATTGCCGACGATATGAATCACGGCCGTCGGCGAAATATCCGGCAGAACATCCTTATGGCGGATCATGAGGCCATCAACATCGCAAGAGAAATCGGCTCCAGCTTAGGGAGATGACCAAGTTGGAGCAGGGCGCCTTCAGGGAATGTGGCCGGCTTCCGCTTCGCTTACTGCCCTATACCGAACGGGAGATTGAGTAAGCACTTTCCATTCGCGTGGCGCCGGAACGGATCACCAGGAGCGCAAGTCAGCGGATCAAGAGCTGATTGAAGCTGGACGATCAACCGGAGCCAAGTTCTGTTGATCGGGTTCCGTGAGCAGGTCTAGGCTAAGATCCTGATCGCGCCCTTCCAAGCCTTACTTGGTCATTTCCGCCCTTAAAAGCAAAGGGCGGCCAGATCGGCCGCCCTTTCCTGTTTCCATCAATCCGCAGTCAGAAGCGGCGGCTTGGAGTTGCTGATGCGAGGGGCCTCGGGGCCGGTGATTTCGAAGGCGGGTTTGTCGTCTTCGATCCGAACCTTGACGATGCCGCCCTTGGTCAGGCGACCGAACAGCAATTCCTCGGCCAGCGGCTTCTTGATCGTTTCCTGTATCACGCGGCCCAGCGGACGCGCGCCCATCTTGTCGTCGTAACCCTTTTCGGCAAGCCAGTTGGCGGCTTCCGTGGTCAGTTCGATATGGACGCCGCGGTCGATCAGCTGCGCTTCCAGTTGCAGCACGAACTTTTCGACCACCTGCACGATGATGTCACGCGACAGCGGCGCGAAGCTGATCACCGCATCCAGACGGTTGCGGAATTCGGGCGTGAAGGTGCGTTCGATGGCAGCCGTATCCTCGCCCTCGCGGCGGTCGCGCCCGAAGCCGAAGGCGGCTTTTGCCTGATCGGCAGCACCAGCGTTCGAGGTCATGATCAGGATCACGTTGCGGAAATCCACCTGACGCCCGTTATGGTCGGTCAGTTTCCCGTTATCCATGACCTGCAGCAGGATATTGTAGACATCCGGGTGCGCCTTTTCGATCTCATCCAGCAGCAGCACGCAATGCGGGTGCTGGTCCACACCATCGGTCAGAAGCCCGCCCTGATCAAAACCCACATAGCCCGGAGGTGCGCCGATCAGGCGGCTGACCGCATGTTTCTCCATGTATTCCGACATGTCGAAGCGCAGCAGTTCCACGCCAAGGGTGCTGGCGAGTTGCTTGGCCACCTCGGTCTTGCCGACGCCGGTGGGGCCTGCGAACAGGTAGTTGCCGATGGGCTTTTCCGGTTCGCGCAGACCGGCCCGCGCCAGCTTGATCGACGACGACAGCGCCTCGATCGCGGCATCCTGACCGAAAACCAGACGCTTCAGCGTGGCCTCCATGTCCTTCAGCACCGCCGCATCGTCTTTCGAGACGTTCTTCGGGGGGATGCGGGCGATCTTGGCCACGACCGCCTCGATCTCTTTCGGGCCGATGGTCTTGCGGCGTTTGCTTTCGGCAACAAGATGCTGGGCCGCGCCGGCTTCGTCGATCACGTCGATCGCCTTGTCGGGCAGCTTGCGGTCATGGATGTAACGCGCGGACAATTCCACCGCCGTCTTGATGGCGTCGTTGGTATAGCGCAGGTCGTGGTGCTTTTCGAAGCTGGGTTTCAGGCCCATCAGGATCTTGATCGTGTCGGGCACGGTCGGCTCATTCACGTCGATCTTCTGGAACCTGCGCGACAGGGCGCGGTCCTTTTCGAAATGCTGGCGGAATTCCTTGTAGGTGGTCGAGCCCATGCAGCGCAGCTTGCCGCCCGACAATGCCGGTTTCAGCAGGTTTGAGGCATCCATGGCCCCGCCGGAGGTCGCGCCCGCACCGATCACCGTATGGATTTCGTCGATGAACAGGATCGCGTCGGGGTGGTCCTCAAGTTCCTTGACGACGGCCTTCAGCCGCTCCTCGAAATCGCCGCGATAGCGGGTGCCGGCCAGCAGCGCGCCCATGTCGAGCGAGAAGATGGTCGAGCCCGCCAGCACGTCGGGCGTTTCGCCGCGCGTGATCTTCAGCGCCAGACCTTCGGCAATGGCGGTCTTGCCCACGCCCGGATCGCCCACCAGCAGCGGGTTATTCTTGCGGCGGCGGCACAGGACCTGAATGCAGCGCTCAACCTCATCGGCGCGGCCGATCAGGGGGTCCACGTCGCCTTTGGACGCTTTCTTGTTCAGGTCGATGCAATATTTCGCCAATGCCGATTCATCCTTGGATGCGGCGGGCTGTTCGGGCTGGGGCTGTTCGCCCTGACCCTCGGCCCCCTGGACCGAACGACTTTCCGAGAAGGACGGGTTTTTCGCCACGCCATGCGCGATGAAATTCACCGCGTCATAACGGGTCATGTCCAGTTCCTGCAGGAAGAAGGCCGCGTTGGATTCGCGTTCCGCGAAGATCGCGACAAGGACGTTGGCCCCCGTCACTTCGGTCCGGCCCGAGGATTGCACATGGATCGCCGCGCGCTGGATCACCCGCTGGAATGCGGCGGTCGGCACGGCTTCGGAACCTTCGACATCGGTGATCAGCGTCGAAAGGTCTTCTTCGATGAATTCGACCAGCATCCGGCGCAGCTCGTCCAGATCGACATTGCAGGCCCGCATGACTTTTACCGCGTCGGGTTCATCGGTCAGCGCGAGCAGGAGATGCTCAAGTGTGGCAAGCTCATGGCGATGTTCGTTTGCCAGCGCCAGAGCGGAATGGATCGCTTGTTCCAGCGTGTTCGAAAAGGACGGCACGTTCAGCTCCTGTCAGTCGGCTGGCGGTTTGGGCCGCCAAGATGTAGCGGTCCACCTGACCAGACTGTCACGATACAGTTAAGAATTGGTGGAATTTCGCGCATTTCAAGCGGTATTTGCTGCTGCGCATGTCGAAAATCCGGCGGTTGAAACAGATGTGATGATGCGGTGCTGCAATTTCAAGCAGCCGCATATGCAGCCGCCATGATTGCGATGGCAAAGCCTGCCTCGCATCTGGGGTGGGATCGGGGGCAGGGCCGCGGTCAGAACTCATCCTTCATCTTGCGAAGCCTTGCAAAAACATCGGCATCGGACGCGCCTTTCATGCCAAGCGCATCGCGCAGTTCGGCCACCCGCAGGAAGGGGTTGGTTGCGCGTTCGTCATCAAGCGTTGCTGGCGCGCAGGGGCGACGCCCCGAGGCCGTATCCGCCAACCGTTGCCGCAATGTCTCATTGCCGGAATCTATCGAAAGGGCGAATGCGCCATTGCCCCGGCAATAATCGTGCCCAGAACAGACCAGAGTCGCGCCGGGCAATGCGTTCAGCCGCGACAGGCTGTCCCACATCATGTCCGGCGTGCCTTCGAACAGGCGGCCGCAGCCAAGTGCCATCAGGCTGTCGGCGGTAAATACCATGGCCGATCCGGGCAGGTGAAATGCGACATGACCCACCGTATGGCCCGATACGTCTACGACCTGGGCGGTTTCACCGCAAATCTGGACGGTTTCGCCGGGGCGGGTCTGAATATCCAGCGGTGGCAGGCGTGTGGCGTCCTGCGCATTGCCCAGCACCTTGGCACCCGTCGCCGCGACCAGTTCCGGCGCGGCCTGAATATGGTCGGCGTGGTGATGGGTCAGGGCGATCAGGTCCAGGCCCCAGCCCCGCGCCTGCAGCTCGGCAAGGATCGGCGCGGCTTCGGGCGCGTCGATCAGGGCGGTCTGACCGTTCCCATGCAGCAGCCAGGCGTAATTGTCGGTCAGGCAACGAACGGGGATCAGTTCCAGCGGCATTGGCATTTCCCTTGCTTTGCCCCAGTCTGGCCCCTGAGGGCAGGGGGTGCAATGCATCACGACGTGATCGAGCTGCGAAAGTTCTATTATACGCGCGCTTTGGGGCGTGTGGTTCAGCGTGTTCTGCGCGACCGGCTGACGCAGCTTTGGCCAGCGGATCAAAGCGCGGGCATGACCATGGCAGGCTATGGCTTTGCCGCGCCTTTGCTGCGCCCCTATCTGGGACGGGCGCGGCGGGTGATCAGCCTGATGCCGGGGCCACAGGGCGTCATGGCGTGGCCTGCGACGCTGCCCAACTGCTCGGTGCTATGCGATGAAACGGCATGGCCGCTGGATACGGGCAGCGTGGACCGGCTGGTCATGCTGCATGCGCTTGAGGTGGCTGAGCATCCGGGCGCCCTGCTGTCCGAGGCGTGGCGGGTGCTGGGGCCGGGTGGGCGGATGCTGATCATGACGCCGAACCGGGCCGGGCTTTGGGCGCGGTCCGATGCCACCCCATTCGGCTTTGGCCGCAGCTACACGACCGGGCAGCTGGAGGCGCAGGCCCGCAGCGCAAGATTTGTCACCGAACGCAGCGGGGCTGCCTTGTATATCCCGCCGTCGGACCGGCGTTTCTGGCTGAAAAGCGCGCAGATGTGGGAACGGGCCGGATTGCGTATCAGCCAGGTTCTTGTGGCCGGCGTGGTCATCACCGAATTCAGCAAGCAGGTGCAGGCCCCGATCGGGCGTCTGACGCGGGTCAATGTGCCAAGTCCGCTGGACGTTCTGGAGGGCATGGCGCGGCCCAAACCGGCACGCGGCGGCAAGACCGCCCGAGGCGGTGCGCCGCGCACCGGAAAGGGCAGGGGCGGGCCCGAGCGGCCGCTCGCCTGACGCGAATCCCCCGCATGCGTTTCAATCCATTTGCTTGCGCAACGATGCCGCGTTGCAGCAAGTTAGCGCCACCTGCGCCGGGATCGTGACAAACCTGCCAAACTAAGGGCATCACGGCTCGCAATTCCGTGTTCAATGCGGTTGCGAGAGCGGAAATCACCTGATAGAGACGCGACAGATTTTTGGGAGGCTTCGGTCTGGCTCGGCCAGCTTTCCCTTGACCCGCGCTCCGCGACTGACCGGCTTGAAAACCGGCCCGCCTGCGGAGCTTGCGCAAACCGGAAGGATGACCGTGGCCAATTCCTCTTCGATTTCCGCTGATATCGCCGGGCGTTATGCACAGGCCCTATTCGATCTGGTGAAGGATTCGGGGGGTCTTGACGCCCTGTCCGCGCAAATCGACGACCTGGCCCTGGCTTTCGACGAAAGTGCGGATCTGCGCGACCTGACCGTCTCGCCGCTTTACAATCGCGATCAGCAGGAAGCCGCCGTGACGGCGCTTGCATCGCGCATGGGCCTGTCGGTGGAACTGTCGAATACGCTGCGCCTGCTGGCGCGCAACCGTCGCCTGTTCACGCTGCCCCAATTCATCGCCAAGCTGCGCGGCCTGATCGCCGACGCCCGTGGCGAGATGACTGCCGATGTTGTCAGCGCACAAAAGCTGACCAAGGAACAGAAGACCCGTCTGGCCGACACCCTGTCGGAAAAATCGGGCAAGAAAGTCAAACTGAACGCGCGTGTCGATGAAACTCTCATCGGCGGCATGATCGTCAAACTGGGCTCGCAGATGATCGACAGCTCGATCCGCTCCAAGCTCGCCTCCCTCCAGAATGCTATGAAAGAGGTCGGATAATGGGAATCCAGGCAGCCGAAATCTCGGCCATCCTCAAGGATCAGATCAAGAATTTCGGTCAGGACGCCGAGGTGGCCGAAGTCGGTCAGGTGCTGTCGGTCGGCGACGGCATCGCTCGCGTCTATGGTCTGGACAAGGTCCAGGCCGGCGAGATGGTCGAATTCCCGGGTGGCATCCGCGGCATGGTGCTGAACCTTGAAACCGACAACGTCGGCGTCGTGATCTTTGGCGACGACCGTTCGATCAAGGAAGGCGACACCGTCAAGCGCACCGGCGCCATCGTGGAAGTCCCCGCTGGCAAAGGTCTGCTGGGCCGCGTCGTCGACGCCCTTGGCAACCCGATCGACGGCAAAGGCCCGATCGAGAACGTCGAGCGTCGCATCGCCGACGTCAAAGCCCCCGGCATCATGCCGCGCAAATCGGTTCACGAACCGATGGCGACCGGCCTGAAATCGGTTGACGCCATGATCCCCGTTGGCCGTGGCCAGCGCGAACTGATCATCGGCGACCGTCAGACCGGCAAGACCGCCATCGCGCTGGACACCATTCTGAACCAGGCGAACTACAACGGCCGCGAAGCCGATGGCATGAAGACGCTGCACTGCATCTACGTCGCCGTGGGTCAGAAGCGTTCGACCGTCGCCCAGCTGGTGAAGAAGCTGGAAGAAACCGGCGCCATGGCCTATACGACCGTCGTGGCCGCGACCGCTTCGGACCCGGCTCCGATGCAATACCTGGCGCCCTATTCGGCGACCGCCATGGGTGAATACTTCCGCGACAACGGCATGGACGCCCTGATCATCTATGATGACCTGTCCAAGCAAGCCGTCGCCTACCGCCAGATGTCGCTGCTGCTGCGCCGTCCGCCGGGCCGCGAAGCCTATCCGGGCGACGTGTTCTATCTGCACTCGCGCCTGCTGGAGCGTTCGGCCAAGCTGAACGACGAAAACGGCAACGGCTCGCTGACGGCTCTGCCGATCATCGAAACCCAGGCGGGTGACGTGTCGGCATACATCCCGACCAACGTGATCTCGATCACCGACGGCCAGATCTTCCTGGAAACGGAACTGTTCTTCCAGGGTATCCGTCCGGCCGTGAACACCGGTCTGTCGGTGTCCCGCGTGGGTTCGGCTGCACAGACCAAGGCGATGAAATCGGTCGCCGGTCCGGTCAAGCTGGAACTGGCCCAGTATCGCGAAATGGCTGCCTTCGCGCAGTTCGGTTCGGATCTGGACGCCGCAACGCAGAAGCTGCTGAACCGTGGCGCGCGCCTGACCGAGCTGATGAAACAGCCGCAATACTCGCCGCTGACCAACGCCGAGATCGTGATCGTGATCTATGCGGGCACCAAAGGCTATCTGGACACCGTTCCGGTCGCCCAGGTGACCAAATGGGAACAGGGTCTGATCCAGTATCTGCGCAACCAGAAAGCGGACCTGCTTGACGACATGACCCGCAACGACCGCAAGATCGCGGGCGAGCTGGAAGATGCCATCAAAGCTGCGCTGAGCGGTTACGCCAAGACCTACGCCTGAGAGGGGGAGCTTTAGATGCCCAGCCTCAAGGACCTCAAGAACCGGATCGGCAGCGTCAAGAACACGCGCAAGATCACCAAGGCGATGCAGATGGTCGCCGCCGCAAAACTGCGCCGTGCGCAGGAAGCGGCGGAGGCTGCGCGTCCCTATGCTGACCGGATGGCCGCCGTCATGGCCGGGTTGACCGCTTCGGCGGCCGGCTCGGCTTCGGCCCCGCGCCTGCTTGCAGGGACCGGCGAAGACCGTCGGCACCTGCTGGTGGTGATGACCTCGGAGCGCGGGCTTGCGGGCGGGTTCAACTCGTCCATCGTCAAGCTCGCCCGTCTGCGCCTTGCCGAGCTTCGCGCTCAGGGCAAGGAAGTCACCATCCTGACCGTGGGCAAGAAGGGCCGCGAACAGCTCAAGCGCGATTTCGGCGACCTGTTCGTGCATCACGTCGATCTGAGCGAAGTGAAGCGCATCGGTTACGACAACGCGCGCGCCATCGCCGACGAAATCCTCGACCGTTTCGGCGCCGGGAATTTCGACGTGGCGACGCTGTTCTATAACCGGTTCGAATCCGTCATCAGCCAAGTTCCGACTGCCCGGCAGATCATCCCTGCCGTAATCGAAGAAGGTGCAGAGGCTTCCACCTCGTCGCTTTACGATTACGAGCCGGATGAGAACGCGATCCTTGAAGACCTGCTGCCGCGCTCGGTCGCCACGCAGATCTTTGCCGCACTTCTGGAAAACGCTGCTTCCGAGCAGGGTGCCCGGATGAGCGCGATGGACAACGCGACGCGCAACGCCGGCGATATGATCAACAAACTGACCACCGAATACAACCGGACACGTCAGGCTGCGATCACCAAGGAACTTATCGAAATCATCTCGGGCGCCGAGGCGCTCTGACACGTAGGGGTTAATCACATGGCAGAGGCCAAAGGAAAAATCACGCAGGTGATCGGCGCCGTCGTGGACGTGCAGTTCGACGGCCACCTTCCCGCGATTCTGAACGCTCTGGAAACCGAAAACAACGGCAAGCGGCTGGTGTTGGAAGTTGCCCAGCACCTTGGTGAAAACACCGTCCGCACCATCGCCATGGACGCGACCGAAGGTCTGGTCCGCGGCCTGCCGGTCACCGACCTGGGCGAGCCGATCACCGTTCCGGTGGGCGACGTCACGCTGGGCCGCATCCTGAACGTCGTCGGCGAGCCGGTGGACGAAGGTGCACCGCTGACCGTGACCGAAAAGCGTGCGATCCACCAGCCCGCACCGGAATTCGCCGCACAGGCGACCGCTTCGGAAATCCTGGTCACCGGCATCAAGGTCATCGACCTGCTGGCACCCTATTCCAAGGGCGGCAAGATCGGCCTGTTCGGCGGCGCAGGCGTCGGCAAGACCGTTCTGATCATGGAACTGATCAACAACATCGCCAAGGTGCACTCGGGTTACTCGGTGTTCGCGGGCGTTGGCGAACGCACCCGTGAAGGCAACGACCTGTATCACGAGATGGTTGAATCGGGCGTTATCAAACCCGACGACCTTGCGAAATCGCAGGTGGCGCTGGTTTACGGCCAGATGAACGAACCGCCGGGTGCGCGTATGCGCGTCGCCCTGACCGGTCTGACGCTGGCCGAACAGTTCCGCGACTCGACCGGCACCGACGTTCTGTTCTTTGTGGACAACATCTTCCGCTTTACCCAAGCTGGTTCGGAAGTGTCGGCTCTGCTGGGCCGTATCCCGTCCGCCGTGGGTTACCAGCCGACGCTGGCCACCGACATGGGCGCGATGCAGGAACGCATCACCTCGACAAAGAACGGCTCGATCACCTCGATCCAGGCTGTTTATGTTCCGGCCGACGACCTTACCGACCCGGCACCGGCAACGACCTTCGCCCACCTCGACGCCACGACCGTTCTGTCGCGCGCCATCTCGGAACTGGGGATTTACCCGGCCGTTGACCCGCTCGACTCGAACAGCCGTATCCTTGATCCGGGCGTCGTCGGCGAAGAGCATTACAACACCGCGCGTTCGGTTCAGGGTATCTTGCAGAAATACAAATCGCTGCAGGACATCATCGCCATCCTTGGCATGGACGAACTGTCGGAAGAGGACAAGCTGACCGTGGCTCGCGCCCGGAAGATCCAGCGCTTCCTGTCGCAGCCCTTCGACGTTGCGAAAGTCTTCACCGGTTCGGACGGCGTTCAGGTTCCGCTGGAAGACACGATCAAGTCGTTCAAGGCTGTCGTGAACGGCGAATACGACCACCTGCCCGAAGCAGCCTTCTACATGGTCGGCGGCATCGAGGACGTGAAAGCCAAAGCGCAGCGTCTCGCCGCTGACGCGGCGTAAGGGGGCGACATGGCCGACACGATGCAGTTCGACCTCGTCTCGCCGGAACGGAACCTTGTTTCCGTCCCGGTGCGCGAGGTGCGCCTGCCCGGCGCCGAGGGCGACCTCACGGCGATGCCCGGCCATGCGCCGGCCATCGTCAACCTGCGGCCCGGTGTCGTCACCGTGGTGGCAGGCGACGGGTCGGAAACGGAATTCGCGGTGACCGGCGGCTTTGCCGAGATCAACAACGAATCCGTGACCCTGCTGGCCGAGCGTGGCCACCCCCGCGCCGAGATGACGCAGGAGATCTATAACGAGATGCTGGCACAGGCTCAGCGTCGCGTTGAAGTCGCCAAAGAGCGTTCCTCGACCACTGGCGAGGAAATCGTCGCGGCGGCGGTCAAGCTTCTGGCGGATATGGAGGCACTTGGCACCCGTATCGGTCTGGACCCGAACCAGTCGAATTTCCCCCACTAAGGGTAAGATTGTTCGCAAATTCAGGAAGCCCCGGTCGATCCGGGGCTTTCGCATTTAATGGGACGCCACTAGTAAAGGTTCCAAGGGGGCATGGTATTGCGACATTTCGATCATCACGCTGTCGGCGTCAGCAATGGTGCGGTCGATCTGTTTTCTGCCTTCGAAGACGGTGGGCCGATGTGGTCGGGGCAGGGGCCGCGGCTGGAAACCTTTCAGGTGGCTTTCCCCGAAGCATTTGTCGAACCGCCCGTGGTGCATCTGTCGTTGGGCATGTGGGATATCGGCGTCAACGGCAACCAGCGTGTGGACCTGAAGGCCACGCTGGTCACCGTCGAAGGGTTTCAGATCGAATTCCGCACATGGGGCGATACCCGCGTCGCGCGGGTCCGGGCAAATTGGCTGGCCATCGGCCCGGTCCGTTATCGCGACGATTTCGAGGCTTAGGGCTAGGCCCGCTCGATATTCAGCCGGATCAGCTCAGCCACCTGCTTGGGGTGGGTGATGGGCAGCATATGTCCCGCACCGGGAACCGTGGCGCGCCCGACATCCTGCAGCCGCGCAGCCAACGCATCGGCAATCGCGGGGATGACCGGCGGAGAGTTCCCTCCCATCACCAGCAGCACGGGGGCGTCGATCCCTTCCAGCCCGCCGTCGCGCAGGATATTGGCGCTGTCATGGACCAAGGCCATGTTCCCCGCGTTGACCAGCGCGATCTGACGGATCAGCCTGCTGCGGCCTGCTTCGGTCTGGGACGCCCAATCCAGCCCACCCCAGACCGACAGAAACTGCCGCGTGGCCTCGGCTGGGTCGGTTTCGGCAAGGGTGCGGATCTCCTCCATATCGGCATCCGCATCGGGGTCTTTGGCGGCGGCGAACAGGACGGGCTCGATCAGGGTCAGACTGCGGACGGCCTCGGGTGCTGCCACGGCGATGCGCAGTGCCACGGTCGCGCCGATGCTATGCCCAATCAGGTCCAGCGGGCGTTGGATCAGTGCCGCGGCCTCGCGGGTCACGGCGGTGTGGTAATCCACTGCGCCGTCCCAGTCCGGGCTTTTGCCATGCCCCGGCATGTCGGGCGCAGTCACCTGCACCAGATCGGCCAGATCGGCAGCAATGGGCCGCCAATAGCTGCCATTGCCCATCGCGCAATGCAATGCCAGCGCCGGGCGGTCTGCATTGCCCGGCCATTCACGAAGATGCAGGCTCACAGATCGGCCAGATGCTGGTCCAGCATGTCCAGACGGTCTTGACCCCAGAACCGTTCGTCGCTTTCGCGCACAATATAGAAGGGGGCACCGAAAACGCCTGCCTCGACCGCTTCCTCAAGGTTGCGTTCATAGACCTGCGCGCCGACGAACAGGCCGGAATTTGCAAGCTCGGGGTCGAAACCCGCCGCTGTCAGCTTGGCACGGATCACGGCGTCATCGGCAATGTTCTGATCCTCGGCCCAGACGGCACGGACGAAACTTTGCACCAGCCCCGCCAGATCGCCGCCGCCCGCCTTGGCCGCCGCGATGACCGCGTAGGATGAGGGCGCGGTGTTCACCGGCCAGAAAGTGGGTTTCAGGTTCAGGGGCTTGCCCAGATGCTTGGCCCAGCGGGTCAGTTCCTGCCCGCGATATTCCATGCGCGACGGGTGGCGGTTCGCGGGCCGGACGCCTCCGGTGCGGTCAACCAGTTGCAGCAGGTCAAGCGGCTTATAGGTGATCTGCGCGCCGTGGCGGGTTGCAATCTGCTCAAGCCGGTCGCCTGCAAGATAGGTCCACGGGCTTTGAGTGCCGAAGTAATAGTCGATATGCGCCATTAGCGGGCCTCCGGGGTTTGCGGGCAAGCTAGCGTGGTGCTAAGGCGTGCGCAATCGCACGAATCCAACGGAGCCATGCCATGCCGGCCATGACCGAACCCAAGCTGATCGCGGGCAACGCCAACCGGCCTTTGGCCAATGCCATTGCTCGACGCATGTCGATGCATCGTGGCATGAACGTTGCCCCCATCGAAGCCCGCGTCGAGCGTTTCAACGATCAGGAAATCTTCGTCGAAGTTTATGAAAACGTCCGCGGCGAAGATATGTTCATCATCCAGTCGACGTCGAATCCGGCGAACGACAACCTGATGGAACTGCTGATCATGACGGATGCGCTAAAGCGGTCGTCGGCGCAGCGCATCACCGCCGTGATCCCCTACTTCGGCTATGCCCGTCAGGACCGTCGCGCAAAGGCCCGCACCCCCATCAGCGCCAAGCTGGTCGCCAACCTGCTGACCGAGGCGGGCGTGGACCGCGTGCTGACGCTGGATCTGCACGCCGCACAGATCCAGGGGTTCTTCGACATCCCGGTGGACAACCTTTATGCTGCGCCGGTCTTTGCGCTGGATATCAAGCACAACTTCCGCGACCAGATGGACAATCTGATGGTCATTTCGCCCGACGTGGGCGGCGTGGCGCGGGCGCGCGACCTGGCGCAGCGCATCGGCGCACCGCTGGCCATCGTGGACAAACGCCGCGAAAAGGCGGGCGAAGTGGCCGAGATGACCGTGATCGGCGACGTGACCGGCAAGACCTGCATCATCGTCGATGACATCTGCGACACCGCAGGCACGCTGTGCAAGGCCGCCGAAGTGCTGATCCAGCACGGCGCTGTCGAGGTTCACGCCTATATCACCCACGGTGTTCTGTCCGGCCCTGCGGTTGAGCGGGTGCAGAAATCGGTGATGAAATCGCTGGTGATCACCGATTCGATCGAACCGCCGGAAAATGTCAAAGCTGCCAGCAATATCCGCATCGTGCCGATGGCCCCGATGTTTGCCCAAGCGATTCTGAACATCTGGAACGGCACTTCGGTCAGTTCGTTGTTCGAACTGGACACGTTGGGCCCGATCTATGAAGGGCTTTACACCTCGGCCTGAGCGTCGGGTGATCGCAATGGAAAAGCCCCGGTTCTGCCGGGGCTTTTTACGTCACAGAAAGCGCGGAAACTCGATCTTGGGGCAGCGATCCTCGATCACGGTCAGGCCGCGTGCACGGGCTGCGCTTGCAGCTTCGGCATGGGTGATGCCAAGCTGCATCCAGATGGTTTCCAGATGCGGTAGCACACGCATCGCCTCTTCGACGATGGCGGGGACCGCTTCGGCGCGGCGGAAAATGTCCACCATGTCCACGCGAATATCGGCAGGGATCGAGGCGAGGTCACCATAGACCACCTCGTCCAGAATTTCGGTGCCGGCATGGCCGGGATTGACCGGAATCACGCGGATACCCTGCGATTTCAGATAGCGCGCCACACCCCATGCCGGGCGCAATTCATTGGGCGACAGACCAACGACGGCGATGCAGCGCGTGCTTTGCGCAACGCGTGCAATGTCCTCATCCATCGGCGACGAGCCGACATCCCGCAAAATGGCGAATCCCATGTGATCCTCCCCCATATCTCAATCTAAAGTGGCATGGAAAAAGCGCCCGGTCCAGAGTTGCTGGCCGGGCGCAAGTCGCGGAACGAGGGACAGTGATCTGAACATGGCGTTCCGTGCACATGTTCACGAAATAAATGCGCATTGTGTCCTAAAAGTTCCACCCGTCTCGCAAAAACGTGAGAATCTAGGGTTTCATGCGCGCCCAGGTTGCCTTTGCCCGCCCGAGGACACCCTGCGGATCGGCGAGAAGCCGCTTGCGGGCTTGCTCTGACCGGACCAGATAAGTGCGCTTGTCGATCACCGCGAAGTAACGCGGATTGCCCGGTTCCGGCCGACCTTCGGACAGCGCCACCACGCAAAGACCGCCCATGCCCGGCGCATAGGCGCGGGGATTGGCTTCGAACAGGGCGCGGTTGTGTTCGTTGGCGAAATGCCACGCCTCGCCCTTCCACATGGTCACGATGTCGGTGCGACCGGGAACGGCGCCGCCGTCATGGCTGTAGGACACGGGGTCCATGCCGTTCAATGCCCATTCCTGCCCGGCGGCCGAGGTTGCGGTCAGGATCAGGCTAAGGACAAGGGCGGTTGGTCGAATCATTCTTGCGGCATTGGAAAGGCTGGGGCGATGTCTATTGCATCTGGCAAATCGCCCAAGGATTCTCAACGGGGCGGACGGAATTCTATCCGGCTTGTGATCCCGGTGCCTGTGCCTGCGATGCGGCGTAAAGCGCGATCGCTGCCGCGTTCGAGACGTTGAGCGAACCGAAATCGGCGGCAAAGGGGATGCGCACGATCTGGTCGCAGGTCTCGCGGGTGCGTTCGCGCAGGCCCGGCCCTTCCGCCCCCAGCACGATGCAAAGCGCACGACCGGGCAGGGCTGCCAGCGCCGTGGGCAGTTCCGCATCGCCGGTGCCGTCAAGGCCGATGACGGTATAGCCCATGTCTTTCAGCTCGATCAGCGTATCGGCCAGATTGCCGACGCGCAGATAGGGCTGGCGTTCCAACGCGCCCGATGCCGTCTTGGCCAGCGCTCCGGTTTCGGGGGCGCTGTGGCGCGAGGGGGCGATGACAGCGCGCGCGCCGAACACCTCGGCGGAACGCAGGATCGCGCCGACGTTATGGGGGTCCGTCACGCGGTCCAGCGCAACGATCAGCGGCGCCCCGCGTCCCGACAGGGCCACATCCTCAAGCTTGCCCCATTTCAGGGCCTTCACCTCAAGCGCGGCGCCCTGATGGACGCTTTCCGGCGGCAACGGCACGGCGCGGTCGAATGTGCGGGCGTCGGTGATTTCGGGCGTGATCCCATCGGGCAGGGCGCCCAGCCGGTCCATGGCGTTCTGCGTCAGCACAAGGCGCAGCTTTTCGCGCGCCGGATTGGCCAGCGCATCGCGCACCGCATGCAGACCGAACAGCCACACCGTTTCGGCAGCGGCGGCGCGGCGTGCGCGTTCCTTGTCGATGACCCATGTGGGCTTCTTGGTTCTTTGCGGTTTCTCGGTCATCGGACACCCCTGCTTTCGCTTTGGGTTGCGCAGAAAACGCGCTGAAATGCAACCTTTCGCGGGGGCAGGGGGCAATCTGCATTTTTCCCCCGATCACCGCTTGACGACCCCAGCGCCTATCGGTAATCACCCCCCCACGCCGAGCGTTCGGCGGGCGACGTGCTGCAAGGTGCGGCAGCGGACTGTAACTCCGCCGGGGAGACCCATGCCTGGTTCGATTCCAGGGTCGCCCACCACTTTCTCATTTTATCGAATGATAACAGTGGTGGAATGTCCCGCAGGGGCTTCACAGTTCATTACGGAAATCAATGGGTTAGCTGCTGGGTGTCCCGCAGATTTCTACCAGTCGATACCTGATAGCGCGCGAACCCCATCAGCCGCCAAGATTCGCCGCTCGGCTCCCTTGGTGTAAATTTCGGATGTCTTTGCTTGTGTGTGCGCCATCACCGCCATGATCTGGTGCTGACTGCACCCGGCCTCTGCCATCATTTCGGCAACTGCCTTGCGGATGCCATGCGATGATCGGCCCGGCAGTCCAGCGGATTCGCACCATCGCTGGACGCGAACGCGCAGGGCCTCGACGCTCGCAAAAGGCTTGCCTTTCTCGCTCAGCAGGTAGGATGTCCCGACAATCTTCGTGGCCCTTGTGGCGGTGTAGAGCGGCGCAAGCATTGGGATTGAGACGAAGGCGGAGCCTTTCTTTCTCGGCTGCCACTCCAGCCATGTCTGCCCGCCGCGCGAAACCTCCTGATCGCGACCTAGCCAAATCGCATCACCGATTCGACATGCGGTGAATGCCTGTAACGTCAGCCATAGATGCGCGATCGTCCCGGCGGGGTGCTTAGCCTTGAATTGTTTAAGGTCGCTAGCCGTCCATGGCACTGCTCCGCCCTTTGGTGCTGTGTTGATAACGCCAATACCGGCGGCGGGGTTGTGGCTGATTTCATCCCGCTCTTTTGCCCATTTATAGACAGCGCGAACGGATTTTATGAGATTGTCAGCCGCGCCGGGGTGCGCGGCCCACGCATCCCGAACGGTGATGAATGCCGCAGGCGGAAGGTCGATGTCCAATGTGCCATAACGATCCCCATCATCATCCAAGTGATCGCACAGGCGTTTCAGGACGCTGCGCCGCTGTTTCAGCGTTGCGGCAGACATAAGCTCGGCTTCGACCATTTTCCCGATAAAATCCAGATACCGGCTACAAAGCCAGTCGAGTGAACGCTCGATCTGCTTTTCTCTGGGCGGCTGCCATATCTCGCCAGCGCGAGCGGCATAATAGTAATGCGCAAAGGCCGGATCTTCTGGGGTGACCGGGACGTGTATGCGCCGCCCTTTGTCGCCTTCGACACGCACCCTATAGCGCAGGGTGCCGTTTCGGTGCCGCTCGACCACCAGCCCCGGAAAATCAACACGCACTTCAGTCACCTCTTGGCCCACTGTTTAGGCCGAAGAGGTTGCACGTTGTCTCTGCTGCTGTCTACGGGCGCAGCGGCTGTCTCAACTTGGATGGTGCCATCCTTGGAGACGGTGAAGCCGGTCACTGTCAGGCCGCAGCTCTGCGCGGCGTCCAGCGCCCGCTTGATGGCGGCTTGGCTTGCTGCTGGCGCTCCCATCACGCTTCCCCTTCTGTCGGGTCTGTCTGCCCTTGTTGGACACGATCAAGGCATTCCAGCGCGAAACTGACGTGGTATGCGCTCGCTGCCTCGACCTCGATCGTAATAGTCCGCTTTCCGCCGCGTTGCTCTGTGCTGAACGCGACAAGGCGCAGCTGTTCGTTCGGCTTGCCGTAAAGGGTGAAGGTCATCGTTGTTTCCCGTCCTTCAAGGTCGCCCTGTGGTTCGCGCTTCTTCTTGCGTGATCGGCGATGAATTCGGGCTGATCCGCTGGGAAATCTATCGAAGCTATTGCCTGCCGGACCTGCAATGCCGTCAAGGTATCCATGCTTGGCGACGGTGGTGCGCGAAGGACCGTGCCATCTGCATAGATCGCGGTTTCATACGCTGTCCCGTCAGGATGGCGTAGCCTTTCGCCATATCCAGCGACTGCGATAGGCTCTTCATTCTGCCGTGCCCAAGCGGGCCTTTCCATTGGATTGGTCATGCCGCGTCCCTCGCGGCCAGTTCGCGTGCGATCTCGGGCAATACGATGTTTTCTATCCTGAGGTCCGATGCGCATGCCGCGTCTCGTTTGATCACCGCGTCCCGCGCAGCCCTGATATCGAAATCCAGTCCGAATTTTCTGCGAGATATCGCAGCCAATGCCTTTGCAACTGTTGCCGGAACCGAAAGGACGTCCTCGAACCGCACGCGGAACACGTTGTCAGTCAGCTTGCCCATCTGGGCGCGCAGCAGCGGGGTGTCGCGGGCGATACTCCGTTGCATTGCTTTGACGACCTGCCGCTGTGGGTTGCGATATTCGCCAAGTGCGGTCAGCAGCTTTACTTGTGACCGTGCCTGTTCGCTGTTGCGCCGCTCCATAAGCAGGATGACCGGCGGAACGGGAAATGAGGCGCTGGTGATCTTGTAGCGCAGTGGATCAATGAGCTTTACGGCTCGGCCGCTTTGTTCGGCAAGCCATTCCATATCGGCGCGCAAGGGACCAAAGCGCCTGGCATCTTCATAATTTGGGCGGGGTCCGGTCACGGGAAAGCCGCCAGCGTCCAGCATGGTCATCAGCATAGTGGTGCCGCAACGGCCCAGCCCTGCGATCAAAAGAGTGGGTTGATCACCCATGGCACAGTTCCTTTTCGCGGGCGATGAAAACGGTAGGGCAAGCGCAGCACGGGCAGGCCGCTGTCATAAGCAGCCGTGCCACGCTGAGCATCGGCATGGGCAGAAGCGCAACCGGCCACACATGGGCACAGCGAGCGCATTCTCCGTCGATCGATCGGCTCATTCCCGATCCCCCTGCGCGGCAGGCGGGGCTTCACGGCTGGCAAGGGCGGCTTCAATGGCATCGGCCAGAAGTCCGCATGGCTGCGCGCCCACTCGAAAACGCTCACGTTGCATGCAGCCCAACCTTGGCTGCAAAACTTCCATTTGCTTCTCACGCCGCCGTTGTTCAGCGCGGCATATTTCTGCCGCTGCCCTCATTCCGCGACCTTCCGCCTCCACCAACGCCGTGTTGTCCGTGGTCGCGGCGGGCGGGGTGGCGCGACCTATACAGTCGCAATCAGGGCATTCCTCTGTAGCATGGTCGGCGGCGGCATCGGCTGGTGGATGCAGGTATTCGTCCCAGCATGTGACGATTTCACCGTTACCTTGGCACCGCTCGCAAACCACAGGCTCCGCCTCCGCCTCGGTCGGCAGCAGCGCGGCAAGGACTTCCCGCAGCAATAGAACTTTATCTGTCGAAGCGACCTGCGCCCCGCTTTCGTCAAGGTGAAAATATTTCCCGCGAACAGGTATTGCTTCGATGCGATCCCGCAGGCTGTCCATCCCTGCGCGGGCGGGCTGATCGGCGCGTGCTTCAGCGGCATCGCGGTTCAGCGCCGCCAAGACGGTCAGCAAGATTGCCTCCTGCGTCTCTTTCTGCCGCAGCCGGTCGTCTTGGCCTATGATGACGACTTGACCCGCAAAGTGTCCTTCGGGCGCGATCAGGTGGACACTCTGGCCGACGACGCTGGAATACTGGCCCATCTCTGCGCGGAAGCTGTGGGCGGTCTGATTGGTGGTTTCGCTCATGCTGACACCCCCTGCCGGTGCATGCGGTGCGCCGCCCGGATCGTATGAATGTTTTTCTCCGCCTGCGTCTCGCCAACACCGACCATGTAAGTCCGGCTGCGGGGCGCGCTTTCGCGGCGCGGATCGTGAATGTGGTGCCCGGTTTCCCAAGGCAGGCCCGGAAGGCTGACCTTGGATTCACCGGCAGAGAGTGATCCAGTGCCGTGGCGGTAGATTGTGACGGTGCGCTTTTCGGTCATGTCATATCCCGTTCTGATCGCTTGGGATGGACGCTCGCGCGGAGCGGCCACCAAAGCGATCAGCTGCTGCTGTTGCCTATTTCGGGTGTCCCCATCAGCAACGGCACTTCTGTCGCGGCCTGCGCGGCCGTCATCGCTTCGCGGGCGGCATCGCGCAGCGCGACATCGGGGTTGTGCAGGCTGACGATGAACTTGATGTCCGAACCTGCCTTCCGGTAGCGGAACCGGGCCGCGAGGCGGTAGTGTGCGCCTTCCTCGAATACCGGGATCGCGATCATGAATAGGTTGGGCAGGGTCAGCGGCTGGCCATCAGCATCGCGATGCTCGGTAAGGAACTGCACCTTCTGTTCGCCGGTATCGCGGTTGGTCTTGACCTCAATATAGCCGACCTCATGCGCCTTGAACTCGCGCGACAGATTGTTCAGCGCGGCATACTGCCCGAAGCGACCTTGTAGCTTGGCCGCGACCTCGATCATGCGGATTTCCCAAGGCTCGGCGTTCGTGGTGTCCTGACCCAGCAGTGCAGGGGTCGGGTCAAGGAAATCGGCAAAGTTCTCTTCCAGAAATTCGCCAAAGGTGTCCTTGTCCAGCGCCTTGCCATCGATCGCGTTCCAGCGCTTCCACTGTTCAGAGACCGGAAAGTTATAGGTCGCGCGGTGACGGCCATAGTTCGCAGTCGGATCACCGGACAGAGCGTCGGTAACCGGCGCGCCGTGACCGTGGTAATCGATGATCGCTGTCAGCTTCGGTTCGGGCAGGATCTGGCCGAACAATACGGTATCGGCGCCCTTAAAACGGTTCGTCCAGCTGATGACGCTGTCCAGATCGGTTAGCACGGCACGGCCAGTGCGTTGCAGCGGCTTTAGCGCCTCGATCGCGGCGCGGTGCTTGGCGGTCAGGTCATGCGCCACCAAATCTTTTTGCGCGAATACGACCGTAGGTTTCAGCGGCTCATCGTCGGTCGGATAGCTGGCGATTTCGATCTCGGAGGTGCGGCGGATTGCTTCGATGAGCGTGGCCGCGAGGTTCGGCGTGTCCATGCGGGTTTTCCCTTATTCTGCTGCTTTGAGGATGGTGGGGCTTTGGGCAGGTTCGCGGAAATCCATGCGGGCCTGTGCAGGGTTGTGGGCGGTGATTTCACCGCTGCCGTTCATCCACGCATGGGCTTTGCGCTTGGGGGATTTCGGCTCCACGATCTTGTCGTCAACCACCATCTCCAGCTGGCCGATACGGTTGATCTTCAAGTCGATTGTGATGGTGATCTTGCCCTTGGCATCAGACCCGTAGTCCAGTGCGTGCTGGCGCAAGGCGACGTTGTTGGCCTCGATCCGATCCATCAGATCGGGCAGGTATTCGCCGCCATCGGCGAGTGACAGCAGATGATCAAGGCTGCGCAGCTTCGGCTGGTGAGAGGGGATTTGCATCGCGGCTCCTGTGGTTTCACCCGGTGCCGCCGGGCGCGGTGGGGAAAGAAAAATGCCCCCGATCGAGCAGAGATCAGGGGCAAGGTTGGCTCGCAGGGGCAGGCGATGCCGAGGCGAGCGAAAACGTGCCCTACGGCTGGAGGCGTTCGACGATCTGGGTCATGCCCTCTTCGCGAGCCTGCGCGGCGGTGGGTGCGATCCAATCGATGACGGATGCGACGCCATGGAATGCCGCGTGCCAGTTGATGCTGAACAGGAACCACCCTGCCGCAGCGCCGGAGACGACCACTGCGATAAGCAAAATGCCAATGCCCACGATCGGCGGGCCGTCGAAATCGCCGTCATCGTCGTAGCGCGGTGTCGGGCGATCCGAACGCATGCCGTCTTCCAGCCGAAGGCGGCGATTGTCCGGCGCGGCATCGCTGATCTTGAGGTTGGTGAAGGGCTCGGGCTGGACGCGGCGCAGCGCCACCAAGTTCAGGTCGCTCATGCTGCGCCCCGCGGGGCTTTCGGACGGAAGGCCGGGCGCGGCTTTCGGGCGCGGCTAAGCGTGTGCCAAAGGCTGCGAAGGGCAGTTTCCGGCAGCTGGACAGCCAGCTGCGGGTTGGTGAGCACGGCGCGCGCATCAGCGATCTCGCGCGGCGTCACGATGGGGGTCTGGGTGTGCAAGATGCGCTCCATCCTCGGGTTTCGGATGAAGGCAAGATGACAAGGACAATTGTCCACGTCAAGAGTAAAGAGGACAATTGTCCGATAATTTCTTGTAGTCGGTGATTCGCGGCGTTAACTTTCAGATGGTGCGGAGCCGCCCGTAACCAGCCTGTGCAGGTGCATGCATATAGAAAAGCCCGCGTTGTCGCGGGCTCAGGGAGTAACGTAATGATGGAACCGTCTCAAACCTGTGTCTTAGGAAGGTACGCGGTCCCTCCGATTATGCTCAATTTCTCGATGGTTGAGACGGTGTCTTTTGTGAGCGAATATGCGCAGCAAGTTCCATTAATCTTTGCGCCAGCGCATCTGCCTGATCGGGCGTAATTGCGAGCTGAAGGGCGGGCGGCTTAACTGTTCCGGCCATAATAGCAGATAATTGGTTAGGGCTTTCTGCGTATTGGAGTCGCGTAAGAACGAACATGCCGCCAACAGGCGCGGTATCGTAACCGATTAAAGGTCTAGTGATGACGCTGCCGTCTTCATTTGTGTCAAACGGGTGCGCTGACATGCCATATTTCCTAGCGCTCGATGCGACGATCGACACGCCGCCAGCCGTTGTTTTCGTAATGACCGACCACGATACTGCGGTTCCACAGCGGCAGACCGATGAGCAGGCCATTCGCTGTGAAGAAACTAACTATTGCCCAGCCATAAGCGCCTTTTGCGGCATAATAAATAAACCCGAATAGGAAGCACCATAGGCGATGGAATCCGCCTAATACCTTGCGTTGCACGCCGCTATGGGCATTTTCCATAATCATACTTTGGCTTTCCGTTGCTACGACTAAGATGTTGCGAGAGTGACGCGGCTTGTTGGGTAAATACCGCTGGGCCGGAATCTTGAGATAAAAAATCTACTTGATGATCGGGCGATTGATCGCTGAATTGAAATTGCGAGGATAAATGCCCGATACTTCTAGAGTCGATAGTCTCACGAATTTCATTGAAATGTTGAATGATATTATCCAAGCGCCTAATCCTCAGGCTCGCGCCTACCGCGTGCAGCGGCTAGCAGGATGTTCCGCTCATCATCAGTCAATTTGCGCCACAGAGATGCGGCTTCAGACCTCAATTCTGCCGTCCGGTCCTCGAGCATCTCGTCGAGAGTAAGGCCAAGGGCGTGGGCGATCTTTACAGCATCATCTACGTTAGTGGATGCCGGTAGGCCCTTATCACCACGCTGCATCAGCTTTGTGATTTGAGGTCTGGATACGCCAGCCTCATCGCACAGACGCGCGATGGACCATCCGCTTGCGGCGAGGGCTTCTTTGAGGGCGTCGTAAAATCTGCGCGTCATAGAAAACTTCTATTCCGTAGCGCAGGTTTTCTGCCACAGGACAAAAGTCCATTGACAGCATCAGGACAAAAGTCCACTTTGCCGTCATGACGAAGCAGGACCTCATAGAAGCCATTGAGCAATTTAGCCGTCGCTCGGGGATTGCCCCGGCGACGGTGACGGGCCGCGCCGTCGCGAATAGTCGGCTCTATCAGCGCATGAAGGCAGGCGGCAGCTGCACCATGGATGTTGCCGCGCGAGTCATGGCGTTTATCGCCGCCAACTCTCCACCGGCCACTTCGGCCAATAACACTGAGCATCCCCATGAAAACGCATCCTAAGATTAAACCTACCTCGCCGACTGTACCCGTGGCCCGCCAAATGTCCTTTACCGGGGCAGTTGGTGGGCGCGGTCGCTCGGCATCCGCAGCGCGCCGCGCTCATGTCCATGCGCAACGCGCAGATGTGGACACCTTCCTGCGCCGCTGGTCGATGCTGATGATTACCAGCTTCGCGACCGCAGAGGCGATCGGCGCGCATTTTGACGTGACAAAGCAGACCGGCTGCAACTGGCGTGAGGGCACGCATCGACCGAGCGGCGATGCCGTCGATCATGCGATGCAAACGCTTCCTCTCTACTCACAGATCATGTGGGGGAAGTGATGCAGACCGGGTTTGTACAAAACCCGAGGCGGGGGAGCGGTGGGGTAGCAGGGCCTGACCGTAAGGAACCCGCATTGATTCCATCCGCCTCGGGCGATGCATTTCAGATGGGATCATTGAAACCTGCGGCTGACCCGGTCGAGAGCTTGACCGGCGGGGAAGGGGTCGGCGCGAAAGCGTCGGCCCCGATATCAGGTGTCCAGCATGGCACGTCAAACGGCTATGGCCGCTATGGCTGCCGATGCGACGCCTGCCGTGCGGCGGAAACCGCGAGACAGCGTGATTTCCGGCAGCGCCAGCGCGAAGGGCGGGTAAAACACCGCACCCACGATCCGAACACAGTGCCTGTTCTCGTGCGCGGCAAACTCTATCCCTCAATATCTGCGGCTGCTTCGGCGCTTGGGATTTCTGGTCCCTCGATCAGCCATCAGCTGCAGCGTTACGGCTGCGCCGACCGGGCCGGGCTGGGGCTTTTCGGCCCGCGCGTGCGGTGCAATCACAAGGCAAAGCCGGTCAAAATTCATGGCCGCGAGTTCCCTTCGATCGCCGCAGCGGCGCGCTTTATGGGTGTCAGCCCGACCCATCTGTATCGCTCGCTCAAGCATGGCTTTGCGCCGACCTATTCCGAATTCCTGCTGCGGCAGTTGATGCAGGCCGATGCGCGCAAGCGGAGATCGGCAGCATGAGCGCCGATAGCCAGCATCTGGGCGACAAGATCATGCACATCTGGGAAGAGGCGAACGACCTAGAGCCGCGCATTGACGATGCGATTGTGCTGTTGGCCGATGCCTGCGCTTTCGGGATTGCCGAAGGCAACTTTGATCCGGCGCCGATCCTTGAGCGCATCAAGCGTGTTTCTGCCGCGCTACATGCGGCGAACAATCTGGGGGCGCGGCATTGACGCAGAACCGCAGCACCGCCGTGATGCAGCGCCGGGTCGAGCCGCATGACAGCCTGGACGATTTCCCGACACCGCCATGGGCCACGCGCGCGGTATGCGAGTGGCTGCTGGCGCAGGGCGGGCACTGTCAGCCGCTTTCCAGCCTGTTGGTGCGTGAGCCTTGCGCCAATCGCGGCCACATGGTTGCCGCGCTACGCGAGTTCTTTGGCACAGTCGATGCCGCAGATATCCACGACTACGGCGCTGGCTTTCCGGTGCGCGATTACCTGTTCGGGCCGCTGCCAGCGGCAGTGCATTGGACGTTCATGAACCCGCCATTTCGCCTTGCGGAACAGTTCATCCAGCGCGCCTTGGCCACATCCCGTGACGGCGTGGCTGTCATCGTTCGGTCGGCGTTTCTGGAGGGTGTGGGCCGGTTCCGGGATCTGTTCAGCGCCCTGCCGCCCAGCGACATTCTGCAGTTCTCGGAACGCGTCGTGATGCATAAGGGCAAGCTGTCGCCCAAGGGCAGCACGGCCACCTCTTATAGCTGGATCGTCTGGCGGCGCGGTTTCGTGGCCGATCATCCCCGCTTTCATTGGATCCCGCCATGCCGCGCGCGGCTGGAGCGGAAAGAAGATTACGCGGCGTATTGCGATGCGCCTGCGACTGGAGGCTTGCTTTGAACCCATCAGATGCCCGCGACGACACGCCCGAGATTGTGGGCGAGTTCTGGGCTTATCCGCTTCGGCACGGCGATCGGCTGCAAAGCTATGACTGGATGCCGCTTTACGTTGAACGGCTGCTGTCATCCCGCTTCGTCGCGCGGATGATCTACCAAGAACGGCGGCAGGACATCGGCACGGCTCTGCTGCTGTGGTCGGCCAGCATGAAACAGGATCCCGCTGGCACATTGCCCGATGACGATATCGAGCTCGCCCAGCTGGCGCGGTTCGGTGCGGATGTCGATGGCTGGCGTGAGGCCCGCGCGGGCGCGCTATATGGTTGGCGCGCGGCGCATATCGATGACGCGCCGCCCGGTGCATTGCCGCGCCTCGGCCATCCCGTGATCGCGGAAATCGCGCAGGAACAGTTCAAGCGCAAGCGGGGCCGCGAACGCGGACGCGAGGTTGCATCTTGGGCCACGGCCAAGTCGCGCGTTCGCAGCAAGCTTCGCGATGCCAAGCACGCGCGCATTGCCGAAAATGACTTCGCAGTCGAGCAAATCGCGGAATGGCTGCGAGATAACGACCTCTACGTCACCACGGAAAACGTTCGGGTCGCGATGGAAACGGTCATGGGGGCACCGAAGGTGGTTTCCATGAATGGCGGGGGTGTCTGACGGTCGGAAAGCCGTGATGTAAGGAACTGTAATCGCGCTGAAATCAACTGAAATGAACTGTAATGATTACAGTTGGTGACAGTCGGATTTCGGCAAGTTTTCAGGCCCGCAACTGTAATTGCCCTACAGGACAAGGACAGAACATCACACCGACAAAGACATGACATGAAATTCCTTAGAGGGGCCGAACGGCGGTTCCTGTGGATAAGTCGAGTGGCTGGGGAAAGGGGATTGCGATGACTTTGCCAAATGCCGAAGCCAAAGCGCGTGTTGACGTGCTGCTGATCCAGCCCTTGGCGGGGCTTGGCTACAAGCGCAAGCGCGGAGCAAGCGCCAATGCGCAGGACGAAATGCTCGATCGTCTGCGCGGGCGGCTGGCCTATATGACCGATGCAAACCTGCGCGGCATGGTTGATCTGATCCTGCGCCACGCGGTCAAAGGCCAATGGCCGGATGAGGGGTTGATCAGAGCTTGGGCCTATACCCTGCAATGCCCGCCGCCACGCGACTGCGATTATGCGATGAGCCTGATCCGCTCGGCCATGGGGCGCGCCGCCCGCGATGAGGGCTGGGCGGTCGAACTGTTCCAGATCGCCAAGCGCATCGGCCCGCCGCCCGGTCGCTACATCATCGCGCAATTGAAGGATGAGGCCGAACAGAACCGGCGGCGGCGCATCGTCATCAGCGAAAATATTCAGGCCGGGCTGGCCAGCGATGCCGACAAGGCGTGGCTGGCCGAATGGCATCAAGACATGGCCGATATCGAGGCCATCCAATCCGGGCAAGCAGAGGGGCAAGCCGCATGAAGGACATGGTTGAAATGGAACAGGACGATGTTCTGGGTGGCGGAGTTGTGTTCGATCGCGAGGCTGGGCGGGAACGTCTGATCGGCGAGCGGGCGCGGCTGGATGCCATCCTTGCCCGCGCCACGCCTGCGGTCGGGTGCGGGCCGGGCATCCCGGTCGCACCTGCCCGTGGTCTACAGGTTGCGGTGACACCGCATGTCAACGCGCCCAAGCCCGATGCGATCGGTCGCAGGGACGATTACATCACCCAGTTCACCGGCTGGGAAGGGTTCAAGGCGTCACGCGCTGCCGACATCTTCGATGACCTCGACCGGCGCGCGGCTGCCCGGACAGACAAGGACGGCAAACCGTGCAAGTCGCCCTTCACCCGATCGCAGGTGACGGTGGCACGACTTTATCGCGATCTGGTCGAGCGGCATGACGCGGGCGGCATGAAATGCGCCAGCATGGAAGCGCGCGGCGGTGGTGGCATCAGCGGTGGCGAGTTCATTGATGCCTTTGTCGCCGAAGGGCAGGCCATTGCTTGGATGCAGAAACAGATCGGCGGCGGCGTTGCCATGTCAGTGCGTCGGGTTCGGCCATCGGCGCGCGGTCAGGCCGGGGCGCAGATCATTGGCGATCGCGCTTTGGTTGATGCGATCTGCCTGCATGGTCGCTCTTTCCGTGACGTTCTTGAACGGCATGGTTGGGCGGTGTCTGGGCAGAATGTGAAGTCACTGCACGCGGCACTGGCTGCCGCGCTGGACCGAATGAATGGTGCCCCGCATAAAAGTTCTTGACCGCTTATATCACACGGCCATATACCTTTTGACATCATCTAGAAGTGCGCCCGCAGGGATAATCCCTTGCGGGCGCTTCTCGTTGCGAGGTCACCATGTCGCGCCACCCGCTTTACAAGACGGCGCGCTGGAGAAAGGGTCGCCTCGCACATCTCAGGGCTGAACCGCTCTGCCGTCTATGCCGCCAACGCGGGCTGTTGAATGACGGGTCGCTGACCTTGGCGGGCGACAGCCAGTCGAACCGGCGGCGCAGGTTCCTTGTCGTTGACCACATCGTCCCGCATCGCGGTGACCTCGACCTTTTCTGGGATACGACCAACTGGCAGACCCTCTGCCCGGATCATCACGACATCATCAAACAGCGCGAAGAGGTTCGGGGTTACTCGAACGAACGCGGGCCGGACGGCTGGCCGATCGATCCAGCGCACCCTGCCAACCGCTGATCGCCCCGGATCGATGGGACCGGGTCAAAGGGGGGGTGGGGAAAAGCTGGGAGGTCGGCAGTCCCGGACCGGAGGGGGACGCTTTCTGTGTGCGAACCTGAAATTGAATAGAAAAAGCCACCTCTTGAGGGAGTAAGGAAGGGATTTAGCCATGGCTCGGGGTCGCAAGCCTGCCGAAAGTGTCGTCGTTCCGATGAAGGACGGCGAATCCGGTCACAACTTGCAGGCCCGTGCTTTGGCAAAGGCGGCGCAGCTGCGTCCCGAAGGTCTGCTGGATGAAGTGCGCTGGGTTTACGACCGGCTCGCACCGCCGCTCTGCCATCCGACGAAAGACCGTCTCAACGAGGCGAATGTGTTCATGTTCGTCCAGCTTTGCCGATCGGTCGTGCGATATGAGCGTTACACCGTGCTGCTGGAGGAAGAGGGCGAGACCTATACCGCCAAAACGCGCAATGGCACGCAGCAGAAATCCCGACCCGAGGTCGCCCAGCTGAATGAGACGTGGCGACAGATCCGCGCGCTGGCCAGCGATTTCGGCATGACGCCTGCCGCTGAGCGGGCTCTGGGAGGCTCGGGTCAGATGGGCTTCAACTTTGGCGGTGACAACGATGACGATTTCACCTGATTTCGCCAGCGATCGTTACAGGGCTGATCCTGTGACCGCATGGGCAGAGGATGTGGTGGCCGGTCTGATCATCGCGGGGCCGCATGTTCGGGACGCAGCGGCGCGGCATTTACGCGATCTCGAAGACGGCCCGGCGCGCGGTCTTCTCTGGGATGTGGATGCGGCAAAGAATGTCATCGGTTGGTTTGCCCGCAACCTGCGGCTCAATGGTGGTCAGTTCGAAGGTAAGCCGTTCATCCTGCATCCCAGCCAAGCGTTCCGTGTCGGTTCGCTCTTCGGCTGGAAACGCGCGGCCACAGGGCTGCGCCGGTTCCGGCGCTTCTATGATGAGGAAGGCAAGGGCAACGGCAAAAGCCCCATGCTGGGCGGCATCGGCCTTTACCTGATGATCGCGGATGGCGAGGCGCGCGCCGAAGTCTATTCAGCCGCGGCGAACAAGGATCAGGCGCGCATCCTCTTTGCTGACGCCGTCGCCATGGTCGAGCAGTCGCCGCGCCTGTCGAGCCGCGTCGAGATGCAGGGCCAGAATCCGGTCTGGCAGATGAGTTATCGCGGCAAGGATGGCGGCAAGCGCTATTTCAAACCGATCGCGAACGAGGCGAAATCCGGCGGCAAGTCGGGGCCTCGACCCCATGCCGCGCTCTGCGATGAGGTGCATGAGCATCCCAACCGCGACACCATCGATCTCTTGGAACGCGGCTTCAAGTTCCGGCTCCAGCCGCTTCTGTGCATGGCGACGAACAGCGGGTCCGATCGCAAGTCGATCTGCTGGGAAGAGCATCAGCATGGCGTCCGGGTCGCGTCCGGTATCGTGGAAGACGATACCACGTTCGCTTTCGTGTGTTCGCTGGATGACGGCGACGACTGGGAAAACGACCCTTCATGCTGGGTCAAGGCGAACCCGCTGCTGGGTGCGACCATCACCGAAGAGTGGCTGGCGGCGCAGGTTGAACAGGCCAAGAAGATGCCGGGCAAGCGCAACGGTATCGCCCGGCTGCACTTCTGCGAATGGACGCAGGCGCAAAAGGCCGCGATCAAGCGCGAGTCCTGGCTTAAATGCGTGGGCAAGGTCGATCTGGATGAGATGATCGAACGCGGTTACCCCTGCTATGGTGGCCTCGATCTCAGCCAGACCCGCGACTTTACGGCGCTGACATTGGTCTGGCTGATCGATCCGACGCGGGACGCCGAGCGTTTTGCTTCGCACACGTGGTTCTGGACCCCCAAGGATACGCTGGCCGATCGCGCGGCGGTCGATCAGACGCCCTATGATCTTTGGGAACGGCAGGGCTTTCTGGAGGCCATTCCGGGGGAACGCCTGAAATATGCGTGGCTGGCCGATGCAATTGCGCGCATCAATGCCCGTTTCGCGCCGCAGGCGATCGGCTGCGACCAGTATGGACTGGAGCGTTTGCAGGAACACATGACCGATATCGGCGCGACGATTCCGGCAGAGATCCACCCGCAGGGGTTCCAAAAGCGCGTGCTTGAGAAAGACCCGAAGGCACCCGAGGGCCAGCAGGAAATCTACCTGTGGATGCCGGACAGCATCAACAAACTCGAAGCCGCCATCAGCGAGGAGCGTATCTTGATCGATCATAATCCGCTGCTCGATTCTATGGCCGCGAGCGTCGTCTATGCCGAGAACCGCACCGGGCACCGGATGTTTGACAAGCCGAATGCCTATGGGCGGATCGACGGCATGGTGTCGAAAGCCATGGGCGTCGGCATGGCGCTCTGCCGCGCCCCGAAAGAGGCCGAGAAGAAACGCCTCAATTCCTACTTCAAAAGCTTGGTGCCCACATGAACTTGCTGCGCAAAATGTTCGGTTGGGCGGACGGAAAACGGCCCCTCGACCTCAAGAAACCGATGTCCGAACAGAGCGCCGCGCGCGCCATGGAAACTGGATTTGAGGTGAGCGCCCGCAGCAGCATGGCGCTGTCTGGTGTCTGGGGCTGTGTCAATCTGCTGGCGGGCACGATCAGTTCCCTCCCTCTGCAAGTGTATGCCAGCGGTAAGGATGGCGCGCGGGACATCCTGCGTGACCATCCGCTATATTCGGTGCTGCATGACAGCCCCAACCACGACCAGACCGCCTTGGATTTCTGGGATCTCCAGACCATGGCGATCGAACTTTGGGGCAATGCCTATGCCCGTAAAGAAAGACTGCGCGGGCGGGTCATCGGCCTGACACCTGTGCGGCCGGACATCGTGAAGGTGTCGCGGGCCAGCGATGGTGTGCTGCGCTACCGATGGTCAGAGAATGGCAAAAGCCACGAGGTCACCGAAGACGACATGCTGCATATCCGGGGGCCGGGCGGGGATGCATTGGGTGGGCTGTCTACGCTGACCTTCGCGCGCCCGACCTTTTCTCTGGCCATGGCGGCGAACGTCACTGCTGCGGCTATGTTCAAGAACGGTCTGCGGCCTTCCGGTGCTTTGCAGTTCGCTGACTGGCTATCGGACGAGAACCGAGAGATTGCGCGCACCTATATGGTCGAGGGCTTTATGGGCGCGGCCAATACCGGCAAGCCGTTCGTGGCAGAGGGCGGCGTGACATGGAGCGCCTTCAGCATCACGCCGGAAGATGCCCAGATGCTGGAATCGCGCGGTTTCTCGATCGAGGAAATCTGCCGGTTCTTCGGTGTGCCGCCGGTGATGATCCAGCACAGCTCAGCCACGACCAGCTGGCCCACGGGCGTCGAACAGCAGGTGCTTCTGTTTCAGAAGTTCACGCTGCGCCGCCGCCTTAAGCGGATAGAGGCGGCGCTGGAAAAGCAGCTTTTGACCACGGCAGACCGGGCCAAAGGCGTTCGGATCGAGTTCAATCTCGAAGGGCTGCTGCGCGGCGACAGCGCAGGCCGGGCCGCGTTTTACAAGTCTGGCCTGAATGACGGCTGGCTGACGATCAACGAGGTGCGCGGCAAGGAAAACCTGCCGCCTGTCGAAGGCGGCGATGTGCCGCGTATCCAGAAACAGAACGTGCCGATCTCAGCGCTGCAAGGGCTGATCGACGGTGCCGGTTCGGATGAGGTCTGACATGCAGGTCAAAACAGGTGCCGCGCTTCTCGATATCAAGGCGCTCGGCGACAAGGGAAGCTTCGAAGGCTACGCCAGCACCTTCGGCGGTGATCCCGACAGCTACGGCGATATCATCGCTGCCGGTGCCTATACCGAAACGCTGGCCGCCCCTAAGGCGCGCGGCACCATGCCGAAGATGTTCTGGCAGCACGATCCGCGCGAGCCGATCGGCAAATGGCTGGAGGCCAGTGAGGACGATAAGGGTTTGCTGGTCAGCGGTCAGCTGAATATGGGCGTGCAGCGGGGCCGCGAGGCTTACGAGCTTTTGAAGGCGGGCGACATCGACGGGTTGTCGATCGGCTACCGGATCAAGGGCTACGAGGTCGATGAGGACAACGATATCTGGACGCTGACCAAGCTGGACCTGATGGAAGTTTCGGTTGTCAGCATCGGCGCCAATAAGAACGCGACCATCGCATCCGTAAAGTCGGAACGGCGGTTGCACGAAATCACGGAAAAGCTTCGGGCCGGGGACCGGCTTTCGGAGCGGGAGTTTGAGGATCTGCTGAAGGGGGCCTTCAGCCTCTCGAACTCGCAGGCGGAGCGTGCCGCGCGCGTCCACCTGAAAGGTCAGGGGGAACCTGACGATGCGGCTACGGGCCTTGCATTCCTGCAGGCTCTCGCGGGCTGAACGCCCGGTTTCCACACATAAAGGAGGTTCCCCATGTCGGGACAGAAAACGCCCGAGCAACTCGCGGCGGAGTTCAAGGCTGCGCAGGACGAGGCCAACGCCAAGGTCAAGGCGATCGCCGAAGAGGCGCTTGGCAAGGCTAAGGCGGGCGAGGCGCTGACCGAAAAGCTGAAAGGCGATGCGGACGAAGCGCTGATCAAGATGAACGATTTGGCCGGTCAGGTCACCGAACTGGCGCAAAAGATGGCGCGCGGCGGTGGTGACGGCAAAGAGGCCGCACAGTCGCTTGGCGAACAGTTCGTGGAATCCGAAGGCTTCAAAGCGTGGGCTGATGGTCGCCCGCGTCAGGGCAAGTCGGATATGGCGGTCAAAGCTACGATCACCACGTCCACGGTTGACGCTGCCGGTTCGGTCGGCGCGGCCACCGATCGCACGCGCCTGCCGGGTATGATCGAGCAGCCGCAGCGCCGTCTGGTCGTTCGCGACCTGATTTCGCAAGGCCGCATCAATACCGCCGCGCTGGAATACATCCAAGAAAAGGGCTTCACCAACAACGCCGGGATGCACGCAGAAGGCACCAAGAAGCCCGAATCCGACATCCAGCTGGAACTGATCGCGACCTCGGCGCGCACCATCGCGCACTGGATGAAAGTCTCCAAGCAGGCGCTGAGCGACGTGTCGCAGCTGCGTTCGCATATCGACAATCGTCTGCTGTTCGGCCTCGATCTGAAGGAAGAACAGCAGCTGCTGTTTGGTGACGGCGTCGGTCAGAACCTCTTGGGCATCGTGCCGCAGGCAACTGCCTACGCCATTCCGGCAGGCGTGGTCACCGAAGGTCTGACGATCATCGACACCTTGCGGATCGCGCAGCTGCCAGCCGCGCTGGCGCTGCTGCCCGCGACTGGCCACGTGCTGAACCCGATCGACTGGGCATCGATCGAGTTGCAGAAAGATGGCATGGGCCGTCATATCATCGGCCAGCCGCAGGGCAGTGCCCCGGCCAGCCTGTGGCGTCTGCCGGTTGTCGAAACCCCGGCCATGGCAGTCGGCAAGTTCCTGACCGGCGCGTTCCAGATGGGCGCGGAGGTTTTCGATCTCTGGGATTCGCGGATCGAAGTCGGTTTCGAGAATGACGACTTCACCCGCAACCTGCTGACGATCTTGGCGGAAGAGCGCATCGCGCTGGCGCTCTACCGCCCCGAAGCCTTCGTCTACGGCGACATCGCGCCCGCAGCGGGCGGCTGATCCCCTGTTCTGAAACGAACCCTCGCGGGCGGCTCTGGTCGCCCGCGTTCATCATCAGCGGAGGCTGTCATGAAATACGATGTTCTGCGTGAACACGAAGGCGACAAGATGTATCTGACCGGCGACACCCGCGTGGCGGATGAGGCCAAGGTCAAGCATCTGGTAAAGGCTGGGGTTCTGCGCCCGGCCCGTGATGAAGCTGTCGCAGCCGGTGACGGTCCCTCGAGCACGGATGCTCAGAGCGCCATTCCTCTGGAACCGAAACCTGCAAGTGATGCGGCAGCTGGCCCGTCCACGGCAGGTGACAAACAGTCCAGTGCGGATGCCAGCAACGCCGCCGCGCCGCAGCCGAAAACCGGCGAGGATGCATCCGCAGCAGATGCTGGCAGCAAAAAGGCCGAACCTGCGCCTCAGAACAAGGCCCAGTCGGTGCCCAGCAATAAGGCATCGTCGTGAAACTCGCCCGGATCGTAGAACCTGATGCGGACTTCCTGCCGCTGCCGGATGTGAAGGCACATTTGCGCGTCGATCACGGGGATGAGGACGGCACGATCCGGGCACTGATTGCTGCCGCCATCTCCCATCTCGACGGGCCGCGCGGTGTGCTTGGGCGCTGCATCCAGCCCCAGACATGGCGCATGAGCTTTGAGCCGGGCGAGGATTTGCGCGGCCTGCATCTGCCGTTTCCCCATATCGATACCGTCACCGCGCGCTGGTTTGATGAAGACGGCGACGAACAAGAGGCGGAAATCACCCGCTGCGATCGCGGCGCATCGACCTATATCAGCTTCAACGCTCCGAACGATCGGCGCGCAGAAGTGGATTTCAGCGCCTCGACACCGGATGACGCCTTGCCCGCGATCAAAACCGCGATGCTGCTGCTGATCGGTCATTGGTTCCGCAACCGCGAGGCCGTCACGGAAGGTAGCGTCACGGCGTGGCCATTTGCTGTGCACGCGCTCTTGTCGCCGCTGAAAACAAGGTGGGTATGATGGGGGCCGGGGATCTTGATCGGCGCATCCAGTTCCGCCGTGCCACTGTGCAGGACGATAGGTTCCAGACCGTGCTGCGATGGAACGAAGACAATCCTGATGCCGACAACCTCGGCACCCCGGTTTGGGGCAGCCGCAAGGATGCTTCCGACGCGGAGCGGGCCAAGTCCGGTGGGATTGAGGCCAGCATGATGAGCCGTTTCGTCGTGCGCTCCAGCAGCTTCACGCGCGGCATCACGCCCAAGGATCGGCTGGTCTGCGGCGGTCTGGTCTATGACATCGCGGGCATCAAGGAAATCGGCCGGCTTGACCGGCTGGAAATCACCGCAACCGCAAGGACCGATTGATGGCGAATTCAGCGCGGATGAGTGTGCAGGGTCTGGCGGAACTCGAAAAGTCGCTGGACAACCTCTCAAAATCGGTGGGCCGTAGCGTGCTGCGGCAATCCTTGCGCAAGGCTGCTGAGCCGATGAAGGAAAAGGCGAAGTCGCTGGCCCCTGTCGATGACGGCGATTTGCGCGACTCCATCATCATCGGCGGTTTGCTCAACAAAAGCCAAAAGCGGGCAAGGCGCAGGCTGACTGCGGAGGAGCGATCCGCGATCGAGCTTTACGTTGGCCCATCCTACAAACTCGGCCAAGGCGGGCGTCATGGCCATCTGGTCGAGTTCGGCACCGCCCCGCACATTCAGGGCGGCGTGTTCAAGGGGTCGAAGCATCCCGGCACCGCGCCCCAGCCCTTCATGCGCCCGGCCTATGATGCCGAAGCCCGGCCCACGGTGGCGCGGCTCGGGCCGATCCTGATGCAGTTCATCGAACGGGCAGCAAAGCGGCAGGCCAAGCGCGACGGTTGGGAGGTCTGAGCCATGGAAGAAGAATTTCTGGCGCTGCTGCGCGGGTCAGCGGCGCTGACCGCTATTGTCGCGGCGGACAGGATCAACTGGGGCGAGGTGCCGCAGGGCCAGCGCCCGCCCGCCATCGTCCTGCATCTGATCTCCAATGAGGACGGTCTTACCCAGCAGGGGTCGGACGCGCTCTGGCAAAGCAGGGTGCAGGTCGATGTTTACGACCTCACATTCGGCGGGGCGACCATAGCCGCCCGGCGCGTGCGCGACGTGCTGCACTGTTTCAGCGGGGGGAATTTCCAGCTGATCACGCAGGCCCAGCAGCGCAGCAACAAGGATCAGGGGGCGGTCGATCGCCCTTACTGGATTTCGATGGACTTCATCACGAACTGGAGAGACGCCAATGCCTGAACGCCAATCAGAGGCCGCAGTCAGCTGGGACGATCAGCTGCATATCGGTCGTTTCGCTGCCGGTGGCGGCGGCCCCGCGACCTTCTTGCAAATCTACGGCATCGAAACCTTGGGTGTGCCGGAAAAGGCCCCCGAAGATCAGGATGTGACGCATCAGCAGTCGCCGGGCCGGTCGCGGGAAACCAAGCCGGGCCTGATGCCTGTCGCCGATTACACGGTGGAAAAGCAACTGTGGGCCACCGATGAAGGCGACGAGTTGCTGGACGAACTGGCCGCGCTGACCGAGGCGGGCACGGAAGAATACGTGCTGATCGAAATGGTGGTCGCCGGTCTGCGCCGCACCTATCGCGGCTACGTCAATGCCTTCACCCCTTCGGGTTCGGTCGGCGAAAAGCGCATGGTCAATGTCGCGTTCAAGATCTTTGAGCGCGTCACGCCTGACCCGCGTCCGCTGCCCGGCGGAGGGGCCTGAACATGGCCAATGTTCGAGGTGATGTAACGCTGAAGGCGCGCGGCAAAACCTACCGCCTTTGGCTCGGCATGAGCGTCCTGGCTGAATTGCAGGCCGAACACGGCGACGATTTTCTGGAGCGCATGGAGCCGCCGAAAGATGCTGCGGCCAATTGGATGCCGCCCCTGACTATCGTGCGCGATACCTTTATCGCGGCGCTGCAACGCTATCACGCCGATGAGGCGGATCGCTGGCTGGTCGATGACATCATGGCTGAAAACGGCGATGCCTTCGAAGCTTTGATGAACGGCAGCGGCCCCGATGCCGATGCAGCCCATGCGGGAAAGCCCAAGGCCCGGAAGGCGGCAGCGCGCCGCTAGATATCGGCGCGGCCCTTCGGGCTTATGTCGCGGCGGGGCTGGACCCGGCACGGTTCTGGGACCTGACGCCCCGGTTGCTGTTTCTGGAACTCGACGGCGCTGCCGATCGCGTGCGGCGCGATCGGGAAAACGTCTGGTTCGGAGCCATGCTCCCGCATCTCGAAAAGCCGATCGAACTGCGCGCGTTCATGGGCGAAAAGCCCGATCCGCGCGCGCGCGCCAAGCGGTTCCATGAGGTGTGGGATCGGATCGACCGGGCGTTGGCCCAATCTGCCGGGCCGTAACACGCCCGGCTTTCTTCATTCATCACGGGGTGGGCTATGGTCGCATCGGTCATCGGCGCGTTGCGCGTCAATCTGGGTCTCGATAGCGCACAGTTTTCCCGTGGCCTCGGCCAGTCCAGCAGCAAACTGGCGCGGTTTGCGGCGCAGGCAGGCAAGATAGCTGCCGGTCTGGTTGCGTCCTTCGGCACCGCCATGACGGCGATGGGCATGGGGGCCGTGCAGGCCGGGGCTGAAATCGACCGGCTGTCGCAGGTTGCCAATACTCTGCCCGATCAGTTTCAGCGTTGGAGCGCGGGCGCGAAATCCGTGGGGATCGAACAGGAAAAGCTGGGCGATATCCTGAAAGACGTGAACGATCGGGTTGGTGATTTCGTCCAGACGGGCGGCGGGCCGATGGCCGATTTCTTTGAAAAAATCGGGCCAAAGGTCGGCGTCACCGCACAGCATTTCCGCAACCTGTCGGGTGCGGATGCGCTCCAGCTTTACGTGTCGTCGCTCGAAAAAGCGAACGTCAACCAACAGGATTTCACCTTCTACATGGAGGCGATGGCATCCGACAGCACGCTGCTGCTGCCGCTTTTGAAGAACGGCGGCGCGCTCATGACCGAATACGGCGATCGCGCGCAACGTATGGGCGCGATCATGAGCGGGCCAATGCTGGCCTCGCTGCGCGAAGGCAAGTCTGCCATTTCTGAAATGCGCATGGCCGTCGAGGGCATGAAAAACACCATCGGCGCGCAGGCCGTGCCGGTGATCAAGGCGCTGGCGGTTGCGGTCACGGCGGCAGCGACGTTCTTTCACCAGCACGCTGCGGTGATCTCGGATGCGCTGCGGACCTTGGCCGGGGTTGCGGCGGTTGTCGCGGTGGCCTTTGCCGCAAAATACGCGGTCGCGGTCGGCGTCTCTGCGGTCCGCGCCATGGTGGCCTTCGTCGTGCAGTCGGTCGCGCTGGAAATGGCACTTGGCGCGCAGTCACGCGCGGCGGCGCTAGCCAGTGTCGCGACGAAGGGGCTGGCCATCGCCTTCGGCTTTCTCAAGGCGGCCATCATCTCGACCGGGATCGGCGCCATCGTCGTCGGTGCCGGATACCTTGTCGGCAAGTTCATGCAGCTGGTTTCCGCCTCGGGCGGATTTAGCACCGCCCTGAAACTCGTCGGTGACGCTGCGCGGGAAGCGCTGGATTACATCGGGCTGCGGGCGCAGGCGATGACCGCCAATCTGGACGGCATGCTGAAGGACGTGCAGGCCGGTGCGCGCGATATGTTCGCCAGTCTAATCGGCGGGGCTGTGGAATTTGCCAACCGCTATGTCGGCATCTATCGCGGGGCCTATGAGGCGGTGACCGCGATCTGGTCGATGCTGCCTGCCGCGATCGGCGATGCCGCCTATCAGGCCGCGAACGGTCTGATCACTGCGGTCGGCTGGATGCTGACACAGGCCGCAAAACCTATCGACGCCTTTATCGCTGGTTTGAACAAGGTCCGCGCGATCGCGGGTGCGGAGCCTATCGAGCTGATCGGGGAAATCAAACTGCCGGAAGTGCAGAACCCCTATGCAGGCAAGATCCGCGATGCGGGCGCGGCGGCGCGGGATGCCTTCATGGAAGGCTTCAACACCGACACGTTCAGCGCGCCTTCCGGCGTCATAGACGGGTTGCGCGCCAGTGCCGACGAATTGCGTGGTCAGGCGGATGCGTATCGCGAAGCCTCGGGCAAGCTCGCGGCGGCGGCGGATGCCAAGCCGATGACGGCGTGGCAGCGCGTCAAGGATACCTTGGCGGGCACATCTTCGGAAATCGCGGTGCTTGGCGAGACGGCGGGCGGTGCCGCCGGATCGATGGATGACCTCGGCGACAAGACTGACAAGGCAGGCAAGAAGGCCAAGAAAGCCAAGGACAAGCTGACCCCGCTACAGGAGGTGATGAAACGGCTCCGTGAAGAGAATGAAAAACTCAAAGGCACCTTCGGCCTGTCGGATACGGAAGTGGCGGTTTGGGAAAATCTTAAAGAGGCGCAGGTCACGGCAACCAGCGCGACGGGGCAACAGATCGCTTCACTGACCCGGCAGAACAAGACCCTCGAAACTGCCAATGAGCGGGCACAGGATCTCCGCAGCACCTTCAAGGATACCTTCAAGTCGGTGGCTTCGGGCGCCATGAGCATCAAGGACGCTCTGACCAACGTGATCGCCAAGCTCTTGGAGATGAGGGCGGCGGCGATGTGGGATAATGCCTTCATGGGCGGCGGCGGCATGGGCGGGTTCTCTTTCGCCAATGTCGGCAACTGGTTCCGGGGCAGGGGTGACGTATTGGCGGGTGCCTTGCGCGGGGCGGGCCTTCCGGCCATTCCGGCGTTTGCCACCGGGGTGAAAAACTTCCGGGGCGGTCTGGCGCAGATCAACGAGCGCGGTGGGGAAGTCGTCTCACTGCCGAAAGGGTCTGACGTGGTGCCGCATGGTCTGTCCAAGCGCATGGTCGATCGCGCGGCAGCGGCCCCGCAAGAGGTCAATGTCAAGGTCGGCATCGATCCTCGCAACGGCAATGTCACCGGCTATGTCGATCAGCGGGCACGGGCTTGGGACGGCGTCTCGGCGCGCGCTCAGCAAAAGACCATGCCGGGGGTGATGGCGGACAAACAACGGCGAAGGACAATCTGACAATGGTGAACAACGTCATCACCATCCCGCATGGCGTCATGCGGGTGCTCAACTGCGATTGGGATATCGACTGGCGGTCGCAATCGGCGGGCGAGGGGGCCGAAGGATCGGAACAGATTTTCCTGCAGCCCTTCCCGCGCTGGATTGGCACGCCACAGCTGATCCTGCACGGCGAGGCGATACGGCTTTGGCGGGCCACACGGGCGAAAGCGCGCGGGCGGGCCAACGTCTACCGCGTGCCTTTGCTTGAAAAAAGCAACCTGCCCAACGCTTATGGGCAGGCGGACAGCCGGGGTCGCCCGTTGAACGGCAATTACGGCGACGGTCCGACCGTGCCTCTGGTCAATGCCGCCGCGCCGGGGGCCACCTCGATCGTTGTGACGGAGACGTTTCACCGGGCCGGAATCGGCAGATACATCTCGATCGCGGATTGGCCCTATCTGGTTGTCGATCGGCAGCGGGTCGGGCCGGGCAGCGCCAACTGGATCCTGACCATTGAGATGCCTTTGCGCCGGGCAGCCGCCGCAGGGGCCACAGTCAATCTGATTGCCCACGGCCTGTTTCGTGCCCGAGAGGATACCATGGGCAATCCCGAAGTCGGGCTGGGGGATGTCTCGACCCCACAGTTGTCCTTTGCTGAATGGATCAACCGGCCATGATCGACGCGCGTGCAGAAGTCCTGGGGATCATCCGTCTGGCCGAAGTCACCACCGCGGGCGGCGTCTTCCGCTTCATCCTGGGGCTGGATGGCCGGTTCATCGATGTGAATGGCCAGGTCTGGATCGGCTCGACCCTGCTGGACGTGCCGGAGCTGGAAATGCTGGTGGGCGACATCGCCCCCAGCGGCAGCATCACGATCACCTATCTGCAGGATCCTGATGGGCCCGATTTCGTCGGGCAGATGAAGCAGCTCGGACTGGTCTATGTCGAGGGCCTGCCCGTGCGCTTCTATGCCCAGCCTTTCACCGACCTGTCGCAGGTGGGCGCGCCGGTCGAGCCGCCGGAACTGATCGCCACGCGCCGGCAAACCGGGCTGACCTATACGGTTGATGGTCCGGCGCAGCGTTCGATCACCCTGACATTCGAAACATTGGGCGCGTCCGGCAATCACCAGCCGCGCCTGATCTACAACACCGAAGACCATGCGGCACTGATCGGGCGGGCGAACCCCAGCCTGCAATACATTCCGCAGGAAATCGAAAACGACGAGCCGCTGTTCGGATGATCACACCGCTTTACGCCGAATTGAACCGGTGGCGCATCACGCCATGGGAATGGGGGTGCATGGATTGCGTGCTGTCGCTTGCCGACTGGTGCGTGGCGCAGGGATGGGCCGATCCCATGGAGGATGTGCGCATGACCTATCACGATCGCAGCAGCTGTCAGCGCGAGACCGGCTTTCTGCGTGACCCCCTCGGCATCACGTCGCGCTGCTTTGAGGATGTCGCGTGCCTGCCGCCAGTGGGAGAGGCCGCGCCGGGTGACATCGCCATCCTCAGCTTTGGCCCTTACCAGCACTTCGGCGCGATCTGGACCGGCAAGAACGGCTGGGCCAGCAAGGACGAAGGCGGTGTGACCTTTTATGACGCGCGGCTTGTTCCGCAGGTGCTTCGGATCTGGGGGGTGGGTTATGCGCCTTAAGTTTCTGCTGGCCGCGCTGGTGCTGATCGTGCTGGCGACACCTGCCGATGCCGCGCCGATCCTGCCCCTGATCACCTCGATCGCGGGGATGTGGGCCGGGCAGGCCGTCGCGGGGGCGCTGGTGAACGCGGGCATCATTGCTGCCGGGGGCTTTGCCGCCATGGCTGTGACGGTCGGTGTGGCCACGCTGGTGGGTATGGCCGTCCAGATGCTCATGCCGCCGCAGCGCATGGATTTCCCGGCGGTCAATTACAATCCGCAGCAGCCGGTCAGCTATCAGGAACGGGTTTACGGCATCGTTCGCAAGGGCGGTGTGGTCGGGGTCAGCAAGTTTACCCGCGTGCCCACGACCTATCCCGGCAAGGGTCGCAAGCGGGAATACCGCGTCTATACCGTCATCCTCGCCGCGCACCGCGTGAAGGGGTTGCTGGAATGGTATGTCGATAACCGTCTGGTGACGCTCAATGCCAACAGCTTCGTCACCGAAAAGCCCTATGACCCGGTGGGCGATGTCGGGCTGCGCTTCTATCGCGGCACGCAGACGCAGGCGGCAGACCAGATGCTGGTCGATTCCATCCCGGAATGGACAGCTGCGCATGACATGGCCGGGCTGGCCTATGTCGTGGCGCGGGCCAAGCGGCTGGAGGATGACAATTTCAACGAAATCTATCCGAACGGGAAACCCGTCATCGCGCCGGTGATCGAAGGCAATGACCTGATCCTCGATCCGCGCACCAATACGCGCGGCTTCACGCGGAACTGGGCGCTGTGCTTTGCCCATGAGCTGGTGACCTATCAGGGTTTGCAGGTCGATTGGGATGCCGTGGCGCTGGAGGCAGATATCTGCGACCAGATGGTGGCGACGGGTGAAGGCGCGGCGCGGCCCCGTTGGCGCGCAGATGGGGTGTTTTCCACGGATCAGACATTCGCCGATATCCGGGCGCAGTTCCTGATCGCGGCGGATGGGTTTTTCTACGACACGGCTGATGGCAAGGTCGGCTTCAATGCCGGGCGCTGGATGCAGCCGCAGATCACGCTGACGCCTGCGGATTTCATCAGCTACCAGATCACCGAAACCACGGACATCGACGCGGCGGATGAATACATCACCCGCTATATCGAGCCGTCGAATGACTACCGCGAAACACCATCCGGCACATGGAAGGTGCGGGACGGCAAAGCCCGGAAAGAGGTCAAGGCAACGCTGGTGTCATCGCATCATCAGGCGATCGCTTTGGCGAAGCGGGCGGCGGCGATGGATCATGCGCAATACCGGCTGACCGGCGTGCTGAAGTTCATCGGCCTGCGCCTGCGGGGCCAGCGGTTCGTGCGTTTCGAGGATCCCGACAGCGGCATCAGTTTTTTTCTCGAAGTGCGCAAGCTGTCGATGGGCGACAGCTGGATGACTTGGCCGATCGAAGGCATCTCGACCCGGCCCGAAGACTGGCTGGTTGCTGCGGCCGAATTTCCGCCGCGACCGGTCTATGAAAAGCTGGAAAGCGATTCCGTCATCGATCCGGTGGATGGCTTCTCGGTCGTGGCCGGGCCGTCCACGTCTGGCTCCGCCATGTTGGTTTCGTCATGGGCGGAACAGGACGGCAGCTATCGCCAGCGCCTGCGCTATTCGGTGGCCGGTGCGGAACAGTGGCAGGTGGTCGATGTGCCCAAGGGATCGACCCGGCATGAACAGCCGGGCCTACTCGACGGCGCGGCTTATGAATGGCAGATCCGCAATGTTCGCAATGGCAAGGTGTCGCCGTGGTCTGCGACCATCACCGTCACAGCCATAGCCGACACGATCGGACCACCTGCGCTGACCAGCTTCACCGCAACGGGCGGGTCGGAGCAGGTGGAACTGACCTTCGGCACGCCGAACAGTGCGCGCTTCGATGCCACGCGGATCTATCGCGGCACCTCGGCGATCTTCGCCGATGCGATCGTGGTTCGCACTGAATATGGCACACCAAACACCATCGACAGCTGGACTGACACAGGGCTGGCGGCGGGCACCTATTGGTATTGGGCTGAACCGATCAACGCCTCGGGCGTGGCCGGGCCGCGCGGCACACCGCGCAGCGTCAGCGTCACCTGATCTTTTACTGGAGCAATCATGCCGACGACCATATCCGGTCCCGTCCTTATGCCGGACGGGACGAACCCGACGCAGGGCCGGTTGATCCTGACGGCCCGCCGCCCGCGCCTGTCCTCGCCCTTGGTGGTGCCGGGGCCGGTCGAAGCGCTGATCAGCGGCGGGCAGATTTCGATCGTTCTTCAAGGTTCGGCAGATGGCATGGTCTATGCCGTAGTGGCCGAATACTGGTCGGCAGCTGTCGGCAAAATCGTCGCGGTCAAACTGCCCGACATCGTTATCCCGGCGGAGGATGGCAACGGCACGCTGGCCGCGTTCTCTGCGATCGAAATCCCGCCGGGCGCAACCAACTTCCATGTCATCGATCAGGGCGAAACCCTGAATGTCGGCATGCGCTACGCCGACGCCAATATGCGACCGGCCAGCCTTGCGGGCATCGGCCTCAGCAGCTGGCTCGGGCGCAAGGGCCAGCAGCGCGTGCCGCTGACCGTTGCCATCATCAATGCCGGGCAGGGCACTTTTGAAATCTCGCTTGGCGCGGCGCAGACCGCGCTGCTGTCCGGCAAATACCAATGGGTGGTGCGCATGTCGTCGGGCGCGCGCGTCATCCTGAAAACCGGCTTTCTGATCGTCAATGAGGTGCCCTGATGGCCGTTGTGGACAAAGACAACCTGATCGTATTTGGCGGCGGCACGCTGCCGACCGGCGGGGCATCGGCGGGCGACATCGCTGCGGTGAACGCGCGGATCGATGCGGTTCTCAGCAATGTCGGCAAGATTTTCCCAGACCGCGCGACTGCCTTCGCAGTAGGCCGTGAGGCGATGCTGGCCGCGTATGGCCGGATCATCACGATCGAGGACGGTGGTTTTGCCGTCCGGGGGCCGGGGCAGACTGCCGATGATCCCTTGTTTCTGGAGTATCCGACTTGGGGCGTGCTGTTGCGCCTGCCGGGTCTGGCGACCTTCCTGCGCGGCGGCATCATCCCTTTGGCCATCACCAATGGCAACGAGCCGAACTGGCCGGTCGCGGCGGCGACTGGGGTGTTTGCGTCGATCGTCGGCAGTATCGCCAACCAAGATTTTGTTTCGATCGTATTCAGCAGCACGAACACCGGGCCGTTGAACCTGACGATCGGGGGTATTTCTGCGGCCTCGCCGGTGCTGTCGGCGGATGGCGCGGCGCTGGTCGGTGGGGAGATCGTTGGTGGACGAAGCTACATCCTCCAGCGCCGGGGGGCGAATTGGCGCATTGTCGCGGGTGATGTCACCACGCGCGAACTGCGCGCGGCGATTGCCGCAGAGGCGGCGGTCCGCGCGGCGGCGGTTGACGCACTGGCGCTGATCGTGAACGGCATCAGCGCCGAACTGGAAGGGCCTTTGGAATCCGTGTTGGAGAATGGCACCCATTGGTTCGGTTTTGATGCCTTGCGCCATGCCATCATGGGATGGGATGCCTCTGGACTTGTCACCACGCTCGCGGATCGCACGCTGCAAAATGCCGCGCCCCGCATGCTGGCGCAGCCCGGTATCGAGGCAGTGGTTCAGACTGTGCAGGGCCAGAACATGCGCGCTCTGGATTGGGATTCGCTTGGCAGAGCCATTCTGGTTTGGAAATATGGCGAGCGTGGCGGTTACGACATGCATATGTCGCAGGATTTCTGGGATCGCGGGGCGGAACGGCTGAACATCGGTCTGTCGCTCGATCCGACCTATGTGACGCTGACCATCTGCCTGTCGCAATCGCTGCTGTTCATGGACGGCGACAGTGAGGTGGCCCCGCTCTATCCCGGCGTGGATACCGATGCCGCGCTGATGATCGGCGGGCTGCGGCGATCCGATGGCCAGAACCTTGGTCTGCCCGGCCCGCGTTCCATGGCATATGATTACACATGGCCCGGCACCGGCTTCGTGTCGGTCGATCCGCCCGGAAATATCCCCACCGGGGCCTATTACGCGGTGAAGGGCTATAACGGCTGGCGGCGCAAGTACGGCCTGATCCGCCGCCGCAATGTCGGGATGCTCTGGGGCCAGCCGGGGGAACACATCACCCGCTTCAACGCCATTCTCGGCGATGCGCCCGCGCCGCTGGTGGACAGCCGCAATCATTGGGACAACCTGATGTATTGGCTGAATGAGGCGGCGCGGATCGCGGCGCTGGAAGGGCTGATCCCCAGCGTCGATGTGCTGGTGACGCAAGGCACGTCTTCGAAGCAGGACGCGGATCCGCTGATTCATGCCCGCACGTTACGCCAGTTGATCATCGATCTGCGCCGCGAATTCGACGCGCGCGGGTTCGAAGATGCGATGATCTATTTTACCCAGCCGGGTGGCGACACCGACACCAGCCCCAGCATTGAGCATTGGCATGTCACGCAGTCCTTCCTTGATCTGGCGGATGAAGGCTATGGCGTGCTGGTCACCTCGGAAGCGCCGCTGAAAACATGGGATGGCAACGTCCACTTCAGTGAAATCGAGGGCGAAAAGCTGCTGGGCCAGTTCAACTGGGCGCGGGCGGCGCGAGAGGCAGGCAGGCCGTGGACGATCCGCTCGCCTAAGGTGACGCGGAACGGCCTCATCGTGACGCTTGATTACGAGTCGCTCTGGGACGGCGAAATGTGGGAGGTCGAGCCGGACCGCTACAATGGGCAGGGCATCGATCAGTTCCACGGCTACACCTGTGATACGGCGAATATCACCGCCATCCGCCTGATCGGGCGCAAGGTCGAACTGACATTCGACGCGGTGCCGCTCTGGATCGATTACATGATGCAGTCGCAGAACATGGTTCCCGTCAATGACGGCTACACGGCCTTCCGGGGCCTGCTGGCCACCACGTCGCGGATGCGCGACCCGCTGAACCCGAACATCGTTCACCGCCGTCGCATGCCTTCGCATGGCGTGGCCGTGCCCCAATAAGGAGAGAGCCTTTGCGCACCCGTTATGACTTCGTGGCCCAAGAGGGCACGCACTTTGGCATTATCCGCTCGATCGATGAAATCGTGGCCGAGATCGCCAACCCGGTTGATATCTGGAATGCGGATGCTTCCGCCATGACCATCGTAGATGGCAAGGTTTCGGCATGGCTCGGGCGTTCGGGAAGGCAGTTGGCACAGGCAAACGCCGCCCTGCGCCCGACCTATACCGGAAACGGCCTGCGGTTCATGGATCAGAACACGATGTCTCCGAACGCCTATCTGGCGCTCGCGGGCACGCAGATTGCCGCCCAGAATACCATGACCGTCGCATCGCGGGTCAGGCTGGTTCCAGAAAGCCTGCCGGTGGATCTGCATTACCTCTGGGGCTGGCATCAGCCGTTCAACCGGCTCCAATATCGTTATGTCAGCGGCAACAACTTCATGCGTCTGCAAGTTGGCAATGTGAACGTTGAAGTTGATCTTCCCGCTAACCATGGCGGCGACATCGGTGCGGTCGCGGTCTACAATTTTAACCCGGCAACAGGAGGCGGGACGACAGCCCTACATATTGCCGGTGTCGGCTCAGCTGTGGCCAATATCAACGCCGCGCCGGAGTTTCAGGGTTTCACGCTTGGCGGTGCGGGGGGCGGTGTCGTGCAGGACATGCCGGGTTGGGCATCTAAGCTGGGCATCTGGACTGGTGCTGCGTCCGGCGCTGACCTCGCGGCGCTGCTGGCTTGGGTGGGGTGAGGGCGGAAGGCTCTCCACCCGACGTATGGGTGATGGACGTGGAGAGCCAACGCCAGCCGCACGCTTTCGTGACATCCATAGCGATCATAAAAGGCAAATTGTCGGGAATTTGTTCCGGCTTAAATCCAGCGTTCGCAAATTTGGTGACGTCCGATGACCCGCGTGCCAAAGAAGCACGCGAGCCAGCAAACCGGGTTACTCGTCAATGCGCGCTGCATATGACGAATATGTATCATTTGCTAGGCCAATAGATTGGGGGAATGCCCCCGTCATCCGCTGGCGCAAAATGACGGGGGATCACGCACCAGTCACGAGCGCGTTACAACATTCATATCCGACAAAATCTGAACGGGATAGTCAGAATCGGTTCATTCATCATCGGGTCAGAAAAATGACACAAACGATAGAGAGCAAGGGACAACGCCTTGTTCCGACCAAGCAGTTTTTTTTGGACCGGTTTTGGGTCTGGATTGCAGGCGGCCTATTCTGGTCCGCTGGGGCGCTGTTGCTGGCGCTGTTTACCCCGTTTTGGGGCAGCATGCAGGCAATCTGGCAAACGCCGGAGGCGGTGGCCGCATTGCAGGTTGAGGTCACTGCGATGCGGAGCGAACTCAACGCAGCCACCGGGGATAACCGCGTCATCCGGCAGACGCCGGGTCTGTCCTATGTGACCGAGCCTGTGCATGTCGGGGAAGGCGTGATCATGAACCTCGTCATGGAACGCACGACGCTCGGCGCGAAGTGCATCTTTGTGGCCGGACAATCGCTCTTTGGCGAGGCGGGCGGCGTGGTCACGCCCGGTTCTGAGATCCGCCCGTCGCGGCAGATCGGCGAGGAAACGACCCGGCTGCGCGTCAAGCTGGTTCCGCCCGATACTTTGCGACCGGGCCGCATCGAGCTGTATCTCGCCCTTGAATATGACTGCGACGGTAGGCGGGTGTTCGATCGAACCGACATCGTCACATATTCACTGCTTCCGGCTCCGAGATAGTTCTTTCGGAGCTGGAGAGGGCGGATCACAGGTCGCTTCAGGACGCACGGCCGCGCTGAATTGACTTTCCTGCTTTGCCGAGTAGATTGAGGGCAGATGATGCGCTCGAGCATCGGCGTAGCGAATTCCGATTCATGAAAGCACCAACCACTTTCGAACGCGCTTACGCATTATTTCCCGCTCAGGCGCTCGCTGCCTTGCGGGATCTTTTGTTAAGGCTGAAAAATAAGGGCGTGACTGCACCCGCGCCTGACGACTGCGTTTGGTATTATGATTATAAACTCTACGCAGCGGCTGAACCTTGGCTACCCGCCTGCCTATCGATTGATCTTGTAGTTGAAGCCGGCGAGACAAAAATTCTTTCTCAGATAGCCAGAAGAGACCGAGCAGTATCCCATGCTCTTATACCGCAGGAAATCCTTGATGCCGGTCTGTCCTACGATGACGGCACGCCTTTTCGGCACGAACTCAGGGGTGAGATCGCGGTTCACCTAGGGCGAAAAAATAAAACGGACAAGCTCTCGCCGGAGAACTCAAACTATGACGTGCTCTTTTCTTGCGCGCCGTTTGGCGTGTTCGAGGTAACCATCAGCGGTCGTTTTCGCAGGGTGAATCAGGTTTTCTGCCAAATGGTTGGACGTAAAAGTGCAGAGTTACTTCGCACGAGCGCTCATGATATTACTCATCCCGAAGATCTTGATCATCGAAAAGAAGCCATAGAAAGAGCATTAAGATCCAGCAGATCTGTCTCATTCAAAAAGCGATATATACGACCTGACGGTGTTAACATTTGGGTGAATAATACGTTAACCGTCTTGAGAGATCACAATGAACGACCGGAAGGCCTCGTCACGATAAGTTCTGACTTTGATAATTAATCAAAGTGTTAGGTTGCCGTCGATGAGCCTGTGTTTAATGCCATGGATCTAAGCTGCAAAAAACTTAATACACCTTCATGGTCTCGACCGTTTAGCGGAATTCCGTTTTGGGAGGACCAGTCGAATAGAGAGCCGTCGCCGCTGTTCGAGTAGCCCATCGACCAGGCCTCGAACGCTCTGGTCAAGATTGAACGTCGGTCCAGAAACTCTAGCTTCTCGTGTCGAGTATCGAGAGCGATACGCTCGATTACTGCGTCGATGGTTTCCCGAGGCCCTTCCAAGACTTGGAAGAACAAATCTTCCTCTCTATGGAGAAATCCCGTGATTCCTAACAGTTGGTTTTTCGTTCGCGCGTTCAGCAGCAGCTCGGTCTCAGCGTGGGTGTGCTCTTTGAGCTTAGCTACGCTTCGATAAAGAACAGAGATCAGGTCGTGGCTCAAGAGGTCCTACCGCTTGCGATAATTCGATCCCTCGTTTGCTAACTCAGGTTTTATCCGGGCTTCAATAGCTTAACAGCCTCAGTCAGCTGACTGACAGTAAGGTAAGGTGGTTGCTTCCGCTACATGGAAAAAACAACGAGCGGCCCACTTTCAAGGGCCGCCCGCTGATAATCGCAAAACATCGAAGTTGCGAACCAACAACGAAGTACTGATAAAGCACTCTCAACATAAGGGTGTGGGTGTCATGTATCTGTCAAAACGGCAGAAATGAACCTGCCCTTTACGCCATGTTTGCGAGATGGCTCCTCTCTCCAAGGTGGAGTGATGGGAAGAGGAGCCCACCCTCGGCGCACACTTTCGAGACATTTCCCCGAAGGCGACGCCAAGATAGCGCTGGGATGAGACCGGTCAAGGCACCGAGCAATTCGCTACACGCAACCCTGATCACCAATCAGCGAAACGCTGGGCGACAGTGCTGGCTGAGGAAGAGACGTGAACTGTAACGGTCTGTCCGCTTTCGTGCTTCAAGGTTACGATGCAATTCTTCTGCGCCAGATCCAACGCAAGTAGCGACCACGGAGGGCTGCTGTAGTATTCGGTGCGACCGGTTCTGGCATCCGTCAGAACCACGCGCTTTACCTGGGTCATCATTCACCTGGGGATTGTGGAAAGGTGAGCGCCTCCAGCGCTCGGATCGTCGCGTCATAGCTTGTCGCAGATTTAGGCGATAGCTCCTGTCGACGAAGATAGGATCCTAACTACTTTGGCAGTTCCTCAGTCGGATACCTACTCGACGATAACTTGCCGGAAATGGCGAAGGTCCTCTCGCCGCGCGTGGCTTTCGGGCGAAGGGCTTAAAACAAGGCACTGGATGATGGAACCCACGAGGGAGCGGAGGTTCCGGCGGGGTGCGCCCGTCAACGATCATGCACATCAACGCGCGATTCGAAAAACAGCCGGTCCGTCGCTTTCTCAGTTTGATCGATGATAGCGAGACGATGAGCAAACGAAAGCCCCCGGCTCGAAAACCGGGGGCTCAGACTAGCAGGTATGACGAAATCAGCCGCGCTGTTCGCGCTGTTGGCGTTTCAGCTCGTCTTCGCGGCTGATCTCATGGGTCTCATCGCGAAGTCCACCCTCGTCGTCGTCGTCGAGGTCGTCGTCCGTGACTTCCCGATGCGACGCGTCGTCCTCATTATCGTCATCTTCCCGGTCGGGGAATTCCACTCCGGTGTCGCTGACCTCGTCTTCCTCGCGGGGCCGCTTCGTAAGGTCGTCAGGTTTCTGCGTCTGAGACTGGCTTTGAGACTGCCCGTAGCGATCGTTGTCGGTACCCATGCTGGGTCCTCCATATGACCTCGGACCATACCGAGGATTATCTTGATATGGTTGCTTCACGTGGCCAACGCACCCCGCTTCAACAAACATCAAGCCAGTCTTTGGTGCTGCCCGGCAGTCTAAAAAGTAGCCCCGCCACCGGACCTAAGACGATGGCGGGGCGGTGCCCTCCCAGACACGCGTCCGCACAATCTATGCGGTAATTTTTTCATCGTCCATAGCGCCCGCAGCCTGCTTATTTTTTTGGAGGGACCATGCCTAGGAGCCGGTTCAGCAACAACTTGCTTTTTAGTAGCTCTACTGTGCTTGCCTCAATCGCCGTCGCTTGGGCCCGCGGCTGCGCATTTCATGGCAGGCCCCCAGACGGGCAGTCGCTTATGCCGCCAAGCGCGTCTCGGACTGGAAAGTGGATTTGCCTTAGGGGATTTGATGCCCCTGCCGATGTTGTAGCCAATCGGGCAGGGGCTGCGTGACCCGCTAAAGTTACGCGTCCCCAACCTACTCCTCGATTTTCAATCTGTCTACGGCCCGCCTCGCGCGGGCCTTTCGCATTTGGAGGATGCATGTATCCCGCAGGATTTAAGGGCCGCACCCTGCGGCTCACTGATATCGACGTGGCGCGCGTGGGTCGCGTCATCGGCGTGGGCGAAGACGAAGTCCGCGCTGTCATGGAAGTCGAGACTCTCGGAGGCGGCTTCGACAAGCAGGGCCGCCCGAAGAATCTATTCGAACCGCACCGGTTCTGGATCGAACTGGGGGAAGGGCCGAAGCGCACGGCAGCGGCGGAACAGGGGCTGGCTTATCCGAAATGGGGCACCCGCCCTTATCCAGCAGAAAGCTACACCCGGCTTGCGCTGGCCATGCGGATCGACACCAGCGCCGCGCTGCGGTCCTGCAGCTGGGGCCTCGGCCAGATCCTCGGCAGCAACCACAAAGCTGCCGGCTACCCGACCGTGGGCGATATGGTGGAAGCGTTTTGCGACAGTGAGCAAGCCCAGCTGGCCGCGATGATCGCATTTATCGAGGCAGAGGGGCTGGATGACGATCTGCGCCGTCACGACTGGTCTGGCTTTGCGCGCGGTTATAACGGAAGCGGCTATGCCAAGCACGGCTACCACACGCGGCTCCGGGATGCGTATGCGAAGTGGCAGGCCATCCCGGATGTGCTGGAGCCGTCCTATCCGAAGATCGGGCGCGGCTCGCGCAATGCGGCCGTCACGGTCGCCCAGTCCCGCTTGCTGGCCCTCGGCTTCGACCCGCGCGGTGTGGACGGCATTTTCGGTGGCGACACCGATGCCGCGACCAGAGCTTTCCAGAAATCTGTCGGCCTGAAGGCAGACGGCATCATCGGCCCCCTGACATGGGCGACCCTCATCCCGGAAATGGATACCTAAGATGCAAGAGATCATCACCAAGATCGTGGCGGAGCAAGCGGCTCTGCTGATCGTCGCGTTTGTGACCACGTCCCTCGGCGCTGCGGGCACGTTTGCCATGGCCCAGCTGGGCCGTCTGCTGGGCGAGCGGCGCGCGGATCTCCTTAACCACAAGCTCGGCGAGGCGATTTCGCGTGCCGCGGCTGAGGCCGCAAAGGCCGGTCTTACCGGGCAATCGGCAGAGGCGTGGATTGCGGATTATCTGCGCCAGACGATGGCAGGGACCGTGGCCAAGCTAAAAACCACGGATGCAGGGATCGCGAAACGCATATCCGCGCAGATGGCGCAGGACCAGCTGGCCAATGCGTTGACGCGGCCAGGGGTGCCCGTGCTGGATGCGGTTCGCCGTCCATAGGTTTTGAAGGCCTTTAGCCAATCACTGGCTGAGTGGGGGCCAGAAAGCCCGACTGTCGTAGCCGGACAGGCAACTTGCCATGCCCGACCAACAACCAGAACACTCATTACGCGCCCCTTATGGACGCGCGCTGATTGAATTTGAACCTGTCGGTTTAGGCAGGGCATATGGCCCCCGTCTCGGTTGTCCCGAGGCGGGGGCCTTCTTCTCGATTGGGAGTATGCCTGCGAGGGGTTTCATGAGGGAAAGCGTCCGCTCGTGGGACAAAGCGGCCATTCAAGAGAATTGGTCGTGCAGGCTTGCCTGTGTAGCAGCCTGCTAGGTCATAGGATGTTTTTGTCTCGATAATATCTCTGCGATCAACGGATCGGTATGATCCTTGACCGGATCGTCGGATCGGTCGCGCTTTCTGTGATATTCACCTGCATCGAATGCTAAGAATATTTCATAAAATGGCTCGGGCACCTTCGGGCCAGCTTCGCCTTCGAGCCACGCCCACCACAAATCGTTCATGATGCTGTCGCAGACTCGGTAGCTGAGGGCACCCGCAGCATATCTCTCGGCCACCATAAGAGCGAACAGGTTGTAAAACTGATGGTTCTGCAGATTGCCTGCCCACTCCTTGACTTGCGCAGGCACTATACGCTGGCGGGGATCGGCGCTCGCAATCTCTACCATCTCAGCCAACTGGCGTTCAAATGCCTGACTTTCCGATGAGTTGGTCGACACAGCCAAGGATAAGCCCCTCCTTAAATAACCGCGGCACTTGTATGCAGTGGCGCGGACATTTCCTCACTTTAGACGCATCTCGTCAAGGTCCGGTATGGGCTCCGAACTTCGAGACCGCCCTGCCACCGGTGGCGCGGGCGCGGTCGAGGATGGGACGAACTGACGTTCAGCGGCGACTTAGCGTCCGCCAGCCCAATTCGCCCAATGCACTCATCGCATTATTACCAGGCTGGTGTCTTATGTCGGAACTAGTGTCCATCGGCGATATACTCTTCCTTCTTTGGTCCTACGTTAGCCAGTTCTATTTCTCCATCTTTAAGCAACCATGCCATTAGCCGGTAGCCCTCATGACGATCAGTTATATGCAAGCGTAAAGCAGTCGCTCCATCTCTCTCGCGAATACGGGCGCCTGAATTTAATGCGGCCGAACGGCGAAATACTGAGAAGTGTTCCGGCTGATTAATCGCCGCTACAATCTTCTTAAGCAGCGTGCTTGACAAATGTGAGCTTTGTCCAGCATTTGCTTTCAATGATTCGACAAATCTGGTGCCTACACTGAAGGGCGGGAGCTCAGAAAGATCTTTTCCTGATTGCTTCCAAGCTACTCGAATAGCATCTTTTATTCCCTCCTGATTTGGTGCGTTGCACCAAATTGCTAATGGATCCTCATCCAACATAAAGTAACTTGGCGAACAAATGAATCTAACTTCACTCTCAATCTCGCAGCCGTCCACAACACCGTCGCTCGCGGGGTCGACCATCTCCACCGAGATTTGCACGATAGCATCTTGAAATTCATGCCGTAGTGCTGGGATTGAATAGAGGAATTCGTATTCGTAAATGAGTGAGGAAAGCACGGATCGCGTTAAGCTTACCTCTGAAATGGAAGAAAAATCCTTATTCGCGTCAAACACTTCATCGGATGAATCTTCAAATATTACTTGAGCTAGGCAGTCAAACTCTTGCGGAATTGGAAGGCCGCTGTTGGATATAAGGAAGTTATTAATTATCGACGCTACCAGACGAGGGTCAAATACATCCTGAAGTCCATGGTTTTCGAGAAGCGGCTTTATCCAGTGCTCAGTAGGAACGAGGCTCTGTTCATAGAGTCTTTCAACGCTCAGATTGTCCATAACAACTTTAACTCCAGTGAGCTCGTGTGTGAGTAGCGACATTCCATTTATCAATGTCCTTTCCACATCAGCGGTCAGCGTGGAGTTGTTAATCAACCAAATCGCCGAGGGATCGGCGACAATGAAGCTGCTTCGAGCATCCGTCATCCCTGATCGCTCTTCTCGCGGAGGCGCCGGGCCATTGCTGCTTTCAGAATATGCGCTGACTGCTTCTGTGATTGATCAAAAAAGTCATCTGGCCAATCAATGACAGCTCCATATTTGGAAAATTCTACTGGTCTTAATGTTGTGCAACCATCCGACTGAGAGAAAAAGTATGTTCTAAGTTTATTATTGAGTTTTTCACCGTCAGGCTCAGTGATTCTTAGGCGTAGTCTTTCGATAATGTGTTCACTGTGGGTCTCAATGATGAACTGCTGACCAAGTTCGATTGATACTGCAAAAAAATCTGCGAGCCTAGCTTGGACACGGGGGTGCAGGTGGAGTTCCGGTTGCTCAAGTAACATCAACGAACCTTCGGATGCGACTAGGCAACTAACCAATACGGGCAAGACCTGACTCAACCCCACACCTACATTAGTCAGGTCCCGAAAATCCCCATCGGGACTAGGTCGAACACGGATTTCGTGACCAAGCTTGCCTTTTTCTAATGTTTCAACGTCAGTTGCCACGCCGAGATACTGCAACCAAGCAGTCACCGCTTCTTTCAGCGAACACTCAATCCTAACTTTTTTTCCGTCATGAGCGAATTGTTTTGGATCAATCGTTATCACCGATGCATCGCCATTTCGACTTAGTACGGCAGCAGTCCATTCGCCACGCGCACCCACATCGTCGGCCGCAGTTGTAAGTTGAAGAGCATAAAGTGGTTTAGGCTCACTCCGGAGCGGGCCGACATAATTAATGCCGAACCTAAAAAAATATTCGTTAGCTTCAGATATTTCTTGAAGCACTCCAGGCTCAGATCTGACGAGCGTCAGATCGGCAGGAAATGCTTCTTTCACTAGATTCGTTAAAGCTACTCTTTGCCCCCTGAGATCCTCAAGTATTTTCCTGCGCAAAGATATGTGTATGCTTCTAAGTCGCTTGGAGTAGTCCGAGACCAGTGGACTGACACTGAGAGATTCGAGTGCCAGAGAAGCGGTTGTCGCTGCGTTTATGCTGGAGGAACCCGCAATCGCTGTTCGCCAAATTTCGGAAGCAACTGAGAATGCTGATTCAGGTATATAAACCTTAATCAGGCGCCTCCCTGTTTCTTCACCTAGAATGGCATCCATAACAACCTGTGCATTGAATAGTCCACGGTCGAAGCGGACAAAGAGGTTGCTCGGCAAAAAATGCCGGGTGGCGCAACCGGCAACTTTTCCACCCTTGTAACGTTCGACTGCTGATAAAGACATCTCCTTGTCGATTTCTGTGACCACGTAAGCTGATGGGTTCAACGAACCATCTATCTGATGAGTGTTAATTTTTAGCTTCCGGCCCTTACCAGAAGATTTTCGAATACTGAGATAATTTTCGTGAATATTTCCAGTAAAATCCCGTGCCTGCGATCTCACTTTTGACACCGTCAGCGTCGGGTGTATATCTTCAACGGATCCTGAAATAGATTTCTTTCCGTCGGAAATTGAAAAGTCCGTTGCGATACTTTCCAATCCTTCCTCTACCGCAGAGTGATTTTGACCATCATAATCTGGAGAGAAGCTTTCCGCTATATCCCACCCGAACGAAATCTCTCTTTCAATTCCATTTGTAGCCGCTCGCTGATTCAGAATATCAGAAAATCCCCCAAGCTGTACAAGGGGACCATTCAAAGCAATGGGCCGCCCAGGCGAGGATGAATTCAATGTTTGCTTTATTAGCAGAATCGACTGGATGATGGATGACTTTCCGGAGCTGTTTGCTCCACTAAAAATAGTCAGAGGAGAAAGCTCAATTTCATGCTCTCCAGAAAAACTTTTGAAGTTTTTTACACGCCAGTTTTTTAACATTTTCAGCCTGCTGTAGACTTATATTGAACATTGATATTTGGTTGAACACCTTTGTCAAGATTACTAGAGCACTTAGCGTTTCGTGATCAAGAGCTTATTCGGAGAATCACGTTCGCTTGGGTTGCTCATGCTTGTGCAATATCCTTGAACTTGTGCCATACGATATCTGATCGATATAAGAGGCTAGCTCATGCAGCTTAGCTCACCATGAAGATGGCAGCTGGGTAGCAGGGTGCTGGAGGCTTTTCCCGTTGATTACTCTTACTAGTGAACGTCAGGTTTGGGGCTTTACGAGCCGCTCGACTGCGGCCCAGTGGTGGCCCCCAAGCGAACGGCAACGTGCAAAACGATCCTCGCAGATAAAAATCCTCGTCGCAGCGCGCAGTATCTCTACATCGCTTGCCGGGTCATCACATCCAGCAACCATGCCAGCGTGATTGCCGCCACTAGTGTTGAGACGATAGCCGTGACGCCCAGCACGCCCAACGGCGACCGTCCGGAGTGGGCCTTTCGATCGATCGTCAAGAAAGCGATTAGCGAGCCGATCCCGTAGATGATTAGGGTTGCGACAATGGACTTAAGTAGAACCAACATGGCGCTTCAAACTGGACTGAGGGGTTTTGTATCCCATGTCCTGTCTTGGCCGAGTCGGTCAAGGTGTACTATGCGCCAAGTTCGGGCATATCTATGTCTTCTAGCGCACAGGAGGGGTCTGTGAACTGCCCGCGACACCCGCAGGAATACGATCACAACTTTTACGGCTGGGAGGAGCTGGAGGACGATGTTATCGCGGTGCTTGATCGCACAACTGCAGCTGTATGGAAGCGCGCGGAGGCTTTGGCCGCCATCACCTCTCTAATCGACGATATCGACGAGGGCGATCCGGCCAACGCCGAGACACAGTGCAGAACCGGCGAAGGGATGAAACGTTTGTGGGATAGACGCAAAGGGTGATCGCTGGACCCGCGTCCAGACCTTTGCTGAAATCGAATCTGCCGACGATTGGACAGTGCTTCGGAATGGGCTGGTGGTTGGTAGGGTCTCCAAAGATGTTACCCAGCACAATCGCGCGGAGACATGGCGCTGGTCAGTGATTACGGTTCCGTCTGCGAACAGCTATTCCACGACGCTTTAGCAGGCACTCGAGGAGGTCCGCGTTCGGGCCTCTGACAAGTGGGGTCATCCGCCGTATGGATGGAAAACTCTCGACTGAATTATTAAGCTATCTAATCTCTTAACCTGTGAGTTGCGGCAATTTTGGTGAACGTCATGGATGACCTGTTGTCAGTGGATTACGATGCTAGTCTGGAGGATCGACGGATGTTCGAAAGCGCGGCTGTTCTGGACGCCCGTGCCCACCTTCGCGATTCGATCTCGAAGTTGCAGCAGAATGACATGGTGGGGTGGGTGCCATATGATCGTTATGTCGTAAACTGCCGACAGACTGACGCTGAAGTACGAGAACGAATGCTCGCCGGGCAGATAAAATTCAAACGCGTTGGCGGTAAGCTTCTCCTACTCGCAACCTAACCCATGCATGTGTCCCGCACCGAGGATTTGCGGGACACCCTGTGTAGTGATTTTTGGCCCAAAGTGGCCTCATGGTGGATCAGGGTCGCCCACCACTTTCCCAAAATCAAGATCGTGGTGAAGCCGTTGGCAATAGCGCCAAGGTGTCCTTTTTCTATAAAAAACCGAAACCTGCACTCTGCGGTCTTTTTCTATGCCCTGTAGAATTATCTATAAAAATGGAATCATATGGACGTTACGATTTAATAAATCTACAAAACATCCCAACGCCTCAGGTCGCGCCGAAATTTATCAAGAAAATAGGAGCAGCCATGCCCAAGGATATGCCCCCGTCGCCCCGCAACGATTGGACCCGTGACGAGGCCGTGCAGATATTCACCCAGCCCTTTATGGATCTGCTGTTTCAGGCGCAGACCGTGCATCGCGCGAATTTCAACCCGAATCGTGTGCAGATGAGCCGGTTGCTCTCGGTCAAGACGGGCGGTTGTCCCGAAGATTGCAGTTATTGCAGCCAGTCCGCGCGCAATGGCGCACAGCTTTCCGCGTCAAAGCTGATGCAGGTCGAAATGGTCATCGCCGAGGCGCGCAAGGCCAAGGCCGCAGGGGCCACCCGCTATTGCATGGGGGCGGCGTGGCGCGAACCCAAAGACCGCGACATGGCCGCGATCGAGGCGATGGTGCAGGGCGTCCGCGCCTTGGGGATGGAAACCTGCATGACGCTGGGGATGCTGTCCGAAAATCAGGTGCTGCGGCTGAAGGATGCCGGGCTTGATTACTACAACCATAATATCGACACCTCCGAGGCGCATTATCCCAACGTCATCACCACCCGCACCTTTGCCGAGCGGCTGGATACGCTGGCGCGGGTGCGCGAGGCGGGGATCAAGGTCTGCTCGGGCGGGATCCTTGGTCTGGGCGAAAGCGATGGCGACCGCATCGACATGCTGCTGGCCCTGGCGACCTTGCCGGAACATCCCGAAAGCGTGCCGATCAACATGCTGATCCCGATGGCTGGCACGCCCCTTGCCGATGCGCCGCCCGTCGATCCCATCGACTTTGTGCGGGTGATCGCGCTTGGCCGCATCCTGATGCCGCGCAGTCATATGCGCCTGTCCGCAGGCCGCACCGCCATGAGCGATGAGATGCAGGCGCTGTGCTTTTTTGCCGGGGCCAATTCGCTGTTCATGGGCGACACGCTGCTGACCGCCGCCAACCCCGAAGAAAGCCGCGACCGGCAATTGATGGACCGCCTTGGCCTGCTGCCCGAGGGGGCGGCATGTCGCTGACCGCGCATCAGGGCTTGCTGGAAAGTCTGGCGCAGCGTGGCAGGTTGCGGGGGTTGCGGCCCATTGCCGGGATGGATTTCGCCTCGAACGATTATCTGGCGCTGGCGGGATCGGCGCTGCTGCGTGACCTGACGCGGCAGGCGCTGGACACCCCGGTGGGTTCGGGGGCGGCCCGGCTGCTGCGCGGCAATCACGACGCCTTTGCCGCGCTTGAGGCTGAGGCGGCCACCCATTTCGGCGCGCCTGCCGCGCTGTATTTCGGCTGCGGCTTCGCGGCGAATATGGGCATATTCTCGGCCCTGCCTCAGGCGCGCGATCTGGTGCTGCATGACGCGCTGATCCATGCCAGTTCGCTGGACGGGATGCGGTTGGGTGCGGCGACGGCGCGGCCCTTCGCGCATAACGACCCCGATGCCGCGCGCAGGGCATTGCGCGACTGGCGGCGCGCGGGCGGGACGGGGCAGGCGTGGATAGCCGTCGAAAGCCTATATTCGATGGATGGCGACACCGCCCCCATCGCCGAACTGATCCAGCTTGCCGATCAGGAAGACGCATTCCTGATCGTGGATGAGGCACATGCGACCGGCATCTGGGGACCGCAGGGGCGCGGGCTTGCCGCCCTTTATGCGGGGCAGGAAAACGTCGTGACGCTGCATACCTGCGGCAAGGCGTTGGGCGTGCAGGGCGCGCTGGTCTGTGCTGCGCCCACACTGATCGCGGTGCTGGTGAACCGCGCACGCAGCTTTATCTATTCGACCGCGCCCTCGCCACTGCTGGCGCAGGTCTTGCGGGGGGTGCTGGCGCATCTGGGGGCGGAACCTGCGCGCAGGTCGGCATTGCTGGCCCGCGTGGCGCAGGTCCAAGACCACATCCGCGCCTTGGGGCTGCGGCCCAGCGGCAGCCAGATCCAGCCGATCATCCTGCCCGGAGACGCGCGCTGTCTTGCCGCCGCGGAAAGTCTTGCCGCGCAAGGCTTCGATATTCGTGCCATTCGCGCACCGACCGTCCCCAAGGGGACCGAGCGGCTGCGCCTGTCGCTGACGCTGAACCCATCCCAACGCGACATCGGCACAGCCTTTGCCGCGCTTTCCGAAATTCTGCAGAACGAATCCGCATGACCGCTTTCATCGTGACCGGCACCGATACCGGCATCGGCAAGACCGTCTTTTCCGCTGGCCTGACCGCGCATCTGGCGGCGCATTACTGGAAACCCGTGCAATCGGGCCTTGAGGCGGAGACGGATAGCCAGATCGTCGCCCGCCTGTCCGGGCGCCCGACCTTGCCCGAGGCGTGGCGGCTGCGCCTGCCCGCCTCGCCCCATATCGCCGCTGCGGCCGAGGGGCTGCGGATCGACCCCGACGCGCTGATCTTGCCGCCCCAGCGCCCGCTGGTGGTCGAAGGGGCGGGGGGCTTGATGGTGCCTCTGACGCCGCGCAAGACGTTTCTGGACCTGTTCGCCCGCTGGCAACTGCCCGTGATCCTGTGCGCCCGGACTGCGCTGGGAACGATCAACCACACGCTTTTGTCGCTGGCTGCGCTGCGCGGGGCCGGAGTGCCGGTCCATGGCGTGGCCTTTATCGGCAACCCCGAGCCGCTGGCCGAGGAAACCATCGCGGATATGGGGCAGGTGCGGCGGCTTGGCCGTTTGCCGCTGCTGGACGATCTTTCGCCCGATGCGCTGCGCAGGGGCTTCGACGCCGCTTTCAAGGATTTCCCATGACCATCTGGCATCCGTTCACCCAGCACGCGCTGTTCCCGACCATGCGCCCCATTGCCAGCGCGCAGGGGGCATGGCTGACCGATGCCGGGGGAAGGCGGATCTTCGACGCCATTTCCTCGTGGTGGGTGGTGACGCATGGCCATTGCCATCCCCGCATCGTGCAGGCGATCCGCGATCAGGCGGGGCGGTTGGATCAGGTGATCTTTGCGGGCTATACCCACGAACCCGCCGAGACATTCGCGCGCGGCCTGCTGGCGCGGGTGCCGCAGAACCTGACGCGGGTGTTTTTCAGCGACAGCGGCTCGACGGCGGTCGAGGTGGCGCTGAAAATGGCGCTGGGGCATTTCCGCCACCAAGGCAGCCCCCGTCGCCGCATCGTCGTGATGCAGGACGGCTATCACGGTGATACGGTCGGCACCATGTCGGCAGGTGAGCGGGGGGCCTTTACCCAGCCCTATGACCCGCTGCTGTTCGCCGTGGACCGCATCCCCTTCCCGACGGAACAGGCGCGGCAAGCCACGCTGGACGCGCTGGAGCATTTCTGCCGCCAACCCGAAACCGCCGCCCTGCTGATCGAGCCGCTGGTGCTGGGCGCGGGTGGTATGCGCATCTATCCGCAGGACGTGCTGACCGAGATGGCGGCGATCTGCGCCCGCCACGGTGTCCTGCTGATCGCGGATGAGGTGATGACCGGCTGGGGCCGCACCGGGCGCTTTCTGGCCTGCGATCATGTCGGCGTCGCGCCTGACATCCTGTGCCTGTCCAAGGGCATCACCGGGGGGCATCTGCCGCTGGCGGTGACGCTGTGCCGCGAAGACATCTATCAGTCGCACCTGTCCACGGACCGGCGGCGGACGTTCTTTCACAGCTCATCCTATACGGCGAACCCGATCGCCTGCGCCGCGGCCTGCGCCAATCTGGCGATCTGGGACGACGAGCCTGTGCAGGACCGCATTGATGCCGTGACCGCCGCGCAGGCCCAGGGGGCGCTGCGTCTGGCGCGGCATCCCGGATTGTCGGGCGTGCGCCAGATCGGCACGATCCTGGCCGCCGAGGTGGGGCAGGGCAACGATTACATGGCCGATACGGGTCCGGCGCTGATGCGTTTTTTTGCCGAACGCGACCTGCTGATCCGGCCCCTTGGCCGCACGGTCTATCTGCTGCCGCCCTATTGCGCGACTGCGGCAGAGCTGTCGGCCTGCCATGACGCCATTCTGGAGGCCGCCGATGTTTTTGGCTGACGGGGTGCGCATGGCGGGCTTTGGCCATTACCTGCCCGAACGCCGCGTCCTCAACGCCGAGATCGAGGCCGAGATGGACCTGCCCCCCGGCTGGATTCAGGCGCGCTGCGGCATCCAGTCCCGCCATTATGCGGCGGATACGCAGGCGCTGAGCGATCTTGCCATTCCGGCGGGTCGCATGGCGCTGGGTCATTGCGATCCGGCGCGGGTGGGGCTGTTGCTGCTGGCAACGTCTACCCCCGATCACCTGCTGCCGCCGACCGCGCCCTTGGTCGCGGGGCGGTTGGGGCTGGCCTGCGGGGCGGTCGATCTGGCGGGGGCGTGTTCGGGGTTTCTGCACGCGCTGGCCCTGGGCGCGGCGCATGTGCGCATGACCGGACAGGCGGTGCTGGTTATCGCCGCGAACCTGCTGTCGCGCCGCATCGATCCGGCCGAGGTGGCGACCCGCGTGCTGTTTGCTGACGCGGCGGGTGCGGTGCTGCTAGAGCCGGGTCGGCCGGGGCAGGGTCCGCGTGCGGTCGTGCTGCGTTCCGACGGGGGTGATTACGACGCGATCCGCATCGCGCGGGGCGGCTCTCGGCTGCCCTTTACCGCGCCGGGGCAGGGCGGGCTGGGCATGACCATGCCTGACGGGCGAGCCGTCTTTGCCCGCGCGGTTCAGGCGATGGCTGCATCCGCCCGGCAGGCGCTGGCGCAGGCCGCGCTGACCCCTGCCGATGTGGCGCTGTGGGTGCCGCATCAGGCCAATGCACGCATTCTGGACAAGGTGGCGGATTGCCTTGGGATGCAGGCCACACCCACGCTGGGCACGCTGGCGCTGCATGGCAATTCGTCGGCTGCGACCATTCCCCTTGCGCTGTCATGGCATGGCGGCGTGCTGCCGGATGGGCCGTTGCTGCTGTCGGCATTCGGAGCGGGCACGATCTGGGGGGCGATGGTCTGGCAACAGTGACGCCGCGCCCCCCCGGCTTAAGGGGGGACGCGGCGAAGGCGCGCGGTATGACGACCGGGGAGGGGGCGCGCCTTATTTCAGGTGATGCGGCGCCTCCAGCCCATAGACCGGGGTGTCGATCCCTTCGTGCCGTGCCTTGAGTTGCAGGGACAGATAGCGCGAATAATGCCGCGACTGGTGCAGGTTGCCGCCATGGAACCACAGGCCGGGCTGCATGGTGGGTTTCCACATATTGCGCTGCTCGCCCTCCCACGGGCCGGGGTCTTTGGTGGTGTCGGACCCAAGACCCCAGCATTTGCCCACCTTGTCCGCGACCTCTTGCGAGATCAGGTCCGCCGCCCAGCCGTTCATCGACCCATAGCCTGTGGCATAGACCACCAGATCGGCGGGCAGTTCGGTCCCGTCATCCAGCACCACGGCCGTTTCGGTCAGATGGCTGATGCCCTTGCCCGATTGCAGCTTGATGGAACCGTCGATCACCAGATCGCAGGCCCCCACGTCGATGTAATAGCCCGAGCCGCGGCGCAGGTATTTCATGAACAGCCCGGATTCATCGTCGCCGAAATCCAGCATGAACCCGGCCTTTTCCAAGTCGGCATAGAACTTGGCGTCGCGCTGCTTGATCTCATCATACTGGGGCACGTGGAAGGTGTGCATGATCTTGTAGGGGATCGAGGCAAAGATCATGTCCGCCTTGTCATGGTCGATGCCATTTTCCACCGCAGCTTCCGAATACAGCCCGCCCAGACAGACCTCCATCAGACTGTCGGACTTGACGATATGGGTGGACGACCGCTGCACCATCGTCACATCCGCGCCATGTTCCCAAAGCGCCGCACAGATGTCATGGGCCGAGTTGTTGGCACCGATCACCACGACCTTCTTGCCGCGATAGGGGTCGGGGCCGGGGTGCTGGCTGGAATGCTGCTGTTCGCCCTTGAACACGTCCTGACCGGGGATTACCGGCACATTCGCCTTGCCCGACATGCCGGTGGCCAGCACCAGCTGCTTGGGGCGCAGCGTGACCTGTTCGCCGTTGCGCTCCACCACGACGGTCCATTCGCCCTTGGCCTCGTCGTATGTCGCCGACTTGGCGGTGGTCGAGGACCAGTAATTCAGCTCCATGACCTTGGTATACATCTCCAGCCAGTCGCCCACCTTATCCTTGGGCGCAAAGACCGGCCAGTTATCCGGGAAGGGGATATAGGGCAGGTGGTCATACCAGACCGGGTCGTGCAGGCAGAGGGATTTATACCGCTTACGCCACTGATCGCCGGGGCGTTCGTGGCGGTCCACGATGATCGTCGGCACGCCCAGCTGGCGCAGGCGCGCGCCCAATGCGATGCCGCCCTGACCGCCGCCGATCACCAGCACATAGGGCTGGGCGTCATAGCCCAACTGCGCGGCCTCGGCCTCGCGCTTTTCCTTCCACGTCTGGCGATTGGGATCATGACCGTGTTCCGCGCCCATGGGACGGCGCAGCTTGCGCGGTTCCTCATGGCCCTTCAACTCGTGCAGGGTGGTCAGCAGGGTCCAGATCTTGCCGTCCTTGATCCGGATATAGCCGACGCCGCGCCCTACGGCGGTTTCCAGCACCAGCCAACCCTCGGCCACACCACCCGCTTCGCTGGTGGCCTGCGTCGGGTCCAGCGCCAGCGATTTCGGCGAGATCTTGGGCAGTTGGGCTGCGGCCATGGCGCGGATTTCATCGTGACCTTCGCAGGTCTTCAGGTTCCACGTGAACGCGGCAAGGTCGCGCCAGAAGCCGGTTTCCAGAAACAGGTCGGCCACGGCATCCGCGTCCTGCGCAACAAGCGCGCGTTCCAGATCGGCGACCAGCGCCGTCAGTTGCGGGGTATTAGTGTCTAGCATGGTTTCTCCTCCCATGATGTGGCTGCGCCCTCCCTCCCCGGAGGACGCGGGTATTCAGGTCAGGTCGATCAGGATTTTCAGCTGCGTTCCCGCGGGGTCCAGCAGGGCGTCAAAGCCTTCGGTCACGGCCTGTTCCAGCCGGATCTTGCGGGTCACGACCTTTTTCGACGGGATCGCGCCGGATGCGATCAGGTCCATCACGCGCGGCCAGATATAGGTCGGGTAACACCACGACCCGCGGATATCGATGTCCTTGAAGGTCACGTCGAACCAGTTGACCGCGCCAAGGCCGGGATGCAGCCCGACCTGCACGACAGTGCCCTGTTTGCGCACGGCATCGACGCAGGTTTGCAGCGCCTTTTCATTGCCGACGCATTCCAAGGCCACGTCGCAGCCCACGCCGCCTTCCGTCTCGGCGCGCACACGGGCGGCCACGTCGTCGCGCTTGGGGTTCAGGGCGATGACGTCGGGCAGGATCTCGCGCGCCTTTTCCAGCCGCGTGTCGTTCAGATCGGTGACGAACAGCTTGACCGCGCCGAATGCCCGCGCGGTCAGCAGCGTCACGATGCCGATCGGCCCCGCGCCGGTGACCAGCACGCTGTTGCCCGCAGCCACCTTGCCCCTGTCGCAGGCATAGACACAGACGGCTGTGGGTTCGACCAGCGCCGCTTCCTCGTCCGACAGCGCATCGGGTAGCTTGAAGACGTTATAGGCGTTCAGCAGCGCCCCTTCGGCCATGCCACCCGATTGCCAGCTTAGGCCCACCAGCCCCAATTCCTCGCTAAGCTGGAACAGCCCACGGTCCGAGAAATAATCCCCGCCACGCGGCTGGATCAGCGGCTGCACGGACACCCGGTCCCCTACCGCGACATGGGTGACGCCTGCGCCGATCGCCGTGACCACGCCGCCGAATTCATGGCCCAGCACCTGTGGCCCCTGCGCCCCGGTAAAGGGATGCGGCGCGGTGGGAATGAAGATCGGACCATGGGCATATTCGTGCAGATCGGTGCCGCAGATGCCGACGAAGCGATTGCGAATCGCGACCTGACCGGGGCCGGGAACCGGCAGAGCGTCCAGTTCCTCAAGACGCAGATCCTTGGCGGCGTGAAAGCGAAGGGCCTTCATATCTCTCTCCTTATCATCGGGGAAAACGCTAGCGCTGCTGTGGGATGCGCCAAATGGGGCCGGTGCGGTGCAAGCGAAAACAATGGCTTGGCCTGCGCACCTGTGGCGTGGCCTGTGGCATCTGTGGCAATCCGCCGCCACACCTAATGCCCATTTCCCCGCCCGCGCCCCTGCTGCTAGGCTGAACAGGTCCGGTTTCGGGGAGGAGACGATGGACGCCGACCTGCACCATATCCGCGAGATCGAGGCGGTCTCGCAGGGCGTCATGGCCACGCGCGATCCCGTGGTCGTGGAAAGCTGGCTGCGCTGCATCGAAAAGCACCGGCTGGACCCGGCGGTGCGTGCGCAGGCTTACATCCTGCCCGACAACCAGTTGCGCGAACACCGCCAACGCTCCGAAGAGCTGATCGGCATCGCGCGTTCCGGCATCGAAAACCTGTATTCGCTGGTCGCGGGCCAGAATTACGTCCTGATGCTGGCGGACCGCGCCGGGGTCACCGTCGAATATCTGGGGGACGAGACGCAAAAGGCCGAACTGCGCCGATCCGGCCTGTATCTGGGCGCTGAATGGTCCGAGGCGCGGGCGGGCACCTGCGCGCTGGGCGCCTGCATCGAGGCGGGCGAGGCGTTGATCATCCATCAAAGCGACCATTTCGATGTGACGCATGGTGGGCTTAGCTGCACCGCCGCGCCGATCTATGATACGCGCGGGCAGCTATCCGCGGTGCTGGACATCTCGCTGCTGTCATCTCCGCGTCCGCGCACCAGCCAAAGCCTTGCGCTTAATCTGGTGCGGCAATCGGCCCGGCGGATCGAGATGGCGAATATCATGGCCGAAAGCCGGAGCGATTGGGTGCTGCGCCTTTCGGGCAGCGCCGATTTTCTGGATGTTGACCCCGAGGCCGCGATTTCGATGGACGGGGCGGGCTGCGTCATCGGCATGACCCATGCGGCGGCCCGGCTGATGGCGCGGGCGGCGGGGATCGACTGGCGACAGGCGGGGCTGCTGATCGGGCGGCCGGTCAGCGATTTCCTGAACGTGCGGCTGGACCGGCTGGACGATCTGACCCGCCAGCGCCCCGCGCCCGAACGGTTGATCGAGACTCGCGACGGCCACCGCCTGTTCGCCCACGCGATCGAACCGCGCCGCCTGCCCAGCCGCAATCCGGTTCCGATAGCCCGTGCCGTGCCGCTGCCTGCGGCATTGCGGGAACTGGCGGGCGACGATCCGGCGATGGCGCAGTTGCTGAACCGTGCTGCAGGTTTGGCGCGTGCCGCCTTGCCCGTGTTGATCGAGGGCGAGACGGGCACCGGCAAGCTGACCCTTGCGCGCGCCATGCATGATGCGGGTCGCAGCGGGGCCTTTATCGTGCTGCGCTGCGCCGAGCTGTCCGACACGGATGAGGCGCTGGTCTTTGGCCGCATGGACGGACGCCGGCACGAGGAAGGGCTGATCGATCAGGTCGGGCGCGGCACGCTGGTTCTGGACAAGGTGAACGAATTGCCGCCGCGCCTGCAATCGCGGCTTTTGCAGCTTGCCTCCGAGGGCAGCTATCTGCCCGTTGGCGGCATCCGCCCGATCCTGCCCGGTTTGCGGCTGATTGCGACGGCGCAGGGCGATCTGGCGGCCTGCGTGCAATCGGGTGCGTTCCGCCGCGACCTGTATCACTGCCTGGCGGGGTCGGCGCTGCGCCTTCCGCCGCTGCGCGACCGGCGCGACCTGTTCTGGTTGATCGACCGCATCCTTGCCCGCGCCTATGCCGAGCCGGTGCTGCTATCGCCCGAGGTGCTGACCCCGCTGGCCGCGCATCAATGGCCGGGAAACCTGCGCGAGTTGTCGGGCTTTGCCGCCAGCCTTGCGGCGGTGGCACAGGGTCCGAACGTCACGCTGTCCGATCTGCCGATGACGATGGCTGCCCCCACCGAGCGCAGCGGCGGCGCGGCATTGCTGGCGCGCACATTGCATGAAACGGGTGGCAATATCTCGGAAACCGCGCGGCGCATGGGGGTGGACCGCACCACGATCCATCGCCGGATGCGGCGGCTGGGGCTTCATGCCGGGGCCTCCACGCATTAGCATCGGCCCGAACGGGCCAAAGGGGGCGTGCATGGATATCCAGATCAGCAAGGAAACGACCGATACCCGACACGGCCGCTACGTCGCCCGCATCACGGGCATGGACGGCGAGGGTGAGATCACCTTTACCCGGCGTGGCCCGGACCGCATCAGCGCCGATCACACCGGCGTGCCAGAAAGCATGGCCGGGCAGGGCGTCGCACAGGCATTGCTGCAATTCATGCTGGATGACGCACGGGCGCAGGGGTTCCGCATCATCCCCATCTGCGGCTTCGTGCGCGGCCAATATGCGCGCCATCCCGAATGGGCGGATCTTTTCACCACCGCACCGGGCGAAGATCCGACCCCCTGACATGCAAAAGGCAGCCCGAAGGCTGCCCAAGCGTCCCAATTCGCCCGAGGATTACTCGGCGGCAAAGGCCGATGCGTATTGGCCGCACCAGTCGTCCGATTTCACAACCGGCCAGAAACCACGGCTGTCCGCCTCAACCTGAGTGACGGGCGGGTTGGCGCGGCACAGGCCGGAATCGGCAAGCGTGCTGGCGGAGTTGGCGACGTGATCTTCATAGAACGCGCAGGCGCTGCATGCTGTCTTGGCCATATCAAATTCTCCTGTCTTGCTGGCTTGTCATTTCAGGTTGCTGGCTTGCGAAGGCTGGCTGGCTACCTTGCATGCTTTATAGGCGGCATATCCGGCGTGGTCAATAAAAATACAACAAAAACAAATGGTTGATAGGTTTAGTTGGTTACTGCCTGCCGATTTTTTCAGTCGGGTTTGCCGCCGCCTTCCGACCAAAATTCTGGGATTTCGGATTTTGCGTTGCAGCGCGGTGGGTTGCCGGAAAACCACCCCGCGCCCGTCTTTTTCGCTCAGGATTGTGCAGGACGACGCCTCGCGGCATGGAAAGCGGCAAAGACCTATCCCGAGGATTTCGATGGGAAAATTTTTTCTGACGATGCAGGCACGGGCGGGCATTCCCGGCACGGTCTGGGCACTGGGATTCGTCAGCCTGCTGATGGACATCTCCTCCGAGATGGTCTCGACCCTGCTGCCGCTTTATCTGGTGGGCGGGCTTGGCGCGTCCGTCATCGCGGTGGGCTTGATCGAGGGGCTGTCTGTCGCCATCGCCACCGCCACCCGCTTTCTGTCGGGCGTGCTGGCGGACTGGACCGGACGCTCCAAACCTTTGGCGGTGCTTGGCTATGGGCTGGGCGCGGCGTCACGGCTGATCTTTCCGCTGGCGGGATCGGTCGATCTGATCGTGCTGGGCAAGGCGGTGGAGCGCGTGGGCAAGGGCATCCGCAGCGCGCCGCGTGATGTGCTGATCGCAGGCGTCACCCCGCCCCAGATGCGCGGAGCCGCCTTTGGCCTGCGCAAATCGCTGGACACGGTGGGCGGTTTTGTCGGTCCGCTGATTGCCGTGGCGCTGATGTTTCTGCTGGCGGGCGACATCCTGTCGGTCTTTTGGATCGCGACAGTTCCCGCCGTGATGGCGGTGCTGGTCCTGATGCTGGCGGTGCGCGAACCCGCGCCCGCGCCGCGCAAGGCCGACACGCCGTTCCGCATCGGCGACGCGCTGCGCCTGAACCGCGCGGTCTGGGGTGTGATTGCCATCGCCGCAGTCCTGATGCTGGCGCGTTTCAGCGAGGCGTTCGTGCTGCTCAAGGCGCTGGAGGCCGGATTTACCCCCGCTTGGGTGCCGCTTTCCATGGTCATCATGCACGCAGTCTATGGCCTTGCTGCCTATCCGGTGGGGCGCGTGTCGGACCGGATCGGGGTTCGGGGGCTGCTGATCCTTAGCCTGATCTTCCTGATCGGCGCGCATCTGGTGCTGGCCTTCGCGGGCAGCATCCCGGCCTATCTGCTGGGGACCGTGCTTTGGGGGCTGCATATGGGCTTTTCCCAAGGTCTGCTGGGCGCGATGATCGCAGGCGCCACCCCCGAGGCGCTGAAGGGCACGGCATTCGGCACCTTCAATCTGGTCACTGGGGCGGTGGTGCTGATCGGCAATACCGCAGCGGGCTGGCTCTGGCACAGCTATGGCGCGCACATGCCATTCCTGATCGGGGCGGGGCTTTCGGTGCTGGCGATCTTGCTGCTGATGCGACCGACCGCCTTGTCACGCCCATGACGGACGATGGGGCTAGACTGGCTGCAAAGGAAAGGCGGTCAGACATGCGCAATCCCGATTATGCGACGGCGGACGGCGCGGCGCAGGCCAAGGTGGACGATTATTTCAGCACGCTGCTGGCCCCGCCCGATCCTACGCTGACGGCGGCGCTTGCGGCCAATGCGGCGGGCGGATTGCCCGCGCATGATGTCTCGGCCATGCAGGGCAAGATGCTGGCGTTGTTCGTGCAGATGACCGGCGCGCGGCACGTGCTGGAGGTGGGGACGCTGGGCGGCTACAGCACGATATGGATGGCCCACGCGCTGCCGCCGGGCGGCCGTATCGTCACGATCGAGGCAAACGCCCATCACGCCGAAATCGCCCGCGCCAATATCGCTGCGGCGGGCTTGGCTGCGCAGGTGGAACTGCGCATCGGCGCGGCGCTGGATGTGCTGCCGGAACTGGATGCGCCTTTTGATCTGATCTTTATCGACGCGGACAAGCCGAACAACCCGCACTATCTGACCCATGCCCTGCGCCTTTCGCGCCCCGGCACGGTCATCATCGGGGACAACGTGGTGCGCGGCGGTGCGGTGGCCGATCCCGCAAGCACCGATCCGAATGTCCGGGGCGTGCGCGATTTCCTGTCGCGGATCGCGGATGAACCGCGCCTGCAGGCGACGGCGATCCAGACTGTCGGGGAAAAGGGTTGGGACGGGTTCGTCATGGCCGTCGTCCAAGCGTGAATATTGCATGACAGCCGCGTTACTGCCAGTCTTCCCTCAGGGGAGAGGGGGGCGCGGATGTCTTGGGCACCGGTCGTCAGCACACGCATCAGCAAGCGTCTGATCGCCGCCGCCATCGCTGCGGCGGCGCTGGTCGTCTGGCTGGGCGGGCAGGTGGCGTGGCAGCATTACTTTGCCGCCGGTCACGCGCGGGCATCGAATGCGCTGCGCCTGACCGTGAACGCGCTGAACGCCGATCTGGCCCGGTATGAGGTCGTGCCGCAGCTTGTCGGGGATCTGGACCTGATCCACGAACTGGTGGCCGATCCGGGCAATCCCGATTTGCGGCGGCAGACGAACCTGTGGCTGGCCGAACAGAATCAGGCGGTGCAGGCCTCGGACATCTACCTGATCCTGCCGGACGGAGAGACGATCGCCCATTCCACTTGGGAAGGGCCTGCAAGTTTCATCGGCGAAAACTTCAGTTACCGCCCCTATTTCATCGACGCGATGGCGGGGCGGGCGGCGCGGTTCTATGGCGTCGGCACGACCTCGGGGGTGCGGGGATATTACTTTTCGGCGCCGGTGCGCGACGATGCGGGGCGGATCACGGCGGTCATGGCCGTCAAGATCGGCGTGGGCCGGATCGAGGCGTCGTGGCAGGGTGGCGATTTCCGCACCATGGTCACCGATCCCGAAGGCGCGGTGTTCCTGTCCTCGGATCCGGGCTGGCTATACCATTCGATCCATGCGCTGACGCCCGAACGCATGGCCCGCACGGCGGCGACGCGGCGCTATGCCAACCTGCCGCTGACCGAGTTTTCCATGCAAAGCGTCAGGATGCACGGCGTTCCGGTGTTCCAGATGCCTGCAGCGGATGGCTGGCACGATTACATCACCGCCTCCGAGGAGATGGCCGATGCGGGCTGGACCGTGCATGTCATGCTGGACAGCGCCGAATTGCGGGCCGAGGCGCGGCTGGCGATGCTGACCCTGTTGCTGCTGATTTCGGCTGCGGGGTTCGGCGGGCTGATCTGGTGGCAGCGTCGCGTGCAGGCGGCGGAGCGTCTGGCGATGCAGCAATTCGCCAATGCCGAACTGGAACGCCGCGTGACGGAACGCACCGCCGATCTGGCCCGCGTGAACAGCCAGCTTGAACAGGAAATCGCTGAACGCCGCGCGACCGAGGCGGAATTGCGCGCCGCGCAGGAAAGTCTGGTTCAGGTTGGCAAGCTGGCGGCGCTTGGGCAGATGTCGGCCTCGCTTTCCCACGAAATCAACCAGCCCCTGGCGGCGGCGCGCAACTATGCCGACAGCGCGGCAATCCTGATCGAGCGCGGCGACTATGCCCGCGCCCGCGAGAATATCGGCGAGATATTGGCGCTGGTCGATCGCATGGCCGCTATCGGCAAGCATCTGCGCCATGCCGCCCGCAAGCCTGACGACCAGCTTGGCGCGGTGCCGCTGACCTCGTTGCTGCATGAGACGCAGACCATCGTGGCGGCGCGGCTGGCCAGTTCCGGCGCGGTGCTGACGCTGGATGTGCCCGATGGTCTGCCGCCCTTGCGCGCGGGTCCGACGCGGCTGCAACAGGTGCTGGTCAACCTGCTGACCAATGCCGCCGATGCGGTGGAAGGGCGGGACGACCGCCGCATCACCCTGTCCGCGCGGGTTCAGGGCGACCGCATCGCCATTCGCGTGCGCGACCATGGCCCCGGTATCCCCGATGCGATTGCCGCCCGCATCTTTGATCCGTTCTTCACCACCAAGGGGTTCGGGCTGGGGTTGGGGCTGTCGATCACCTCGAACATCGTGCGCGATTTCGGAGGAGAGATTTCCTGCCGCAACGCCGCGCCGGGGGCCGAGTTCTGCGTCACCCTGCCCATCGCGGCGGCCGAGGCGGCGGCATGACGCGTGTGCTGCTGGTCGATGACGACGAAAAGATGCGCGTCTCGACCGCGCAGGCGCTGGAGCTTGCGGGCTTTGCCGTCGAGGCGCTGGGATCGGCGGATGAGGCATTGGCGCTGGCCGGTCCCGGCTTTGCGGGCGCGGTGGTCAGCGACATCCGTATGCCGGGGATGGACGGCATGACGCTGCTGGGGCGGCTGCATGACGTGGACCCGGACATTCCCGTGATCCTTGTGACCGGCCATGCCGAAGTGCCTTTGGCCGTCGAGGCGATCCGGGGCGGGGCCTATGATTTCATCGAAAAACCCTTTGTCGTGCAGGAACTGGCGACCGTCATCCGCCGCGCCATCGACCATCGCGGGCTGGTCCTGGAAAACCGTCGCCTGCGCGCCGTCGCGGGCAAGCGCGACGACATTGAGGCACGGCTGCCCGGTCGCACGCAGGTCATGGTCGATCTGCGCTATCGCCTGCGCGCCATCGGGTCGTCCGATACCGATGCGCTGATCATTGGCCCGACCGGCGCGGGCAAGGAAGTCGTGGCCCGCGCGCTGCACGACATCTCGATCCGCGCGGGGCGTCCCTTTGTCGCGATAAACTGCGCCGCCTTGCCCGAGGCGCTGATCGAATCCGAACTGTTCGGCCATGAGGCGGGGGCGTTCCCCGGCGCGTTGCGGGCGCGGTTCGGCAAGTTCGAACATGCGCGGGGCGGCACGGTGCTGCTGGATGAAATCGGCTCAATGCCGCTGGAATTGCAGGCGAAGCTGCTGCGCGTTCTGCAGGAACGGGTCATCACGCGGCTTGGCTCGAACGACGCGATTCCGCTGGATGTGCGCTTTATCGCGATCAGCAAGGTCGATCTGGCCGAACTGGTCGCGCGGGGTGCCTTCCGCGAGGATCTGTATTGGCGCCTGAATGTCGCCGTCCTGCATGTCCCGCCACTTTCGGCGCGGCGCGAGGATATTCCGCTGCTGTTCCTGCAGCTGGTCCGCGAATCCGCCGCCCGCCACAAACTGCCCGAACGCGAGGCGGCTTCGGCCTTTCTGTCCAGCCTTGCGGCCAAGGAATGGCCCGGCAACGTGCGCGAATTGCGCAATCTGGCTGAACGTTTCGTGCTGGGACTTGAGGGGGCCGAGGTGGCCGGGCAGGGCGCGCGCCTGTCCGATCAGGTGGCCGATTTCGAACGCAGCCTGATTGCGGGGGCGATTGCCGCGCATGGCGGCAGGTTGCGCCCGGTCTATGAAACGCTGGGGATTTCGCGCAAGACGCTTTACGAAAAGATGCAGAAATACGGTCTGGACCGGCGGCTGATCGTCGATGCCGATCACTGATGGGTGGATTTCCACCCATCACGGGCGCGTGTTGTTACGCTTTCCACCCATTTGGCCGCTGCGGCTGTCGAAACACGGGCCGCAGGGCGTTTTAGCGTTTGGCGAATGTGTCAGATTGGCCGCAACCTGATGCCAAGCGGCACGTGGGGGAGCATGTGCCGACACCCAGGGAGGAAATCATGAAGAAATTGCTCGGCGCGCTTTGCGCCGCAACGATGCTGACCGCGCCCGCCTTTGCGCAGGACTATCCCGAACGCCAGATCACGATGGTCGTGCCCTTTGCTGCCGGTGGCCCGACCGATACCGTTGCACGTCTGGTCGCCGAAAAGATGTCGGGCGATCTGGGTCAGCAGATCGTCGTCGAAAACGTCGGCGGTGCCGGTGGCACGCTGGGCGCGGGTCAGGTCGCCAAGGCCGATCCCGATGGCTACACGGTCCTGCTGCACCATATCGGCATGGCGACGGCGGCGACGCTGTATCGCAACCTTGCCTATGACACCCCGAACGCCTTCGAATATGTGGGTCTCGTGACCGAGGTGCCGATGGTCATCGTCGCCCGCAAGGATTTTGAGCCGACGGATTTCAAGGGCTTCATCGACTATGTCAAGGCGAACGGCGACAGCCTGACCCTAGCCAATGCGGGCATCGGCGCAGCCAGCCACCTGTGCGGCATGTTGCTGATGCAGGCGCTGGAAACGCCGCTGGTCACGGTGCCCTATAAAGGCACGGGGCCGGCGATGACCGACCTGCTGGGCGGGCAGACCGACATCATGTGCGACCAGACGACGAACACCACCCAGCAAATCAAGGGCGGAACGATCAAGGCCTATGCCGTCACCACGCCCGAACGGCTGGACCTGTTCCCCGACCTGCCCACCGCCGAGGAATCCGGGTTGGCGGGCTTCGAGGTCAGCATCTGGCATGGCATCTACACCCCCAAGGGCACGCCCGCCGAGGTGAACGAACGCCTGTCGAAATCCCTGCAAACCGCGCTGGCCGATGAAGGCGTGGCCAAGGCGATGGCCGATCTGGGCACCGCGCCCTCATCTGCCGAGGATGCCATGCCCGCCGCGCTGAAGGCCAAGCTGGAATCCGAGATCGCCCGCTGGAAGCCGGTGATCGAGGCCGCCGGCGTTTACGCCGACTGATCCTTGGCGGCCCTGCGCCATGCGCGGGGCCTATCATGGGGGAACATCATGTCCACGAAACCCAAGGACTCGACCGATCTTGCGGCGGGCCTTTTGCTGATAGCTGCCGCCGCGTTCTTTGGCTGGCAGACCATGGGCCTGCCCATCGGCACCTCGTTGCGGATGGGGCCGGGTTACTTTCCGATGGTCCTGTCGATCATCCTGTTCGTTCTGGGTGTCATCATCACGCTGAAATCCTTTGGCCGCGAGGGCGAGGCATTCGGCCGCATCGCGTGGCGCGGGATCCTGTTCATCCTGCCCGCGCCGATCTTTTTCGGCCTGACCGTGCGCGGTCTGGGCTTCGTGCCTGCGCTGTTTTTCACGACGCTGATCGCATCGCAGGCGTCGATTCGGATGAAGCCCCTGCACGCCTTGGTGCTGGCGGTGGCCGTCACCATCCTGTCCACGCTGATTTTCAGCTATGGCCTTGGCCTGCCGTTCCGGCGCTTTGGGCCATGGGTCCAGTTCTAGGGGGGCGCGAGAATGGAGCTTTTCAGCAATCTCGCCATGGGCTTTTCGGTCGCGGGCTCGCTTGCGAACCTGGCATTCTGTCTGATCGGAGTGCTGCTGGGCACGCTGATCGGGGTGCTGCCGGGCATCGGTGCCACGGCCACCATCGCCATGCTGCTACCGATCACCTTTCAGCTTGAGCCGGTCAGTTCGCTTATCATGCTGGCGGGTATCTATTACGGGGCGCAATATGGCGGCTCGACCACGGCGATCCTGATCAACATGCCGGGCGAAAGTTCGTCCGCCGTGACCGCCATCGACGGCTATCAGATGGCACGCAAGGGCCGCGCCGGCACCGCGCTTGCAGTGGCCGCGCTGGGGTCGTTCTTTGCAGGCACGGTTTCGACTTTTCTGGTCGCGATCTTTGCGCCGCCGCTGACGGCCATCGCGCTGAAATTCGGCGCGGCCGAGTATTTCAGCCTGATGGTGCTGGGTCTGGTCATGTCGGTTGCGCTGGCGCATGGATCGGTGCTCAAGGCGCTGGCCATGGTCGTGCTGGGCCTGCTGCTGGGCATGGTGGGAACCGACATCTATACGGGCACGCCGCGTTTCACGATGGGCATCACGCAATATGCCGACGGGCTGAATTTCGTCGCGCTGGCCGTGGGCGTCTTCGGCATAGCGGAAATCCTGCGCAACCTTGAGGACGAGACAGACCGAGAGGTGATGACCAAGAACATCAACCGCCTGCTGCCCACCCGTGACGAATTGCGCCAGATGATCGGCCCGGTCCTGCGTGGCACGGGCGTCGGGTCGGTGCTGGGCATCTTGCCGGGCGGCGGTGCGATCCTTGCCAGCTTTGCCAGCTATACGGTGGAAAAGAAGCTGTCCAAGAACCCGCGCGAATTCGGTCAGGGCGCGTTGGCGGGCGTGGCGGGACCGGAAAGCGCGAATAACGCGGGTGCGCAGACCAGCTTTATCCCGTTGCTGACGCTGGGCATTCCGGCGAACCCCGTCATGGCGCTGATGATCGGCGCGATGATCATTCAGGGCATCGTGCCGGGGCCGAACGTGGTCAGCGAACAGCCTGAACTGTTCTGGGGCATCATCGCCAGCATGTGGATCGGCAACCTGATGCTGGTCGTCCTGAACCTGCCGCTGATCGGGTTGTGGGTAAAGCTGCTGACCGTGCCCTATTTCGTGCTTTTCCCGATCATCATGGCGATGTGTTCGATCGGGGTCTATTCGGTGGCCTCGAACACCTTCGACCTTTACGCCGTCGCGTTCTTTGGTCTGCTGGGCTACCTCATGTCCAAGCTGCGCTGCGAACCGGCACCTTTGCTGCTGGGCTTTGTCCTTGGTCCGCTGCTTGAGGAAAACCTGCGTCGCGCCATGATCCTGTCGCGGGGCGATGCCTCGACCTTTGTGACGCGGCCGATCAGCGCGCTGCTGCTGCTGATGGCCTTGGGCGTGCTGGTGCTGGTCTTCCTGCCGCAGATCCGCAAGCGCCGCGACGAAGTGTTCACCGAAAGCGATGCCTGAACCGGGGGACGGCCCTGCGCCGTCCCTTTTCATTTCCGGGAGGATAAGATGACATTCAACCTGACCCGCCGCGCCATTCTGGCGGCGACCGTCGTGCTGGGGCTTGCGGGCACCGCGGCGGCGGAATTTCCCGAAAGCCAGATCACGCTGGTCATTCCCTTCGCGGCAGGCGGCTCGACCGATGTGGTGGGCCGCATCGTCGCTGATCGCATGGGCCAGGAGCTGGGCCAGCAGATCGTCGTGCAGAATGTCGGCGGCGCGGGCGGCAGCCTTGGCGCGGGACAGGTCGCCAAGGCCGATCCCGATGGCTACACGATCCTGATGGGCACGGTCGCGACCCATGCGCTGAACCCGCTGATCCTGAAGCAGAAACCCTATGACCCGGTGGCGGATTTCGCGCCGGTATCGCTGTTGGTGCTGGTGCCGAACGTGCTGGCGGTCAACCCCGCTGTCCCTGCAAACACGGTGCAGGAACTGATAGATCTGGCGAAAAAGGAACCGCTTGCCTATGCCTCATCGGGTAATGGCACGCCGCTGCACCTGTCGGGTGAGCTGTTCAAGTCGATGGCGGGCGTGGACATCACGCATATCCCCTATAAGGGCTCCGGCCCGGCGCTGACCGATGTGCTGGGCAATCAGGTTCCCGTCATCTTCGACAACCTGCCTTCGGCATCCGGGCATATCTCGTCTGGCAAGCTGCGGGCTTTGGGCGTCACGACCAAGGAACGCGCGCCCAGCTTTCCCGACGTGCCTGCAATCGCCGAAACGCTGCCGGGATATGAGACCTATAGCTGGAACGCGCTGTTCGCCCCTGCAGGCACCCCCCCCGAGGTGGTCGCCGCGCTGAACAAGGCAGCCGTTGCCGCGATGGCCGATCCGGCGGTCGCCGAGCGGATGAAGGAGTTTTCCGCCACCATCGTTGCCTCGACCCCCGAGGAACTGGGCGAACACGTCAAGGCCGAGATGGCGAAATGGGAGCCGGTCGTCCGCGACGCAAATGTCAGCCTGGACTGATGCGCCCCCCGCCGCAGGCCCATCTGCCGACGCATGAGGTGACAAACCAGCCACCCGCGCCGGGGGATCGTGACCTTTGGGCCAGCGACCCGATGCTGCGCGCCTTGGTGTCCGGTTCCGGCCTTGCGGCTTATGGTGCCCTGATGGGCCGTGCCGACATGGCCGAGGCGGGACGCGCGGCGAACCGCAATCCGCCTGAATTGCGCCTGTTCGACGCAGGCGGGCGGCGACTGGACGAGGTGGCGTTTCATCCGGCCTGGCATCGCTTCATGCAGGCGTCCATCGCGGCGGGCTACCACGCGGCACCCTGGCAGGGCGGCAGTCACGCCGCCCATGCCGCCATGGTCTATCTGGCCAGCCAGACCGAGCCGGGGCATTGCTGCCCGCTGACCATGACCTATGCCGCCCATCCCGCGCTGGCCGATCTGCCCGATTGGCAGGCCAAGGCCCTGTCGCGTGAATACGACCCCATGGTCCGGCCGATGCCAGACAAGGCCGGTGTCACGCTGGGCATGGCGATGACGGAAAAGCAGGGCGGCTCGGACGTGCGGGCCAATACCACGCGGGCACAGGCGGATGGCGATGCCTGGCGGCTGACAGGGCATAAATGGTTCTGTTCTGCCCCCATGTCGGACGCATTCCTGACGCTGGCGCAGGGGCCGCAGGGGCTGACATGCTATCTGGTGCCGCGCTGGCTGGATCAGCGCAACGGCATTCGGCTGATGCGGCTAAAGGATAAGCTGGGCAACCGCGCCAACGCCTCGGCCGAGATCGAATATGACCGCGCCCTTGCCTGGCAGTTGGGGCAGGGCGGCGACGGCATCCGCACCATCCTGCAGATGGTGCATCACACGCGGCTGGACACCGCGATGGCCCCTGTCGGGCTGATGCGCGCCGCGCTGGGGCAGGCGCATCACTGGGTGCGGCATCGCAGCGCGTTCCAGCGCCGGTTGATCGACCAGCCTTTGATGCGCGCGCTGCTGGCGGATCTGTCGCTGGACTGGCTTGGCAGTCTGGCGCTGGGGCTGCATGTTGCGGCCAGTTTCGACGACCCGCAGGACCGCGCCTTTGCCCGCATCGGCGTTGCGCTGGCGAAATACATGGCCAACAAGCTGTGCCCCATCGTCGTGGTCGAGGCGATGGAGATCATGGGCGGCATGGGCTACGTCGAAGATACGCCCCTGCCGATGCTGTATCGCGAAGCACCCCTGAACGGCATCTGGGAGGGTTCGGGAAATGTCATCTGCCTTGATGTCCTGCGCAGCCTTGGCCGCGATCCTATGTGTCGCGATGCACTGCACGACCGGCTTGCGGCTGCGGCGGGGCAAGTTGCGGCATATGATACGGCCCTTGCGGCGTGGCGCAGCCGCTGGAATCCTGCTCCGACCGAGGCCGAGGCCCGTTGGTTCGTCGAGGAAACGGCGTTGCTTCTGACCGGCGCCGCCCTGATCCGTGGTCCGCACCACCTGTTCGCCGAAGCCTTTTGCCGCAGCCGTCTGGCGGGGGAACGCGGCAGGCTTGCGGGTGCGATCCCGGCAGGGCTGGCGGATGCCTTGTCGGATGCGGCCTTTCCCCCGGCTTGACTTTGCCCGCCGCTGGCGCGACTTCGGATCGAACCCTTGACATGAGGCAAAGATGACCGACCAAGCGCGCCGCATTTACGACTTTCGGCAAGTGGACGTGTTCACCCGAATGCCGCTACGGGGCAACCCGCTGGCCGTGGTGCATGATGCGACCGGGCTGAGCGATGCGGACATGGCGGCATTCGCCAACTGGACCAATCTCAGCGAGACGACCTTTCTGCTGCCGCCCGCCGACCCGCAAGCGGATTACCGCGTCCGTATCTTTACCCCGCAGGGCGAACTGCCCTTTGCCGGGCATCCGACGCTGGGCAGCTGCCACGCATGGCTGGAAGCCGGGGGCAAGCCCAGGGGCTCCGACATCGTGCAGGAATGTCAGGTGGGGCTGGTGCGCATTCGCCGTGCGGGTGACGGGCTGGCCTTTGCCGCGCCGCCGCTGCTGCGTTCCGGCCCGGTCGAGGCCGCGCTGCTGGAACAGCTTTACGCCGCATTGGGCGTCACGCCGGATGAGGTGCAGGGCACGGAATGGATCGATAACGGCCCCGGCTGGATCGGCGTCTTGCTGAAAGATCACGCGCGGCTGATGTCGCTGCGGCCCGACAGCCCGGAACTGGCGCATCTGAAGGTCGGCATCTGCGCGCCGTGCGCTGGTGGCGACGCCGCATTCGAGGTTCGGGCCTTTTACAATCCCGGCGCCGAGGATCCTGTCACCGGCAGCCTGAACGCCGGATTGGCACAATGGCTGCTGGGCGCGGGAATTGCCACCGCACCCTATGTCGCGCGTCAGGGGACCGCGCTGGGTCGCGACGGTCGTGTGCAGGTGACGCAGGACGATGATGCAATCTGGATCGGCGGAAATGTCGTGACCTGCATCACAGGCAGTCTGGACATTTAACAGGCAATCCGCCCGATATATTCCGGTATCGGGCGGGTTTATTTACAGAATTGTAATGCGGCTGTTAAAAATAAACCTTTAAATCGCGCGCCGCATTGCGATATTCCCGCTGGAATTGATTTTCTGAACTGGCAGGTATTCAATTAGGAACGGCGCTGTTGAAAACCTGCGCGGCAGCGGGATGCAGCGGCGCTGTCAGTCCGGTTTCCTGCATCGCGCGGGGGGCAAGATTGTTCAGGACCGGCGCGGACAGTCCGACCAGCAGCAGGTTTTCCAGCGTGTGCTGCGTGATCGCGCCAACGATGTCGTCAGGAATATCCGCCCGCGTCACCAGCGTTGCCATGACCGCGAATGACAGCGCCCGCCCCTTTTTGCCGTAGGGTGCGCGTGGGATCGAGGCGTAAACATAATCGGGGTTCTGCTCAAGGAATGCGCGCACCTCGGGGCCCGAGACGGTGACCAGCCGTGCGTCGCATTCCTTGATCGCGCGGGCCACGCCGTCGTTCGGATGACCGACGATCAGGATGGTCGCGTCGATCGTTCCGGCGCATAGTTCATCCAACGCGCTGCCTGTCGGAAGCTCAAGCAATCCAAGGAAATCAGAGCGATCCAGCCCCAATGAGGTCAGCAGGCGCATCGCCGTCGCACGCCGTCCCGACGCGGGCAGGCCGATGTCCACACGTTTGCCGATCAGCCCCTTGATGCTCAGGATCTTGGCGCCGGGCCGGGCAAGGATGGTCAGCGTTTCGGGGTAAAGCGACATGACGGCGCGCAGGTCGGGAAAGGGCGGGGCACCTTCGAACGGTCCTTCGGATTTCAGGACCATGTGCTGCACGTCCGATTGCACCAGCGCGAAATCAAGCTGGCCGCTGCGCAGCGCACCAAGGTTGTAGATCGACCCCGGTGTCGCTTCGGGGCTGCAGCGCAGTTTGCCGCTTTCGGCCCGGTTGGTCGCATCGCAAAGCGCGGCGGCAGCGGCATAATAGTTGCCACTGACGTCGCCGGAACCCATCGTGTAAAGCCGCAAATCCTGTGCGTGCGCGGAAAAGCCAAGGCCCATGACCAAGGCAAGGACAAGTCGAAGCATTGATAACCCCAGAAGACCGGCGCGCATATTAGGACACGGCGGGAATATTGCGGCAAGTCGTAAATTCCCTCTCGCGAAAACCATTTCATCGGGTCAGAATAAGCGGGCAATTCGGATTCGGGGCAGCATGCCGGATTTTGTCTACGATATTCCCTTGAAGGAACTGGCCACCTATTTCGCATTGGCGGCGGTGGCGTCCATCGTGATCGGGATGTTGATCATCAAGCCGATCATGCGCTTGCTGATCGGTGCCGGTCCCGACCTGAACGAAGCGATCAACTACGGCACGGCGGGGTTCAACCTGTTCTACGGTCTGCTGCTGGGTCTGCTGACCGTATCGGCCTATCAGAACAACGAACGCATTGCCGAGGCGGTGCTGCAGGAAGCGACCGTGCTGGCCGCGCTTTATTCCGATGTGAACGCCTATCCCGAACCGACGCGATCCGACACCAAGACGATGATCCGCGATTACGTGCTGTTCACGCTGTATAAGGACTGGCCCGCCCATGCGAAGGGCTATTACCTTGACGGCGGTGCAAACCGCGTGAACGCGATCCGCCAGAAACTGGGCGCGTTCGAGCCGACAACGCCGGGGCAGGAGATCCTGCACGCGCAGATGCTGTCGGCGTTTCAGGAATTCACCCGCGCCCGCCAGTTGCGCCTGAACGGCGTCTATACCCAGATCCCCAACGTGCTGTGGTATGCCGTGCTTGTGGGGGCGGCGATCAACATCATTCTGATCGTGCTGCTGCGGATGCGCCCCGTGCGGCAATTCGTTCTGGGCACGATCACCGCGTTTTTCCTTGGCGTCATCCTGTTCGTCATCGTGGCGCTGGACGATCCCCTGCGGGGCGAGGCGGCGATCCAGCCCGATCCTTTGCGAAGGCTTTGGGACCGCGTGATGATCTGGGACGAGCCGTAGGGGAACGCGCATGGCTGATTTTTCCATCCGCGAAGTCGAGGGGATGCGGCAGGTCCGCGTCGATATTCAGGGCGAAACCGTGCGCGCGCGACGCGGCGCCATGTCCACCATGCGCGGTGACATCAAGCTGACCCCGCGCCTGCCGGGCTTTGGCGATATCTTCCGCGCCATGTTCACCAGCGAAGCGCGGATCCGGCCCTATTACACCGGCAGCGGCTCGATCATGCTGCAGCCGTCGCTGGCAGGTTATCACCTGCTGGACGTGGCCCCCGGCGAAAGCTGGATCCTTGAGCCGGAGATCTATTGGGCGTCCGAAGGTGGGGTCGAGCTGGGCATTTGCCGCGAACCGCTTTGGGCCAGTTTCTGGTCGGGCGACGGCTTTTTCACCTGGAAAACCACGCTGCGCAACCATGGCCGCGTCGCGATCAACGCACCCGGCCCGGTCGAGGTGGTGGATGTGGACGGCGAATTGCGCGTGCAGGGCCGTCTGGTTCTGGGCCGGACCGAGGGGCTGCGTTTCAGTTCACGTCCCGCGGCAAGCTGGCCGCGCAGCATGATCTCGGGCCAGAAACGCCTGCGGGTGTTCACCGGCAAGGGCAAGGCACTGGTCTGCTGGACGCCCTATTGGAACGAACATCTGTATCGGCGCATGACCGGCGAAAGCATCGAAGGCGCGCTGCTGGAGTAACCGCTTAGCCGCATTCCGAATGGCCGCAATGGGGGCAGGTCATGCAGCCTTCGACCATCCGCATCCCGTATTGACCGCAATTCGGACAGGCCGGGCCGCGCGGCGGTTCCGCCGCCATGGCTTTGGGGTCAGATTTCAGCCCCATGCCTTCGCCCGCGATAAAGCCCGTGGCGACCATGTGGCGTTCGATAACTCCGCCAATCGCCGCCAGAATCGAGGGCACATAGCGCCCGCCCATCCACGCCCCGCCGCGCGGATCGAAGACCGCCTTCAACTCCTCGACCACAAAGGACACATCGCCGCCGCGCCGGAACACCGCCGAAATCATCCGGGTCAGCGCGACGGTCCAGGCGTAATGCTCCATGTTCTTCGAGTTGATGAACACTTCGAAGGGGCGGCGGTGGCCCGATTGCACGATGTCGTTGATGGTGATGTAGATCGCATGTTCACTGCCGGGAAATTTCAGCTTGTAGGTCTGGCCTTCCAGCGCGGCGGGGCGGTCCAGCGGTTCGGTCAGATAGACCACTTCTGCGTCAGACGCGGCGGGGAGTGGGGCGGTTTCAGCGACCGATAGGACCGAACCCGTGACCTCGTTCGGGCGATAGGTGGTGCAGCCCTTGCAGCCCTGATCCCATGCGGCCAGATAGACATCCTTGAATGCCTCGAACCCGATATCCACCGGGCAGTTGATCGTCTTGGAAATCGAGCTGTCCACCCATTCCTGCGCCGCCGCCTGCATCGCGACGTGATCCATCGGGGCCAGCGTCTGGGCGTTGACGAAATGGTCGGGCAGGGGGGCGTCGCCATGCAGGTCGCGCCACGCTTGGACGGCGTAATCGACCACCTCCTCCTCGGTGCGGCTGCCGTCTTTTTGCAAGACCTTGCGGGTATAGGCATAGGCAAAGACCGGCTCGATCCCGGAACTGACATTGCCCGCGTAAAGGCTGATGGTGCCGGTCGGCGCGATGCTGGTCAAAAGCGCGTTGCGGATACCATGCGTGGCGACCGCCTGGCGCAGATCACCGTCCATCCGCGCCATGAAGCCCGATCCCAGGAACCCCGCCGCATCGAACAGCGGAAACGGCCCCTTTTCCTGCGCCAGGCCGACCGAGGCCCAATAGGCGGAATGCGCAATCGCCCGCATCCAGTCGCGCGTTGCCTGCACCGCATCCGGTGCGCCATAGCGCAGCCCCAGCATCAGCAGCGCATCGGCCAGCCCGGTCACGCCCAGCCCCAGACGTCGCTTGGCCTGCGCTTCGGCCGCCTGTTGCGGCAGCGGAAAGCGCGAGGCATCGACCACGTTGTCCATCATGCGGATCGCGGTGCGCGTCAGGTCGTCCAGCGCCGCCATGTCCATCTGCGCCTGCGGCGTAAACGGTTCCCGCACCAGCCGCGCCAGATTGACCGAACCCAGCAGGCAGGCACCATAGGGTGGCAAAGGCTGTTCGCCGCAGGGGTTCGTCGCGGCGATGGTTTCGGCGTATGCCAGATTGTTCATCCGGTTGATGCGGTCGATAAAGATCACGCCCGGCTCGGCATAGTCATAGGTCGCGCGCATGATCCGGTTCCACAGATCGCGGGCCGCCAGCGTGTGAAACACCTTGCCGCCGAACCGAAGATCCCAAGGCCCGTCATCCTTGACCGCCTGCATAAAAGCGTCCGTCACCAGCACCGACAGATTGAACATGCGCAGCCGCGCGCTGTCCTGCTTGGCCTGAATGAAATCCTCGATGTCCGGGTGGTCGCAGCGCATCGTCGCCATCATCGCGCCCCGGCGCGAGCCTGCCGACATGATCGTGCGGCACATCGCGTCCCAGACATCCATGAAGCTCAGCGGCCCCGAGGCATCCGCCGCCACGCCCTTCACCTCGGACCCTTTGGGGCGGATGGTGCTGAAATCATAGCCGATGCCGCCGCCCTGCTGCATGGTCAGCGCGGCTTCCTTCAGCATGTCGAAGATGCCCGCCATGCTGTCGGGGATGGTGCCCATGACGAAGCAGTTGAACAGCGTCACATCGCGCCCCGTGCCCGCACCTGCAAGGATGCGTCCGGCGGGCAGAAAGCGGAAATCTTCCAGCGCGTGGTAAAAGCGGTCCTCCCACGCGGCGGGGTCGGCCTCGACGCGGGCCAGATCGCGGGCGACGCGGCGCCAGCTATCCTCGACCGACAGATCGGCAGGCTGGCCGCCTGCGTCCCTTAGCCGGTATTTCATGTCCCAGATCTGTTCGGCAATGGGGGCAGCGAAGCGGGTCATCTTCTCTCCTGTGCCAAGGCTTGGGCGCAGAATAGCAGATAATCACCGGCTTTGCCGATTGTCAGGCCCCCGTCAGCTCATCAATGACCTGCATCCACAGGCTGGCGGGCTGCGCGCCGGTGACGACATGGCTGTCGGCCACCACGAAGGTCGGGACCGAGCTGATGCCGCGCTGGCGGGCGTGGATTTCGCGGCTGGCCACCTCGTCGCGGTCCTCGGTCGTGGCCAGCAGGCGGCGGATCATGGCGGGGTCCATGCCCGCCTTTTCGCCAATATCCGCCAGCACGTCGGGGTTCGAGATATTCCTCCCCTCGCGCCAATGCGCGCGCATCAGCCCGGACATCACCGGGGTCTGCGCGCCTTCAAGCCCGGCCCAATGCATCAGGCGATGGGCGTTCAGCGTGTTCGGAATACGCTCGATCAGGCTGGGATTGATCCACAGGCCCAGCCGCTCGCTGGCCTCCATCACCGGCTTCATGGCGGCAAGGATGCCTTTCTCATCGCCGAATTTCATCTTCATATAGGCGACGTGATCCATGCCCGCCTGCGGCATTTGCGGGTCCAGCCGGAACGGCTGCCACGTGATCGCGAATGGATGGTCGGGACGGCTTTCCAGCGCGCGGTCCAGTTCGGCCTTGCCGATCAGACACCACGGGCAGACTGGATCGGCAAAGATGTCAAGGCGAACGGTTCCGGTCATGTCAGCGGTCCTTACGATAGGTATCGCGCAAAGCGCGGCGGTTGATCTTGCCTGTCGCCGTGCGGGGCAGGGCGGTCAGGCGGATGTATTCGCGCGGCTGCTTATAGCGCGCAAGCCGTTCCTCGGCATGGCTCTGCATCGCGTCGGGCGTGGCGTCGCCGGTCCAGAAGGCTGCGATGATCGTGCCCGAGGGGACGCAGATTTCCGTCACCGCCACCTCTCCCGCGGCGGGGGCTTGGGCCAGTGTATCCTCGACCTCGGCGGGGGACAGGCGAAAGCCGCCGGCGTTCATCATGTCATCGGCGCGGCCCAGCGTGCGGATCGCGCCTTGGGGCGTTTCCTCGGCCATGTCTCCGGTCAGGAACCAGTCGCCGTCGAAACGTGCGGCAGTGTCCTGTGGCTGGTCCAGATAGCCCAGAAACAGCCCCGGATCGCTGCGATGCACGGCCAGTTGTCCGTCACGGATCGCGATGCGGCGACCGGGCTGGGCGAAACCCGCCGTGCCTTCGGGTGCGGGGCGTGCCGGACTGCCGGACAGGAAGGTCGAGCATTCCGACATGCCCATCGCCTCATGCAGATCGGTGCCGGTGCGGGCCTGCCAGTCGCGGCGCAGCGCGGGGTCCAGCCGTTCGCCCGCCGTCAGGCCGTGGCGCAGGGTGGCGCATGGCCTCCAGTCCGCGCGCAGCATCCGGCGAAAGACGCCGGGGGCCGCGGCAATGATCGTGGCGCCGTGGCGGCTGCCGATCAGCGGGATCTGTTCCGGCGTCACGCCCGCCGCCGGGATCAGTGCGGTCGCGCCGATGGTCCAGGGGTCCATCAGCCCGGTCCCCAGCGTGAATGTCCAGTTGAACGCGCCTGCATGCAGCAAAAGGTCCTGCGCGGTCAGCCCATACCAGCCGTCAAACATCATGCGCCGCGCAAGGATCGCGCGATGGGCATGGCAGACGGCGCGCGGCTGCCCGGAAGACCCCGAGGTAAAGACGATATATGCCAGCCGGTCCGGGTCGCCTTGGGCGAAATCGGCGGGCGGCAAATCTGCAAATGCCGCGATTTCGCCTGCGGTGATGACGCGCGCCGCGTGGTCGGGCAGCGCCACGCCATCTTCATGCGCGATGGCCGCAGGTTCGATGACCCCGGCCAGCCGCGTGATTTCGGGCACGGTCAGCTGTGCCGAGGTGGGCACGGGCACGATGCCTGCGGCGATTGCCGCAAGATAGGTCACAGGAAAGGCGGGCGTATTGCCCAGCCGCATCAGCAGCCGGTCGCCGGGAACAAGGCCCGATTGCAGAAGCCCTGTCGCCGTGCCCAGCACCGCGTGGCGCAGCCGCGCATGGGACCAGCGGTCGGCACGGCTTAGGCCCAGCACCGACATGGCCAGCTTGTCGGGCGTCTCCAGCCCTGCCTGCAGCACATATTGCGCCAGATTCATCGCGGCTTTCCCCATGGCCGACCAGATATGCCGTCAGTCCCGGCGATGAAAGGGCTGCTGAAATGAAAACGGCCCGCGACGGGGCGGGCCGTTTCCAAATTCGCAGGAACTGCCGATCAGAGCAGTTTCAGGTCGCTGGCCGAGCTGCGGCCATCGCGGCCGGACTGCAGTTCATAGGCGATTTTCTGGTTGTCGTTCAGGCCGGTCAGACCCGCACGCTCGACAGCCGAGATATGCACGAACACATCTTTGCCGCCGTCATCGGGCGCGATGAAGCCATAGCCTTTGGTGGCGTTAAACCATTTCACGGTGCCGGTAGCCATAATTACCGTCTCTCCTTCAAGTCCTCCCGGTGCGATATTGCGCCGGGCCGTGCAGCCCTTTCCCGTCAAGTCCGGCTGCCCCGTGAAGGGAGCGGTAGAAAGTCGTGCTCACGCGGATGAGAGGATGAACGATTCGCTGCAAAAGGCAAGCAATAATGCGCCACACAACGCGACCACTGGTCGCGCTATGCGGGATCTTCGGCAAATTGTTGCTGACCGAAAATCAGCGCAGATCAGGTGGTGTCGCTTCGGCAACCAGCGCTTGCATCGCCATTTCAAGCGTCAGGCTTTCGCTGCCCTGCTTGTCCAGACGCCGGACTGAAACGGTGCGTTCCTCGACCTCTTTCATGCCGACCGCCATGATGACAGGCACCTTGCCGACCGAATGTTCGCGGACCTTGTAGTTGATCTTTTCGTTGCGCGTATCAGCTTCGGCACGGATGCCCGCGGCGCGCAGGGTCTCGACGACCTCATGCACATAAGTATCTGCGCCAGACACGATGGATGCAACCACGACCTGACGCGGGGCCAGCCAAAGCGGCATCTTGCCTGCGTAGTTTTCGATCAGGATGCCGATAAAGCGTTCGAAACTGCCCAGCACGGCGCGGTGCAGCATGACGGGCATGTGCTTATGGCCGTCCTCGCCGATATATTCCGCGTCCAGCCGGTCGGGCAGGTTGAAGTCGCATTGGAACGTGCCGCATTGCCATTCGCGGCCGATCGCGTCGGTCAGCTTGAAATCCAGCTTGGGACCGTAAAAGGCGCCGTCGCCCTCATTGATCTCATAGGGCAGGCCCAGATGTTCGATGGCGCCTTTCAGCGCGGCCTCGGCCTTGTCCCAGATCTCATCGGAGCCTACGCGCACATCGGGGCGGGTGGACAGCTTGATGTCGAACTTGGCAAACCCAAGGTGGTCATAGACCGAGGACAGCAGGCTGATGAAGCCCGCGCATTCGGCCTGAATCTGATCCTCGGTGCAGAAGATATGCGCGTCGTCCTGCACGAAGCCGCGCACCCGCATCAGCCCATGCATCGAACCCGAGGATTCGTAGCGGTGGCACGATCCGAACTCGGCCAGCCGCAGGGGCAGGTCGCGATAGGATTTCAGGCCCTGATTATAGACCTGAACGTGGCAGGGGCAGTTCATGGGTTTCAGCGCGTTGATGCGCTTTTCCTTGGCGCCTTCCTCGTCCACCTCAACGATGAACATGTTTTCGCGGTAGGCTTCCCAATGGCCCGACTTTTCCCACAGGATGCGGTCCACGACCTGCGGCGTCTTGATTTCCTTATAGCCCGCGCGGATCAGGCGGCGGCGCATATAGGCCTCAAGCTCGCGATAGACGGTCCAGCCGTTCGGGTGCCAGAAGACCATGCCCGGCGCTTCTTCCTGGAAATGGAACAGCTCCATTTCGCGGCCCAGCTTGCGGTGGTCGCGCTTTGCGGCCTCCTCCAGCATGGTCATATGGGCTTTCAGGTCGTCGCGGTTGCGGAAGGCCACGCCATAGATGCGTTGCAGCATGGGGCGCGAGGCGTCGCCCAGCCAGTAAGCGCCCGCCACATGCGTCAGCTTGAAGGCGTCCGCCGGAACCTGCCCGGTGTTTTGCAGATGCGGGCCGCGGCAAAGGTCTTGCCAATCGCCGTGCCAATACATCCGCAGGTCTTCGCCTTCGGGGATGCGGTCGATCAGTTCGACTTTGAACGGCTCATTGCGGTCCTGATAATAGGCCACGGCGCGGGCGCGGTCCCAGACTTCGGTGCGGACGGGATCGCGGGCATTGATGATCTGCTTCATCCGCGCCTCGATCTGGCCAAGGTCTTCGGGGGTAAAGGGTTCCGCGCGGTCGAAATCGTAGAACCAACCCTGATCGCGGACCGGGCCGATGGTGACTTTCACGTCGGGCCAGATGTCCTGCACGGCGCGGGCCATGATATGCGCCAGATCGTGGCGGATCAGTTCCAGCGCCGGGTCTGCGTCCTTCATGGTGTTGATGGCGATGCGACCGCTGGCGTTGATGGGCCATGCAAGGTCGATATGTTGGCCGTCCAGATTTGCCGAAATCGCGTTCTTCGCAAGGCTTGGCGCGATCGAGGCCGCAACCTCGGCTGCCGTCACGCCTGCGGGATAGTCGCGCGAATTGCCATCGGGAAAGGTCAGAGAGATCTGGGACATGGAAAGTCCTCCTCGTCGGTTTGGCGCCCACGGAACGCCCGGTTGCGGGTTATGTCTGTGCCGGGGGTGTCGCGCGATTGCCGGGCGATGTCAATGCAGTTAGGGGTTGCGTATCACGACACCGCCGCAGCTTGGGAGCCATGACATGACCGAATTTCTGGAAGGCCCAAAGGGGCAACTGGCCTATGCGCAGACCAAGGGGCAGGGGCCGGGCGTGGTGTTTCTGGGCGGTTTTCGTTCCGATATGCAGGGCACCAAGGCCGTCTGGCTTGAGGCATGGGCGCAGGCGCAGAACCGCGCCTTTCTGCGCTTCGACTATTCCGGGCACGGCGAATCCGATGGCGCATTCGAGGATGGCTGCATCGGCGATTGGCTGGCCGATGCGCAGGCGGTTCTTAGCCTGACGGATGGGCCGCAGGTGCTGGTCGGGTCGTCTATGGGCGGCTGGATCAGCCTGCTGCTGGCGCGGACGATGCCCGAGCGTGTGGCGGGGCTGGTGACCATTGCCGCCGCGCCCGATTTTACCGAGCGCGGCTTTTGGCCCGAATTTACCGACGAACAGCGCGCCGCCCTGCTGCGCGACGGGCAGGTTCTGCGGCCCAGCGATTACGGTGATCCCTATGTGATCACGCGCAAGCTGATCGAAGATGGGCGCAATCATCAGGTGCTGGCCCAGCCGCTGACGCTGCCTTTCCCCGTGCGTTTCCTGCAGGGCACGGCAGATGCGGATGTGCCGGTCAGCTGGGCCACCGATCTGCTGGACCATGCCAGCGGGCCGGATATGCGGCTGACGCTGGTCAAGGGGGCGGATCACCGCTTTTCGACGCCGGAATGTCTGGACCTGATCGGCGCGGCGATTGCGGATGTGCTGGAATAAAGCAAAAGGCGCGGCCACCGGGGCCGCGCCTTCGTGGCTTTAAACGGCAATCTTGCCGTCTTCTTCGCGCGGGGTGCTGACGCCGCAATCAACGGGTTGCGGGCCACCGCGACGGCGTTTGGCAGGCGTCGCATCGCCAAGATGTTCGTCGATGAAGTCCAGAACCAGCGGACGGATGTTCAGCCGCCAGCTTTTGCCGGCAAAGATGCCGTAATGCCCTGCATTCGGTTCCAGATGCTGCGTCTTGCGGTTGGCGGGAATGCCGGTGCACAGATCCAGCGCCGCAACGCATTGGCCGGGGGCCGAGATGTCGTCATTCGCCCCCTCGACGGTCATCAGCGCCACGTCCTTGATCGCCGAAATATCCACAGGTTTGCCGTTCACGGTGAAGGCATTGCGCGAGATTTCGTTGTTCTTGAAAATCCGCTCGACCGTGGACAGGTAGAATTCGGCGGTCATGTCCATCACTGCCAGATATTCGTCGTAAAACTTGTTGTGCCGGTCGCCTTCCGACGCCTCGCCGCGGGCTTCGGCGAAGACCTGATCGATAAAGGCCTTGGCATGGGTGTCGGCATTCATCGCGATGAACGAGCTAAGCTGTGCCAGACCCGGATAGACCATCCGCCCCGCGCCGCGATATTTGAAGCCGACCTGCTGGATCATCAGGTAATCCAGCTCTCCCATCGTCATGCGATGACCGAAATCGGTCACGTCGGTCGCCTTGGCATCCGGGTCGATGGGGCCGCCTATAAGGATCAGCGAATTGGGTTGGGCCTTGGGTTCTTCGCGTGCAAGAATCGCGGTCGCGGCCAGCGCCAGCGGAGCGGGCTGGCAGATCGCGACGACATTGGTGCCCGCGCCCAGATGGCGGATGAAATCGACCAGATACTGGGTGTAATCCTCGACATCGAACTTGCCCGCGCTGACGGGTATATCCCGCGCATTGTGCCAGTCTGTCACATAGACTTCGCAATCAGGCAGCAGTGAGGTAACCGTGGATCGGAGGAGGGTCGCATAATGCCCGGACATGGGCGCCACCAGCAGCACCTTGCGCGACATCGGGTTGCGCCGGGCGACCCGGAAATGCACAAGGTCGCCAAAGTCGCGTTTCAGCACCGGCTCGACATAGACGATGTGGTCCTGACCGTCTTCGGACACGATGGCGGGAATGTCCCAGTCGGGCTTGACGATCATGCGCGCATTGCTGCGTTCGGCAACGCGACCCCATGCGGCCATCAGCTTGAACATCGGGTTGGGGATCAGCGCGAAGGCAGGATAGGATCCGAATGCCTTGGCCGTCGCGCCAAGCCATTCGTTCGTGCTGCGCATCGTTTCCATCGCATCATAGGACAAGATGCCTTTCAGGCCCTTGTAGCTCGTCATTTCAGAAACCTCGCTTTTATTAAGGTTTGCCTGGCAGGACTCCGCTTTACCTGCGTTTCCGGTCGGGCATAATGATTTTACGGATGGAGAGGATTGTCAATTATGGCCGGGAATGACGACAAGCCGAAGACGCCTGCGGATGCTGCCGGAACGGCGGATCGCAAGCGTCCGGTGCGCGCTGCTGTGGAAGTTCGCGCCAAGCCTGCGGAAAAGGCAGCAAAAACACCGGCCGAGCCTGTAACCACCCCGGAAGATGCGCCTGCTGCGGCAAAGCCCACCTCGAAAACCGTTGATGCCAAATCCGCAAAACCTGCGACATCCGCCCGCGCTGCCGCAGCCCGCGCGCGCACCGCGGCGCGTCAGGACACCCGCACCACCACCCGCCGCAAGCCCACGCCGCCGCGCGCCAAACCTGCGCCCGAGAGTGTCGCGCCCGAAACCCATGCACCCGAAAACCATGCGCCCGAATCCGTGACCGCGCCTGCGCAGGATGCCCCGCAGTCTGCGAACGCGGCACATAACCATTCCACCTCCGAATTCATGGAAGCCGCCTTTGGTCCGCAAAGCCGCCTGCCCGAGCAGTTGGCCCAGAACATCGAGCGGATCGAGTCGCTGACCCAGCGGCTGGTGGGCGCATTGTCGCAGCGCCGCCCCAAGAACCCCGGAGTCGAAGGGCCGGGCGCGGACCTGTTCACGGCCGCCGCCAGCGCATGGATGAAGCTGCTGGCCGAACAACCCGAACGCATCATGGAACAGCAGGTCAGCTATTGGGGCGAAACCCTGCGCCATTTCGCCGATGCGCAGGCCGCGATGGTGCGCGGCACGATGACGCCTCCCCCTGATGAGGGGCCGAAGGATAGCCGGTTCAAGAACCCGCTTTGGGAAACGCATCCGTTCTTCAACTTCATCAAGCGGCAATATCAGATCAATTCCGACGCCATGCGCAAGGCAGCCAGCGATCTGGACATTGCTGACATGACCGACCGCAAGCGCGTCGAATGGTTCACGCGCCAGATGATCGACATGATGGCACCCACGAATTTTCTGGCGACCAATCCTGATGCGCTTGAAAAGGCGCTGGCGACCGAAGGCGAAAGCCTTGTGCGCGGGCTTGAAAACCTTGTGCGCGATGTCGAACACCATGGCGGAGAGATGATCGTATCGCTGGCCGACCGCGACGCATTCCGCGTGGGCGAGTCGATCGGCACCTCAAAGGGCAGGGTGGTCGCGCGGACCAAGCTTTACGAGCTGATCCAGTATTCCCCCTCGACCGAGCAGGTGCACGAGATCCCGCTGGTGATTTTTCCGCCATGGATCAACAAGTTCTATATCCTTGACCTGAAGCCGCAGAACAGCCTGATTCAGTGGATTGTCGATCAGGGCTATACGCTGTTTGTCGTGGCATGGAAAAACCCCGATCCCAGCTATGGCGAAACGGGGATGGAGGATTACGTTTCCTGCTATCTTGATGTCCTGGACCGCGTGCTGGACCTGACCGATCAGCCCAAGCTGAATGTCGTGGGCTATTGCATCGCAGGCACGACCCTGGCCCTGACGCTTTCGCTGCTGAAACAGCGCGGCGATGAGCGGGTGAATTCGGCCACGTTCTTTACCACGCTTACCGACTTTTCCGATCAGGGCGAATTCACGTCCTTCCTGCAGGAAGATTTCGTCTCGGGCATCGAACAGGAAGCCACGCGCACGGGCGTGCTAAGCGCGCAGCTGATGACCCGCACCTTTAGCTTTTTGCGCGCGAATGACCTGATCTGGGGGCCGGCGATCCGCAGCTATATGATGGGTGAGGCGCCGCCCGCGTTCGATCTGCTGTTCTGGAACGGCGACGGGACCAATCTGCCGGGTCGCATGGCGATGCAATATCTGCGTGGGCTGTGCCAGCAGAATGCATTTGTCAAAGACGGCTTTTCGTTGCTGGATCAAGACCTGCACGTATCGGACGTGACCGTGCCGCTTTGCGCCATCGCCTGCGAAACCGATCACATAGCGCCAGCGCATGACAGTTGGCGTGGAGTGTCGCTGATGGGATCGCGCGACAAGACCTTTATCCTGTCGGAATCGGGCCATATCGCCGGGATCATCAACCCGCCCAGCAAAAAGAAATATGGCCACTATACCTCGACCGCCGGGTTTGCAGATGGTTACGCCCATTGGCGCGACAATGCCCTGAAGCATGAGGGAAGCTGGTGGCCAAGCTGGGGCGAATGGCTGGCGACTCGCTCGGGCGGGAAAATCGCTGCGCGCGAACCTGAACAGGGCTTCGGTCCGGCCCCCGGCGACTATGTGCATGAACGGTCTTAAAAAAGATTATGCTGCAGCGCAGCGAAAATTGTTGAAATGCTGCAGTGCAGCATTTATATGGGGACAGCAACCAGATCATCCCGGCGCCGCGTTCTTCCCGCGCCTATTACAGGAGACGGAAAATGGCCAAGACCCCTGACTTCACCAAGACCATGCAAGAAATGATGGCGAAATTCCCGGTGGACACCTCGTCCTTCCAGGACGCGTTCAAGTCGCAGACCGCATTGGGCGAAAAGATGGCGAAAGTCGCCCTTGCCGCCGCCGAGCGTTCGACCGAGATTTCGTCCGCCTGGGCCAAGGACACCATCGCCCGCATGGGTGAGCTGACCTCGACCAAGGAAGAGCCCGCCGAATACGCAAAAGCCATGAGCGATTTCGCCACCGCCGCTGCCGAAATGGCTGCCGAGCATATGGCCGCTTTCGCCGAGGTCGCGAAGAAAGTTCAGATGGACACCGTCGATCTGATGCTGACCGCTGGCAAGGACATTGCAGCCGACGCACAGGCCGCCGCTGAAAAAGCGACCCGCGACACGCAGGCTGCCGTGAAAAAGGCGACTGCTGCCGCGACCGCGCCGACCGCCAAAATCTGATCCATCGGATCACCTATTTCGACTAAGGGGCGGTTCATCCGCCCCTTTTTCATGCTGCAGCGCAGCGTGACCTGTCACGGCGTTGCGGCGATTTTCTTTGCAATTCGCTGACCATTTTTCCATCATGCTGCAGACGCATTGCTGGAGGAGTCATGGCAGAGGCCGATAGCCAATCCCCGCTTTTGATCAAGCGATATGCAAGCCGCCGTCTCTATAATACCGAGACGAGCGATTATGTGACGCTTGAGGATATTGCGGGCTTCATTCGTGCAGGGCGTCAGGTCCAGATCGTGGATCTGAAATCCGGCGACGACCTGACCCGTCAGTATCTTCTGCAAATCATTGCCGAGCATGAGGGCAGGGGGGAAAACGTCCTGCCGATCGAGGTGCTGACCGATCTCGTGCGCAGCTATACCACGCAGGCGCAATCCGTCGTTCCCCAATTCCTGGCCGCCAGCTTTGAAATGCTGCGCGAAGGCCAGTCCAAGATGATGGAGAACATGACGACCTTCCCGAACCCCATGGCCTCGATGCCGGGTTTCGAGGCATTGCAGCGTCAACAGCAGATGTTCCTCAAGGCGCTTTCGGCGGGCTGGTCCGGCGCTTCGACCCAGCCTGATCAGGACGATGCCGAGACGCCGCGCGCCGCTGGCCGCAAGTCGCCGGGGCAGCCCGAAGACATGGATGAGATCCGTCGGCAGCTTGCCGAACTTCAGAAGCGCGTTTCGAAACTCTGACCGCTTGCGCTGCCCCGTCTATCACGTTAGACGGGCTGCCACGGACGGTTGGCCGAGTGGTCGAAGGCGCACGCCTGGAAAGTGTGTAGGCGGGGAACCGTCTCGAGGGTTCGAATCCCTCACCGTCCGCCACTTGCACATTGCAAATCCGAAAACAGGTCCCTCGCGGGGCCTTTTTCTTTATGTGCCAAAGGGGTTTGCAGGGACCATCCGCCCTTCGGAGACTGCCCTGCCGCGCGAGATCGGTCTCCAAACGCCCACCGTCTCTTTCCACCCGCCCCTCGCTCCCGGCGAGACGGATCGATCGCAACACCGAAAAGATCGGAAGGGCCGCTTTCGACATGTTCCAGGCCCTGCTGACACATCGGCCGAGGATCGAGAGTGTTCAGATCGACACCACATGGACCCCGCGGGTCTTTCCGTCTTGGCCCTTTGGATGCGCGGCGCCTGGGCGCCGCGCAAATTGTCAGCCCTGAACGAAGGCCAGCAGATCTGCGTTCAGCTGGTCGGCATTCACCGTCAGCATCCCGTGGCTCAGGCCGGGGTAGGTCTTCAGCGTGCCGTTCTCCAGCAGCTTGATTGCCTTCAGCGCCGCATCCGCGATCGGCACGATCTGGTCATCCTCGCCATGCAGCACCAGCGTCGGCACGGTGATCGCCTTCAGATCCTCGGTCTGGTCGGTTTCCGAGAAGGCCTTGATCCCCTGATAATGGGCAAGTGCCGAGCCCATCATCCCCTGCCGCCACCAGTTCTGGATCACGCCCTCCTCAACCTCTACGCCCTCGCGGTTGAAGCCGTAGAACGGGCCGGCCGGAACTTCGCGGAAAAATTGCGCCCGGTTCGCGGCCAGCGCCGAGCGGAAGCCGTCAAAGACCTCCATCGGCAGACCTTCGGGGTTTTCTTCCGTCTTCAGCATCAGCGGCGGCACCGCCGAGACAAGAACAGCTTTTGCCACGCGGCCGGAAGCCTGACCATGCCGCGCCACATAGCGCGCCACCTCGCCGCCGCCGGTCGAATGGCCGATATGAACGACATTGCGCAGATCCATTGCCTCGACCACCGCGGCCGCGTCGGCGGCGTAATGGTCCATGTCATGCCCTTCGGCAACTTGGGCAGAGCGACCGTGGCCGCGCCGATCATGGGCGATCACCCGATAACCTTTGGAGACGAAGAACAGCAGCTGCGCGTCCCAGTCGTCCGAACTCAGTGGCCAGCCGTGATGGAACATGATCGGCTGAGCGTCTTTCGGGCCCCAGTCCTTGTAGAAAATCTCGACGCCGTCTTTGGTGGTGACATAACCCATCTGAATATCTCCGATATATGCGCTGCTCGTGGCGGGGCTGGGAAGGGGGAAGGCCGCAAGGGCCGCCGTCGCAAGAAGGATCTCGCGGCGGGTGGGGGTCAGGGAAAACACAGGCAATCAGGCCGGGATCGGCGCCAGCGTCTCGCCGGTGTGGACGCTGCGCGAGGGCGCCTTGTGGACCATGGTATAGGCGTAATCGACGCCCATGCCGTAGGCGCCCGAATGCTCGCGCACGATGCTCATCACGTCGTTGTAGGTGTCGCGCTTGGCCCAGTCGCGCTGCCATTCCAGCATGACCTGCTGCCAGGTGACCGGGATCACCCCCGCCTGCACCATGCGCATCATCGCCATGTCATGGGCTTCCTTGCTGGTGCCGCCCGAGGCATCGGACACCATGTAGATCTCGTAATCCGTGTCGGCCATCGCCGAGAGCGCGAAGGAGTTATTGCAGACCTCGGTCCAGAGGCCCGACACCACGATTTTCTTGCGGCCATCGGCGGCGGCTTTCGCCAGCGCATCGCGCACCTTCTGGTCATCCCAAGAGTTCATCGAGGTCCGTTCCAGCAGCGCCGCGTCGGGGAACACATCAAGCAGCTCTGGATAGGTCTGGCCCGAGAAGCTTTCGGTTTCCACGGTGGTGATTGTGGTCGGAATACCAAACACTTTCGCGGCTTTCGCCAGCCCAACGGTGTTGTTCTTCAGCACCTGACGGTCGATCGACTGCACGCCGAAGGCCATCTGCGGCTGGTGGTCGATAAAGATGATCTGGCTGTTCGAGGGGGTCAGAAGATCAAGCTTGCCGGTCATTGTCAGGGTCCTTTCGGGGGGCTGTCGGCGGGGTTCGCCGTATCTGCTTGGTGTCTGGATGTTGTCTGTGAACCAACAATTGCCGATCTGGCATCCGAAAATAATTGGAATAATATAAAGTTCACAATTCCATATTTAACAATTAAAGGCGCGCGGCCAGCGCAGCGCGGGAAGCCGCGTCTGGCGCGGTGATCCGAGGGCCACAGAAGAAACCTGCCGCAAAGGACGCGGAAAATATTGAAGTATTGTATCGGCTTGCATACTTTTCCTGCCTGCTGCCCAGTTGGGACAAACGTGCAAGAAACGACCCCCACGCGCGGGTAATAAGCGGGACAGCCCGGATCGGGCCTCTGCCGCCCGCGCCGGAACCGCCGGGGGTCAGGCAGCCCTGTCAGCCAGCCCTCTCTCCCCGGAGTCCCGTTCATGAAACTCTATCTCGTCTCGCTCGGCGCGGGTCTTCTGGTCGGCGTCATCTACAGCCTCCTGCAGGTCCGCTCGCCCGCGCCGCCGGTCGTGGCGCTGATCGGCCTGCTCGGGATACTCATTGGCGAACAGGCGCTGCCGCTTTATCGCTGGTTGACCTCGGACGGCAGCGCCGCCCATTCTGCCGCCCATGTCTTCGGACATATGCCGAGCGCCCATGCCGCCCCCAACGACGCCGACAAGAAGAAGTCCTGATGCATCCCGACCTGATTCTGCACAACGCCACCATCACCACCCTTGACCGCTCCGCCCCTTCGGCGCAGGCCGTAGCGATCCGGGACGGCAAGTTCATTGCCGTGGGCGCGGATCCAGATATCCTGGCACTGGCCGGTCCCGACACTCGCCTTGTGGGTCTTGGCAAGCGCAGCCTTTTACCGGGTCTGATCGACAACCACACCCATGTCGTCCGCGGCGGCCTGAACTACAACATGGAGCTGCGCTGGGACGGGGTCCGCTCACTCGCCGATGCGATGAACATGCTCAAGCGGCAGGTGGAGATCACCCCGCCACCGCAATGGGTCCGCATCGTCGGCGGCTTCACCGAACATCAGTTCACTGAGAAGCGCCTGCCGACGCTGGACGAGATCAATGCTGTAGCCCCCGATACCCCGATCTTCATCCTGCATCTCTACGACCGCGCACTGCTGAATGGCGCCGCGCTGCGCGCCGTGGGTTATGACAGGAACACCCCCAATCCTCCGGGCGGAGAGATCCAGCGCGATGCCAAAGGCAATCCGACCGGACTGCTGCTGGCCAGGCCCAACGCCAGCATCCTTTACGCGACGCTGGCGCGGGGGCCGAAGCTGCCCTTTGACTATCAGCTGAACTCTACCCGCCATTTCATGCGCGATCTGAACCGTCTGGGCGTCACCGGCGTGATCGATGCCGGCGGCGGCATGCAGAACTACCCGGAAGATTACGAGATCATCCAGAAGCTGGCAGATGAGCAGATGCTGACGATCCGGCTGGCCTATAATCTGTTCACCCAGAAGCCGAAGGAGGAGAAAGAAGACTTTCTGCGCTGGACGAAGTCAGTCACCTACCGTCAGGGCGACGACTATTTCCGCCACAATGGTGCGGGCGAGATGCTGGTCTTCTCCGCCGCCGATTTCGAGGATTTCCGCGAGCCGCGCCCGGATCTGGCCCCCGGAATGGAGGAGGATCTGGAAGAGGTCGTCCGCATTCTGGCCGAGAACCGCTGGCCTTGGCGGATGCATGCGACCTATGACGAGACGATCGACCGCGCGCTCGACGTGTTCGAGAAGGTGAACCGCGACATCCCGCTGGAAGGGATCAACTGGTTCTTCGACCATGCCGAGACGATTTCCGACCGCTCCATCGACCGGATCGCCGCGCTTGGCGGCGGCGTCGCAGTGCAGCACCGCATGGCCTATCAGGGCGAATATTTCGTAGAACGCTATGGCGCCAAGGCCGCCGAGGCCACGCCCCCCGTCGCGCGAATGCTGGAAAAGGGCGTGAAGACCTCGGCCGGGACCGATGCGACGCGGGTCGCCTCGTACAACCCTTGGGTCGGGCTGGCCTGGCTGGTCAGCGGCAAGACCGTCGGCGGTCTGCGGATGACGCCCGAGCGCAATCGTCTGGACCGCGAGACCGCGCTTAGGATGTGGACCGAAAAGGTCGCCTGGTTCTCGAACGACGAAGGCCGCCGCGGCCGGATCGCGCCCGGCTACCTCGCCGATCTGATCATGCCCGACCGCGACTATTTCGCCTGCCCCGAGGCGGATATTCCGGGCATCACCGCAGATCTGACCATGGTCGGCGGACGGGTGGTCTTCGCCAAAGGCGACTATGCCGATCTGGACGAGACCGACCTGCCTCCTGCGATGCCCGACTGGTCGCCGGTGCGCCAGTTCGGTGGCTACGCAGCCTGGGGGGCGGATCAGATCACCCAGACCGTCGCGCAAAGCTGCGGCTGTGCGTCCTCTTGCGGCGTGCATGGGCATGACCATGCCGGCGCCTGGGGCGCAAACCTGCCGGTGGCTGATCTGAAGGGCTTCTGGGGCGCGCTGGGTTGCGCCTGTTGGGCGGTCTGATGGGCTTCGTCTCGATCGCGGAAACGCAGAAGGCGCTGCTCCGCGCGCGCGATTCCCTTGGCTGCTCGCTCGGCAGCCTGCGTCACAACGATAGCGCCCGCGCAGGGGATCTGACGATCCTGCGCAAGGGCGCGCCTGGCCGGATCCGGATGAATGTCGCGACCCCGGCGCAGGACCGGGGGATGATCCTCGGGATGTCGCTGCTGGCGGGGCACCGGCGCAGAATCCGTGAAGGGGCAAAGCGCTCAGAGCGGATCTTCGACCGCAACAGCGTCTATATCCGCGAGTTCGACGTGGACTATGCCGCTGAGGCCGAAGGCGTCTTCGATTTCCTGCTGATCGAGCTTCCCGCAGATTCCGCCCTGCGGCTGAAGCCGACCGCCGATTCCGTCGATCACGGGCTGGGCGCACTGGTGCAGGGGATGCTCGGCTGGCTGTCCGCGCCGCACTTGCATGCGCCGCTCATGGGTCAGGAGTTCGGCGCGCGGCTGATGGAGCATCTGGCGGCGGCCCATGCCTTGCTGCGCCCGCCGCGGCCTCGGGCGCGGCTGTCGCCGGTGCAACTGGCGCGGGCCAAGGCGATGCTGATGTCGGATGATGTCGAAAGGCTGCACCTGGATGATGTCGCCGCAGCGCTCGACATGCCGCGCAACACCTTCTTCCGCAGTTTCCGGGAAACGGCAGGGATGTCGCCCTATCAATGGTTGCTGGGTCAGCGGCTCGACCATGCACGCCTGCTGCTGCGCCAGAGCAAGATGTCGTTGGTGGATGTGGCTTTGGCCTGCGGCTTCGCGGACCAGAGCCATTTCACCCGGATGTTCCAGCGCGCGCATGGCGCAAGCCCCGGACGCTGGCGCCGGGGTTTGGCTTGAGCAAAGCGCGTGATCAGAGCGCGTCAGGCAGCGGGATGAATTCGCTGTTGTCGCCGGGCGGCAGGCGAAAGCGGCCATGCTTCCAATCGCCTGCCCGCCACGCCACCTTGGCCGCGTCGATCCGTTCCTGCGACGAGGCGACGAAGTTCCACGAGATGTAGCGCGGCCCGTTCAGGGTCTCTCCGCCCAGCAGCATCAGCCGCGCCCCTTCGGACCCGGCGGTCACGCTGATCCGGTCGCCGGGGCGGAAGACCATCATCCGGCCCGCCTCGAACGTCTCACCCGCGACGACGATGGACCCTGACGTCACATAGACCCCGCGATCCTCATGGTTGTCGGGCAGCGGGATCTTGGCCCCCGCCGCCAGAACGACATCGGCATAGAAGGTTTCGGTGAAGGTCTTGACCGGCGCGGTCTTGCCCCAGGCAGAGCCAAGGATCAGCCGCACCTGCTTGCCGCCCTCGTTCAGGAACGGAAGATCCTCTTTCCCGTAGTGCTCGAAAGTCGCGTTGGTATCCTCGGCGCTTTCCGGCAGCGCGACCCAGGTCTGGATGCCGAACAGCGCTCCGGGCTTCCTGCGCATCTCGTCCGAGGTGCGTTCGGAATGGGTGACGCCATTTCCGGCGATCATCCAGTTCACCTCGCCCGGATAGACCATCTGATCGGCGCCGGTGCTGTCGCGGTGGTGGAATTCGCCCTTGTAAAGATAGGTGACGGTGGCCAGCCCGATATGCGGGTGCGGGCGCACGTCGATGCCGCCACCGGTCAGGAATTCGGCCGGCCCCATCTGGTCGAAGAAGATGAACGGCCCGACCATCTGCCGCTTCGGCGCGGGCAGCGCGCGGCGGACCTCGAACCCGCCCAGATCGCGGGCGCGGGGAATGATCAGCGTCTCAATCGTATCAAGGCTCTCGGGACATTCGGGATGTTGGGTGGGGTTCCAACTCATGGGTCAGCCCTTTCTGTGTGCGATGGTGTGATGGATCAGAGGTTTGGTGGTGAGCAGAGCACGGATATCGTCTTGTAGCGCCTTTTCGGCCACCGTGACCCGATCATGATGGCGCAGGTGCGACAGCCAGGAAGTCTCATGCCAGCTCTCATAATGCCGCGTCGGATCGGTCGCGTCTTGGCGGAGCACCCAGCCATAGGCGCCGTGGGCACGACGGGAGCGGCGTTGCTCCTGCATCAGGGCGTAAAAGCGCGCGTGGTGCTCAGCGGGGACGTCGTAGGCGATCCAGATCGTGGTGGCCGCGTCATGGGTCGGATCAGCTTCGGGCGTGGGCCAGTGATGGGCGGGCTGGTGATCCTCGCCCGCTCTGCCGAGCTTTGCCCAAAGGGTCAGCGGCACCGCGATCACAAGGCCGATGGCGGCGATCAGCAACGCGGTCGGGATCGAAGCCGCTGCCGCCACCGTGCCCCAGCCAAGCGAGCCGAGCGACATCGAACCCGAGAAGACGGTGAGGAAGATGGCAAGGCCGCGGGCACGCACCCAGTCGGGTAGCGCCGATTGCGCGGCGACGTTGAGGCTGGAGAGGACCGCGATCCACGAGGCCCCGGCGATCAGCCCGCCGATCAGCGCGGTGGCGACGGTCGGGATCAGGGCGATCAAGGCCAGCACCAGCGCCGTGCCCGCGGTGCCGAGCATGACAGTGCGATCGGGGCCGAGCTTGGCGCGGATTCCGGGCAGCAGCAGCGCCCCCGCCACCGCACCGACGCCGACCGAGGCAAGCAGCGTACCGTAAAGACCGGCGCCGCCTCCGAGGACCTGACGCGCCACCAAAGGCAGCATCGCCCAGAAGGCCGATGCGAAAAGGAAGAACGCAGCGGCGCGGACCAGAACCAGACGCAAGGGCCGGGTCACGGCGGCATAACGAACGCCTGCGATCATCGCTCCCAGGACATGCTCTGCCGGCAGTTTGCTCTCCGCGTCCCGAGCGGGTTTCCACCAGATCAGCGCGGCGATGACGACGAGGGTGGAGATCGCGTTCAGCACGAAGGGCCAGGTCAGACCGAAGGCTGCGATCAGCACTCCCGCCAGCGCCGGACCGATGGCCCGCGAAATATTGATCCCCATCGAGTTCAGCGCGACCGCGGCGGTCAGATCGCTGCGCGGCACCAGCTTTGGGACGATCGCCTGCCAGGCGGGGGCGATAAAGGCCGCGCCCGAGCCGAGCAGAAAGGTGAAGATCAGCAGCAGCACCGGGGTCATCGCCCCCGACTGCACGATCCCGGCCATCACGAAGGCCACGAGCGACAGGCCGATGTTGACGATCAGCAGCAGTTTGCGGCGGTCGATGATGTCGGCCACGGCGCCAGCGAGCACCGCGAACAGGAACACCGGCAGCGTCGTCGCAGCCTGCACCATCGCCACGATCTGCGGCGAGGGTGCAAGCGAGGTCATCAGCCAGCCTGCGCCGACATCGTTCATCCAGGTGCCGATATTCGACACCACGGTCGCCACCCAAAGCACGGTGAAGGCGGTCTGGCGGAACGGGCTCCACGCCCCGCCTGCGGTCTTGGTCGTCATGGTCATTCTCCGTCGTGGACGTCAGCGCAGGGCATGTCGAGGATCAGGATCATCGGATCAGTCCTCGAAGGCGGTTTTCAGGGTGGTGATCTCCTCGGGGCGGATCTCATGGCCGCCCGCGTGGATCGTCTTCTGCACGTGCGCGCCCTGCGCGGCGTAGTAGTGTGCCAGCGTTTCCGTTCCCGACAGCGGCGCGATCGGGTCACGGGTGCCGCCGGTGATCAGGACACGGACCCCGGCCAGCCCCGGCTGCGGCGCCGGATCCCAGGGGATCAGCGGATGCAGCAGTGCCACCCGGTCGAACAGATCGGGCGCGGTCAGCGTCATCGCGGCCAAGATGTTGGCGCCGTTCGAATAGCCGAAGGCATAGGCCGGAACGCCGGGGGTCAGATGGCTGCGGACAAAGGCGATCATCTTGTCACGCCGGAGGGCCAGATCGGCCATGTCGTAGACGCCCTCGCCGGTGCGGCGGAAATAGCGGTTCGCGCCGTGCTCGCTGACTTGCCCGCGCGGGGCGACAAGCCCGGCACCGGGCCAGAGCTGGGGGACGAGACCCGCGAACTGATGTTCATCGCCGCCGGTGCCATGGAAGGCGAAGATCAGCGGCGATCCTTTGGTGACGATGGCAGGTATCGGGGTGAAAGCGGAAGCGGTCATGGTGACGTCTCCTAAGACTGTTGCGCTTAGGATGCGCCGGGATTTAGTTGTTATGAATACATATAATGTTGCATTCAGTATTGCGTTAATAGTAATTATACGTGGCAGTTAGATCATCCGGCGCGTTTGACGTCTTGAATAAAAATCTCGGAACGGAAGACAATCATGGGTGAAATCGAAGATCTGCGCGTGTTTCTGGCGGTCGCGCACGAGGCAAGCTTTGTCGGCGCGTCGCGTAGTCTTGGCCTGCCGCCGCCATCGGTCACCCGCGCCGTCGCTGGGCTGGAAGATCGGCTGGGGGTCCAGCTGTTCATCCGCACGACCCGCAAGGTGTCGCTGACACCGGCGGGCGCGGCCTTTGCGGCGCGGATCGAGCCGCTGGTCACGGATCTGCACCGCGCCACGGACGAGCTGCGCGAGCGTCAGGGCGATACCGCAGGGCTGATCCGGCTGAACGCGCCGCTGCTGTTCGGGGCCGACCCGCTGCCCGAGATCATCGCCCAGTTCCGTATTCTCTATCCGCATGTGCAGTTTTCCGTGATCCTGAGCGACGCCTTTGTCGAGAGCGTCGATGACACGTTCGACATGGCGATCCGGATCTCGCGAGCCTCGCGCGAGGTGCTGAGCATCTGGCGCAAAATCTGTAGGGTGGACCGCGTGCTGGCCGCCGCACCCAGCTATCTTGCGGCACAGGGCACGCCCGCGACCCCGCACGATCTGGAAGCGCATACCTGCATCGCGCACGATCCGCTGGCCCGGTCCGAGGTCTGGGAACTGGCGCGCGGTGATCAGGTCGAACGGGTTCGGGCCGGGGCGGCGCTGGCCGCCAATAATGCCGCCCTGATGCGGGGTTTGGCGCGGGCCGGACAGGGCATCGTGCTGCTGCCGCGTTTCATGATCCAGGAGGATCTGGCATCGGGCCGGCTGGTCCGAATTCTGCCCGACTGGGAACCGCCGGAACTGTGGCTGACGCTTTATTACCCGCCGCTTGATCGGATCCCGGCGCGGTTGCAGCTATTTTCGGACTTCGTGGAACGGCATGTGAAAGGCCCCGGTGCCTTCCAGACCGGAGGGGGCTGACCCGCCGCAGGCAGATGGGACAAAGCCGCAGGACGCGACCCGATGCCTGCCTCCACCTTGGTCAGCGCATCGTGTTTCCTTTCGCGAGGCCAGCCATGTCAGATCACCCATCAACACATCAGCCGTTTCCGCCGCAGCGGCGGCACAGATCACAAGACAGCCGACCTCGGCCCCGCTTCGCGCGATCCTGTTGCTGCTCTCCGTCTCGACGAGGATCATCGACACGGTCAGCCTGCTGGGCATGGGCAATGTCTTCACCGCCTGCGCTTCACCACAGCGGAACGACGCCGCGCGCCCGTTGCAGATGCTTCTCCTCGCGCTGCTCGCCATCGCCATGGGCCTGCGCAGCGCGACGGTGCGACGGCCAGATCAGCGGGGCCGGGTTCAATGTCGTGACGGTGAAGCCTCCGCTGCCAGATCGTCCCTTCATGAAGCTTCCGAATCTGCCAAACTTCATTCTGACCCCGCACGTCGCCTGGGCGAGCCTTGAAGCCTTCCAGCGCGGTGAAGCCCGCATCACCATCGCGGCCTGATCGAAGAGCTTTACCTGTGACCCGGCCACCGAAACTTCCGGTTTGTCCGAAACCGATGACGCTAAGGCCATACACTATGCGCGCGGCCATATCGTCGTGGAAAAAGCGACCGCGCTGAGCCATAGATTGGTCCGCCTGCGGGATTGCGGGAAACGAATAGATGCCGTGCACGGATACGCGGCCAAGGCTGTCGCGGATGGCTTAGCGAAACGGAGATCACGGATGCGCCTCCTTCCCTCTGGCCTGATGGCGCGGTTCATCATTCTGGCGGGCGTCGTTCTTTGTGCCGGAATGATCGGCATCGGGTTTTGGGTCGGCGCGCAGGTCGAGCGGATCGTGACCGACAATGCCGGGGCGACCACGGCGCTTTATGTCGATTCGATGGTGTCGCCAGCCGTTCAGACGATGGGTGCAAGTGGTCACCTGGCAAACGCCGATGCAGAACAGCTTGCGGCCACTCTGGGGCAGGGGGCGCTTAGCCGCCAAGTCTCGGCCTTCAAGCTGTGGAGCCCGCAAGGCCGCATCGTCTATAGCGACCGTCCCGAACGCATCGGGCATTTTGCGCCGGACAATCCCCGCCTTGCCGTGGCGCTGTCGGGCGAGGTCAATGCCGAATTGCGCAATGTGCTTGAACCGGGCCTGATGGGCAGTCAGCAGTTGATGGAGGTCTACAGCCCGGTCCGGTCCAACCGGACGGGCGAAGTGATCGCGGTCGCCGAGTTCTACACGACGACAGAAGCCCTTCGCGCGGATCTTCTGGACAGTCGCATCAAAAGCTGGGTCGCGGTCGGCTGCATAACCGTTGCAATGTTTCTTGCGCTATATGCGATGTTTGCGCAGGGGCATCGCACGATCGCACAGCAGCGCGCGGCGCTGAATGTGCAGATCGCGGAATTGTCGCGTCTGCTGCGCCAGAACGACGCGCTCAGCGTGCGGGTGGCGCAGGCAAACGCCCGCATCGCTGAGCAGAGCGAGAATACGCTGCGCAGGCTCTCGGCCGACATCCATGACGGGCCGGCGCAACTGATGGCTTTTGCCGCGATGCGACTGGATGGTGCAGCGGGGCAGGAGCAGGCCGCAGGCGCGGTGAATGAGGCGCTTGAGGATTTGCGTCTGATCTGCCGCGGCATGATGCTGCCCGAACTGGAAAGGTGGTCCGTCGAAGATATTGCCAATCGGCTTGTCGGCACACATGAAAGCAGGATGAACACACAGGTGTGCCTGACGATTGCGCGCGACCTGCCGGAACTGTCGGTGGCCAAGAAAAACTGTCTTTATCGATTTCTGCAGGAAACGCTGAACAACAGCGCGCGTCACGCAGCGGGCGCGGGGCAAAGCGTCGTGATCCGCGAAACGACCGGCAATGTCGAAGTCGAGGTCAGCGACACTGGACCGGGTTTCGATCCCGCGACCGAAATGTCGGGTCTGGGCCTTGCCGGATTGCGCGATCGTGTCGTGGGACTTGATGGCCGCTTCAACTTGCATACTCAGGAAGGGCACGGCACTTGCGTGACAATGCTGCTGCCGGTGAAGGACGCATGATGCGCATAGTTGTGATCGACGATCATCCGATCTTCCGACGGGGCCTGACGCTGTCGCTTGAAGAGGCCGAGGATCTGACCGTCTGCGGCGAGGGTGCATCCGCCGCCGAGGCCTTGACGCTGGCCCGCGATCTTCGACCCGATGTGCTTTTGCTTGACCTTTCCATGCCGGGTGGCGGGCTGACCGTGCTGCCGTCTCTTTGCCGCGAAAACCCCGGAATGCGGGTCGCGATCCTGACCGCATCCGAAGACAGCGAAAATCTGATGGCTGCGCTTGCGGCGGGTGCGTCGGGCTATATCGTCAAGGGCATCGGGACACGCAGTCTGATCGAGGCGGTCCGCGCCATCGCAGGGGGCGAAGGCTACGTGGCGCCCACCCTTGCCGCGCGCGTGCTTGGGGAAAAGCGCCGCGAAGTCCCCGAGCGTGGGCTGAACCTTCTGACCGGGCGCGAGGACGAGATCCTGCGTCTTGTGGCCGAGGGGCATTCCAACAAAGAAATCGCCCGCCTTGCCGGTCTTCAGGAAAAGACCGTCAAGCATCACATGACGCGCATCCTGCAAAAGCTGAACGCCCGAAACCGGACCGAGGCCGCGTTGATTCTGCGCGGGCAGGATCGGACCTAAGTCCTATGCCCCGGCGCAATGGTCGGGGGCCGATTTCCCTGACCGGAACTGTCGACTAATCCCGGCACATCGGTTCACTTGACCGGGGATGCCTCCCCGAAGCCATGCCGCCCGGCAAAGCCGCAAGACGTCCGGTTTTCTGCAATCAAACGGGATGCACATCATGAAAACCACGGTTCTTTCCGGCATCGCCCTGCTGGGTATGACAACCATTGCCGCCGCCGACACGCTGACCATCTATTCCGGGCGCGGTGAGGCGTTGATCGGGCCGCTGATCCAGCAATTCGAAGCCGAGACCGGCATCGATGCCGAGGTCCGCTATGGCTCCACCTCTGAAATGGCGACGCTTCTGATGGAGGAGGGCGACGCCAGCCCGGCGGACTTGTTCTGGGCGCAGGATGCGGGCGCGCTGGGGGCGCTGTCGGAACGCTTTGCCGATTTGCCTGCCGCCACGAACGAAACCGTGCTGGAGGTGTTCCGCAACCCTGCGAACAAGTGGGTCGCGACTTCGGGGCGCACGCGGGTGCTGGTCCATTCGACCGAACGCGCGGCCGAGGATCTGCCGCAATCCATTTCCGATCTCTCGGACGAGAAGTATCGTGGTCGCGTCGCATGGGCACCGACCAACGGCTCGTTCCAGGCATTCGTGACCGCGTTCCGGCTGACGCAGGGCGACGACGCGGCGAAGGCGTGGCTTGACGCGATGGTGGCCAACGACACCAAGGTCTACAAGAACAACGGCACCCAGATCGAGGGCATCGCCAATGGCGAAGTCGATTACGGGCTGGTGAACAACTACTACCTTGGCCGTTATACCGCCAAAGACGCGGAGTTCCCGGTTGCTCAGACGCATTTCGCCGCGGGTGACATCGGAAACCTTGTGCTGGTGGCGGGCGCAGGCATCGTCGAAGCCAGCGATAACAAGGACGAGGCGCAGGCGTTTATCGATTTCCTGCTGTCGCCCGCCGCGCAACAGTTCATCACGCTTCAGGGCAACGAATACCCCGTCCGCACGGGTATCATTCCCGCAGCCACGTTGGAATCGCTGAACACCGTGTCCGAGATCAGCCCGAAGGTCGATACCAACACGCTGGGCGATCTGGAAGGCACGCTGACGCTTCTGCGCGACGCGGGTCTGCTTTGATCTTGGCGCGGGCACCCATCATATTGGTGCTGCCCGCGCTGCTGGTCTGCGCTGGCACCTGCCTGCCAGCGCTTTGGCTGGTCTTGCGCGCATTGGATGCTGATCCGGTTGAATTGCTGGACATCGTGTTCCGTGCGCGCAATGCCCTGCTGCTGGCGAACACATTTAAACTGGTGGCGCTGACGCTGGCGATCGGAACGGCAATCGCGTTTCCGCTGGCGTGGCTGCTGACCCGAAGCGATTTGCGTGCCAGGCGGCTGCTGTCCTATCTGGTTGTTCTGCCGCTGGCTGTGCCGGGCTATGTCATGGCCTATGCGCTGATCGGGCTATCGGGATATTATGGGTTCCTGCGGCACTGGTTCGGCGTGTCGACCCCGCCGCTTTACGGACTTTGGGGCGCGGCGCTGGCGCTGTCCTTTTATACCTTCCCCTATATCTTCCTGAACTTGCGCGCGGCATTCCTTGGAATGGACCCGGCGCTGGAAGAGACCGCGCGCAGCCTTGGCAAATCACGCTGGGCCGTGTTCCGGCACGTCACGCTGCCACAGATATGGCCCGCGCTGGTGTCGGGCTGGGTGATCGTGGGCCTGTATGTCATCGGCGATTTCGGTGCCGTCGCCCTGATGCGCTACGAGGTTTTCAGCTACGCCATCTTCACGCAATACAGCGGCGCCTTTGACCGGACCTATGCTGCGTGGCTGTCGCTGATGCTGCTGGCGCTGACCTTGGCCGCGCTGCGGTTGCAGCGGATGGCCACGCGGCGGCGGGGGTTTGCACGAACGGGAACCGGAGCGGCGCGGCAGTTACGTCCGGTGCGGCTGGGCGCTTGGGTCTGGCTGGCGGGTGCGGGCATTGCGCTGGTCGTTCTTTGCACGCTGGGCTTGCCCCTGACAGTGCTGGTGCATTGGATGCGGTTCGGTCTGGCGGCGCTGGACGTGGCGGCCTTGGCCAAAGCCGCGCTTGGCACGGCGATCGTCGCGGCGCCGGTGGCTGCGCTGGCGGCGGGGCTGGCATTGCCGGTCGTATTGCTGAGCCTGCGCCACGATACCCGTCTGGCCCGCATGTCCGAGCGGCTGGCCTATCTCGGCTATGCGACGCCTCCGCTTACCTTTGCCCTGGCGATGGTGTTCTTTTCGCTGCAGGCCGTGCCGGTCCTGTATCAAAGCCTTGCCCTGCTGATCTTTGCTTATGCAATGAGCTTTCTGGCGCTGGCGTTCGGCCCGATCCGCCTTGCGCTGTTGCAGATCGGCACCCGGCAAGAGGAAGCCGCACGTTCGCTTGGCGCTTCACCGGCGCGGGCGTTCGGGCGGATCGTGCTGCCGCGTCTGCGCAGACCTGTTGCGGCGGGTGGCATCCTTGTCTTCATCATGGTCGTCAAGGAACTGCCGATGGCGTGGATCCTGTCGCCAACCGGGTTTCGCACCATGTCGATGAACGTCTTTGCCCGCACCGTCGAAGGGATGATGGCCGAGGCCGCGCCCTATGCGCTGGCGATCATCCTGTTCTCCAGCCTATTTATCGGGCTGATCCTGAAATACGAAGGCGAGGGGCGATCATGACGCTTCTATCCGTGCGCGGCCTTGGCAAGCGGTTCGGCAGCCATCATGCCGCACAAGACGTATCTTTCGATCTGGCGGCGGGGGAAATCCTTGCGTTGATCGGCCCCTCGGGTTGCGGCAAGACCACGACGCTGCGCATGATCGCCGGGTTCGAGACTCCCGACGCGGGGCAGGTGCTGTTGAACGGCCGCGCCATCACCGACCTTGCGCCGGAACGGCGGGGGATCGGGATGGTGTTTCAGGACTTCGCCCTGTTCCCGCATATGACCGTGCTGGATAATGTGCGCTTTGGCACAAGGGACGGACAGCTTGCCACGGCTCGGGATATGCTCGGGCTTGTCGGACTGGACGGCCTTGGCGGGCGTTTTCCCGACCAGATGTCGGGCGGCCAACAGCAGCGGGCCGCGTTGGCGCGCAGTTTCGCCGCCGGACCAAGCCTGATCCTGCTGGATGAACCGTTTTCGAACCTCGACCCGATCCTGCGATCCGCAACGCGGCGTGAAATCCGGCGGCTGCTGAAATCCACCGGCCTTGGGATCGTCATGGTCACGCATGATCAGGAGGAGGCACTTAGCTTTGCCGACCGCATTGCGGTCATGAGCGGCGGGCGCATCCTGCAATGCGCCGCAGCGCGAGAAATCTATAATCTGCCGCATGACCGCTTTGTCGCAGGCTTTCTGGGTCGCACGAACCTGATCGACGGGGTCGCGGACGGGGCATTCTGTGCAACGGCGCTGGGGCGACTTGCGCTTGCCCGGCCCGCGACCGGACATGTCACGCTTTCGCTGCGTCCTGAAAGCATTCAGTTGCGCCCCTCGGATGCCGCTGATGCGGGACGCATCACGGCGGTCGAGTTCAAAGGCCATGATGTCACCTATTGGGCCGATTGGCGTGGGATCGAGCTTCAGGTCGATGCGCTGGCCGGCCCCCATTTGAACGAAGGGGCGGGCGTCATTCCGCATGTGATTGGCCGCGCGGTTCCGCTTGCCCGAACGGATACGACCCCATCTGACGCATAGATATGCTGCGCCGAACCGAAAGATCGGCTGGCGTTCGATCATGGCGATGATCGGAAAATTCCTGTCTTTGACCGTTCTGGCCAATCCGTCGCCCAGGGAAACGTGGGGCCCCAGATTACTCACTACCAACGCTCGCGACTGACGGACCAACCCCTCATGCGCAATTCTGGTTCCGTTAATTAGTCATTTTCTGAGCGTTACACCAAACTGCCTGCTTAATCCGGCTTTTGGTTCAGGGACTTGCCGCGATTCTTTTTCTACTTTTTCTGCGTTTTCCCGGCGCGTTTGGTTTTGTTGGTCGGTTGTTGGGCTGGCGGCGGGCTGGTTAGGTTCCGGCTTTGGTCGTTGTCTGTCATGCTGGCGTCATGGGGGTGTTGGTTTTTTTCTGATTAATAACAGGCACTTGCCATTTAATGTTGTTTTTCTGCAATTTTGGGGTTGCGGGTTTTGGGCGTGATCCGTAAATACCCCTTCACCGAACGGCGGAGACGCTGAACGGGACGGGACGGGTCGCTTGTTGGTGGTTCTGACCGTGGAAATTCTGGAGATTTGATGGCTT
>NZ_FXTK01000006.1 GCF_900182695.1 Paracoccus laeviglucosivorans
GCGCCTCGGTGAAGCGGCTTTTCCTCATGTCGTCTGCTCCTGCGTGGTGAAGCAAACTCTACATCAAACCGTGGGACGTTCCGGGGGGCAGGTCAAGCTGTAATGAATTTGCGGGGCGAGCGCATCTTCAGCCCTGAGTGCAGGTGGTTTGAGCTGCTGCCGGTTTCATGGACACGAAGATAAGATCGTGACCAAGGAACTGGAGTGCAGATATGACGAGACGGAAGTTCAGCCGCGAGTTCAAAGTCGAGGCCGTGAGGCTGGTGACGGACCGGGGCGTTGCAGTAGCGCAGGCGGCCCGTGATTTCGATATTGCGGAGAGTGTGCTGCGCCGCTGAATGCGGGAACTGACCATGACCCCGGCCACAGCATTTCCGGGGAATGGGCAGATGTGGGCTGATCTGGCCGAGATTGCAGCGCTGAAGAAAGAGGTCGCGCGGCTGCGTGCGGAGCGTGACATTCTGAAGATAGGTGAGCCATGCGCGCCATTGGTTCGAGCACAATGGCGAACGCTTTTTTCGCGCGCGAGGTGATATGAGGTTCGCCTTCATCGCAAAACACCGCCACATCTGGTCGGTAAGCTGGCTCTGCGAGGTTCTTGAGGTTTCGCGGTCCGGCTTTCATGCGTGGCTCAGCCGCCCACCCAGCACCCGCGAGATCCATGACGCGAAGCTCGTCGCAGCGATCGAGACGAGCTTCAAGGCCAGTGACCGGACCTGTGGCGCACGACGTGTCTGGCGGGATGTTCTTGAGGACGGGCTTGCCTGTGGGCTTCGACCCTGATCGAACGGCTGATGCGGATTAATGCTTTGCGGGCGCGACCCAGGCGCCGCGGTAAGCCGAAGGATGACCGCGAACGGTCGGTGATCGCCGACAACATCCTGGACCGGGATCTCGCAGCGGACCGGCCGAACCACAAGTGGCTGGCCGATTTCACCTACATCTGGACCGCGGAAGGCTGGCTCTACGTCGCAGTCGTGCTGGACCCTCTTTTCCCGGCGCGCCGTGGGCTGGTCCATGAAGGCTGATCGGGATGCCTCACTGGTCATGGATGCGCTGATGATGGCGGTCTGGCGGCGCGGGAAGGCCGACGCTCTGCTGCATCATTCAGACCGCGGCTCGCATGGCGGATTCAACCGGTCGTCGCAACACCCTCGTTGATATCATGTTCGAGGACATCCTCGAAGGCTTCAGCCGGCGTTCGCCAGCCGAGCGTCTTGCGCGGTCTGGTGTTCAGCGCATGCGCGACCGCGATCAATTCATCGGCGCCATGAAGGCTGAGGTCCGTGCCTTTGGGAAAGTATTGCCGCAGCAGGCCGTTGGTATTCTCGTTACTTCCGCGCTGCCAAGGGCTTTGTGGATCGCAGAAGTAGATATCCAATCCGGTTTCGACCCGAAGTCGGGCGTGCTGTGCCATCTCTGCCCCCTGATCCCAAGTCAATGACCGGCGCAGATGTGCGGGCAGGTCAATGATCGTTGCGGTGATCGCGTCGCGCACGGCCTCAGCGCCATGACCGGCCAGTGCTGGGCCATTCTTGACAGATTTTGCCGCGCCGTGCCCTTCCATTCGCGGCAGGTGCAATAGCAGTGTGAAGCGCGTCTTTCGCTCGACGAGCGTGCCGATCGCGGAGCTGCCCAAACCGAGGATGAGGCCGCCTTCCCAATGGCCTGGCACCGCCCGGTCCGCGATTTCCGCCGGGCGATCGCTGATCATCAGCGCCCCCGCGACGAAAGCCTTGCCTCGATTGCGGACCCGCTCTCTGGGCATTCGCAGGGCGCGCCCGGAGCGCAGGCAGGCCGAGAGTTCGCGTCTGAGCGCGCCACGTCCTTGAATATAAAGCGCTTGATAGATCGCCTCGTGGCTGATGCGCATCTCGGGGTCGTTCGGAAAGTCGATCTTCAAACGCTGCGCGATCTGCTCGGGGCTCCAGGAGAGCGCCCAGCGTCGCTTCTGCCGATGGACACGCCGCCGTCCCTTCCAAGGCGCCTCGGGTCCGGCGAAGGTGGTGCCGTCGGGCATGGCGATCATGCCGGACAACCGGTCCTGAACATAGTCCCGCAAAGCCGCGTTCTTCATTAATTTGCCCGGCCTTGGCCGTTCCGCGGCACGATCTGCATGCCACTGGGCACTGATGGCACGGTAATCGAAGTTGCCGCTACGCGTCGCCGAGTTCCGCCGGATCTCGCGCGAAATCGTGCTCGGCGATCGGCCCAGCTTGCGCGCGATGGCACGAATGCCGCTGCCTCTCGCGCGTTCGAGCGCGATCTCCTCGCGTTCTGCGAAGGTCAGGCAGCGACCGGTGGGAGGCCGCGAGGAGGCGGCAAGCTGCGTAGCAGGCATGCCACCCGAACTTCGGAACCACCGGGCTCCGACAGGTGCTGACACACCCGCAAGCACCGCGGCCTCTTCACTCGTGACCCCCATCGCGATCGCCCGCCAGAACCGACACAGGTTCTCACGCTGCCATACCGGAGGCCGTCCCGGCGAGCGTAACTTCTTCCGCGTGGACTTCTCTGATTTGCGCCTTCCTGTCGGCATCAACACCTCCTAATCTGGGTGTTGCGACGACCGGTTGAATCCGCCCAATACACAAGCGCGCAGTTCCAGCGGCTTCTGGCCGACAATGGGATCACCTGCCCGATGAGCCGCGCGGGTAACCTCTGGGTTAATGCCGCAATGGAGAGCTTCTTCTCAACGCTGAAGACCGAACGGACAGCCAGGAAAGTCTATCGCACCCGAAACGAAGCACGTGCCGATGTCTTCGATTACATCGAACGCTTCTACAACCCGCGGCGGCCTCACTCGAAACTGGGCTACATCAAGCCCAATGGAGTTCGAAGCCCGCGCTATGCTAGCTTAACCAGCTGTCCACGGAACCGGCAGCAGCTCAGTGTTCGAAGGCCACGGGTGGATCTCCAGGCGAGGGCTGAGTACTTTCGGCGCGGGTTGTAAGCCGTTTATGTAATCGAAGAGGGAAATCTCGACGTCATGCCGGATGTGCCAGTGGCGTCTCCAAACCAGTTCCGCTTTCAGCGACTTGAAGAAGCTCTCAACTGCCGAGTTATTATAGCAATTCCCCTTGTCACTCGTTGAGACCCTGAGCTCATGCCTGCGGAGTATCTTCTGGTAGTTACGGTCCGGGATCGGTGTAGTGAATACATCCTGTGCAGGTATCCTCATGTTTTCTTCATATGATCACGAGGTGTTATGATTTGTAGCTTCTCAGCCCGATAAAGATCGCCATCTTTCCAGAATGGCGCGATGTGATCAAGTCGTGGTTGGCAACAATGGGCTGCGCAGCCTCGCCCATACCCATTGATCATCGCTCGCAGGTGCCGTTAAGCTGAAAACCTGAGTCGGAAACCCAGAGAGTCACGGCGACCAGAAAAGGCGTAGCCAATCGCTGTAGATAAAGAGTGTTTCTATGGCACGGCGGAAATCCGAAACCGATGCAGCCGGATTTTGATAGCCTTTTATATCCTCTGAAATATCCGCATCTATCGTCGGCGTGCTTCATTGAAGACCAGCTGATCTTCAATGAAAATTCTTCATAAGCCAAAACCTTTTGGATGACTGCTTCAAAGCGGAAGAGCTTGCTCGTGCTTTGCCGGATGGGCCGGACCGATCCATCTTCTGCGCAGGTAGCGTGTGACTTTACCCTCTAGGAGCCTTGCGCTCGCTGCCGCGAGGATCAAGCAGGGAGGAAGCACGATCAGCAAAAAGACTGGCTGGGTCCAAACACCCAGCATGTCGGGCAGGGCCAGTTTGCGCATCGTATCCTTGACCGTGCCCAATACAAGCGGATGCCACAGGTAAAGGCTAAAGCTTATTGTCCCCAGCCAAAGCAAGGGTCGTATCTGAAGGATCTGAGATACAAATCCGCGTTGATGCACCAAACCATTTATTGCGGCGGTGCAGGCGATGAATGCCAGCGGGCCGGTCAGCCAATGAAAATCCCGACCCCATTGATATATTGGATCGATGAATGGTGTCTGCGGATTTGCAGTCGCCTGCCACAACGCCAGAAAGGCCAGAATGCAAAGCCCCGGTGCGCGTGAAAGATACCGAACAGGCGATCGCTCGGCATATCCGGTTCCGACCAGAACACCTGCAAGAAAGAATATGGCGCGTGGCGTGAATATGCACATCACCAGTCCCAAGGCGATCATAAGCCAGGTCAGGTCTCGATTGTGCCGCCGCGACAGCAATACGATGAAGCCCATGAAATAAAATGCGAACTCAAAGCTTAGGGTCCATGCGATCTTGTATATGACCGGGACAGGAAGCACGGGGCCCAATGCCAGGAAATTGCCGATCAAAAGGCCGATGGATTCAAGAAGGCCGTAACCGGCGAAAGGGTCTCGTCCACCCAGGATCAGGAAGGCACATGCAATTGGTAATGATGCCCAAAGAACCGGATAGATACGGGTTGCACGCTCGACGATGAATTGGGCCGGGGTGGCCGCGCGTCTCATGGTGCCGATGATGACGAAGCCACTTATCGCAAAGAAAAGCTCGACACCGAATTGCATCGACGAAAAGCCCTGATGCAAAATCCAGGGCATTGGCACATGCGGCAGTCCAGAGTTATAGACGTGGTATATGACCACCAGCATAGCGAACAGGCCGCGCGCACCATGAATTGGTTTGGAAAAGCTATGCACTTTCGAACACCCTACAACTAAACCAAGCTTTCTATCAGTTAGAGCCGCCGCGCCGAGGGCGGGCGATGAACCTGTTCCTGCGAGGTGACACCGCATTTCGCGGTTCAATGATGCTTCAAAGGTAAATGACACATTGAATCCGGTAGCCGAATTCTTTGCGGTAAGATTCGCGAATAGCTAGTCTTAAACGCGTTATGATCATAGGAATTCGCGCAAGTCTAGCAATCTTTTAATGTCTCAATATTATTACGAAAAAGTGGCATTCTCAGGGCGGCAGGCAGACCCGCAAGCAGCAGATGGCGATGTCCTGCCGCAAATCGATGCAGAATGCATTCGACAAAAAGGCGTGCGTCGGTCAGGCCATCCCGGTTCCCGAAACGGCTTTCAGGATTGACAAGTGCATGGGCAGGGACAAAGCCCGACTTCGGTAATAGGATAAGGGGCGAAGCAGGCCGGGGCCGTTTAACAGCTTCGACTGGGCATCGTGAAAAACGAAGGCGCCGACCCGAAGGTTGTGACCAAGCTGACATGCAATTCATGCGCGTTCAAATTCCCGTCACATGAAGGGGTTAGCGTCTGCCTGTAACAGTCGTTTTAACCAGTAACACAGAGTTCACCATAATCGGCGAGATTGCAAAACTCATTACCCCGGCGATGATTGACCAGATCGCAGGCTGGCTTGGCGCATCGCGCGGCAGTGTCGAGTCTGCGGCCAAGGGCGGCATTCCGGGTCTTCTGGCCACGATGCTCAGCGCCACGCAGAACAATGCTTCTGCCGCGGATGCTTTCGCCACCGCCTTGAAGGGGCAGTCGCCGGATATGCTTTCCGGGCTTGGCGACATGCTGTCGCGCGATCCGGCAGGACTGGGCGCGCAGGGCTCGGATCTGCTGTCGGGAATCATCGGCGGCGGGCGGATGGGCACCTTCGCCTCGACACTTAGCCGTTTCGCGGGCTTTCCCGAAGGCGCAGGCGGTCCGTTCCTTGGACTGCTGACGAATTTCGTCATGGGCAAGCTGGGCGGCATCGCGCGCGAACGCGGACTTGATGCCTCGGGCGTGCTGGGGCTTTTGTCCAGCGACAAGGCGGCCATCGCGCAAGCCATGCCGCGCGAACTTGCAAATAGCCTGCGCAGCGCCGGGATGCTGGATGCCGTAGGTGCCGAACTGGATGCGCTGGACGCCCCGGTCCGCGCCACGCCGCCGCGCGCGCAGGTCGAGCCGGTCGCTACGCTAAGCCAACCCGTCCACACGCCGCGTATGCCGCAGGCTGCAGCAATTCCTGCCGGGCGCCCGTGGTGGCATTGGCTGGTCGGCCTGCTGATACTGGGCCTGATCCTGTGGCTGCTTTCCAACCTGTTCGGCGGCGATCGCACGGAAGAGGTCGCTGAGGGCGCGACCACTTCGGCCCTGATGGTGGGCGATGTCGATGTGGGCAGCCGGATGCGGACCGCGATGTCGGATCTGACCACCTCGCTTGCGGGCATCACCAGCACCGAAACGGCGACCTCGGCGATGGCGACCCTGACCCGTGTTCAGGGCGACCTGACCAGCCTTGCCCCCTCGATCAGCCAGTTGGGCGCCGAGGGTAAGTCCGCGCTTTCCGCACTGATCGGAGGCCAGCTGCCCGCGCTGGAGGAGACGGTGACCAAGCTTATGGGCAACAGCGATTACGCCGGGATCATCGGTCCGGCACTGACCGCGATCATCGATCAGATCAAGGCATTCGTCGCCTGACGGTTACGGGCGGGCCTTAGTGCAGGACCCGCCCGCTTGCCGCAATGCTGACCCCCATGGCCTCAAGCTGCTGCCACGCGCGCTGCACGTCTTCGTCACTTGTTTCGACTGCGACCAATGACGAAAGTGCCGCGACCGACCCGGCAGGTGGGGCCGTTCCTACCAAGCCGCTGCGCAGTGGGTGGGCCACGCCTTGACGACGCGCGAACAGCGTCATCTGACTACCGGCAGCGTCCACGGACACGGCGACCAGGCAGGCAAAGCCCGTTGATCCGGCAAAGCGCAAATGGCTGGGAAACAGCAATGCGCAATGTTCTGCCCCAAGGGCACGTGCCATCAGCACGGCTTTGCGGGGCGGTTCGTCAAAGGTCAGCGCAGCATCGATCCGCAGTGTCGCGCAACCGCGCGGCCCTGAGATGACCAAAGCCGCCGGGAAACCGTCTTTGCCGAAATCGGGCAAACCGATCAAACGGTTGGCATGGTCCTGTAGCGAATCGCCGTCCTGAGCCACAGCGGCAAACCTCGTGTTTGTAACAGTTTCATGGTGGTGCCATGATATTTACGCTTCAACACAAATGCGACCGGACCCATGCGGATGTAACGGGAATGTGGCGCGATTGCCCGTCTTTTGCCGGTTCCTGCGCCTCGGGCGGCTTTCGGCAAAGACACGAAACTGTCAAATTTTCAGAGTCGCGCCGAAATATGTCTGCCATAAACCTTGGTTCAACTGGTCCCCATGGTCGAAGCGAGTCGATCCGGTTTCAGGGGCGCCACGATGGACAATGATCCGTTACGCATCCGCAATGACGTTCCAACTTATGTCAGACCGACCCTTCATGCCTATGGCGGCATGCTTCCGTGGATGCGGTTGGCGATGCGGGTCGGGGGACAGGTTGCGTCCATGCCCTATCTCTGGGCGGCCATTCCGTTTCAAACCATGAGGTCCCAGATGAAGAAATCTGACAAGGCGCGCGACAAGGCCATGGAAAAGGCCCGCAAGGCGCTGCGCAAGGCAATCCTGCCCGAAGGTCAGGTGGTCGCGGCGGCGGATCTGCCGCTGTCCGATGTCGCGCTGGCCCAAGGCGAGGCGCTACTGATCGAGAACGAGGCGGTGATGCGCCTGCTTGAGGAGGAACTGGAGGTCGGTCGCCGCGTGGTCGAAACCGGCCGCCTGCGCCTGCATCGCCGCACACAGGAACGGGTCGAGGAAGTCGCCGAGGAGCTGGTGCATCTGGACATGGCCGTCGAGCATGTCCCGGTCGGCGAAATCGTCGAAGCTCGTCCGCAAATCCGCGAGACCGATGACGAAATCATCATCCCGGTGGTCGAGGAGATCATCGTGGTCGAGCGCAAGCTGATGCTGAAGGAAGAAATCCGCATCCGCAAACAGCGCCATGTCGAACAGCATCGCGAGCAGGTGACGCTTCGCCGCCATGTGGCCGAAGTTCTGCGTCTGCCGCCGAAGGAGTCATGACCGTTCTTCCGGTCGTGTCTGGCGGGCCAAGGTCCGCCTTTTAAGTGAGGGCGCCCTCCGGGGCTTTTTATCTAGTGGAGCAAGACATGATCAGAAAAGATGAAATGGTGGTGCTTTTCGACACCGCTGCTGAAAGCCGCCGTGCAGAGAAAGCCCTTGAAGACGCCGGGTTCCCCGACCCGGAAGTGAACACCCTTGACCGCGATGCGGTCGTGGAACTGGTTGGCCGCGCCGAATTCGGCCCGACCTTCTGGCGCACCCTGTTCGGTCGCGAAGTCCAGCTGTATGAAGGCGCCGTTTTCGACAAGGCCCTGTCCAGCGGTGGTGCGATCCTGACCGTCCGCGTCGAAAACGACGACGAGGCTGCCCGTGCCGAGGAAATCCTTGGCCAGTTCACGTCGGTCGATCTGGAAGCCCGTGGTGCCGGCCTGATCGCCGAGCATCGCGCATTGGGCGACATCAAGGACGAAGTCCTGCGTCTGGCCGAAGAACAGCTGGAAGTCGGCAAGCGCCGCGTCGAAGCTGGCAAGACCCGCATCCGCCGTTACGTGATCGAGCGTCCGGTCGAAACCCAGGTTACGCTGCGTCAGGAACATGCCGAAGTGATCCGCAAGGTCATGGATCAGCCGGAAGTCCTGTCGGATGTGGATTGGGACTGGAACGACTCGACCATCGAAATGGTCGAAACCCGCGAAGAGGCTGTCGTCTCGAAGCGCGCCCATGTCGCCGAAGAAATCGTCCTGCGCAAGGGCGAGCGTGAGCATGTCGAAACGATAAAGGACACCGTGCGCAAGCAGGCCGTCGAGATCGAGCGTCTGGACCACGAAGGCAACCGCATCGAAGACAACAACGTCTGATCCCCCGATCAGGCAGGCGCCGATCCGGGTTTCCGGGTCGGCGTTCGCATTCCTTATGCGGCGGTCCGCATCGCTTCGGGTGATATCTGCCCCGAGACGTGGAACAGATCGCCTGCCGGATTCAGCACCTCCTGAAGTTTCGATCGTGCCCGACTGACGCGGCTTTTCACCGTGCCGATGTCGCAATCCATGATCCGCGCCGCATCGTCATAGCTTTCGCCAAGGACGCCGATCAGCACGATGGCTTCGCGGTAATGCGTCGGCAATTGCTGCAACGCATGGCGCAATTCGATTATCTGCAGATGCCATTCCTGTTCGGGCTGGGCGATGCGCTGCGCGGACACGCAATCCATGTCACCCGTGCGTTCACGCCCCGCCTTGTGGCAATTCGTGAAAAAACGGTTGCGCATGATGGTGAAAAGCCATGCGCGCTTGTTCGTGCCGGGACGATATTGATGCACACGCTCGATCCCCAGCATCAGCGTTTCCTGAACCAGATCTTCGGCATCGGAAATCCTGTGACGGCACAGGGCGCGGGAATATGCGCGCAGGGCGGGGATATGGTCCAGAATATTGTCAGACATCGGCTTAAGGCCCCCCGGCAAATCTATCTAAGGTCGAATGCGCGGGGTCGGGCAGGGGTTCCGGTCATGCCCTTATCATTGAAAAAGGTTAAGTTGCCGATTTTTTCCTTTGCGCAGCCACGGCGTCATCGGTCGTCGTGGCGGATGTCATGTATCAGCGCCGACAGGGCAGCCCATATTTCTTCGCGCATCCATCCGGCGGATGCGGCCTGTTCGACGATTTCAAGCACGCCATCCTCCAGCGCGCGCTCGCAATCCTTGCCCCGTTCGGGATAGGGACCGAGCTGGTCGGGTCCACGCATGGTTCCTCCTGCGATTGCAGAAAGCCAACCTTCGGGACCGTGCAATGTTCCAAGCATGGCCGCAGGTGTTAAAGCAGGAAGTCAGATATGCTCAGATCAATGGATTTCCCGATCTCGACCGCGAAATCTGCGATCTTGTCACCGTTCAGATCGGCCTGCACATATGTGGCATCGGAGGTTCGCATCCAGCGCAATTCGCCCGCCGCACCGCTGAACGCCTGATTGCCGATATAGCTGAAATCCTGCTTGCCGCTTAGGCCGCTATTCGCGTCGATGGCAGACAGATCAATCCTGTCCAACTGCGCCGGGGTGAAATCGTCGATATAGTCGCGGATATTCGGGGTTGAATCAGCGGCATTGGCAAAGACAAAGACATCCGCGCCCGCACCGCCGTAAAGGCGGTCGGCACCAGCCCCGCCGTTCAGCCTGTCATTGCCCGCGCCGCCGTAAAGCTGGTCGTTGCCCAGCCCGCCAATCAGCAGATCGGCACCCAATTCGCCGAAAAGCGTGTCGTTGCCTGCATCGCCCTGCAAGGTGTCATTGCCCGGCCCTCCGCCCAGCCAGTCATTACCCGCACCGCCGACCAGCCAGTCATTCCCGACTTCGCCATAAAGCGTGTCATGGCCGTTGCCGCCGAAAAGGGTGTCGTTCCCGGTGCCGCCAAAAATCCGGTCCTGACCGTCATCACCTGACAGGCGGTCGTTCCCACCCTCACCATAAAGCGTGTCGTTCCCCGCGCCGCCGGATGCGGTATCGTTGCCATTGCCTGCATATGCAGTGTCGTTGCCCAACCCGCCCGAAATCAGGTCGTCACCGTCACCGCCATAAAGCGCATCATTGCCCGCATCGCCTTGCAGCGTATCTGCGCCCAGATCGCCATAAAGCACGTCATTGCCATCGCCGCCGGACAAGAAATCATTCCCGGCCTCGCCCAGCAGGGTATCGGCACCAAGCCCGCCGAACAGCCGGTCATTGCCCAACCCACCGAAGATCTTGTCGTTTCCGCCCATGCCCTGGATGGTGTCTGCACCGTCGTAACCGGCCAGCGTTTCGGCCAGATCCGCGCCTTGGATTACGTCATTTCCGGCCAGCAGAAGCTGTGAAAAGCGCGCATCGTTCGACGCCTGATACGCACCGGCCAATGCTGCGGCGCTGGCGACAAGGCCCGTTGCGTCCAGCACCACCTTGCCATCGGCCACCAGCCGCAGCGCGGTGATGGTGCCCGATTTCAAACCGCCCGGACCTGCGCCGCCATAGGCAAGATTGGTGCCGGTGAACAAAGCGTAATCGCTGGTCCCATCGGACAGCCGCAACTGACTTGCGCCCCGGCTGACATTGGCAAGCCCGATATAGACCGACCAGTCAAGCAGCGTCATATCCCGGATGATGCCTTGGCCTGCGCGCAGATTGATCGTCGCCATGAAATATCACCGATGCACGTCAAGGTTGCGCGAAACATGCGCATCAACGCGCATGGATGCAAGCCCTTCCTGCCCCTAGCGCGCGTCCAGCCAATCCCTGATTTCGCCAAAGGGCAGGGGCGGAGAGAAAAGATAGCCCTGCGCCAGCTCGCAACCCAGATCGCGCAGGATATTCGCCTGTGCCTCGGTTTCGATCCCTTCGGCCAGCAGGTCCATTTCAAGGTTCTGCGCCATGCCCACCATCGACCGGATCAGCATCTGGTTGCGTTCGTCGTCAAGCCCGGTGACCAATGTGCGGTCCAGCTTCAGGCACGAGAAGCGGAACTTGGTCAGCGCTGCGAAATTGCTGTAGCCCGTGCCGAAATCGTCCAGCGCCAACCCCACGCCCAGCTTTTCCAAGGCTTTCAGCGCATGGGCGACCTGGGGATCATCGCCCAGCTGTGTCGTCTCGGTGATCTCAAGTTCAAGGCGTTTCGGGATTTGACCGGCATCGTCCAGACAGCGGGCGACCTGATCGGCAAAGCCGGGATCGCGCAATTGCAAGGGCGAGACGTTGACTGCCAGCCGCATAGGCTCGGGCAGGCCCAGACTTGCGAAATCCAGCAGACTGCGCCCCAGAATCCAGACGCCAAGGCGCCCGATCTGCGCCGTGCGTTCCGCCAGTGGAATAAAGATGTCGGGTGCAACATTACCCAGCGTCGGATGGCGCCAGCGTGCCAATGCTTCCAGCCCGACGACCGCGCCATCCGTCAACCGGACCTGCGGCTGGTAATGGACGCAAAGCCGGTTGTCCTGCGCGGCCACGCGCAGCGCATCGGGCAAAATGGCGCTATCGGAACCCGGCGGTGGGGTTGCGGGCGTTTCACCATCTTGATCCCAGACGAAAAACACAGCCGCCTCGCTTTCGTCGGGCAGGGGAAAGCGCGTCGCCTGAAACAGACGCTCGGTCAGCAGCGCATTCAGCCGGTCAAGACCTTCACCGAATTGCCGGGGATGCAGCGCACCGATCAAAGCGGCAAAGCCCGGATTGTAAATCAGCCTTTGTTGCGGACCTATGGCGATGCAGACGGGAATGGGGGCTTCGACCATCTGGCGTACGGCAAGCGACAACGTCTCGGACCAGGCAGAGGCTGCGCCCAACGGCGTATCCTGCCATCCCCGAATGCCCGGAATGGCAAGATCGCAAAAAAAGCGCTCTGTCTCTGAGTCTAGCAAGATTTGCGCTCCCTCCTCATCTTATGCGTCGGCACTTGCGTGCCTTATCATGAAAACTTGAATGTCGGTTCCTGACTTTTTCGACGACGCTGGGCTTTCTTGTCGTAAAGCAGCCGATCCGCCTGTTCGAGCAGTTCCTGATGATCCCAGTCGGCGGTGCTGGCCAGCGAAATGCCGATGCTGATACCGACATTTACGCCATCGCCTCCTTTACCAATATCAATGGGTTGTCGAATGGCTTCTGCCAACCGCTCGGCCATTTGTTCCGCCTCTTTGCGGTCATCGCAAGCCATCACCACCGCAAATTCGTCGCCCGCCCAACGGGCCGCCACGTCGCCTTCGCGGATGCAGCGGGTCATGCGTGCGGCGATGGCCTTAAGCACCACATCGCCCGCGGCATGACCGAAGGTGTCATTGACCGGTTTGAACTTGTCCAGATCGCCGAACAACAGCGCGACATCGCGTTTGGGATGCAGCGGCGTCGCCATCATCGCCCGCAGCCGTTTGTTGAAGCCTTCCCTGTTCAAAAGCCCGGTCAGCGGATCGGTTTCGACCTGACCCATCAGCGCAAGCTGCCGCGCATAGGCCTGCGAGGCGTCCTGAAACACGATCACGCCGCCGATGGGCTGGTTTTCCTGATCACGCACGACCGAGACGGATTTGGTGATCGCCAGCGACTTGCCCGCGCGATTGCGCATCATCAGATGCGTGCCCTGCGGCATGGCGGCGGCATCGGCGGACAGGATGTCGGCCAGCGGCTCTCCCTCGCTGGTTTCCAGGGGCAGCGCGTCGGCCAGCAGGGGCTGATCGGTCGCGGTCCAGCCCGTCATGCGTTCGGCGGCGGGGTTCATCCAGGACACCCGTCCCGTATTGTCCGTGGCGATGATGCCATCGCCTACGGCGTCAAAGGTCGCGCGCAGGATCTGCTTTTGGCGGTGGACCTGCTCCAGCGCTTGGACAAGCTGCTGCTTGCTGCGATACAGGTTCAGCAGGATTTGCACCTTGGACAGCAGGATCTGTTCGTTGATCGGCTTGCCGATATAGTCGATGGCACCCGCGCCATATCCCTTGAGCTGGCTAAGTTCATCAAGGTTCGATGCGGTCATGAACACGATGGGCGTTTCCGCCGAAAAGGGATTGTCGCGCAGAAACGAAGCCACCTCGAACCCGTCCATTTCGGGCATCTGCACATCCAGCAGCGCCAGCGCGAATTGGTGGTCCAATGCCAGCGACAGCGCGTCATTTCCTGATTGGGCGGTGATGATTTCCGCATCCACATGGCGCAACAGCACGCGCATCGCCGTCAGATTGGCCGAAATATCGTCCACGATCAGGATTTTGGGCCGAGAGATTTCTTCGACCTGACCAGGATACTGCTCGGTCATTTTAACTTTCCATCATTTAACAAATTGGCGGTGCTGGCACTTTGGCTGCGAGAGATTTGGGGATGGGGTTGGGACAGGGGGCGGTAAATCCAACCCGTGCCGGGTAGTCTGGCGAATTTCTTTTGCGCCCCGATCGGCGTTTCGCGCTGCCCAAGGCAAAGAAAACCGCCCCTGACCAGCGAATCCGAAAACAGTTCCAGCGCGCGCGCTTGCAATTGCCGTTCGAAATAGATCAGCACGTTGCAGCAAAAGATCAGGTTGGCCTCGCAGAACACCGCATCGGTCGCAAGGTTGTGCTGGACGAAGGTGATTTTGTTCAGCAGATCGTCGTCCAGTTTCATCCCCCCGTCCAAGGGTCTGAAATAATCCGCAAGCCGCGCGCTGCCGCCGCTGCTGACATAGCGCGCATTTGCGCCATCGATCTGTTGCGGTTCGACCCGGCCGGTCGCAGCCTTTTCCAGAATGCCCGATGAAATGTCGCTGGCAAAGATGCGGGTGCGGGGCAGGATCCCCGCCTCGTGCAGCAGGATCGCCATTGAGAACGCTTCATGCCCGCCGGCGCATCCGGCATGCCAGACCGTGACCTGCGGAAAGCTGCGCAGCATGGGAAAGACGTGTTCGCGCACCTGGACAAGGGTATCGGGCTCGCGGAAAAGCTCGGTCACCGGGATGCAGATGTGATCGACCACAAGCGCAATCCGGTCGGGATGCCGGATCAGCCAGTCGTGCAGCGCCGGGATCCCAGACAGGCGCAGCCTTGCGCACAGGTTTTGCAGCCGGTTCGCCAGCGTTGCAGGCCGATAGTCACGGAAATCGTGACCAAAGCGGTCGTAAAGCAATGCGGCGAAGTCCTGCACCTCATTGAGCATGGCAAAGCTGCTCGCGGATCTTGGTGAACAGCAAAGGCAGGTCGATGGGCTTGGTCATGTAATCCGACGCCCCCGCCTGTATGCAGCGTTCGCGGTCTTCCTTCATGGCCTTGGCGGTCAGGGCGATGATGGGCAGATCGCCCCAATGCCCGCCGCGTTTGCGGATTTCGCCCATCGCCTCATACCCGTCCATGTTGGGCATCATCATGTCCATCAGGACGATCTGTGTATCGGGATGGGCGTCCAGTTCGGCCAGCGCCTTTAGCCCGTCCTGGGCCAGCACGACATTGCAGCCGCGTGCGCGCAGAACCTTGGCCAGCGCATAGATGTTGCGCATGTCGTCATCGACCAGCAGCAGCTTGCAATCGACGGGCTGGCCATCATCCGCAGCGGCCACGGGCTTGGTGGGTGTGGCGGCTGGCGCGGCGTTCAGAAATGCCCGCACCTCGTCCAGCAGGCGTTTGTCGGAATGTTCGCCCTTCAGCACGATGCTGTCGGTATAGCCGCGCAGGCGCAGCAATTCGTCGGGTTGCATGTCGCGGGCGGAATAGACGACGACGGATTGCGCCTTGCCCAGACTGCTTAGCCTGTCCAGCAGTTCAAAGCCGGACAGGCCGGGCAGACCCAGATCCATGATGATGCAGTCGAAATCGCGCGTCTTGATCCGTTCCAGCGCGTCTTCGGCGCTGAAGGACGCGGTGACGTCGATCCCGGCCCGCGTCAAAAGCTGCGAGACCGCCTTTTGCGTGCCGCCGTCATCTTCGACGACCAGCACCGAGCCACGGGCCGGGGCAGGGGTTGGGCGCGGCGCGGGCGCTTCGGGCTTTGGTGCGGCCTCGGCAGGCACGGCGATGTCCGCGGCGACAAGCGGCACGAACAGCCGAAAGACCGAGCCTTGGCCGACGACGCTTTCCACCTCCAGCCTGCCGCCCAAAAGCGTGGCAAGCTGGCGCGATATGGCCAGCCCCAGCCCCGTGCCGCCATATTGGCGCTGCGTGCTGGCATCGACCTGTTCGAACGGCAGAAAGATCGCCTCAAGCTTTTCCTGCGCAATGCCGATCCCGGTATCGCACACGACGAATGACAGCATCCGCCCTTCTTCGGCCGGAGCCAGCGTCACCCGGACCGACCCATCATGCGTGAATTTCAGCGCATTGCCGATCAGATTGTTCGCAATCTGCTCAAGCCGGCCGGGATCGGTCTGGATCGTTGCGGGCAGATCGTCGGTGCAGGTGATGCCGAATGCCACGCCTTTCTTGTCGGCGATGGGGCGGAAGGCGTGTTCCAGCGTCTGCACCAACATGCGCGAGGACGTGGCTTCGCTGGTCACTTCGATCTTGCCCGCCTCGATCTTGGACAGGTCGAGGATTTCATTGATCAGCCGCAGCAGGCTGACACCGCTGGCATGGATGACCTGCGCCGCCTCGATCTGGTCCGCGTCCAGATTGCCGTCGCTGTTCGAGGCCAGATCCTGCGCCAGAATCAGCATACTGTTCAGTGGCGTGCGCAATTCATGCGACATGTTGGCAAGAAAGCGGGACTTGTATTGGCTTGTCCGCTCCAGCTCCTCGGCGCGCTGGAAGGCTTCTTCCTGCGTCTGTTCAAGCTCGGTCGTGCGAAAGGCCAGTTCGGCATTCGTGGCCTGCAATTCTTCCTGCTGGGCCAGCATCTCGGCCTCGGCGGCCTGCAATTCCTCGGTCTGGCGAATGCTTTGCTGAAGCAGTTCCTTGGTCTCCAGCGCCCTTTGCAGGTTCACCAGCGGCAGGCCCACCACGTCGATCGCCTCGGCCACGATCCGCCCCCGGACCGAGTCGAAGGGCTCAAGCAGCGCAAACTCCATCACCCCGATCAGGCGGTCACGCAGCAAAACGGGCATCAGCAGGATCAGCGTGGGATCGGCCTCTCCGGTCGCAGAGTGGATTTTGACGAACCCCTTGGGCACCGGAGAGATGATCTGCGTCCGCCGATCCGCCGCGACCTGCCCGATGATCCCTTCGCCCAAGGCATAGCTGACAGGCATATCGGCATTGCCGCGATAACCATGCGCGGCAAACAGCGTCAGGTTCCTGCGCGTTTCGTCATAGGAAAAGAACACCGCGACCTGCGCGCCCAGCTCATTGGCCAGCGAGGTGATGGCGACCTGCGCAAAGTCGTGCAGCGTCTTTTGCGCCTGCACGCTTTCCGAAAGCTTGGTCAGCGCGTGCTTGACCTCAAGATCTTCGACCTGCGCGACGGCAAGGTTGCGGAAAATCAGCAGCGAACGGCTCATGGCGCCAATCTCGTCGCCGCGATCCTGAAAGGGGATCTGCACGGTGCGGTCATTGTCGGCAAGCCTGCTCATGGTCATCGCAAAGCGCCGGATGGGGCGGCTGAAACGGTAATGCAGCGTCGCGAACGCAGCCAGCGCGGTCAGCGCCACAAGCGCCGCCGCCATGGCGGTCGCATTCCGCATCCAGTCGATGGCCCGGTCGCGTTCGGCCCGCGCATCGGTCAGCAGTTGCATCACCAGACCCGACAGCCGGTCGAATGTGGCGGTCGGTATCAGCTCGGCGGTGTCTGCGTGGTTCGAGGCCAGATATTCGGCCAGAACCTGCGTGCGGTCCGCCGGAACATCCATATTCTCGAACCGCGTCAGCAGCGGCAGCGCCTTGAGGTTCAGCCATTGCGTGCCCGCGACCTGAATGGCCACCGCATCGGACAGTGCCTGTTGGTCCGGGATCGGCAGCCGCAGCAGCGTCTCGGTCGCGGCGATGGTTTCACTATTAGCTGCATCGAACGCCTTGCGGCTTTCGGGCGTGCCCTTGATCAGCGTTTCGGTCAGCGCAATCTCGCGCGCCAGCATCGAGCGTTCGACCGCCTCAATCGCCGTCAGGTCGCTGGTCAGGTCGCGGACCTTGTTCTGCGCCTCGGACAGGGCGCGTGACCCCAGATAGCCGACCGAGCTGACGCAGGCCACGACCAGCACAAAGCACAGCATAATCAATGCGAACTGGGCGCTGAGCGACAGGTTTTTGGGGCGCCTGTTCAAGGGCTGTCTCCGTAATCGGGATGTCCGGGATGCCGGTCGTCACAGACCCGCAGTTCGGACCCCGGTGAAATTCCTCGGGGAAACCGACCACGAAATAGCTAACAAATCCACCTTTGCGGGTGGTCAGTCGGATGCCGCCTGAATGCCCTTGCGGGTTTCCGAGGTGGACAATTCATTGTTCAGACGGCGGAATTCGGACAAAGCCTTGGGGCGCTGTCCGGCGTTCAGATAGGCATAGGCCCGCAAAATCGCCAGATCGCGCCGGATCGAGCCGGTGACCTGTTCGATTGCGTCGAAATAGCGGATCGCATCGCGATAGCGGCGCTGCTTGTAAGCCTGCACGCCACGCTGATCCAGAATCTGGCGTTCGATATCGACGCGCTGGCGATGGTCGAAATCGGTCGTGGCGGCGATCTGGGCGGCGGGTTCGGACATACCCATCTTCAGATAGGACAGCGCCAGACCGTATTGCGCATCGCGGCGTTGCTGCGCGTTCAGCCGCCCACCCAAAGCGGCGCGGAAATCGGCCATCGCGTCCATCGTGCGATCAAGGTTATAGACGCACCATGCCCGCTCCAGAACCGTGCCCGCGGCCCGAGCATTTGCGGTGCGGGCCGCGCATTGCGCCGGGCTTTCGCCGCGCGGTGCCCTTGGCGTGGCGCTTTGGGTTGCCGCGCGTTCGGTGCGGCGCGGCGTGGCCGCTGCGCGCGGCGTCTGCGCGGGCTGAGGGGCAGCTTGTGCGGCGGGCGTGGCGCTGCGCTGGTTCGTGGTCGCCGCAGGCGCTGCGGTGACGACGCCGCGACCTGCCAGCAGACGTTGCAGCACGGTGTCAAAGCGCCCCGTTTCGGACGGCAGGCGGGCGCTGACCTGCGCGACCATGGCACGCAGCTCTGCCTCGCTTGCGGCGGCGTCGGCCTTTTCGATGGTCGAAACCAGATCGGCGGGATTGGTGCAGGCCGACAGGATCGCGCGATAGGTCGCCATCGCCTCGGCCTTGGCGCCTGCGGCTTTCTGGCCGTCGGCGATGCGCCATGCGTTGTTGATCCGGTCGCAGCGCAAAAGCCCCGGCGTGCGTGCAGCGACAGACCGCGCCGCCTCGACATCATCACCCTGCAGGGCAGTGTCCAGCGCACGCTGACCATCCGCCGTTTCAAGCTGTGCGGTCATGTCGGGCGAGGGTGTCCATTCGGGATAGTTGCGCCGCGCCTGCGCCAAGGTCTGGCGCGCCTGATCCAGCTGGCCCGCCGCGACCTGACGATAGAACTGGTCGATTTCTGCCTGCGGCACGCTGGAACCGGACAAGCGGCTGAGATCGCTCGGCGGGCTCCATTGCGGGTATTTCAGCCGCAGACGCCGCAATTCGGCATCGGCTGCGGTCTGGTCGCCTTGCTGGACATACATGTTCAGCGCCAGCAATTCGTCCGAGGGCGGCGCGGTCTGCGCCAGAACCGGCGTGGCGGACAGCAACAGGGCGGCAATCAAGGCAGGTCTGATCATATCGGCACGCATTTCGGGAACTGGGTCGCTTGGGCCACGAGCGCCATCAGATGCAGCGTCGCGGGGTAATAGGGCTGATCCGTGGTAAAGGGACGCATCGCCGACCCGAAAGCGGATGAGGATGCGCAACTGCTTAGCGCTGCGACCGCGCCGTAACCGGCATGGCTGCTTGCCTCGACCACGGCGCGGGTCGTCAGGTCGAACACCACGGGGCTGGCATCGCCGGGCGCGCCGCTGGCGGCGGCCTGCGCGAAATTCTGGACTGCCGGCGATCCGGGTTGGCCCGACCACAGCGCAAACAGCGGGACGCGAATGGCCTCATACCCCGAGTTCTGCGAGAAGTTGGCAGGCGGCGCCGCCTTGCCCTGCGCCGTCAGCGCGATCCAGTCGGGAACCAGCCCGCTATGCGCCAGATCGTCGATCAGCGCCACGCCGTCATCCGCCATCTGCGAAAGCTGGGGCAGATCGGTCGCCTGCGCCAATTCGCGCATCGCGCGCGGCATGTAATAGGACGGGTTCACGACGACCTGTTCGGCGGTTCGGAAACCCATCGCGGCGGGCAGCATCAGCAGACGCCCGCTGCCATCGGGGTGGGGGGCCGAGCACAGCCGCACGATGTCATTGGCGATCCGCGCCGCGCGCTGGATAAGTTCGGGACGTGCCTGCCGCGCACCAGCCATGACCAGCGCCCAGGCATAGAACAGATCCCCGTCCGAGGCGTTGTTGCGGTCCTGCACCTGCGGCACCGTATCGGGACGCCAGCGCCACGCCATCAGCGCATCGTCGCGGATGGCAAGGTTGCGGTCGCTCCAATCCATGATGGTATCGAAGGCGGTGCGGTCATCAAAGATCGCGGCCAGCGCCAGTCCGTAGCCCTGACCCTCGGAATGGCTGGCCGAGTTCTGGAAACCATCGACGATGCGCCCGTCATCGGTCAGGCACAGTGTCTTCCACGCCTGCCACGACTGATGCAGCGGGTGACCGGCGGGCACGAAACCGCCCGGCATGTCCGCGCGGGCAGGGTTGCCGCGCATCCCCAGAAAGGACGCGGCGGCCAGACCGGAAAGAAGCGTGCGGCGGTTCATCAGCGCAACCTCGACTTGCGGAAAATGATGACGATCGCAAGTGCGGGCACGACCGAAATCAGGCCCAGCACCAGCAGCATGGTCGCAAAAAGGAATGGCGACCACGACGCAAGGTTCCCTAGAATCGGGAACAGATTCATCACCGTCACCCGTTCCTGCAAGCGCGGCGTTTCGACCGGAGACCAGATTTCCCAGCTTCCGTCATTCGACAGCAGCGCGACCGCGCCCTGACCCAGACGGTTGCTGCGCAGTTCATCCAGCGCGCGACTGATGCCACGGGTCTGGGCGTCGGGGCCAAGGATCAGGCCAAGCGCTTCGGGCTGGCTGCGATCCAGCGTGATCAGCAGCGCATCGCCCCTGCGCCCGTCCAGCCATTGCGACAGACCTTCGCCCGAACTCAGGAAGGCGGCCTTTTCCAGTCGTTCCCGTTGACGGTGAAGCCATGCCAGCGGCGACCATGACCGTGCGGGGGCAGCAACCTCAGCGGTGGGGGCCGGGGTTTCGGCGGTTTCGCTTAGCCTGAAGCTGGGGGCTTGCGGCGCAGCGGGCGGCGGGGCGGCCTGCGCGGAAGCTGCGGGCATCGCGACCGTCGGAAACAGCGCCTCTTGCAGCTCGCGCAGCGACACATCGGCAAGCGAGGTCGGCAATGTGCTGAAATCCATCAGTGTCAGCGACACCGCTGCGTCCGGCTCGGGCGAGGGGCGCAGACCAGCGGCCAACTGGATCGCCGCCATCTCCATCCGGCTGCGTTCGGCGGCGGCAGGATCGGCTTTGATCCCGGCCGCAGACAGCCCCGACAGCGCCGAGGAGAAGCCGCCAAGCTGCATGGCCGGGGAATGCGGCACCAGCAGGCTGCTTTCCTTGGTCACGACCAGCATGTCGGTCTGGCGCGGCGGGCAGGCCACATCCGGCGGATTGCCGGGCACCATCATCTCAAAGCTCAGCGTGTTGACGCCGGAATGCAAAAGCCTTGCGCCGAAGCCCACCGCCAGCGGGTCCAGCAGCTTGCCGCCTTCGCGGTCCAAAGGCAGCAGGCGCACCGTTTCGTCGTTGATCTTGACCAGCAGGATCGAGCCTTGCGGCAGGTTCTCGGCATAGCCGTATTGCAGGTTCAGCCGAGCTTTCTGATTGGCCAGCAGCAGCCAGTCGTCGGGCAGGCGGAATTCCACGTCCTTGCGGAAATAATGCGTGTTGCCGACAATATCGGACTGACCCAGCTGCGCCAGCGTCTGTGCCACGCCCGGTTGCAGCATCTGGGCCTGCGCCTGCGCCGGAAATGTAAGCTCCTGCATGGCCAGGCTGAAATCGGGCAGCGCGTCGCCCTGATATTCCACGACCATCGTCGGCGTGCCGCGCCCGTCCAGTCGGTAGCTGATCTGATCGCGGTCCGAGGGCAGCAGTGCCACCGATGGCCCCTGACGTGCCGCGATGTCATATGGGCTGCGCATGTCGATCCAGCCGCGGCCCTGCATCGCCGTGCCAAGCGCGTCGGTCATCTGGCGCAGAATGGCCGGATCAGTGTCGTCCCCCGACAGAACCGTGACGGGCAGGCCGCTGCCGACCTGCTGGGACAGTGCCAGCGCAAAGCCCTGCGCTGTCGGCGGCAAGTTGGACTGGTCGATTTGTGCGCCACTGCGCGTCAGGTCAAGTTCGGTCCAGACGCCGAAGCTGGCATCCGGTCCGCAATAGATCCGGTGCGGCTGGCGCAGCGAAATCGCGATGCGGTTCTGGCCGGCAATCAGCCCCTCGGTGGGCACGTTCACCGTCTTGAAGCCGTTGAAGCTGTTCAACGGCATATCCACGGGCGCGGCGTCGTTGACGGTGATTTGCATGACCGCCGTGTCGGGCAGCACGTTGATGGCCGAACGCAGCGACAGTTGCAGCGATTCCGGTAGCGCCTGATCGGGCGGCAGGTCCAGCCCCAGATCGGTGCGCGCAACCTCGCCGGTCAGGCGCAGGATGCCAGGCTGCGGCAGCGACGGGCCCATCCGCACTTCTTCGGGCAGGGTGGTCAGCGGGCGCAGTTTCAGCAGGCTTTGCCGGATTTCCGGGGCAGGCGCTTCGGGCATTCCGTCGCGCGGCGCGGGGGCCGCGTCAATGGACTGCCCCACGGGCGGCGCTTCGGGGGCAGGTTGCGCTTCGGGTGCGGCGGCTGGCGGCAGAACGATGTCCTGCGCCATTGCTGTGCCCGACAGCAGCAGGAATGGCAGGCCCAGAAGGGTCAGGCGCGTGGTCTTGTTCATCGATGCGCCTCGATCTCGATAAAGTCCTCGATCGGGGCGGGCATCGACTGGTTGCGATGCTCCACCTCGTCGAAATCGGCGCCGAAGGCCATCAGGTGCGCGGGGCGCTGCGACTTGTTCGAGGTCATCGCCACACGGCGGCGGCGGGCAGGTTCGCGCATGAAATCGGCAATCGTCTTGGGGATCGAGGTCAACATCAACCCGATGATATAAAGCAGCCCCGCGATCAGCCCCTTGCCATGACGGGTCGCGTCACGCTGGGCCTGCCATACCTCGCTGTCGCCAAAGATCATCTGGGCCACGGCTTCGCGTGCGGCAATCGACTGATCGCCCACCAGTCGCAGGCCAAGCGTCGTGCCCTCTTTCCCGGTGTTCGACATGGAAAGCACCACGGCGCGCACGTCCTGTTCCAGATGCGGTGCGTTGGCAAAGCTGGGGCGGAACGCGATTTCGTCGCCCTGTCGGATCATCACCGCACCGATGCCACGCGGGGCCTGATCCAGCCGCAGTTGCGCGCCGCTGGTCGAGACGTCCATCACCGTCGCCTTGACCGGATATTGGCCCGACCCCTGCCATGTCGCCGTGGCGGGCAGGTTCAGCATCACGCGCGGAGCAGCGCGACGCTGCTGCTTTTCGGACACCGATCGCAGCGCAAGCGACACCATCAGCAGGTTGATGACCGCCCAGACGCCTACGACCGACAGAACGCTGCGGTCGCCCGGAAATGCGATCCAGCGCACGATCAGCGCGATCACCCCGGCCAGTGTCAGGCCAAACAACCCCGCCAGCGGCCCATAGATCGGCGAGATGTAGTCCTCGGCCAGCGTTTCGTCCTTGGCCGTCACGTTGAACTTGGCCCCGCGCGGCTTCAGGATGGTGCGGATGATCGAGGTCGCCAGATAGGGGGCCTGCGCGATCTCATAAACCTCGGATATCAGCGGCCATCGGTAACGCGAGAAAATGGCGTTCTGCACCAGCAGCACCACGGCCATATAGCTCAGGACGTAGGCCATCGCTTCCTGGAAGGTCGTCACCACGATTTCGACGCCAAAGAACAGATAGGTCAGCGGTGCCAGCATATAGGCCAAACGGATCAGCGGAAAGAACCAGAACGACATCGAGTTGATGTAGCAAAGCCGCTGCAAGGGCTTCAGCCCGCGCCGGAACAGCGGGTTCTTCAGGACCAGCATCTGCACCATGCCCGACGCCCAGCGGCCACGCTGCTGGATGAAGGACACAAAGGTTTCGGGCTGCAGCCCCGCGATCATGGCGCGGTCCAGATACAGGCTGCGCCAGCCCTGCGAATGGATTTCCAGCGCGGTTTCGGCATCTTCGGTGATCGTTTCGCCCGCAAAGCCGCCCACGCTGTCCAGCGCCTTGCGGCGGATCACGGCGGCCGAGCCGCAAAAGAACGCGCCGCCCCAGCGATCCAGCCCTCGGTGGATCATGCCATAGAACATCTCGTTTTCAGGCGGGGATTTCAGCCCAAGGTTCCGCTGGATCGGATCGGGGTTGATGAAATGGTGCGGGGTCTGGACCAGAAACAGCTTGGGGTCTTGCGCGAAATAGCCGACCGTGCGGGCCAGAAAATCGCGCGACGGCACGTGGTCGGCATCGAACACCACGACCAGATCGCCGTCCAGACGGGCTAGGGCCGCGCTCATGTTCCCGGCTTTGGCGTGTTCGTTCTTGGCTCGGGTCGAATAGATGATGCCCAGATCGTTGCAAAGCGCCTGCAATTCGGCGCGGCGGGCGCGGGCGCGCGCGGCCAGTTCGGGGTCGGCGGAATTGCAGCGCTGGTCGGTGCCGCCATCGTCGCACAGCACGACCCGGCGTTTCGATGCCGGATAGATCATGTTCTTTGCGGCCGAAAGCGTGATGCTCAGCATCTCGACGGGTTCGTTATAGGACGGGACCAGAATGTCCACGCGCGGCATGTGTTCCAGATCGACCTTGGGCGGCAGGCCGCGGTCCAGCGGGTCGGCGGTGATGAAACCGCCAAGGAAGAACACAAGGATCGAGTAGGTTTCGACGACCAGCAGGATGATGGCGCAGATGAACGAGGCATCCAGCCCCGGCTCGGGCAGGGTGGCGGTGACGCGCCAGAACCAATAGCGCAGCACCACGATGCTGGCGATGCCGATCAGTGCCATGCGCGGCACGATGCTGGAGGTGAACGGCTTGAGGATCACCACAAGCGCCACGGCGAACATGCCAAGCATCGCCTGCGCGGCATCCGATACCGGGATCGCGCTGAGCACGAAGACCGGAAGCAGGGTCAGCGCCCACAATGCCAACAGAAACAGGCGGGGAAGCTTCTTGCCCATTATTGCGAACCACCCGAAGGAATGGCGATGACGCTGCCCGACGGTGCGGCCAGCGGGGAAAGCATACGGCTGTTGCCCTGCGGATCGCGGGCAATGGGCGCGACGCCGATGCTGTCGGCCAATAGCGGCGCCAGCGCGTCTTGCTGCGATCCAAGCACGCAGTTGCGCACGATGATGTCCATGATGCCGCCATTGCCGGGCAACTGGCGCATCCCGGAATTGACCCGGCGCATCCCCAGAATACAGGTCACGTCACCCACGTCCTGCGACGCCCATAGATAGGGGCCGACCCCATCATCACCCTGCACAAGACTGCCCGAGGAAAGGCCGGTGAAAGGCTGCGGCAGGCCACCGAAATTCGCGATCAGGCTTTCGAACCGCAGGCGACCAAAGCCCGACACGCCATTGCGTGTGCGCAGCATCATCACGTTGTCGCCCGGAACAGGGGTGTCGTTGGCCAGGCTGATGCGCTGTTCCAGCCCGATGCGCAGGTTGCGTTCCAGCACGCTGCGCATGTTTGGTGCGTTGACCCAGGCCTGCGCGGTGGGGACGCTGGTATATTCCGTGCGTTCTTCGACCTGCTGCTTGGTCAGGACCAGTTCCTGTGCATCGAAGACGCATCCCGCAAGCGACGAGAGAAGCATTACGGTCGCTGCAGCACGAAGCCCCCGACGCCAGCCAAAACGCTTTGCGGTGTGGGGCGGGCTTGCCTGGCGAACACGGTCGGCTTTCATCACAAATCCTCAAAAACGTCCCGACGTCGAACCGGCCCGCATGTTTCCTTGAGTTCCAGGGAACTCCATGCGGGGAATTGATTAACCTGCCAGTTTCTATTCCTGATTGTGCTGGAAAGCCCTGCGGTGGCAACCGCGTTTCTACACTTTCGTGCAAATTGTTGACGGATGGTTGCGCGTCAGGCGCAATTGGACAAATCGCGCCACATGACCATAGGTCAATTACCCTGCAGCTATTGTGTCCGGCGTGCATCGTCACCATTTCAATAGCGCTGATGCAAAATTTCTTCTCACGCAGCGAACGACTTGCTCTAAGGTTGAAATTCGTCATGGTTGATCAACTTTAGCCGCCATTCGGATCGGACCGATGCGTTTTTTGATCTTGGGGATGCTGACAGGCGCCATATGCGCGCTGACCGTTCTGCTTTTAGGGGCAGGGTGGTTGGTCGCGTTTGCGACCTATAGCATTGCCGGAACGCTGGGTGTGCTGGCAAATGCGCTTTGGGCCGCCTATGCCCCCGAACGCACCCCTCAGGATGAGATTGCAAAGGCGCCGCAGGATCTTTGATTCGTGCGCAGGCGGACCGGCCATGCGATGGCGATGCTCGCATGGCCGGCAACTGATCGGACGGGCTGTCAACCTTTGTCCTAATCACAAAAGCCCCAGCGGCGGATTGATGCGCGTGACCGGGGCAACATGGCAACAGTTTTCCCGCGCATAAACCGAAAACCCGGCTGCGTGTCAGGCAACCGAACCCGGTTCGACTGCGAAAGAGATCGCGCCAATCCGAACCTTGGAAGCGGCAGCGATGCCTGTGGCTGGTCTGTTTATTTTTCCCACGAACCGGACACTTAGGCGCGGCGCATGTCCGATGCAGGCCAGCCGCAACCTGCACGAGAATTCTGCCCCGCTGCGCATCAGTCAGCACGATTCCCAACGAAATCGCAGCCCGATGCGATCTGGTTCCATCACACCTAGCGATTAATACAGCCCCGCAAGGGAGATCGGCGGTTTACCGCCTAGAATAAAACTTGATATGCTTTCCCTACAGACAGCTCGCAATGCGCACATTTTCGCGCAGCGTGGACTGAAATTCGAACAATGTGCCGAAACTCGGCCCGCAGGCGACTTGTCGTTGTTTGTGGGAATGCGTGGCCGTGTTTCTGCACTAAAGGGACAGTGCAGTTGAAACGTCTGAGTGGGTTCTGGGGTCTTCTGTTCGCGTACTGGTCATCAGAACGCTGGCGGGAGGCATGGCTGCTGACCGTCGTCATTCTTGCGATGACGACGCTTCTCAGCAAGGCAAGCGTGTGGGTGGCATTGGCGAGCGCGGATTTCGTGGCCTCGCTGGCGAATTTCCACCATTCCGAGGATGGGATTGATCCCGTTCATGTCGTGCTGCTGGCTGCAGGCGCCTATCTGGCGATCTTCGTGGGGCGTTCGACCGGGGTGGCGCTGCGCCATTACGTCTCCTCGACCCTGCACCGGCGTGCGCGCGGCTGGCTTGCGGGCAAATTCAACGACGCGATCCTGGCCGATGAACGCATCGCGCTGGACCTGATGAGCGACCGCTCGGCTGCTGGGGACGGATCGCGGATGCCCGATGCCATCGATCAGCGCATCGACGTGTGTTCGGCAAACCTTTACGGCGGTGTCATCGGGCTTTCGATGGGGATGTGGGGGGCCGTCGCCTCGACCTATTTCGTGTTTTCGGCCCTGTTGCAGCGCAGCCAGCCCGTGCCGTTTCTGGACCGCTGGGCCGCGCAGGTCGGCACGACGCTGGAAACTTCGGTCGGCGTCAGCCTGAACCTTGTGCCGGGGCAATACGGCTCGGCCCTGCTGAGCCTTTTGCTGATCCTGATCTATGTGCCCACGATCACCTATGTCGCATGGCGGCTGGGACGCATCATCGAGCGGCTGACCATTCGCCGCCAGCGCCATGACGGTGCATGGCGCGGCGAATGGGGCAGCATGTTGAACCGCGTCAGCCAGATGGCCTCGGCGCGGGGCGAACGCGCGCAAAGCCGCATCAACAGCCAGCTTTACGCCGATCTGGACCGCACATGGGGCAAACAGAACTGGTTGGGCGCGGGCGTCATGCTGTTCACCACCGTCTACAGCTTCCTGTCGTCGCGCCTGCTGGCCTATCTGCCGGGTCTGCCGTCCTATATGGCGGGCAACCTCAGCTTTCGGAATTTTGTCGCCAGCAGCGAACTGACGGCGGAACTGATCGGCGACGTGTCGTGGTTCATCAACGTCATGCCCGAAATTGCCGCGCTCAAGGCCAATGCCGCGCGCCTGACCGAACTTGCCGCCGCGATCGAGCGGGTCCGCGAACGCCAAGGCTTTTACGCCGAAACGGGCGTCAGCAAGTTTGAACGCCTGCGCCGGGACAAGGGACCGCTGCTGGCGCTGGAAAATCTGCGCCTGCACCATCGTGGCCATGACACCCCGGCTTTCCTGACGGTTCCGAACCTGCAACTGCAACCCGGCAACCGGGTCTATCTGAACGGGCAGAACGGGTGTGGCAAAAGCAGCCTTCTCAAGGCTGTGGCGGGGCTTTGGCCCTATGGCGCGGGGCAGGTCGTCATGCGCGACGGGGCCAAGCTGTTCTTTGCCGGGCAGGAACCCGACGTGCCCGATCGCCTGACGCTCAAGGCGCTGGTGACCTATCCCGACCATCCCGAACAGCACAGCGACATCGCCGCCGCCGCCGCTTTGTCGCGGGTGGGTCTGGGAAGCTTCGTCCATTGCCTTGAGGATGAGCTGTATCAGGGCAAGAACTGGCGCAACGTGCTGTCGGGCGGACAGAAACAGCGGTTGGTCCTTGCGCGGATCCTGCTGGCCAAGCCCGACGTTCTGCTGCTGGACGAAGCGACGGCAGCGCTGGATGTCGATGCCATCGTGGACTTCCATCTGACGCTGTGCGACTGCTTGCCCCGGACTGCGGTGCTGGCGGTGCTGCATGGCGAAACGGCGCCCTATCATCCCGATGGAGCGCCCTTCTATTCGGCCATGCTGGACATCCGCGACGGTGTCGGACGGCTGCGCCCGGTCCCTACGGAGCTTATTGCCCGTCACGCGGCAGAGTAAGACGCAAGGGGAAGGCGCATGGAGATGCACGATGCCGTCGAACGCCTGATGGCGGCGATGACACTGGACGAAATGATCGGTCAGCTGAACCTGTTGCCTGCGGGCGAAGGGCTGGTGACGGGCGCGCAGCAACCCACCTCGTTGTCGCAGCGGCTGGATGCGGGGCAGGTCGGCGCGATCTTTGGCACAAAGTCGTTGGCGACGGCGCGCGCCATGCAGGAACGCGCACTGGCCGGTTCACGCCTTGGCATCCCGCTGTTCTTTGCCGAGGACGTGATCCACGGCCACCGCACCGTCTTTCCGCTGAACATCGCTTTGGCCTGCAGCTGGGACATGGATCTGATCCATGACACCGCCGCCTTTGCCGGGGCCGAGGCAGCCTCCGAAGGGTTGCATCAGGTCTATGCCCCCATGATCGACGTCAACCGCGATGCCCGCTGGGGCCGTGTTGCCGAAGGTCCGGGCGAAGACCCGTTGCTGGCCTCGCGCATTGCCGCTGCGGCGACGCGGGGCTTTCAGGGCAGCGTACTTGGCGCATCCGGCCATGTCGCGGCCTGCCTGAAGCATTTCGTGGCTTACGGCGCGCCGCAAAGCGGGCGCGACTATGACAACGTGACGCTGGCACCCGAGGATTTGCTGGAAAGTTATCTGCCGCCCTTTGCCGCAGGTCTGCAAGCGGGAGCGGCCAGCGTCATGGTGTCGTTCAACGCGGTCAACAAGCTGCCCATGCACGCGAACGGCCCGCTGATCCAGGGCTGGCTGCGGGGCGGGCAGGGTTTCGATGGGCTGGTCGTGTCGGATTACACCGGCGTCAAGGAACTGATCGCGCACGGCCTTGGTGCGCCTGCGATGATCGTGGCCCGCGCTTTGCACGCAGGCGTCGATATGGACATGGTGGGCGAGGATTATCTGCGCGAACTGCCCGCCCTTGGCCGCGACGGGCTGGATGCGCCGGATGCGGGGCTGACGCTTTCCGCAGGCGAGATCGTCGAACTGATCCGAACCTCGTGCCGTCGCGTCCTGACCTTCAAGGCCCGTCTGGGCCTTCTGGACGATCCGTTCCGGGGCATGGCAGGCAGCGCGCCCGACCGCGCCGCTGGCCGAAAGCTGGCGCGCAAGGCCGCCGCCGCCTCAGCGGTGCTGCTGCAAAATGATGGGCTACTGCCCTTGGCCCGCGATACCAAACTTGCGCTGATCGGTCCCTTTGCGGCGGATCGCGCGAATATGCTGGGGACATGGGCCGTGTCGGGCCGGGCCGAGGATGTCGTGCCGCTGGACCGCGCCATTGCCGCGCTGACCGGGGTTGAACCGCAAGTGGTCTGGGGCGCCAACATCGTTGACGAACCATGGCTGGAAACCCGCCTGAATGTCCATGGCGTGACCGTCACCCGCGACCCCCGCCCCGAGGCAGAGCTGCTGGCCGAAGCCGTCGCCGCAGCCCATGCCGCCGATGTGGTGATCGTCGCGGTGGGCGAGGCCAAGGAACATGCGGGCGAATCCTCCTCGCGCCTGTCGCCCGACCTGCCCGCGCCGCAGCGCCGCCTGATCGCCGCGCTGGCGGAAACCGGCAAGCCGATGCTGGTCGTCGTCTTTGCCGGTCGCCCCATCGCCCTAGGTCAGGTGCCCGCTCAGGCCAATGCGCTGCTTTATGCGTGGCATGGCGGCGTGGCCGGTCCCGAAGGCGTGGCCGATCTGATCTTTGGCGCGGCCCAGCCCAGCGGGCGGTTGGCCATGTCGCTGCCCGCCCATCCGGGCGAGGTGCCGTTAAGCTATGCGTGCGAGCCGACGGGGCGCCCGCATCCCGGTCGCTTCGCGAAGTTCCTGACCGGCTGGCTGGACATGCCCGATGACGCGCCGCAGTTCCCCTTTGGCTTCGGGCTGGGCTTTGGCGGGGTAAGCTATGGCGCGCCCTGCCTGTCGCAGACCGCCGCTCAGGCGGATGAGGTGATCGAGCTGCGCGTGACGCTGACGAACCCCGGCCCCCATCCCGCGACCGAAACGGTGCAGCTTTACGCCAGCGACCCGGTGGCCCGCGTCACCCGGCCCGGCCGCAAGCTGATCGACTTTGCACAGGTCGATCTTGCCGCAGGCGAAAGCCGCGATGTGGCGTTCCAGATCACCGCAGACCAGTTCCGCTATCCGCTTGCCCCCTCGATCGAGGCTGCCGAGTGGGTCCGCGATCCCGGCCTGATCCGCCTGCATATCGGCCCGAACAGCCGCGACACCCAGATGACGGAGCTGACATGGCTGTCCTGAAAGGTCTTGACGATGCCGCGCTGTGCGACCGCGTGGCACAGGCGACGGCGCTGTATTTTCTGGATTGGAGCCACCCGGTCAGCGGCATGGCCCGTGAACGCAGCGGCGGATCGTTCGGCTATGACATCAACGAAACCGTCTGCACGGGCGGCACGGGCTTTGGGCTGCTGGCGCAGATCGTCGCGGCGGAACGCGGCTGGCGACCCAGGCACGAAATCCTTGATCGCGTCGAACGCATCGTGGGCTTTCTGGAAAGCGCCGATCGCTTCGACGGGGTTTTCCCGCATTTCCTGAACGGCACGACCGGGCGCGTCCTGCCCTTTATGGCGGGCGATGACGGCGGCGATTTGGTCGAGACGGCGTTTCTGATGCTGGGCCTGCTAGGCGCTTCAAGTTACTTCAAGGAAGATTGGCTAACGGACCGTATTCAGGCGATTTTCGACGCTGTGAATTGGGCCGCGCATCGGCGCGAAGACGGCGCGGTCATGTGGCATCGCCATCCCGACCGTCCTTGGGCTGCGAACGCCCTGCCGATCCGCGGCTGGAATGAGGCGTTTCCCGTATTCGTCCTTGCCGCAGGATCGCGGACCCATCCGATCCCGGCTGACAGCTATCATGACAGCTGGGTGCAAACCCCGACCTTTCTGAACGGGCGCAGCTATGGAGAAACCGTGCTGCCTTTGGGACCGGATTGGGGCGGGCCGCTTTTCATGTCGCAATACCCGTTCCTTGGCATTGACCCGCGCGGGCTGCGTGATGCCTATGCCGATTATGGCAGGCATGTCCGCGCACATGCGCTGGTCAACCGCCTGCATTGCCTGCGCAATCCACAGGGCTGGAAGGGATATGGCGAAGATTGCTGGGGGCTGACCGCCAGTGACGATCCATCGGGCTATGTCGCGCATTCGCCGACCGATGACACGGGCACGATCACACCCACTGCCGCGCTGGGCTCATTCGCCTTTGTCCCGTCCGAAGCGATGCCCGTGCTGCGCCACCTGCACGACGATCTGGGCGACAGGATCTGGGGCGAGGCGGGCTTTGTCGATGCCTTTTGCCCGGCGCAGGACTGGGTGGCGGAAAGCCGCCTTGCCATAGATCAGGCACCCATCGTCATCGGGCTGGAAAACCACCGTTCGGGCTTGCTTTGGCGGCTGGTGTCAGCGCGCCCCGAGGTGCAGCGCGGTTTGCAGGCGCTGGATTTCAGCGCGCCTTACCTGCCACCCGCCATTGCCTGAAGCGCGTGGTCGCGGGCGGCGACCGCCTCAAGAAAGGCCGCTGCCGACCATGTAAGATCAAGGCATGAGGTCGGCGCGCCCGTGCTGCGATCAAACTGTTCGGGCAGGGGGCCGGGGGGCGGGGACACGGACTGGATCAGCCGCAACCCCGCCTCGGCCCGTTCAAAGGCCACGCGGTCGCCGGTCTGGGCTGCGATGCGGTAATGCAGTTCGGCGAAGCCCAGCGTGGTCGGAAACCACGGATTGCCGCCGAAATATTCATCCTCGGCCCAGCGGCCCACAGCAGGGACCGGCCTTTCGCGGTTGATCGGGTAAAGCGCGGCAAACCGCGCCTCAAGTGCTGCGACTGTCGCCAGATTGCGCGGCGCGGTCAGGGCAAAGGGGCCGCTGCTGCGATTGGCGTGCAGGATCGCCAGGCATGTCGCGGCGTCCAGCCGCCCATCGGGCGCTTCGACGCTTTCGCGCCAGCCGCCTGTGGTTTCATCCTCGGCCTGCTGCATCAGCGCGGCTGCGCGTTCGGCGGCAGGATTGCCCGCGCGGTCCAGCGCGTCCCATTGCACCAGCAGCGTAAAGGTCGTGCGGCGCAGCGGCACCTCCTCCCACGGGCCGATCGAGGGGCGACCGACGACGCGCGCCGTATGCGCCAGATCGCGGGCAATCAACGTCTGCGCCTGCGGGCTGTCCAGTTCGGGCAATTTGCGAAGCACGGCCATTACGGCCGATGCACGCAGGGCCGGGCCGTCATCCTGCGGTCTGCTCCACCGTTCCAGATCGGGCGCGCCGTCGGCGGCAAAGCGCGGCTCCTCAAGCCATGCATCGCCGCCCAGTGCTGCCAGTTCCGCATCTGGGCGCAGGAATTTCGCGTGATCGGGCTGCGTCGTGCCGTGAAGCGGGTTGACCGACGGTCCCGCGCGTTCCGGGTCCGAGATGTGCAGCGAAAACGCCACGAAATCCGCAAAGAACTGCTGCCAGAACCCCTGCGCCGATGGGTCGGCCTTGATCGCCAGCGGCAGCGCACGCAGCACGATGGCGGAATCGCGGATCCAGTGATGGAAATAATCCGGCTCGGGGTTCCAACTGGCGATGCGCGGAGAGGCGAGGATCGAGCCGGGAGCGGGCACGACCGTCCATCCAAAACCCTGCCGATGCCGCGTCAGATGCGTGGCCGAACAGGCATTGCGCATGGCGCGGGCCGAGGCCAGCCGCTGGTATTCGATCCATACGGGATCCGGGCCGAACATGCTAAGCCCCCAACGCCGTCAGGGCCGCATTCAGCATCCCGGCGCAGGGCGCGCCAGCGGGGCAGTGATGCTCTCCGGGCAAGGCGCCGAAAAAGCGGCCGTTCTGCGCGGCCATGAAATAGGCGCGGGCATCTTTCAGCGGGATCAGCCCGTCTTCGCTGCCGGTGACCACGGCCAGCGGCGCGGCGATGAGGTTCAGCGCGGGTTCGGCATCCGCCGTCTGCATTTCCGCGAAATATGCGGGGGATTCACGGCGCACCTCGTCGATGGCGGCTGGGCCCATCGCTTCGCGGGCGCGTTTCAGCACCTGACCCGACATGGGCGGCGACATGGCAAGCACGTGATGCGTATCGTCCGAGGCCGCGGCCAGATGCGCCACGGCAAAGCCCCCAAGGCTGTGGCCCGCAAGCGCGCGTGGCGTGTCGGGCCATTGCTGCGCCACCCAATCCCATACGCCCGTCGCGGCACGGACATGGCCGGTAAATGTCAGCTGGTCCGGCGGGCCGGAATCGGGCAGGGCAGCGGAATGGGGCAGTTCTGGCGCAGCCACCCGCCAGCCGCGCGCCAGATAGGCAAGCGCAATCTCGGCGATCTGGGGTTGGGCGGGGGCGCCGTTGCGGCCATGAACCAGCAGGACCGTTCCGCGTGGCGTCCCCTGCGGGGTGGCCACGATCACGGGAACCGACGCGGCCATGCGCTGCGCCGCGTCGGTCCATAACTTCGGCAATCCGGTCATCGCGCCTGCTCCCCATCCCGCAATTATGGGACCAATAGGCGCAGGTTTCGGCGGGCTGTAAACCATCGCCCGCCGTCAAAATTGCAAAAACTTTAACCTTCTACCGTTCTAGATGAGATCGAAGACATTGCTGAGCAGAATCGTGTCGCTGCCAATGGTCAGCAGCGTGCCGTGCGCGTTCTCGGTCGCGGTGTAATGCCGTCCGCCAAGGTCCAGAACGTCGATGCGGGTATCAAAGCCCAGAACCGTGTCATGGCCATCGCCCGCGCGGAAGATCAGCGTGTCGCGGTCGCCGTCGCCCGGTGCGCGCATGTTGAAGAAATCGCCATTGGCCGAAATCAGGTCATCGCCGCGACCGCCGTTGATCGTGTCGCGCCCTTCGCCGCCTTCCAGCGTGTCGTTCCCGCGCGAGCCAAGCACAACGTCATCGCCCCACCGCGCATTGGCCTGAAAGCCTGCGCCACCGCGTCCGATGACGGCGCCAGAGCCATCAATCGTATCGCGGCCTTCATGGGTCCAAAGCTGTTCCATGCCGTAATATTGCAGCGTGGAACGCGCCCCGCCGAAATCGGTCTGCGAAGTTCCGGCGAAAGACCCGCCCTCGGCAACCCAGTTGATCTTGACCGCGACGCCGGGCGAATTTTCATAGCCGCCCTTGATCCAGACGTTCATCAGGTCCTGACCCGCGCCGCCATAGATCGTGTCATTGCCAACGACTTCGTCGAAATTGCCCTGACCCCAGCGGATATTGTCGCTGCCGTCGCCGCCATAGATCAGATCGTCGCCGGTGCTGGACTGGATGAAGTCGTGCCCGTCACCCGCGCGGATCGTGTCATTGCCCGAGCCGCCGTCGATGAAATCGTCAAAGGCCGTGCCGATGATGACGTCATTTCCGTCACCTGCATAGACGGTCAGTCCATGGGTCGGGGTGCCGTCATGGGCGGGGGCCAGATGGGCGCGCGCGCCATTGATCGTATCGTCGCCCGAGCCGAGGTGCAGGCGTTCGACTCCGGTGAATTTCAGGACATTCGCGCCCTGCCGAGCAATGCCGTCCTCGGTCGTGTCGAAACGCAGGTTGACGCCGATCTTGCTTTCGATGAACAGCCGGTCGCCGCCGGTGCGGTCCATATAGGGGTTGGCATCATAGCGTTCGTTCGTGTCGCCACCATGGAAGGTCACCGAGCCGATGGCAGGGTTCCAATAGAATTCGTCGTCTCCGCCGCCAGCATGGATGGTCTGTCTGGCTTCGGTGGCGCGCAGGACGTCGTTGTTGTGGGTCGGCATGTAAGCTCCGTTCCGGCAAAAAGGCTTTACGCGCCAAGGCCCAGGCGCGGGGTCGGTCGCAGTCATACTTACAACCTAAGATTGCACAGTAATGACAAATCAACCAAAAGGCGAGCGTTAACTATTTGTTCGATGCCCGGATCGCGCCGCACCTGCTTGCGCTAACGGCCGGGTTTCGCGCCTGACTGCATCTGCGCTAAAATGCGGCAGACCAGTTGCGAAAGGCGGGCCATGCCCAAGATCGATCTTGAACAGGTTCCCACATTAAAAGGGACGGGTTATCCACCGGAATTCGATGCCATTTCTTCGGAAAGGTTGCGGCAGCGTCTGGGCGATGCAGCCGGATTGGCCGATTTCGGCGTCAATCTGACGCGCCTGCCGCCCGGCAATTGGTCAAGCCAGCGACATTGGCATTCTCACGAAGATGAATTCGTTTTTGTCGTCTCGGGCGAGCTGACATTGATCGAAAATGACCGCGAGACTGTGCTGCGCGCGGGCGACTGCGCGGCCTTTCCCAAAGGAATCGCTGACGGGCATCACATGGCGAATCGGTCGGATCAGATGGCGGTGTATCTGGAAATCGGGTCGCGTCATCCCGACGACCTGATCTGCTGTTCCGATGTCGACATGATCAGCGCCAATGCCGATGGGCTGTTTCGCCACAGGGATGGTCGGCCATATTAAGTCCGGTGCCATGCCTGAATGTCGGGCAGGGCCGCGCCATTGGCATAAGCATCAGTTGCGACTGGAACATTTGCGCCAAATCCATGCAGGTAATCGCACCCACCATGATGGCTGGCAGATCAATAAGACATATAGGCTCGATGCAAAGCGCGGGCGCGATCCCGCGCAAGGCAGTCACAAGCAGGTGACAGGCCACCCCGAACGCATGGCCGCACGGGGCGGTGCCGGATAAGCTGCCTCGAAGAAGAACGAAAACAGAGGCATATCGAGATGATCAAGACAGGTTCTGCATTCCTGGCACTGACGCTGCTGGTCGCGGGATGCGGCGGCTATAACAACCCGACGAACAGTGCAGCGGTCCGCACGGTCGGCGGCGCTGGTCTGGGTGCTGTCACAGCCGACGCATTGGGCGGATCTAAGACGACCGGCGCATTGATCGGTGCGGTTGCGGGCGGTCTCTCGTGCACCAGTGGCAATTGCTATTAACGCGACGGCTGGAACATGACCTGTTGTCACGGGTTGGCCCCTGAATTGATCAAAGGAGCCTGCCCGTGAACGACCCTGACCCTCATGCCCGCAAGCCCGCTCCGCCACAAGCGGGGCGTGCCGCGATCCGCATCGTGATCGTCCTGGCGGTGATTGTCATTGGCGTCTTTGCATTGCGCCAGTTCTGGCACGCCGAGGAGCGGCAAGAAGATCCTACCAGCGCAACCGCACCGGACAATACCGCAGGGCAGGGCCGCGCGCCTGCTGAATGACCGAACGCGTTGCAGCGTTGCCGACAACTCAACGGTAAAATGATGCAGTAAAGCGGAATTATACTGGTGCAGCGGCGGGCAGTATGCCTAAACATGGATTAATATATTTATATTTCGCATGAGAGAGGGGGTGCCTCGCGATGACGATGAACGACAGCGCGGGGACCAATCCCGAAACCGCAAGACTGATGGCCGAACTGCGCGAACAAACGCGGATCGAGCCTATCTCTCCGCGCCTTATGCAACTGGCCCGCGAGCTTGATCAGGCTTTGCACGCGGCCCAGCTTTCACGGACCCCGCCAGAACAAGAGGCGGGTTGATCGTATATAGCAGGGCTGGGCGGGCGCGATGCAGCCCGGCATCCGACCATCGCCAGAGATGGGATGGCGCGCGGGAACATTTCCCTTAGGTCGCAGTTCAGGCGTTTCCGTTGATGTGTGATCCGGCGTCCGTCTTTCCTTCTGACGACGTGGGCCGGGCAGGTCATGCTGGCAAATCCTGTCCCGGACAACGCGGTCCGCAGAACGGGGTCGGGGCGTCGGGCGTCGCCGATATGCGCGGCGTCCTTCGTCCCGATGCAGCCGATGCGCAATGCCGCCCGACCATGGCCGGGCGGCAAGCTTGGCTGCTTAGACAAAGGTAAAGTCGGACGCATCCACCATCCCGGCAGACGCGCCGACCAGCGTGATCGACGTGCCGCCGAAGCTGATCACGGCATTGCCATTCACGGTAGAGATGTTCAGGTCGCGGAACTCGTCATAGGCCGCGCCGCCATGGATCACGATGCGGTCGATGCCGTTCTGCCAATCGGTGATGCGGTCGGCATTGTTCGCAGCAAGGAAGTGGAACTGGTCGACGCCAAGACCGCCGGTCAGCACATCATTGCCCGCATGTCCCCAGATCACGTCATTGCCCGCGCCGCCGATGACGGTGTCATTGCCCAGACCGCCCAGCAGCGTGTCATTGCCCGCGCCACCGTTCAACACGTCATGGCCGAAGCCGCCGTCGATATTGTTGGCGCCCGCATTGCCCGTCAGACGGTCCGCCAGTTTCGAGCCGATCAGGTTCTCGATCTGGATCAGCGTATCGACGCCCTGACCGCCGCCGGTGGTCTGCGGTCCGGTCAGCGTCAGGTTTACGGTGACGCTGCCCGCAGACCCGGCATAGCTGGCCGTGTCGATGCCCGTGCCGCCGTTCAGCGTGTCATTGCCCATGCCGCCCGCCAGCACGTCATTGCCCGCGCCGCCGATCAGGTTATTGGCGGCGGCATTGCCAGTGATGCGATCGGCAAAGTTCGAACCGATGACGGATTCGATCGATTCCAGCCGATCCGTGCCCTGTCCGCCGCCCAGCGTCTGCGCCTCGGTCAGGGCAAGGTTCACCGTCACGCCGCCGGCCGCTGCGGCATAGCTGACCATATCGCGGCCCGTGCCACCCAGCAGGGTGTCGTTGCCCGCCCCGCCGATCAGCGTATCGTTGCCCGCGCCGCCATCGACGTAATCATTGCCGATATGGCCGGTGAAGATGTCGTTGCCGTCAAGCAGGTCGATGCGGCTGTAGCTGCTGACCTGACGGATGGCGCTGATGTTGAAGATGTCGTTCCCGCCGGTCCCCGAAATGTCGTAATAGGACATGTCCAGTATCTCGGTCCCGATGACGTTTGCGGCCGTCAGCGTAAAGCGCGACACCGCGATGTCCGAAGTCAGGCGGATCGTGTCCGCGCCAAGCCCACCGTTGTAGATGTCGTTGCCGAAATTATTGCCGCCGATCAGGAAGGTGTCGTTACCCGTCCCGCCAAACAGGCTGTCATCACCCGTGCCGCCGATCAGTTCGTCATTGCCCGCACCGCCGTTCAGCGTGTCATTGCCCGCACCGCCATCGACGTAATCGTTGCCAGCATAGCCGGTAAAGCCGTCATTGCCGTCATACATATAGATGCGGCCATAGCTGTTGGTGTTGGTGATGCCCGAGATGTTGAAGATGTCGTTCCCGCCGGTCCCCTCGATGTCGTAATAGGAAAAGTCCAGCGTCTCGGTTCCGATCACGTTGCCGCTGGTCAGCTGCAGCCGCGAAACGGTCACGTCCGAGGTCAGCAGGATACGGTCGGCACCCGCGCCGCCGTTATAGATATCCAGCCCGAAATCGCTGCCGCCGATGCGGAAGGTATCGTTGCCCGTACCGCCGATCAGATTGTCATTCCCGGTGCCGCCGGTCAGCGTGTCATCGCCCGCCGCGCCGTTCAGCGTGTCGTTGCCGGAACCGCCATCGACGTAATCGCTACCCGCATATCCGGTAAAGGCATCGTTGCCATCATACATGTAGATGGTGCCGTAGCTGTTCGTGCTGGCGATGCCCGAGATGTTGAAGATGTCGTCGCCGCCCGTCCCTTCGATGTCGTAATACGAAAAGTCCAGCAATTCGGTCGAAAGCACATTCCCCGCCATCAGCGTCAACCGCGAGACGGTCACATCCGAGGTCAGCAGGATACGGTCCGCGCCGTCGCCGCCGTTATAGATGTCAAAGCCGAAATCACTGCCTCCGATGCGGAACACATCGTCGCCCGTGCCGCCCATCAGGTTGTCATTGCCGTTGCCGCCGACCAGCGTGTCGTTCCCGGCACCGCCGATCAACGTGTCATTGCCTGCACCGCCATCGACCAGATCATTGCCGATATAGCCGGTAAAGCGATCCGCGCCATCAAGCATATAGATCATGCCATAGCTGTTGGTCAGCGTGATGCCCGAAATGTCGAAGACGTCGTTCCCACCCGTCCCCGAAATGTCGTAATAGGAAAAATCCAGCATCTCGGTGCTGGTCAGATAGGTGCTGTTCAGCAGCAGTTGCGACACGACCAGATCCGAACTTAGCTGGATGCGGTCGGCGCCATCGCCGCCGTTGAAATAGTCCGTGCCGGGATTGGTGCCGCCGATGCGGAAAATATCATCGCCAGACCCGCCGTTCAGCGTGTCATTCCCGCCATAGCCGATGATCGTGTCATTGCCGCCCAGACCGTTGATGACCTCGGACAGATCGGTGCCGGGCAGACTGTCTGCGTTATCGGTTCCGGTAATCGCCATTCTCGCCTCGCATGAAATAAAAAAGCCGCAAATGCCAAGACTACCGCCCAGTTTCCTGACAAATTCAAGAGGATTTGCCGTGACTTGACGGCAATTGGAAAATTCCCGCCCATGGCCGTATCGCCATGTTAGGCTGAGGCCGTGACCGACAAAGGGGGGCGTGATGGCTGATGGCATAATTCGCGTGGGCGTGGGCGGCTGGACCTATGAGCCGTGGCGCGGCAGCTTTTATCCCGACGGTCTGGCGCAAAAACGCGAACTGGGACATGCCAGCCGCCACCTGACCAGCATCGAGGTCAACGGCACCTATTACGGATCGCAAAAGCCCGACAGCTTTCGCAAGTGGCATGATGAGACGCCCGAGGACTTCGTCTTTTCGCTGAAAGCTCCGCGCTTTGCGACGAACCGCAAGGTGCTGGCCGATGCGGGCGAAAGCGTCAGCCGCTTTTTCGACAGCGGCGTGGCGTTGCTGGACGACAAGCTGGGGCCGATCAACTGGCAGTTCATGGCGACCAAGAAATTCGATCCCGAGGATTTCGCAGGCTTTCTGAAGCTGCTTCCCCCCGAGGCGCATGGTCAACGCCTGCGTCACGCGGTCGAGGTGCGCCATGACAGTTTCCGCGTGCTGGAGTTCGTCGATCTGTGCCGCGAACATGGTGTGGCGATCATCATCTCGGCCGATGGGGAATTTCCGCAGATCGCGGACCTGACCACGGATTTCGTCTATGCCCGGATCATGGGAACCAAGGCCGATCATCCCGAAGGGTATGACGACAAGGCGCTGGACCAATGGGCCGCACGGGCGCGATCCTGGGCCGCGGGCGACAGCCCGGACGGATTGGATTATGCGGGCAAGGCAGCCAAGACAACGCCGCGCGACGTGTTTCTATATGTCATCAGCGGGGCCAAGGAACGCAATCCTCAGGCCGCGATGGCATTGCTGCGCAGGCTGGGTCAGAAAGACTGACCCTGCTGGCACTGGAATCACGGCGTCCATGGGTATAGTCCTGTCAAATCCGAAGGGCCCGGTGCGGGTCAGCTCCAGACGGGAATAACAGAAATGCCAGCCTATCGCTCTCGCACGACCACGCATGGCCGCAACATGGCAGGGGCCCGCGGCCTTTGGCGTGCCACCGGCATGAAGGACGGCGATTTCGGCAAGCCCATCATCGCAGTCGTCAACTCGTTCACGCAATTCGTGCCCGGCCACGTCCACCTTAAGGATCTGGGCCAGCTTGTCGCGCGCGAGATCGAGGCCGCGGGCGGCGTCGCCAAGGAATTCAACACCATTGCGGTCGATGACGGCATCGCGATGGGCCATGACGGGATGCTGTATTCGCTGCCCTCGCGCGAAATTATCGCCGACAGCGTGGAATACATGGTCAACGCGCATTGCGCCGATGCCATGGTCTGCATCTCGAACTGCGACAAGATCACGCCCGGTATGCTGAATGCCGCGATGCGCCTGAACATCCCCGCCGTCTTCGTGTCGGGCGGGCCGATGGAGGCGGGCAAGGTCGTCATGCACGGCAAGAAGCACGCGCTGGATCTGGTCGATGCCATGGTCGCCGCCGCCGATGACAGCGTTTCGGATGAGGACGTGAACGTGATCGAGCGTTCGGCCTGCCCGACCTGCGGATCGTGTTCGGGCATGTTCACCGCCAATTCGATGAACTGCCTGACCGAGGCGCTGGGCCTGTCGCTGCCGGGCAACGGCTCGACCCTGGCGACCCATGCCGACCGCAAGCGCCTGTTCATCGAGGCGGGGCACCTGATCGTAGACATCACACGCCGCTATTACGAACAGAACGACGCATCCGTGCTGCCGCGCAATGTGGCGAACAAGAAGGCGTTCGAAAACGCCATGTCGCTGGACATCGCCATGGGCGGGTCCACCAACACCGTGCTGCACATCCTTGCGGCCGCCTATGAGGGCGGGATCGACTTCGACCTGTCCGACATCGACCGGCTGTCGCGGGGCGTGCCCTGCCTGTCCAAAGTCGCACCTGCCAAGCAGGACGTGCATATGGAGGACGTTCACCGCGCCGGCGGCATCATGGCGATCCTGGGCCAGTTGGAACGCGGCGGGCTGATCCACCGCGACACGCCCACCGTCCATGCGCCGACGCTGGGCGATGCGATCGACCGCTGGGACATTTCCCGCACCGACAGCGAAACCGTGCACAACTTCTTTCGCGCGGCACCGGGCGGCATCCCGACGCAGGTGGCGTTTTCGCAGGATGCGCGCTGGGACACGCTGGATCTGGACCGGCAGGCAGGCGTCATCCGCTCGGTCAACTCGCCCTTTACCGCCGATGGCGGTCTGGCGGTGCTTAGCGGCAATATCGCTGTGGACGGCTGCATCGTGAAGACGGCGGGCGTGGACGAATCCATCCTGAAATTCACAGGCCCCGCCGTGGTCTATGAAAGTCAGGATGCGGCGGTCAGCGGCATTCTGGGCGGCAAGGTCAAGGCGGGCGACGTGGTCGTCATCCGCTATGAAGGGCCAAAAGGCGGGCCGGGGATGCAGGAAATGCTGTATCCGACCAGCTATCTGAAATCCAAGGGTCTGGGCGCGGCTTGCGCGCTGATCACGGACGGGCGTTTCTCGGGCGGCACGTCGGGGCTGTCCATCGGCCACGCCTCGCCCGAGGCGGCGCAGGGCGGGCTGATCGGTCTGGTCAAGAATGGCGACATCATCGAGATCGACATCCCGAACCGCACCATCAACCTTGCCGTCCCCGACGCCGAGCTGGAGGTCCGCCGCGCCGAGCAGGACAAGCTGGGCTGGAAACCCGCCGAGCCGCGCAAGCGCAATGTGACCACCGCGCTAAAGGCCTACGCCGCCTTTGCGTCGTCGGCGGATAAGGGCGCGGTACGGATTTTGCCCGAGTGATTGCGAAAAGGCCCGCAGTGATGCGGGCCTTTTTTGCAGGGGCGGTGGTGTGGGTGTGATGCCGGACGAAGCGGTCAAACGGCCTGGTCGAATCGTCCCTGAGCATCGGGCCATGTCCAGATAGTCTGGTCGGCGAGGATCGCCTCAACAACCGCTTCCGCCCTTGATCGGGCGCTTGTGTTTTCGCCTAACCCCATGTGCTGGGTTTCGATCTCGACTAGAAACCCGACGACCTCGCCGCGGGGTATTCCCCTGCGCAGCTCTGAAGCCGCCTCTAGCAAATAGCTGTCGTATTCGTCTGCGAATGGCAGGTTCGCTTCGTCGTCCCATCTGCTCGAGCAGTTTTCTGGGTCCAGCAGTCCGATAGGATCCCAGAGCGCCCAACCGATGTCGCGTAGCTTCGATAACTTAATTCTGGGCTGAGGGACCGCCTGCATCATCGGAAACTCTGTTAGGTGTCTGGATCCCATAAGGCTATGCGAAGCTCACGACCGTCTGCAATGGGCTCATTTTCCCCCTTCCACCCCCTCATGCCGGCACGATATTCCCCGCAGGATTGCTGCTGTAACGCCCCCGCGCGTCGATGATCAGCGCCGCGTGCTCGCGCAGCATCGCGTAATCCACATCGCTGTGATCGGTCAGGATCAGGACGGCGTCGTAACCCGCCACGACCTCGGCGGTCAGCGCCACTGATGCCAGATCAAAGCTGTGTTCGCGCATGACCGGGAAAACCGGGACGTGGCTGTCGGAATAATCCAGAACCGCGCCCCAATCCCGCAGCCGCTCCATCACCAGCACCGAGGGGCTTTCGCGCACATCGTCCACATCCGGTTTATAGGCGATGCCAAGACAAAGCAGGCGCGCGCCGGACATGACCTTGCCGCGTGCGTTCAGGGCCTGCAGCGCCTTGCCCACGACGTAATCGGGCATCGAGGCGTTCACCTCTCCGGCCAGTTCGATGAAGCGGGTGTGAATGCCGTATTCGCGGGCCTTCCATGTCAGGTAGAAGGGATCGACCGGGATGCAATGGCCGCCGATGCCGGGGCCGGGATAGAATGCCTTGAAACCAAAGGGCTTTGTTGCGGCGGCGCCGATCACCTCGAAGATGTCCAGCCCCATGCGTTGGGCGACGATCTTCAGTTCATTCACCAACCCGATATTCACGGCGCGGTAGATGTTTTCCAACAGCTTCACCATCTCGGCGGCGCGCGATGAACTGACGGGAACAACCGTGTCTATAAAGGCGGAATACAGCGCCACGCCCGCCGCCTGCGATGCCGGATCGTCGCCGCCCACCACCTTGGGAATGCGGCTGGTGTCGAAATCGGGGTTGCCGGGGTCTTCGCGTTCCGGGGAATAGACCAGAAAGGCGTCCACGCCCGGCGTCAGACCGGCGGCGGTGAAATAGGGTGCCAGCACCTCGGCGGTGGTGCCGGGCCATGTCGTGCTTTCCAAGGACAGCAACTGCCCGGCCCGCAGATGCGGCGCAAGCGACTCCATCGTCGCGGTGACAAAGCGCAGGTCGGGTTCGCGGTGCTTGTCCAAAGGCGTCGGCACGCAGATCAGCAGCGCATCGCATTCGGCGGCACGGCTGTAATCGCCGGTCGCCTGAAAGCCGCGTGCGTTCATGGCGGCGATCGCCTTGGGTGCGATGTGGCGGATGGGGCTTTCGCCTGCGGTCAGTTGGCGGATGCGTTCGGGCAGGATGTCGAAGCCAAGCACCGGCAGGCCCATTTCACTGATGCGCATGGCCAGCGGAATGCCGACATAGCCCAGACCCACGACGCCGACGCGGGCGGTGCGGTCTCCGATCTTGCGCAGCAATTCTTCCAGCATCCCGTGACCTTTCGCTTTTGCCATTCCGCCTAACATGGGCCGCAATTCCTGACCAGCCGCAGGAGGTTACAGAAACCGCACGCTGTCGGCATCGCGCAGTGGCCAGACGACCAGCCCGAATTCCCGCCCCCGGATCGGCACGCGCTGGCTTTCCAGTCCTGCGCGGTCGCGGTCCTGCGCGGCCATAACCTCGTCCGAGATGACGATGGGCGCGCGCAGATCCTTGGAGACCCCTTCAAGCCGACTGGCGACGTTGACGGTATCGCCGATGGCGGTCTGGCTCATATTCCCGGAAAAGCCCATCTGGCCGATGATCGCGGGCCCGGCATGGATGCCGATGCCAACATCGATTGTCAGCGCGATGTCGCGGTGCAGTTCACGGTTCATCACCGCGATTTCCTGTCGGATCAGGGCTGCGGCGCGCAGGGCGGCGCGGCAGGCATGGGGCAGATCGCCCTCGAGCCCGAAGACCGCCATCACGCCGTCGCCGATGAACTTGTCCACCTTGCCACCCGAGGCAGAGACGGCATTGCCCACCAGCTCGAAATACCGGTTCAGCAGGAACACTACGTCATAGGGCAGCTGGCGTTCGGAAAGCGAGGTGAAGTTGCGCAGGTCGCAGAACATCACCGCGATCTCGCGTTCCTCGGGGGGCATTTCGGGGGCGGTGGTCAGATGGGTCTGCGGCGGCTCGATCAGGCGGGCAACGGTCAGCGCGGCAGTCGGGCGCAACTGGCAGGCCAGCCGCACATCGGGACCGGCATTGATGCGCGACAGCGTTGCCCGCTCGGCCGCGTCCGCATCGGGCAGGGGCATGTCGCTGGCCATGATGCGCACGCGGCAGGTCGAACAGCGGCCATTGCCGCCGCAGACCGAATAATGCGCGATGCCGTTGATCCGGCTTGCCTCAAGAACCGAGGTGCCGGGCGCGACACGGACCAGCGCGCCCCCGAGATACGAGATTTCGACCGATCCCGCACGGGCCAGCAAGGCGCGTATCTGGCGCAGGATCAGCACCACCGCGATCAGCATGACCCAGCCACTGCGCATCGCGGTCGCGACCATGGCGATCATGTTGCCCCCGCCGTAGCTTTCCGGCATGGGACGCATCGGGGGATGGGGCGACATGTCGGCCTGCCGGATACGTTCGACGGTCTCGGTGCCGGCAACGCCATAGCCGATCAGCGCAAGGACGGGCAGCAGAACGGCGGCGGCGATCAGCACCGTGCGGATCTGGCGAAAGCGCGGATTTGCCGACAGCGCGCGACCCAGACCAAGGCAGCCATGCACCCAGACGATGATCAGCGCCACCGATTGCTGGATCGCCAGCACGGGGTTGTCGAACCATTGCAGTGTCAGGACTTGCAGATAGCTTGGCTCGATCCCGCGCATGGGCAGTTGCAGCCGCATTGCCACGGCGTGTTCAATCAGCAGATAGGGGATCAGCAGCCCCATGATCAGCAGGACCATTTCGATCAGCGGCATTTGCAGCGTGCGGCGGCTGTAAAGCGTCCATAACGCCAGCAGGGCATGGACCAGCGCAGCGCCGTAAAGCAACACCGTGCCCGGCAGGCTGCGCCACGGCTTTGCCAGCCAAGCCCGCGCATTGTCCGCAAGGTCGATCGAGCTGATCAGCAGCGCGTGGTTCGTCAGGTGCATCACGACGAAACACAGGATCACCACGCCGGAAAGCTGGCGGGCCAGCAGCACATGGCGATGCATCTGTCGGCGTCCCGTGGTGGGGGCCAGCGTCAAGGGCGTCTCGGGGCCGGGGGGTGGATCATGTAGCGCTGCCGTCCTGCGATTGCGCAAGTTCGGCGCGCGCGGCAATCAGGTCCGAGGTGGTGACCGCAAGCCGTTGGGCCAGCACGCGCATCATGCGCACACATGCGCCGCGATCTTCGGACAGCACGGCAAGGAAATCCTGCGGCTCGATCGCCAGCACGTCCAGCGGCTCCAGTGCGCGGACGGTGGCGGTGCGCAGGCCACCGCATAGCAGCGCGACCTCTCCGACGATGCTGCCGGGGGGCAGTTCGGCAATGCGGATGTCGCCGCTTGCGCCGTCAGCCAGAATCTCGGCCCGGCCTGAAATCAGGATATAGGCCTTGTCGGCATCGTCGCCCTGCTGAAACAGCACCTCGGTCGGGTCGTAATGCATACGCTGCGAGGCAAAGGCCAGCTTCTTAAGCCGCAGCGGCTCAAGACAGGAAAAAAGCGGCACCTGCCTCAGCACATTGACTTCTTCGTTCAACGCCATGTCGGGCCTCATGTGAACACCAGCGAGCAGTTCGACTTCTGCGCCGCCTGAAGGGCGGAGTAGCTGCCGTCGAATTCGACGCTGCCGCGATCGAAGACGACGACCCGTTCGAAGTGCCCGGCCATACGGGGGTTGGACAACACCCAGATGACAGCGGGTTTTTCGTCATGGCGGTGCAGGGTCTGCAATGTCGCATTGACGATAGTCTCATGCAGCCTTGCGTCAACTGCCGACAACGCGCGGTTCAGCACATAATATTGCGACTGCCGGATCAGGCCGCGCGCCAAGCTCAGCCGTTGGCGCTGCGATTGGTTCAAGCGGCGTCCGCCCAGACCAATGTCCTCGGCCAGGCCAAGGCGCAGGATGTCGCCGCTGATGCCGGTTTCGGACAGATAGCCGGTCAGCGTTTTCTGAATGCGGCGCTGCATTTCGGGGTTGGAGCGTCCGATACGCCCGAACAGAATGTTGTCGATCACCCGCGCGGCGTCGTTGTAGCCGTCGGGGTCGTAAGGTGTGAACAACGCCTGCAATTCGATGGGCATCGCCTCGGCCAGTTCGATCCGCGCTTTCACGATGCGTTCGGTCAGGTCCGAAGTCATCAGCCCCATCCGCATCTGCGCTTCCGAGTAAGACATGCTCAGCCGCAGAAGCTGGACCCGATCCTCGGGCACGGCGGTGGCATATCCGCCCATGGCGTTGCGCCCGACAAGCTGACGCAGTTCGGGAATGTCCTGCGGTGACAGGAAGGGCAGGCGGCCAAAGATGCTGTCATCGGGTGCCTCTTCCTCGGCATCCGGGCCACCAAGCAGTTCCAGCACGGTCGAGGCCAATTCGTGGCCCAGATCGAACAGCCGCGTCGAAACGCCCAGCCGCCGCATGATCGTGATGGCATAGGTGTTGCGCAGGATGTCCAGCGCTGCCTGAGGCGAGGCCAGTTCGCCAAACAGCAGGTTTTCCCCCACGGTGGCCTGCGGGTTGTAGCGGTCCAGATCGAAAGGCTCGATCGCCAGCTTGACCTTGCCGCTGTCGCGGTCGCGGCGCAGACGGTGGCGGATTTCGACGATGGCGGCCTTCAGTTCGGCATGGTCGTCGCCGGGCAGGCGGGCGCGCAGGCCCATGTTCATCACGTCGCTTTCCAGCCCGGACGCCCGCAGCGCCTCGGTCACGGCGTGGTCCAGATCGCGTTCGCCGTCGATGCCGGGGGGCAGCAATCCGTGATCCAGCCAATCCGCCATCAGCGGAAAATCGGCATTCCCCGACGCGCGCGCCTCCATCGCTTCCCAGCGGGCGTGCTTGGCAGCGCGGGCATCCTCATGCTCGGGCAGGGCATAGGGGGCGTGGCGCAGGCCATAAAGCAGGTTTTCGCCCAGCGAACCGTGAAAGAAATAATCCTCGGACGAGACATAGGTGATGCGGCGGCCCAGCAGGTGTTCGGGCAGGTCCGTCACCGCCTCTCCGCCCACGGTCAGGCGGCCGCTGGTGGGCCAGACCGCGCGACCGAAGACGGCGGCCAAGGTTTCCGCACCGCTGCCGCTGTCGTCGATCAATGCCACCGTCTCGCCCGGCTCGATCGAGATTGACACGCGGTCCAGCAGCTTTTCGCCGCCTTCGTCCTGCACCAGAATGCCCGAAGCGGTCAGCGGTTTGCCAAGTGCCCCGGTCTCAAGGCTGACATCATGCAGCTTTTCGTCGATCAGCAGGGGCGCGCGGAATTGTTCGGCGACCTGTTCATATTTCACCTGCACGTCCTGACGGGCTTGATCCCAGTCGATCAGTTCCTTCAGCGGGCCGGGCAGATCCTTATAGGCGTTGATGACGGCGACCAGCTGGCCCACGTCCAGTTCGCCCTTGATCGTCAGGTAGCCGCCGAAGGCGTAAAAGATGAAGGGCGTGATCTGGGCAAGGAAGTTGTTCAGGAATTTCACCATGAACTTCCATTGATACAGGTCGTAACGGATCTTGAAGATACGCCCCAGTCGCGCGCTCATGTCGGCGCGTTCGTAATTGGTGGTGTCCATCGCGTGGATGGTGGAGATGCCCTCCATCAGCTCGCCGATGCGGCCCGAAAGCTGACGGGCGGTCAACTGGCGCTGACGTCCCAGTTCGATCAGGCGGCGGCGCATTCGCGGGATGATCGCGACCTGAATGCCCGCGATGCCCCCCGCGATCGCGCCCAGCCACAGGTTCTGAACGCAGATGAATATCATCGCCATCAGCGCCTGACCTGTCAGCATCACCGGCTGGACAAAGGCGTCGCCGGTAAAGCCGCCCAGCGGCTCTACCTCGTCCTTGATCATGCTGGCGGCTTCGGCGGGCTTGATGCGTCGGAACTGCTGGGGCGGAAAGCGCAGGATGCGGTCGATCAGCTGATAGCGGATGCGGCGCAGCAGCCGTTCGCCCATGCGGCCCTTGTAGGTGTTGATGTAGAACTTGAACAAGCCGTTGACGATGACCAGCGCCAGAAAGGTCATGCTCAGCGCCATGAGCATGTCCATGCGCTGCAACGGGATGCCGGGGAACAGCGTCACCTCTCCGATCCAGGGCAGGCTGGGCGAGATGTGCAGGAACAGCTCGGTCGCGCCGTCCGCTTCGAAGCCCTGACCCTGAATCGGGCCGTTCACGATCTGCTTGGGCAGGTCAAAGGCCAGATAATAGGGGATCAGTGAAACCAGCACGACCGCGACGACCCAGCTTTGTTCACGCCGGGTATGCGTCCAGATGAAGCGGGTAAGGCTTTGTTCCATGGAAATTCCTGACGGACATGCGGCAGATATGCTGGCCGGTGACGGGGATCGTTGAACCTTGCACCAGTCGATTGCAAGTGGGTGTCGCGCTGCGGTTTACAAGCTGTGATCGCCGCGCCAATGATGCGATTTGGTCAGGGATCCCATGCACATCGCCTTTTACGCACCGCTGAAATCGCCCGATCATCCGGTTCCGTCAGGCGACCGGGCGATGGCGCGCCTGCTGATGCAGGCGCTGCGGCTGGCCGGGCATCGGGTGTCGCTGGTGTCGCAGATGCGGGTCTTTCTGCGCGAACCCGTGGGGCTGGATCAGGCCATGGCCTTGGCCGATGAGGAATGGGCGCGGATCGTCGCCACATGGGACGCACCCGATCTGTTCCTTTGTTATCACCCCTATTACAAATCCCCCGATCTGCTGGGGCCGGTGCTGTGCCGCGATTATGACCTGCCCTATGTCACGATCGAGGCATCCTGGTCCCAACGCCGCAATCAGGGCGACTGGGCGCGGACGCAGGAACTGGTGGCGGCGGGTGTGCGTCAGGCGGCGCTGAACATCTCGATGACGGGGCGCGATGCGCTGGGGCTGCAGGCGCTGGGCGTTTGCGCCATGCGGCTGCCGCCCTTTATCGACACAGCGCCGTTTGGGGCAAAGGCCATGCCCGAGCCGGGGCACTTCGTCACTGCCGCGATGATGCGACCCGGCGACAAGCTTTCCAGCTACGCTGCCCTTGCCGCGGCGTTGCGGCGGGTGTCGGGCAATTGGCGGCTGTCCATCGCGGGGGACGGTCCGGCGCGGGATCAGGTGCAGGCGCTGTTTGCGGATATGGGCAATGTGCGGTTTCTGGGTCAGCTTGCGCAGCCGGAACTGGCCGCGCTTTATCGCAGCGGCTGGGCCTATCTGTGGCCCGGCCATGCCGAAGCCTATGGCCTTGCCGCGCTTGAGGCGCAGGCGGCGGGTCTGCCCGTCATCAGCGAGGCGACGGCAGGCGTCCCCGAGGTGGTGCAGGACGGCATCACGGGCCTGCTGACGCCTGAACGTGACGTGGACGCCTATGCCCAGGCGATCACGCGGATGCTGACGGATGCCGACATGCGCGACCGGCTGGCGGGTGCGGCGCGGCGCTTTGTGCAGGGCGAACGCGACCTTGCCGCCGCTGCCGCACGTCTGGATGGGTTGCTGCGGGGCGTGCGATGATCCAGGTCTTTGAACGTGCGCTGCGGGCTGCCGAAGGGCGCGATCTGCGGTTCTGGCTGCGCGACGATGATGCCACGCGCCCCGGTCCCGTGCTGGACAGGCTGCTGGCGCTATGCGCACGGCACGGGGTGCCGCCGCTGCTGGCGGTGATCCCGGCGCGGCTGGACCCGGTGTTGGCCGACATTCTGCCGCCGCAGGGCCGCGTCGCGCTGCATGGCTGGTCGCATCAGAACCACGCCGGTCCGCACCAGAAAAAGCAAGAGCTTGGACCGCATCGTCCCGCGCCAGTCGTGCTGGAGGAACTGGCGCAGGGCCGTGCGGTGCTGCGCCAGACATTCGGCGCGCGGGCGCTGGACCTGCTGGTCCCGCCTTGGAACCGCGTGTCGCCCGAGGTGACGGCGGGTCTGCCCGGCATCGGCATCCGGGCGCTGTCGGCCTACGGCAAGATCTCGGCGCGGGGGATGCCGGTCTTGAACGCCGATATCGACCCGATCGACTGGCGGGCCAGGCGCGGGCTGCGCCATCCGGCGCTGCTATGGCAAAAACTGGCGCTTCGGGTGCAGGTGGACCGGCCCGTGGGTATCCTGACCCATCACATGGATCACACGCCCGAAGTCTGGGATTTTCTGGACCGCCTGATGGGCATGACCGCGCATTGCGCGTGGGTGACGCCCGACAGCTTCCTGCCCGAACTTACCAGCTTTTCCAGTCGATCAGCAGACCCGGCCCGCGCCTGAAGCGTTGCAGCTCGGCCCCGTCTGCGCCGCGTGGCAGGCGACCGGCCACGATGTCATGCGCGGCCAGTCCCAGCGGACAAAGCCGCGCGAACAGCGTGAAGATCAGCGGCCCCGTCACCCACCATGCGGGCGCACGGGGCAGGGCGGCCACCGCCTGGGGCAAGGCACGGATCAGCGCGCTCAGGGCCGGATGGCCCGCAGGGGTGGAAATAAGCGCATTGGTCAACAGCAGCGCGCCGCGCCCGGTGATGCGCGGCGTATCCTCGGCCAGCGCGGCAAGGCCGAAGGGGGCGATGTAGTCGTCGAAATCGGCATCGTCGCGGGCGGGGTGGAAATCGGCGTCCAGATAGAGGCCGCCCGCGGCCTCAAGCACCAGATAGCGCGCGACATCGACCGCGCCGGGATAATCGCCCTGTGCCAGCATCTGGCGATAGACGGGGTGCGTCGTCGCCCCGATCCGGTCCAGCGCGGCTTCGTCCCAAAGCTGGTATTCGCGGCCGTTCAGAATGCACCAAGCCCGCCACGCCGCGACCGAGGGCGGGGGTGGCAAATCCCCGATCCATATCTGGTGCAGGATGCGCGGCACGGGCGTCCCGGCCATCGCCGCCGCCTGCTGCCGTTCCTTCGCCGTCAGCGTGGCAAGGGGCAGCAACCCGTCCAGCCCCGGTCCCTGCATCGCCTGCCAGCCCAGCTTGGCGATCTGGTCGCCCTGCGCCCGCGCAAGCCGCAGCCGCGCGGCGTGCAGGCGGCGCGGCACGCCTGCCAGCGTCGGCGGGCCCATGGCGTCGGTCTGCTCGGTCGTCAGGGCATCGGCCAGCGCGCCCGCGCCTGCGAAATCGCCCGCGTCGATCATCGCCTGAAGCTGACGCAGCCGGGCGTCGAACCATGCCTTGTCCTTTGGTTGCATCGGTTCCTCCGCGTGGCATGGACAGCCTGCCGCGCCTTGACTAGCATCGCACCTGTCGAAATGACAGCCGGGCCACGCATGAGCGATTTCCGCGATCTGCTGCGAATCGAAAACCTGAATGTGGTCTTTCCGCTTTACGGTGGCCGTATTCAGGCGGTGCGCGACGCATCCCTGCGTATCCTGCCGGGCCGCGTCACGACGCTGGTTGGGCAATCGGGATCGGGCAAGTCGGTCATCGGGCGCTGCATTATGGGGCTGCAGCCGAAATATGCCCAAGTGTCGGGCAACATCATGTTCGACGACCCGGCCCGCGACCACAGCTTGCCCGTCGATCTGACGCGCCTGCCGCAGGACGGGCGGCAGATCCGCGCCATTCGCGGCAACCGCATCGGCATGATCTTTCAGGAACCGATGAGTTCGCTCTCGCCCGTGCACACCATCGGCAACCAGATAGACGAGGCGCTGCGCATCCATTCCGTCCTTTCGCCCCGCGAACGCGCCGAGCGGGTCGAGGCGATGCTGGCCGATGTCGGGTTCCGCGACCCGGCCCGCGTCATGCAGATGTATCCGTTCGAACTGTCGGGGGGGATGCGCCAGCGCGCCATGGTGGCCATGGCGCTGATCTGCGATCCGGCGCTGCTGATCGCGGATGAGCCAACGACCGCGCTGGACGTGACCATTCAGGGGCAATTGCTGAAGCTGCTGCGCAAGTTGCAGGAACGCCGCGGCATGGCGATGCTGCTGATCACCCATGATCTGGGCGTGGTCGCGAACCTCTCGGACGAGGTGGTGGTGATGTATCGCGGCGAGGTGGTCGAGGCCGGCCCGACCCAGCCGATTTTTCGCCAGCCGCGCCATCCCTATCTGCGGGCGCTGATGGATGCAGTGCCGCATTTCGACATGCCCCCCGGCGAACGCCTGCGCCCTTTGGTCCCGGCGCGGGTCGATGTGGCAAGTCTGGGGCGGGCCGTGCAGCCTTGCCAAGGGCCGGTATTGCAGGTCAGCGGGCTGGTCAAATCCTTTGCCCCGCGCGGTGGCGGCCTGCGGCGTCCGCAGGCGGTGCGCGTGGTCGATGACGTGGGCTTTACCATCGCGCGCGGCCAGACGCTGGGGCTGGTCGGCGAAAGCGGCTCGGGCAAGACGACGGTGGGCAAGATGATCGTGCGGGCGATCACGCCTGACGCGGGTCGGGTCACGCTGGACGGGCAGGACATGCTGGCGGCGCAGGGGCCTGCGCTGATGGCGCTGCGCCGCCGGGTGCAGATGGTGTTTCAGGATCCCGTGTCGTCCCTTTCGCCGCATATGACCGTGGGCAGCATCCTGACCGAGCCGCTGGAGGTGCATGGCATCGGCGACCGCACCAGCCGCCGCGCCCGCGCCCGCGACCTGATGCGGGCGGTGGGCCTGCCCGACCGTGACCTTGCCCGCTATCCGCACAGTTTCAGCGGCGGGCAGCGCCAGCGCATCGGCATCGCCCGCGCCCTTGCGCTTGGCCCCGAACTGATCGTCTGCGACGAGGCGACCTCGGCGCTTGACGTGTCGGTGCAGGCGCAGGTTCTGAACCTGCTCAAGGATTTGCAGCGCGATCTGGGCCTGACCTATCTGTTCATCTCGCACAATCTGGCGGTGGTGAATTACATGGCCGATCAGGTCGCCGTGATGCAGGGGGGCCGCATCGTCGAAATCGGCCCGCGCGAGGTCATCATGCGCGATCCTGTCCACCCCTATACCCGCGCGCTGCTGGCCGCCGTGCCCTATCCCGATCTGGACCGCCCGCTGGATTTCGCGACGCTGGCCGCGACGCAGGAATGGGCGCCGGTCTTCGTGGGGCCGCAGCTTGCCGCGCTGGACCTTGGCGCGGGTCATCAGGTGCTGGCCCGACCCGGCGCGGATGCCGCACAGGTGCGGGCATGACGCGCCTGACCCGCCGACAGACGCTGGCGCTGCTGGCATCCGCCATTCCTGTGGCCGCGGGGGCCGAGCCTGCGTTTCACGGCGGCCCCGCTCTGCCGGACCAGCCGCCGGTCGGGCATCGCCTGCCGCTTATTCCGCGCGTCGTGCATCTGACCGGACCGGGGCAGGCTGCAGGGCAATATGGCGGGCGGCTGCGCATTCTGGTCGGAGGGGCGCGGGATGTCCGCTATGTCCCCGTCATCAGCTATGCCCGGCTGGTCGGCTATGACCGCGACCTGATCCTGCAGCCCGATATTCTGGAGCGCTATCACGTCGCGAATGAACGCATCTTCACATTCCGGCTGCGGCGCGGGCATCGCTGGTCGGACGGCAGCCCCCTGACCGCCGAGGATTTCCGCTTTGCGTGGGAAGACATTGCGCTGAACCCGGAAATGTCGCGCGGCGGTCCGCCTGCGGATATGCGGGTGGATGGCGAACCCCCGCGATTTCAGGTGCTGGACGATCTGACCGTGCGTTACAGCTGGGACGTGCCGAACCCGGCCTTTCTGGGGCGGCTGGCCGCGCCCGTGCCGCCGCGTCTGGTGCTGCCCCATGCCTATCTGCGACAGTTTCATCCCGATTACGCCAAGCCCGAGGACATTGCCCGCCACGTTGCCCAGCAGCGCGTCGATGACTGGGTGGCCTTGATGCAGAAGATGTCGCGCCAGAACCGGCCCGAAAACCCCGACCTGCCTACGCTTGAGGCGTGGGTGCCCCGTACCGCGCCCCCGGCCGAGCAGTTCATCTTTACCCGCAACCCCTATTTCCACCGCATCGACCACAAGGGCCAGCAGCTTCCCTATATCGACCGGCTGGAGCTGAACGTGACATCGGCCGATCTGATCCCCGCCAAGGCCGGGGCCGGAGAGGCGGATCTGCAGATGGTCGGTCTGGATTTCGCCGATTACACCTATCTGAAACAGGCCGAGAAACGCTTTCCGATCAAGCTGGACTTGTGGAAACGCAGCCAAGGCTCGCGCATGGTGCTGGTCCCGAACATGAACTGCGCCGATGCGGGCTGGCGCGCGGCGGTGCAGGACGTGCGTTTCCGCCGCGCGCTGTCGCTGGGCGTGGACCGACACGAAATCAACATGGTCGTGTTCTTCGGGCTGGCGTCCGAGGGGGCGAATACCGTCCTTCCCGACTGCCCGCTTTATCGTCCAGAACTGGCGCGGATGTGGGCCGAATACGATCCCGACCGCGCCAATGCGCTGCTGGATCAGGCGGGATTTGTCCGAAACGGCCGGGGATTGCGGCAAATGCCCGACGGTCGGCAGATGCAGATCATCGTGGATACGACAGGCGAGAGCACGCTTCAGACCGACATCCTGCAACTGATCGACGGGCATTTCCGCGACATCGGCATTCAGTTGATCCCCCGCGTCAGCCAGCGCGACCTGTTCCGCAGCCGGGTCATGGCAGGTCAGGTTGTCATGGCCGCGTGGGAGGGGCTGGATTGCGGCATCCCCAATGCCGATATGCCACCGAACGGCTTTGCCCCGGTCACGGACGATCAGGTGCAATGGCCTCTTTGGGGCGCGCATTACGTCTCGGGCGGGACGGCGGGTCAGGCGCCGGACCTGCCTGCCGCGCAGGAATTGCTGGCGCTGTATCGCGAATGGCAGGCCGCCCCCGCCACCTATCAACGGGCCGAGGTCTGGGACCGCATCCTGACGCTGTGGGGTCAGCAGGTCTTTACCATCGGCACGGTCAATCAGGTGCTGCAACCCGTGGTGCGCCGTGACAATCTGCGCAACATGCCCGATGACGCGCTTTATGGCTTTGATCCCACTGCCTATCTGGGGGTCTATATGCCCGACACCTTCTGGCTGGAGGGCAAGGCATGATCCGTTACCTTGCGTGGCGCGTGGCGGTGATGGTGCCGACGCTGGTCCTGATTTCGATGCTGGTGTTCACAATCATCGAATTGCCGCCCGGCGACTATTTCGAAAGCTATGTGCAGGAACTGCGCGCCATGGGCGAGACGGCGGACCTGCAGGAAATCGAGGATCTGAAGACGCGCTACGGTTTCGACCAGCCCGTGCCGATCCGTTACCTGCACTGGGTCGGCGGGATGCTGCGCGGCGATTTCGGCTATTCCTTCGAATACCGGATGCCGGTGTCCGAGGTCGTGGGCAGTCGCATGTGGCTGACGGTGTTGGTGTCCATGGTGACGATCATTGTCACATGGGTCATCGCATTTCCCATCGGCATCTATTCGGCCACACATCAATACAGCTGGGGCGATTACGGGCTGACCTTTCTTGGCCTGCTGGGGCTGGCGATCCCGAATTTCATGCTGGCGTTGATCCTGATGTATTTCGCCAATGTCTGGTGGGGCGTGTCCATCGGGCATCTGATGGACCGCGAATTCATGGGCCAGCCGCTTAGCTGGGACAAAGCGCGTTCCATCCTGTCGCATCTGTGGATACCCGTGCTGATCATCGGCACGGCAGGCACGGCGGGCATGGCGCGGCGCCTGCGCGCCAACCTGCTGGATGAGCTGGACAAGCAGTACGTCACCACCGCCCGCGCCAAGGGGCTGCATCCGGGCCGCGTGCTGCTGAAATATCCGCTGCGCATGTCGCTGAACTTTTTCATCGCCGACATAGGCTCGATCCTGCCCGCCATCGTGTCGGGGGCCGAGATCACGGCGATCGTGCTGTCGCTGGAAACCACCGGCCCGCTGCTGATCCGGGCGCTGCAATCGCAGGACATGTATCTGGCCGGGTCGTTTCTGATGTTTCTGGCGTTTCTGACGGTGATCGGCGTGCTGATCTCTGACATCGCGCTGGCGGCGCTGGACCCGCGCATCCGGCTGTCGGGCAGGGCGCGCAAATGATCCGCCTGCCGCCACCCGGCGAGCCTTTGCCCCATAGTGTATCGGACGCGCCCTTTGATCCCGTGGCAGATCACGCGCAGGACGAAGGCGGCAAGCTTGCCCATGCATCGCAGATCCGCGTCATGTGGTGGAAATTCCGCCGCCACCGCGTCGCGGTCTGGTCGGCGGTGTTTCTGGCGCTGATGTATCTGACGGCGGCATTTGCCGAATTTCTGGCGCCCTATGACCTGCATACCCGCGACACGGCGAATATCTATGCCCCGCCGCAGCAGGTCCGGCTGTTCCACGATGGCCGCTTCATCGGCCCCTATGTCTATGCCCGCACGATGCAGCTGGACATGGAAAACCTGCAACGGGTCTATGCCGAGGATCGCACCCGCCCTGAAAAGCTGCGCTTCCTGTGCCGGGGCGACGAATACCTGCTGTGGGGGCAGGTGGCGGGGGACCGGCATCTGGTCTGTCCGTCCCAGGGCGGCAGCGCCTATTTCCTTGGGACGGACAGGCTGGGGCGGGACATCCTGTCGCGCATCATCCACGGCGCAAGGATTTCGCTGACAATCGGCATCCTTGGCGTCGCCATGAGCTTTGTTCTGGGCATCGTGATCGGCGGGCTTGCGGGCTATTACGGCGGCTGGATTGATGCGATCGTGCAGCGCATGATCGAGGTCTTGCAATCCATCCCCTCGATCCCGCTATGGATGGCGCTGGCGGCGATCATGCCGGTGACCTGGAGCCCGCTGCTGGTCTATGCCGGGATCACCATCATCCTTGGGATGCTGGACTGGACCGGGCTTGCCCGTGCCGTCCGCTCCAAGCTGCTGGCTCTGCGCGAAGAAGATTACGTGCAGGCCGCCCAGATCCTTGGGGCAAGGCCGCGCCGCATCATCGCCCGCCATCTGGTGCCGGGCTTCATGTCGCATCTGGTCGCCTCGGCCACGCTGACGATTCCCGGCATGATCCTTGGCGAAACCGCGCTAAGCTTTCTGGGGCTTGGACTGCGTCCGCCCGTGACTAGCTGGGGCATCCTGCTGACCGAGGCGCGCAGCGTCAATACGCTGGCTCTTTACCCGTGGTTGTTGTTTCCCGTCATCCCTGTCGTTCTTGTGATCCTTGCCTTCAACTTCATGGGCGACGGGTTGCGTGACGCCGCCGATCCACTGCGCTAAGTGAGCCATATGACAAGCCTAAAAGACGCGCGCATCCTGCTGTATAGTCACGACACTTTCGGTCTGGGCCATCTGCGCCGCTGCCGTGCCATCGCCCATGCGCTGGTCGAGGCATATAGCGGCCTGCAAGTCCTGATCATTTCAGGCGCGCCCATCGCGGGGGCGTTCGATTACCGGGCGCGGGTCGATTTCGTCAAGGTGCCCAGCGTCATCAAGCTGCGCAACGGCGAATACACCTCGCTTGCCGAGCATGTCGATCTGTCGGACACGCTGAAGATGCGGCGCTCGATCATCCTTGAAACGGCGCGCAGCTTTGCGCCCGACGTGTTGATCGTGGACAAGGAACCCATGGGCCTGCACGGCGAGATCGAGGAGACGCTGGCCGTGCTGAAAGGCATGGGCACGCGGCTGGTCCTGGGTCTGCGCGAGGTGATGGACAGCCCTGAACTGCTGGCTGCCGAATGGTCACGCAAAAAGCTGATGCCGCGGGTGGATCAGTATTTCGACGACATCTGGGTCTATGGCCCGCGCGGTTTTCACGACCCGCTGATGGGGCTGGAGGTGCCCGCGCCGGTGCATGACCGGATGCGTTATGTCGGGTTTCTGAAACGCACATCTTACGGGATCGAGCCGCGCCCGGTCGATGAACCCTATATTCTTGTCACGCCGGGCGGTGGCGGGGACGGGGCGGAAATGATCCGCGATGTGATCGCCGCTTATCGCCACGCGCCCGATCTGCCGCAGCGGGCCGTAATCGTGCTTGGCCCCTATATGCCCGCCGAACAGCGCGCCGAACTCCGCAAGCTGGCCTGCCGCCATGACAAGTTGGAGGTGATGGATTTCTCGCCCCGGATGGAGGATCTGATGGCCAATGCCGCAGCCGTCATCTGCATGAGCGGTTACAATACCTGGTGCGAGGTGCTGTCCTTTGACAAGCCCGCGCTGATCCTGCCCCGCACCGAACCCCGAGAGGAGCAGTTGATCCGCGCCCGCCGCGCCACCGATCTGAACGCCGCGACCATGCTGATGCCGGAACAGTCCTGCGATCCGGCGGTCATGGCCGATGCGATCCGGGCGCTGGGGCGGCAGCTTCCGCCCTCGGTCGGGTATCCGCATCCCGATCTGGACGGGCTGGAGAACATCATCCGCATCATGGGCGAATGGCTGGCCCCCAAGCGGGTCGGGGCGGTCGCCGTCTGATGCGTAAGACCGTTGTGCTGCTGAAGGGCTATCCGCGCCTGTCCGAAACGTTCATCGCGCAGGAATTGCGCGGGTTGGAACTTGCGGGGCAGGAGTTGCATCTGGTCTCGATGCGCCACCCGACCGATACGCGCCGTCATCCGGTGCATGACGAAATTCAGGCGCCTGTCAGCTATCTGCCGGAATATCTGCATGACGAACCGCGCCGTGTTCTGCGCGCCTTGGCTCGGGTGGCGGCGCGTGCCGGGTTTTGGGCCGCGGCGCGGCGGTTTCTGGGCGATCTGATCCGCGATCCCAGCCGCAACCGGGTGCGGCGGTTCGGGCAGGCGGCGGTGCTGGCGGCGGAATGGCCGCGCGATGCGGGCTGGCTGCATGTGCATTTCCTGCACACGCCCGCATCGGTGGGCAGCTATGCCGCCTTGATGATCGGGACGGGCTGGACGGTATCGGCCCATGCCAAGGACATCTGGACGTCGCCGGACTGGGATCTGCGCGCCAAACTGGGCCATGCGGATTGGTGCGTGACCTGCACGCGGTCGGGTTGGGAACATCTGCGATCCTTGGCCCCGCGCGAGGAGACGGTGCATCTTAGCTACCACGGCCTGAACCTTGACCGTTTCGGCCCTTGGGACGGCGCGGCTTCGGATCGGGACGGGTTGGGCGATCCGGTGCGGCTGGTCAGCGTCGGACGGCTGGTCCCGAAAAAGGGCTATGACGTGCTGCTGCACGCGCTGGCGTTGCTGCCTGCAGACCTGAACTGGCGCTTTGACCATATCGGCGGCGGGCCAGAGATCGAGACGCTGCGCCCGCTGGCCGCGGAATTGGGGCTGTCGGACCGCATCGCGTGGCGCGGAGCCTTGCCGCAGCAGGACGTTCTGGCGTTGTATCGCGAAAGCGACCTGTTCGCGCTGCCCAGTCGCATCACCCCGGACGGCGACCGCGACGGGCTGCCGAACGTGATGGTCGAGGCGGCAAGCCAGCGGCTATGCTGCATCGGCACGAATATCTCGGGCATCCCGGAACTGTTCACCGACGGCGAAAACGGCCTGCTGGTCCCGCCCGAAGATGCGCCCGCGCTGGCCGCCGCGCTGGAACGCGCCATGCGTGATCCGGCGTTGCGGGCACGGCTGGGGCAGGCGGCGGAAACGCGGGTGCGGCGGGATTTCAACGCCGCCAGCAGCGTGGCCGAGTTGAAGGCGCTGTTTCAGGCAAGCTGGGGGCGGGCATGAAGGTGATGTTCTATGTCCAGCATCTGCTGGGGATCGGCCATCTGGCCCGCGCCAGCCGCATCGCGCAGGCGATGGCGGCGGATGGGGTGCAGGTCACGGTCGTCACGGGGGGGATGCCGGTGCCCGGCTTTCCCGCTCTGGGCATCGCGCATATGGCTTTGCCGCCGATCGCTGCCGGGACCGAGGGCTTTGCCGATCTGGTCGATGCCAAGGGCGTGCCCATCGACGACGCATTCCGCGCCACGCGCCGCGACGCGCTGCTGGCGGCGTTTGATGCCCTGCGCCCCGATGTGCTGCTGATCGAGGCGTTCCCCTTTGGCCGCCGTCAGGTGCGGTTCGAATTGCTGCCGCTGCTGGATGCGGCCCATGCCCGCCAGCCTCGTCCGCTGATCGCTGCATCGGTGCGCGACATCCTGCAATCGGGGCGCAAGCCGGGGCGCGACCGCGAAACGGTCGAAACGCTGGCCGCGTTCGACGCGGTGCTGATGCATGGCGACCCGACATTCGCCCGGATCGAGGAAAGCTTTCCCCTGGCCGATGAGATCGCGGACAAGGTGCATTATACCGGCCTTGTCGCGCCCGCCCGCCCGCAACCGTCCGAACGGTTCGACGTGATCGTCTCGGCTGGCGGGGGTGCGGTGGGTGCGCCGCTGATTTCGGCGGCGATGGGCGCGCGTGACCTGCTGCCGGATCACCTGACATGGTGTGTGCTGACCGGGCCGAACCTGCCACAAGCCGAATATGACGCGATCGCGGCGCGGGGGGGCGACCGGCTGGCCGTGCATCGGTTCCGCCCCGATCTGGCGGGGCTGATGGCGGGGGCAGGGGTCTCGGTCTCGCAGGCGGGTTACAACACGGTCTGCGATGTGTTGCAGGCAGGGTGCCGCGCCGTGCTGGTCCCCTTTGCCAGCGGCGGAGAGACAGAGCAGACGCTGCGCGCCGAAAAGTTGGCGGGGCTGGGGCTGGTGCGGATGCTGCCCGAAGACGGATTAAGCGCCGAATGCATGGCCGCCGCGATTGCCGACGCGCCGCCGCAGGGGCAGGTCGGTCTGCGTCTGGACGGGGCGGCGGAAACTGCGCGGCTTTTGCGTCAGATGATCAGCTGACGCAGCCGCGCGCCGGGATCGGGTCGGTGCGCGGGCGGACCGAATGCGACATTGCGGCAATAGCAGCCCTCGATCACCGCGCTATGGGCGCGGTGCGCGTGGCCGAACAGCCACTGCCGGGGCCGGTGCCTGCGGATCAACGCGCCAAGATCCGAGGCGAACAGGTCTGGCATGGGCTGATCGGGCGGCAGCAGATCGGGATGAGGGGCATGATGGGTGACGACCGTGGCATCCGGCCCGCTCTCGGCCAGCGCATGGTCCAGCCAACCCACGTGCCTGCGATGCATCGCGGTGATGGTCCGGGGCGAGGCACCTGCGATGCGGTCCGCGTCGCGTCCAAGATCCTGCGCAATATCGGTCCACAGGGTCGCACACAGAAACCTTTGTCCCGCAATCGTCACGGTGCGTTCCTGCGCAAAGCCCACGCCATGCGCGGCGCAAATGTCGGCCAGCGCATCGTCGCGGTCCAGCGAAAGGCCGTAATAATCGTGATTGCCCGGCACGATATGGATGCGCCCCGGCGCCACGCGGTCGGTCAATGCGGACAGAAAACGCGGCCATTTGCGCAATGCCTCGTTCGACAGATCACCCGCGACGATCAGCCCGTCCAGCATCGCCCATTCCGGCATGGTCAGCGCGTCCAGCGGATTGCGTCCTGCATGTTTCCAATGATCCAGGTGCAGGTCGGCGACCACCATGATGCGCGCTGCCATCGTCATATCCATCCGCCATTCCGTGCCCCTGCAGCTAATCCACCGCGCCCATACGCGCAACGGTTGACACATCGCCTTGTCCGCGCGACCCTTTGCGTGATGCGCGCCGATCCGCAGGCAAGAAGAGCGTTTTCGAATCTTTTGCGCAGCAAGGAAATGGTTCGCCAAGCCGCGCCGTGAAACGGGAAGATCTACCTTCGGGCGTTTGGCAGAATGACAGTAAAGCTGTCAGACTGCTGCATTCCGCTACGTCAGATGCGGCGATATGCCCGCGGTAAAGGTCAAGGCTCTTGACCTGAGGTTTGGTTTGGTTTGCATCGGCAGGCTGAAGAACAAAACACGACATGGGAGGCAAAATGTCGCTCTTCTCCACCCGGTTCCTAGCCGCGTCGGCTTTCGCGCTGATGGCTGCGGCACCGCTGCACGCAAAGACCTTTGTCTACTGCTCGGAAGGTTCGCCCGAAGGTTTCGACCCGGCACCCTATACCTCGGGCACGACGTTCGATGCGTCGGGTCACGCGGTCTATAACCGTCTTGTGCAGTTCAAACCCGGCACCACCGAAATCGAACCCGCTCTGGCAGAAAGCTGGGAAGTTTCGGAAGACGGCCTGACCTACACCTTTCACCTGCGCAAAGGCGTCAAGTTCCACTCGAACGACAAGTTCACCCCCTCGCGCGATTTCAACGCCGATGACGTGATCTTTACGTTCAACCGTCAGGCAAATGCCGATGATCCGTGGCACCAGTATATCGCCGGGATCACGTATGAATATTACTCCTCGATGGAAATGGACAAGCTGATCAAGTCCATCGAGAAGGTTGACGACAACACCGTCAAGTTCACGCTGAACCAGCCTGAAGCGCCGTTCCTGGCCAATGTGGCGATGCCCTTCGTGTCGATCGTCAGCAAGGAATATGCCGACGCGCTGGACGCGGCGGGCACGAAGGAAGACCTGAACAACGCGCCGATCGGCACGGGTCCGTTCAAGTTCGTGGCCTATCAGAAAGACGCCGTGATCCGTTACCAGAAGAACGCCGATTACTGGGGCGAAGCGCCCAAGATCGACGATCTGATCTTTGCGATCACGCCCGACGCCTCGGTCCGTCTGCAAAAGCTGAAGGCAGGCGAATGCCACCTGATGCCTTACCCGTCGCCGGCCGACATCGCGGACATCCGCAACGACCCGAACCTGAAGCTGGACGAACAGGCTGGTCTGAACGTGGGCTATCTGGCCTATAACACGACCGTCGCGCCCTTCGACAAGCCCGAGGTCCGCAAGGCCCTGAACATGGCGATCGACAAGAAAGCCATCGTGGATGCGGTCTATCAGGGCGATGCGGAAATCGCGAAGAACCCGATCCCGCCGACCATGTGGTCCTATAGCAACGCGATCGAGGACGACAAATACGACCCCGAAGCGGCCAAGAAGATGCTGGAAGATGCCGGCGTTTCGGGCCTGACGATGGAAGTCTGGGCGATGCCCGTCCAGCGTCCCTACATGCCCAACGCCCGCCGCACCGCCGAGCTGATCCAGAACGACATGTCGAAAGTTGGCGTGAACGTGGAAATCGTCAGCTACGAATGGGGTGAGTATCTGAAAAAGTCGATGGAAGCGGGCCGCAAGGGCGCCGTCATCCTGGGCTGGACGGGCGATAACGGCGACCCGGACAACTTCCTGACCGTGCTGCTGTCCTGCGCCGCCGCCACCGAAGGCGGGGCCAACCGCGCATTCTGGTGCAACAAGGAATTCTCGGACCTGCTTGCCAAGGCCAAGTCTTCCTCGGACCACGATGAGCGCGTGAAGCTGTACGAAGAGGCGCAGGTCATCTTCAAGAAAGAAGCGCCTTGGGCCACGCTGGCACATTCGACGCAATATGTGCCGATGGCCAAGAACGTGACGGGCTTCGTGCAGTCGCCGCTGGGTGACTACACCTTCGAAACCGTGGACCTGGCCGAGTAAGGCCAAGCCAATCTGCAACTCATGCGGCCGTGCGGGGGGCGACCCTTCGCACGGCCCTTAGGTTAAGGGTCTGATGCTTAGATTCATCCTCTCGAAACTTCTTTACCTGATCCCCACGATGCTTGGGATCACGCTGGTGGCCTTTGGCTTCATCCGGCTTTTGCCGGGCGATCCGGTCTTGCTGATGGCGGGCGAACGCGGCGTCTCGCCCGAACGCTACGCACAGATTTCGGCCCAGTTGGGCTATGATCAGCCCATGTGGCAGCAGTATTTCACCTATCTTGGCAATCTGCTGCAGGGCGATCTGGGCAATTCGATCGTCACCAAGAAACCCGTGCTGGCCGAGTTCCTGTCGCTGTTTCCCGCGACGGTCGAGCTTGCGCTGGTCGCCATCGTCATCGCCACCCTGATCGGCGTGCCGGTGGGCGTCATCGCCGCCATCAAGCGCGGATCGTGGTTCGACCAGATTTCGATGACCGGGGCGCTGGTCGGCTTTTCGATGCCGATCTTCTGGTGGGGGCTGCTGCTGATCATCTTTTTCTCGGGCGTGCTGCAATGGACGCCGGTGTCGGGGCGCATCAGCCTGATGTATTTCTTCCCGTCCGTGACGGGCTTCATGCTGATCGACAGCCTGATTTCGGGGCAGGAGGGCGCGTTTGCTTCGGCCGTCAGCCACCTGATCCTGCCCTCGATCGTGCTGGCCACGATCCCGCTGGCAGTCATCGCACGCCAGACCCGTTCGGCGATGCTTGAGGTGATGGGCGAGGATTACGTCCGCACCGCCAAGGCCAAGGGCCTGCCGATGCGCCGCGTGATCGGCGTCCATGCGCTGCGCAACGCCATGATCCCCGTCATCACCACCATCGGTTTGCAGATCGGCGTGCTGATGGCCGGGGCCATTCTGACCGAAACGATCTTCAGCTGGCCGGGCATCGGCAAGTGGATGATCGATTCCATCTCGCGCCGCGACTATCCCGTGGTGCAATCGGGCCTGCTGCTGATCGCGGGCATCGTGATGGTCGTGAACCTGATCGTGGACCTGACCTATGGTCTCATCAACCCGAGGATCCGCCACAAATGACCGATACCACCGTCAAAATCACCAACTCGGCCATGCGCGGGCGGATGCTGCGCGAATTCTGGTTCTATTTCAGCCAGAACCGGGGGGCCGTCGCGGGTCTGGTCGTCTTTCTGCTGCTGGTGCTGACCGCCATCTTTGCGTCGGTGCTGGCACCCCATGATCCGACGCAGCAATATCGCGATGCGCTGTTGCTGCCGCCGATCTGGGATGAAAACGGGCGCGCGGGCTTCATCCTGGGCACCGATGCCGTGGGCCGGGACATGCTGTCGCGGCTGATCTATGGCGCACAATATTCGCTGTTCATCGGCATCGTCGTCGTCGCCATCGCGCTGACCGGCGGCATCATCATCGGGCTTGTCGCGGGCTTTTTCGGCGGCTGGGTCGATACGGTTATCATGCGGGTCATGGATGTCGTGCTGGCATTCCCATCGCTGCTGCTGGCTTTGGTGCTGGTTGCGATCCTTGGGCCGGGCCTGACCAATGCGATGATCGCCATCGCCATCGTCTATCAGCCGCATTTCGCGCGTCTGACGCGGGCGGCGGTCATGTCGGAAAAGGCGCGCGAATACGTCACCGCCGCCAAGGTGGCGGGCGCGTCGAACCTGCGCCTGATGTTCAAGACGATCCTGCCCAACTGCCTGGCCCCGCTGATCGTGCAGGCCACGCTGTCGTTTTCCAGCGCGGTTCTGGACAGCGCGGCGCTTGGTTTCCTTGGCATGGGCGCGCAGCCCCCGGCATCCGAATGGGGCACCATGCTGGCCGAGGCGCGCGAATTCATCCTGCGCGCCTGGTGGGTCGTGACCTTTCCGGGCCTTGCCATCCTGATCTCGGTCCTTGCGATCAACCTGATGGGCGACGGGTTGCGGGATGCGCTTGACCCGAAACTGAAGCGGAGCTGATGACCATGTCTATCCTCAACATCCGCAACCTGACCGTCCGCTTTGCCACCTCGACCGGCAGCTTTACCGCTGTGGACGGCATCGACGTGCGCGTGGACAAGGGCGAAGTGCTGGCGATCGTGGGCGAATCTGGCTCGGGCAAGTCGGTGTCGATGCTGGCGGCGATGGGGCTTTTGCCCGACACCGCCACGGTGACGGCCGATGAAATGACCTTCGACGGTCAGAACCTGCTGGCCATGTCGCCCCGCGACCGCCGCCGCATCATCGGACGAGAGATCACGATGATCTTTCAGGAACCTATCGCATCGCTGAACCCGTCCTTCACGGCGGGCTACCAGATCGAGGAGGTGCTGCGCTACAACGCGGGCATGTCCAAACGCGATGCCCGCGCCCGCGCGCTGGAGCTGTTCAAACAGGTCGGCATCCCCGAACCCGAGGAGAAGCTGAAAAGCTATCCTCACCAGATGTCGGGCGGCCAGTGCCAGCGCGTGATGATCGCAATGGCGATTGCCACCGGCCCGCGCCTGCTGATCGCCGACGAACCGACGACCGCGCTGGACGTGACCATTCAAAAGCAGATCCTGGACCTTTTGATGAAGTTGCAGGAACAGACCGGCATGGCACTGATCCTGATCACCCATGACATGGGCGTGGTCGCGGAAACCGCCGACCGCGTGCAGGTGCAATACAAGGGCAAGAAGATGGAGGAAGCCGACGTGCTGTCGCTGTTCGAAGCACCCAAGCACCCCTATACCCGCGCATTGCTTTCGGCGCTGCCGGAAAACGCCACGGGCGACCGCCTGCCCACCGTCAGCAGCTTCATGGTGGAACCGGAGGTGAAGGTATGACTGTTGTCGTCGAAGGTCGCGCCATCACGCGCGATTATCTGGTCCCCGGCTCGCTGACCCGCAAGGCGAAAACCGTCCACGCGGTCAAGGGCATCAGTTTTGCCGTTGAACGCGGCAAAACGCTGGCCATCGTGGGCGAATCCGGCTCGGGCAAATCGACTTTGGCGCGGATCATCGCGCTCATCGACCCGGCATCAGGCGGCGAGCTGCGGATCGAGGGCCAGCCCGTCGATATCGCCAGCCAACGCCTGACGCGCGAGATGCGGTCCAAGGTGCAGATGGTGTTCCAGAACCCCTACGGCAGCCTCAACCCGCGCCAGAAGATCGGCGACGTGCTGATGGAGCCGCTCCTTCTGAACACGGACACCCCCGCCGCCGAACGCAGGCGACGGGCCGAGGAGATGCTGGTCAAGGTCGGCCTGCCGGTCGAGGTCTTCAACCGCTACCCGCATATGTTCTCGGGCGGGCAGCGCCAGCGGATCGCGATCGCGCGCGCCCTGATGCTGAAACCGACGCTTCTGGTGCTGGACGAACCCGTCTCGGCCCTTGACCTGTCGGTGCAGGCGCAGGTTCTGAACCTGCTGGCGGATCTGCAGGCCGAGTTCAATCTGGCCTATGTCTTCATCAGCCACGATCTGTCGGTGGTGCGCTACATCGCCGACGACGTGCTGGTGATGAACAAGGGCGAGGCCGTGGAACAAGGCACCCGCGAGGCGGTCTTTGCTGCGCCGTCGCACCCCTATACCCGCGAATTGTTCGCCGCGACCCCGATCACGGATGTCGAGGCGATCCGCGCCCGCGTCGCGCGCCGTCAGGCATTGCGCGCGGCTACGATCTGAAGAAACCGCGCCGCGAAACCCGCGGCGCGGCCATTCTTCTTGGTTCCTGAAATACCCTCGGGGGGTCCGGGGGGCGAAGCGCCCCCGGTGCTACGCTTCGGGGTCGCGATATTCGTGCAGATTGCCGCGCCAGTCCCGCACATGATACCGCCCCGTATCCAGCGTCTCGACATGGCCCAATCCCAGCGGCGCCTTGCCGTGCCCCCCCGGCAAATCCAGCACATAGGTCGGCAGGCACGTCCCCGAGATACGCCCGCGCAGGCTGGCCATGATCGCCTGACCTTCAGCAATCGTGGTGCGGAAATGGCTGGTTCCCCGCGCCAGATCGCAATGATGCAGGTAATAGGGCTTCACCCGGTTGCGGATCAGGGCGCGGAACAATTCGGCCAGGATCCCGGCATCGGCATTCACCCCCCGCAGCAGCACCGATTGCGACAGCAGCGGGATGCCCGCATCGGCCAGCCGCGCCAGCGCCGCGCAGGCGTCAGGCGTCAGCTCGGCGGGGTGGTTGGTATGCAGCACAACCCAGACCGCCAGCCGGTCAGGCCGAAGCGCCGAAAGCAGGGCCGCGTCGATCCGGGCAGGGGCCACCACCGGCACGCGGGTATGAAACCGGACCACGTCCAGATGCGGGATCGCCGCCAGCCGTGTCATCAGCGCAGCGATGCGGCGGGCCGACAGCACAAGGGGATCGCCGCCGGTCAGGATCACCTCATGAATCGCCGGGGTGCGGGCGATGTAATCCAGCGCGGCATCCACCTGATCGGGCGGCAGGTTGCCGCTGTCGCCCACCGTCTCGCGTCGGAAGCAGAAGCGGCAATAGACCTCGCAGGTCTTGGTGATGTGCAAGATCACCCGGTCGGGATAGCGATGCGTCAGGCCGGGGGTTGGGCTAAAGGCATCGTCGCCGATCGGGTCCAGCAATTCCTCGGGGCGCGTGACCAGTTCCCGCACATCGGGCACGAATTGCGCGGCGATGCCCGGATCGGCGCTTTGCATCGCGGGCGTGATGCGGATGCGGAATTCCTGCGCCACCCGCTCTAGTCGCGGATCGGCCACGGCCAGCCCGGCTTGCGTCAGCTCGGGCAGGGTGGTCAGCGGGCGAAGGCGATTGGGTATATTCATCTGGGTTTCCCGGTAAGCGCAGGCTTATCCGCTTTCCCGACGCGATTTGCAATGGCGCAGCCAGACACAATGTATACATTGATCGCGACTCAAGTTGGGGGAAATCATGGAATTGTTCGATCTGTCAGGCCGCACCGCACTTGTGACCGGCTCATCGCGTGGGCTGGGCCGCGCCATGGCCGAAGGTCTGGCCAAGGCGGGGGCGCGTGTCGTGCTGAACGGCGTCAGCCCCGACCGTCTGGCCGAAGCCGAGGCCGAGATGCGCGCAGCAGGCCATGACGTTCTGACCGCAGCCTTTGACGTGGCGGATGAGGCGGCGGTGGTCGCAGGCTTTGCCGCGCTGGATCAGGCCGGGGTTCAGGTCGATATTCTGGTCAACAACGCGGGCATCCAGTTCCGCAAACCGATGCTTGAGCTTGCGACTGCCGACTGGCAGCGCGTGATCGACACCAATCTGACGGCGGCCTTTGTCGTGGGGCGCGAAGCCGCGCGGCGCATGGCGGGCCGGGGCCGGGGCAAGATCGTCAATATCGGCTCGCTCACCTCGGAACTGGCGCGGGCGACGATCGCGCCCTACACCGTCGCCAAGGGCGGCATCAAGATGCTGACCAAGGCGATGGCTGCCGAATGGGGCGAGCTGGGCATTCAGTCGAATGCCATCGGACCGGGCTACATGATCACCGACATGAACGAGGCGCTGATCGCGAACCCTGATTTCGACAAATGGGTCAAGGGCCGCGTCCCCATGCGGCGCTGGGGCAAACCCGAGGAACTGGCGGGCATCGCGATCTTTCTGGCCTCGGATGCGTCGAACTATGTCAACGGGCAACTGATCATGGCGGATGGGGGCATGGCCTCGGTCCTTTAGGAAATTCGTCGCCGCCGGGAATAGCCAAGCCTCGTCGTCCGTAACCCTTTTGCAGCCGCGAAGTGCTGCCCAGAAAGGGATGGAAAAGGACGATGAGGCTGTTTCACATCATGCTGACCGCTGGGGCGCTGGCCCTTGCTCCCGTTGCGGCCCTTGCCGATGACGACGACCGCCAGCGCTATCGCATATCCGAGCGTGACGCGCTGGAGCATCTGCTGATGCGCGGCGTGATCGGATGGGGTTATCCGCCGCATCACGGCTGGTATTACGACGACCGCCGCAGATCGCGTCATGTGGATTGGGATGACGACGACGATGACGACGATGACGACGATGACGGCCGGCGCGGGCGCTATCGTGGTGACGACGATGATGACGACTGACCGGATTGGCGTCTGCCGACCGCAAACGGTCTGGCTATGTCGCAGTATCGGGATAAGGGGGAGGAGTGGTGCCCGGAGACGGATTTGAACCGCCGACACGCGGATTTTCAATCCGCTGCTCTACCAACTGAGCTATCCGGGCGTCGCGCTTTCGCTTTCGACTGGCGGGTAATTAGGCGACACGCGCGGCGGTGTCCAGAGAGAAAAGACAGATTTTTTACTCTTCTGTATCACGCTGCCCGGAAGCGTTGCCAAGGGCAGCATCGGGGTCGTCCACGGGCTCGCCCGGAATGCGGTAGTCGCCCCGCAACCAATGCGCAAGATCGACATCCGCGCAGCGGCGCGAGCAGAAGGGGCGATAGCGTTCGGTGGCGGGCTTGCCGCAGATCGGACAGGCCATCACAGCGTCTCGGCAAGGCGCGACAAAGGCATCCGGTCGCGTTTGCGGCTGATCTCGAAAAGTCCCATCGCGGTCCAGCCGATCAGCACAGTCTCGGCGGCCTCGGCCTTGAACGCGGCGCGCAGGGTCTGTTCCAGCGTGCCACGGTCGCGCTTGGGCATCGGGGCGAAATCGACGACGATCTGCCCGCCCAGACCGCGCAGCCGCAACTGGCGGGGCAGATCGCGCGCCAATGCGATATTGGCCTTGAGCCCGGCGGCAGGCGAGGTGTCGGCGCCGGTATTCACGTCGATCGCGACCAGTGCGCGCAGCGCCTCGATTTCGGCCCAAGCGCCTGCGCCCAGATCGACGCGGGGCGACAGCAGCGCCTCGACTGCATCGGTCGTCCCGGTCTGGTCGAATGCATCGGGGCCGTCTTCCACCGCATCGGGCGCGGGTTCGGCCCAGTCGTGCCACGCGGCCTCGGCGGGTTCGGGGGCGTCCAGCAGCAATTCGGGCTGGCCGTCGGCATCCGCGGTCACGGCGCGGGCAAGGTCCAGAAGCTGGTTCAGCTCATCCGCGATCTCGTCCAGTTCGGCCTGAGCGGCGGCGCTGCGAAAGACGATACCGGGGGCGTCTGCCTGCCCCTCGATCGCGGCTTCGCCAAGACCGGCCAACTCCTCGCGGATGTCATCTTCGCGGATGCGGCGCGACACGTTCACGCCCGGCATCCCCGGTGTCACGATGACATTGCGACCCCGGAAATTCAGGCGCGACGATACCGGGATCGCCTTGCCATCCTCGGCCGCGCCGCTGATCTGAACCAGCAGCGCCTGACCTTCGCGCAGGCCACCGCGGTCGCGCAGATAGCCCTTGGCACCATCGGGCAGGCGCAGGAACACGCCGCCCTGACCCTTGACCAGACGGTCCACCTTGCCCCGGCAAATGGCGCCGGGGGCAAGCGGCGTCGCGCCGGTGGGGTCGATGATCAGGTCCTGCAGCACGCCGTCCTGCACCAACGCGGCGGCATCGCGGCCAAAGACCTGACCCAGAACGATCTGACGTCCCTTCATGGTTTCCCCCGTATTCCGATATGCGCCAGCATGGTGGCGGTTTCCGCAAGCGGCAGGCCCACCACGGCGCTGTATGATCCCTGCATCCACGCGACGAACGCACCGGCGCGGCCCTGGATGCCATAACCGCCCGCCTTGCCCTGCCATTCGCCCGAGGCGACGTAGCCCTCGATCTCGGTGGGGGACAGGGGGCGCAGGCGGATTGTGGTTTCGACCAGACGTTCGTGCAATCTGCCACCATGCGCCAGCGCGACCGAGGTCAGCACGCGGTGGCGCCGCCCGGACAAAAGCCGCAGGAAAGCCCGCGCCTCATCCGCATCCTCGGGCTTGCCCAGAATACGCCGTCCCGCCACGACCGAGGTATCGGCGCACAGCACCGCGCCATCCGCGCCCGTCAGGGCTTGCGCTTTCTCGCGGGCCATGCGGGCGGTATAGTGGCGCGCATCTTCGGCGCGGTGGGGCGTTTCGTCGATATCGGCGGGCAGCACCTGATCGGGCACGATGCCGATCTGGGCCAGCAGTTCCAGCCTGCGCGGGCTGGCCGATCCCAGCACCAGCCGGGGAACGCCGAAAGCCCCGGCAGCGGCATCCGCGCGGGGTTGGGTCTGTTCAGTCATGGAAAAACCGCCTTCCACTTGCCTGCATCTGCGGACGCGGCCGCAGATGGGGCAGAGGGCTTACTTGAAGCGGTAATTGATCCGCCCCTTGGTCAGGTCATAGGTGTTCATTTCCACCTGCACCTTGTCGCCTGCCAGAACGCGGATGCGGTTCTTGCGCATCTTTCCTGCCATATGTGCGATGATCTCATGGCCGTTTTCAAGCTCGACCCGGAATGTCGCATTGGGCAGGAGTTCCTTCACGACGCCGGGAAATTCGAGCATTTCTTCCTTGGCCATGTTCTCTCCTGTAAGGGTGACCCGCTATGTGACGGGCGCCCGCTACATGCGTCCGCAGGGCCGGATTTTCAAGGGGAATCTGACTTGCAGGCGCAGGAGAGCTTGGGCAATGTGTCAGGATGGGCCGTTTTTGTGACCGAAACGGGGCTGTTCAGCCATGCGACCGGGCCTGTTCAGGTGGGGCGTGACGGGTGGCCTGTCCTGCATCAGGTGCGCTTCGGAAGGCGTCGGGCTGATCCAGATCCGCTATCGGCACGGCGTCGGTCGGCGTGGCTTTGGGCTCGGCACTGGCCCTAAGCCGGATGGCGTGCATCCCTTCTGCCTCACCCAGACGGCCACGGGCCAGCAACTGGCCGGCGGTCGTTTCGATCCGCGCATCGTCCAGTGCGTTCTGTGGAAGCGGGATCACCGCACCGGGCACAAGGCCGCGCAGGGTCCGCAGGCTCAGCGTGCGGCGGCACAGCACCCCCACGACCCGGACAGGGGCCTGCTGCATCGCGATTGCCAGCGTTGGTGCGGGTGGCGACTGCTGCGGCGTTTCGGCGGTGATCTGCATCTGGCCGGAGGCGGGCCTGGTCTTGGCCAGATGCGTCGCGGGCAGCGCCAGCAGGATCAAGCCGTCGCGCTGACCGCCGCCGCCGATGCGGAATTTCAGCACCAACCGCGTCATTTCGACGTCATCCAGCATCAGCCCAAGCGGGCGGGGATCGTCCAGATATGTCGCATAACGGAACTGCCCAAAGTCCGGCATGTCCGGTCTGCCGCCCAGTTCCCGCGTCAGCTCAGCCAGAAATCCGTTCACAAGATCGGCGGTGATCGCGGCATCGGTCCGCGTCGCGCGCCGTGGCACGGGCGGGCGCGAGGTGACACGGCCAAGCGCCTGCATCTCGATCAGCGAGGTCAGCAGCGCGGGGCAGATCGCCATCACCCCCAGCATGTCCCGCCCGCCTTCCAACACGGCCAGCAGGGCGCGTTCGGGCAGCAATTCGGACAGTTCCGACAGGCTGACCGGGCCAAATTCGGCCTTTTCGACAAAGACGGGCAATCGATGCAGCCGTTCTGCGGCGCGCCCCAGCGCGGTCGCGGCGGCGCGTTCAGTGCTGACATGTGCCGCATCGCGAAGCGCCAGCGCGGTCTGCAACGCGGGGCCGCGCAGTTTTTCGCGTTGGGCGATCATACGGCGCAGGACGGGGGCACCAATAGCCGGGCTTTCCGAATTCACGCTGTCCATATCAATATCCGAATCGTCGTTACCCCCAAGGGACAGCATCGCAACGAGTGGTTTCCAAAAGGTTTACCCGGAAACGGCCCCGGCATTTTCCCGATCGGTCATTCCCGGCGGACGCGCGGGCAGCGTGATGCGGAATGCCGCGCCGCCCTGTCCGGGCAGATAGACGATCGTTCCGCCCAGAAATTGCATGATCTCGCGGCAGATCGCCAGGCCAAGCCCCGCGCCGCCTGCCCGCGAAGGATCGTCCAGCCGTGCGAATTTTTCGAATATCAGGGCGCGATTTGCAGGCGCGATGCCCGTGCCGTTGTCGCCGATGTCGATTTCGGTCGTGCCGTCCGGGCGGCGGCGGGTCTGGATGCGGATCTCGGGTTCGGGCGCGTCGCAATATTTGCGGGCATTGGCCAGAACGTTCAGCAGCACCTGCAGCAGCCGGTCGGCGTCGGTGATCAGCATCAGCTGTTCGCCCGGAATGTCACGGCTTAGCGTGAACCTGCGCCCGTCCGGGCCTGCAGGGGTCGAAAGCAGCGCGCGTTCGATCAGGTCATGCAGGTTCAGCACGCGGGGCAGCAGCTTGGCCTGACCCGATTCCAACACGGCAAGGTCCAGAATATCCTCGATCAGGCGGGTCATGCGGCGGGTTTCGTCATGGATGATCGCGGCAAAGCGGGTGCGGTCGTCGCGACCCAGCTGCGGATCCATCAAAATTTCGGAAAACGCCCGGATCGAGGTCATGGGCGTGCGCAATTCGTGGCTGATCTGGCCCAGAAAGGCGTCCTTCTGCGCGGAAAGCGCGGTCAGCTTGTCATTGGCCTCTTGCAGCTTGCGGGCAGAGCGGGCCAGTTCCTCGGTCGCGGTTTCAAGGCGGATATTGTCGGCGCGGGCCTGACTGGCCTCGCCCGCGACCTCCATAAGGTCGGCCACGGTCACGCCGCCGCGCCCGGTCACGCGACCCATCAGGGCGGCAGCGGTCGCAGCGCCCACGGTCCCGGCGATCTGACGCTCGAACTCGGACAGGAAACGCGGGGTCATATCCGGCAGATAGCCCGATTTGCCTTGTTCAAGCGTGGCGGCGCGAAACAGCGAAAGCGCCCGGTCGCTGCCCCAAAGCCTGCCTCCCAGCGTCAAAAGCGCCTCGGCCCTGTTGCCGCCCGCCGCATCGCGGGGCGAGCGGTCGGGGGCGATGGCGTGGACAAAGGACAGGGCTTGCAACCGTTCGACCGGGTTCGGGAAATCGAACAGCGATACAAGCGTCAGCACGGCCATGTTCAGCCCCAGCGCCAGCAGAACCGCGCCCGCAAAGGGGTCGATCCCGTCCGGCATGGGCGGCGCGCCGATCAACCCCAGCGAGGGCAGGAAGATCAGCGAAAACCACACCGCGGCCCCCAGCGCGATCCCGGCCATTGCGCCCCTGCGCGTCGCGCCGCGCCAGCACAGCCCGGCCACCATTGCGGGCAAGACCTGCGCCATGCCGGAAAACGCGACGATCCCCATGACCGCAAGCGCCGAGGTGCCGCCCGACATCTGGTGATAGGCCCAGCCGCCGCCGATAATGGCAAGGATCGCCAGCCGTCTGGCGTTCAGCATCATGGCGCGCAGATCCTCGCGTCCTGCGCCGGGCAGGGGACGGGCATGAAAGCCGCCGCGCAGCCAAAGCCACACAGGCACCAGCCAATGGTTCGCCATCATGGTCGAAACGGCGATGGCGCTGACCACAACCATCGACATGGCCGAGGAAAAGCCGCCGATAAAGGCCAGCCCTGCCAGCGCGTCCTGTCCCTGCGACAGCGGCAGCTCCAGAACGTAAAGATCGGGATTGGCGCTTGCGGGCATCATGTCGCGCCCGACCACGGCGATGGGCAGCACCAGAAAGGTCATCACGAACAGGTAAAGCGGGAATGCCCAGCCCGCGTGGCGCAGGCGGTCGTCATCGCTTGCCTCGACCACCATGACCTGAAACATGCGCGGCAGCACGATGACGGCCGCGCCCGACAGGGTGATCAGAACGGCCCAGCGGTCGGGCTTGATGATCCAGCCCGCGCCTTCGGGGGATGCGGCAATGCGGTCGATGCGGGCCAGCACGTCGCCCGGCCCGTCCGCCAGTCCCCACAGGACAAAGCAGCCGACGGCGACAAAGGCCAGCAGCTTGACCACCGCCTCAAGCGCGATGGCCATGACGACGCCGTGGTGGCGTTCGTCGGCGGCCAGATTGCGCGTGCCGAACAGGATGGTGAACGCCGCCAGCCCCAGCCCCGTCCAAAGCGCGATGCCGCCGGGCACGACGCGGCCATCGGTGGCAAATGCCGACAGAGCCATATGCACGGATTGCAATTGCAGCGCGATATAGGGTGTCACCGCCACCACGGCGATCAATGTGACCAGCGCCGCCAGTCCCGCCGATTTGCCGAAGCGGCTAGAGATGAGGTCCGCGATCGAGGTCACGCGATGCATCCGTGCCACCCGCACCAGATGCCGCAGACCCCACCATGCGCCCGCAAAGACGATGCCGGGGCCAAGATAGATGGTCATGAACTCCAGCCCGGACCGCGTGGCATAGCCGACCGCGCCGTAAAACGTCCATGCCGAGCAATAGACCGACAGCGACAGCGTGTAGACCAGCGGGCTGTCCATCCAGCGCCAGCGGCCCGCCGCGGCCGCGCGGTCTGCGGCATGGGCCAAAAGGAACATGCCCGCGACATAGATGATGCCCGCCGCGCCCAGCGTCTCAGGCGTCATCGTCATCCTCCGGCGCGTCTTCCGACCAGCCGATGGCGCGATGCAGCAGCGCGGTCGCCAGAATGGTCAGGCTCCAGCCGCAGGCCAGCCAAATCGTTCCGGCGGCAAAGCTGAAACGGGCGGGCAACCAGATCGGCGGCAGCAGCACCAGCAGCGCAAAGATGACGGGGACCAGCCGCGTCGCCTCGATCATGCGGCGGCGGCGATATGCGGTGCGGCCCAGAAACAGGCGACGGCTGCGCGGTCTCATGCCGGGCCAAGAATCGAGGGTTCGTGACGGGCAGGGCAGGCCGGACGCGGGCAGATGCGGCAGGCCGGACCGACCGCCAAAGGCGTGCGGTCATGGCCACCACCTGCGGGCAACAGCAGCATCTGCGCGCGGCTAAGGGGCGGGCCGTCAAAGCCCATGGGCAGCAGCCTTTCGGCCACGGCCCATGCCAGAAACCGCCCGCCGCCCGGCGTTTCGATCAGCCGCACCACCGGCAGCTGAGGTTGGGCCAGCGCCTCGAACAGCGGCCAAAGCGCGCAGCCTTCACCGGGGCGCGGCAGTTCGAACCCACCCGGCGCATGGCGAAACAGCGTGGCGCCCGAACCGTCGCAGATGATCAGCCCGGCATTCGCCCATGGACCGGGGCGCAGCACGCCCAGACGGCGCAGCACCAGATCCAGCGGACGACCGATCCGCACGGCCAGCGCCGCGGGGTCGAAGCCGTCGAAAGAACCGGCGGCGCTGGCCAGTTCCGCATCGGGCAGCATCGCCCGGTCGCGGGCTTGCGCCGTCAGCAAATCCTGCGCCAGAGCACGCGCCGCATCCGATGCCAGACCGTCGGGCTGGGGTTGACCTGCGGCGATCCACGCCTCGACTTCCTCTTGCGGCGACATGGGCACGGCGTCGTCTTCGAACGTGTCCAGATATGCGACCAGCGATTGCGCGGTGCGGGCAAGACGCTGGCTGTCACTGTCCAGATTGGCGTGGAAACGTTCGCGCCATTCGGTCTCGATATCCGGCGTTTCCGACAGGATCGAGGCGGTCGAACGCACGGCGGTTACAGCTGACTGGACTTCGTGCAACGTAGCCAGCAGATAGGGGTCGCGCGTCATGCGGTCTGACAGCGCGATCAGCCGCCGCTCCAGTGCATCGGCCCGACGGACCGAGGCGGACAGCGCCGTGGCCCAGCCCGGAAACCGTGCGGCAAATTCCGCAATCTGGTCCAGCTCGATGATCAGCGAATGGTCCTGTGCCAGCGCCGCCGCCTCTCGCAGGCCCGAGATCAGCGCCTCCTCGCGGTCCGAGGCAAGCTCGGTCGCGTCGATTTCCAGCGCCTCGGCCAGCCGCGCCAGCAGCGCCTCGCCCACGGGGCGGCGGTTGTGCTCGATCAGGTTCAGATAAGCGGCCGAGATTTCGGCCCTCCGCGCCACCTCGGTCTGGCGACAACCCAGCGAAAGCCTGCGTTCGCGGATGCGCGTGCCGATCAGCGGCCTTTTGGCCTGAGGTCGGGCTGCGGCGCGTCCGGGGGTGGGATTTTGCGGCGGGCGCGGCATGGGTCAGACCCGGTCTCCGGTCTCATCCAGATGCCGGATCGCCTTGACGACCAGATCGGCGAAGCTGTTGGCACCCAGCTTATCCTTCAGCGTCTGGCTGACATTCGACACGGTCTTATAGCTGATGCGGGCGCGTTCGGCGATTTCGCGGTAAGCCAGCCCTTCGGCAATGGCGCGCAGAATGTCCAGTTCGCGCGGGGTCAGGCGGGGACGGGCCGTGCCGCCGGGACGTTCCAGCAGCGCGATCTTGCGGGCAAGATCGGCGGGCACGTAATCGCCGCCCGCAGCCACCTGTTCCAGCGCGTCGCAAATCTGGTCCGAAGGCGCGTCCTTCATGATGATGCCATTGCAGCCGGCTTGCAGCGCGCGGCGCGCGATGATCGGGCTTCGATGCATGGTGAATACCAGCATGGGTTGCGCCGCCCCTGCCGCCCGCAGGCGTTCGATCAGCCGCACCCCGGCCAGCTTGGAATCGCCCATGGTCAGATCGACGACGATGGCGTCGGGCGCTTCCCTGCGCCATGCCTGAAAGCCCTGTGACGGGGTCGAGGCGGCGATGACCTGACAATCCAGCCGCCCGCGGGTGATGCGGTCCCAGCCCTCGGCCACCACGGGATGATCGTCGATGATCAGGACGCGCAGGGTTTCGGTCGATGTCTGGGTCATGGCGCGCCTTGGTTCATCGGGATGCGGAATTCGGTAACGGTGCGTTCATCGCGGCGTTCGGGGGCCAGCCATGTCGCGCCAAGCGCCGCGGCACGGTCGCGCATCCCCGTCTGGCCCATGCCGCGCCGCTGCGAGACGGCGGCACCCACGCCGTCATCGGTCACGCGGGCGACCAGTTCGGACCCCGCCCGCAGTTCCACGCCGATCTGCGCGGGGGCCGCGTGACGCAACGCGTTCAGCACGCTTTCACGCACAAAGCGATAGATGGCGATCTGCCCTGCCTCATCGGGGTCGGGCAGGTCATCGTCGGCAGCGAAACGAAAGGCGGTGTTGGGCGCGAGGTCTTCGAATTCGATCAGCAGTTCATGCAGCATCTCGGGCAGGGACGCGCCGTCCGCAGGTCCAAGGCGCAGGTCGTCAATCGCCGCCCGCGCGCTTTTGCGGATCGCATCCGAGTGACGAGAGATTGCGCCCAGCGTCTCGGCCAGTTCGGGATCGGTCTTGTGGCGCGTGGCCTGACCCACGGCTGCGTGCAAAGCGAAAAGCTGCGGGCCGATTTCGTCATGCAGGTCGCTGGCGATGCGGGCGCGCTCGGCCTCGGCCAATGTCATCATGCGGGCCTGAAGGCGGCGGTTTTCGGCCCGTTCCTGCGCCAGATGCGCGGCAAGGGCGTTCACGCCTTCGGTCAGATCGTTCAGCTCGGTCAGGCCGGTCAGAGGCGCGCGCTGTTCCAGATTGCCTGCCCGCATCTGATCAAGCGCCGCACCCAAAAGGCCCAAACGCCGCAAGACCAGCCCCGTCACGGCCATCGTCACACCGATTGCGACCAGCGCCGTGACCAGCAAAAGCGGCAGCAGCACACGCAGGTCGCGCCACACCTCGGCGATTTCATCCGACGGCTCGGTGCGGATTTCCAAGACGCCAAGCACGTTGGGATAATGCGTCACCGGGATCAGATCGCGCTGCGGTTCGGGGCGCAACAGGGCGGCGAACCAGTCGGGCACCTTGTCCCGTGGTGTCGCAAGGTCAGGCAGGGGGACGGGCTTGCCCTGCACATCGCGCAGCTCGGCCGTGACATGGCGCTGGCTGCGAATATCGGCGGCGATCATCGCGGCCTCGGCCATCATGTCCTTGCGTCCGAACGAGGTGGGCAGGCGCAGCGTCGCCGCCGCATTGGCCAGCCGAAAGGCGGATTCGGTTTCCTGCCGGACCGAATCCCGCGCATTCCAGATCACCACGGTCACGGTAATGGCGAACATCACGATCCAGACCAAGGCCGAGCCGCCAAGCGCGATCCCCGACAGGGCCATGCCGCGTCGCCGCCCGACAGGCTGCGCCTTCGCCATCGTGCCGATCTGGCCCGTTGCGTCCATGTTCCCCCTCTGCCGCAGACGGCAGTTCCCCTGATCGAGCAGATTAGGCGCGGCGCTGGCGCGGGGCAAGCACCACGATCAAGTTTGCGCGACGGTGGGTTTCTGGTCAGGACGGCGCAATGCGCGGCGCACCAGCACGAAGAACAACGGCACGAACAGGATGCCCAGCACCGTGGCAGACACCGTGCCGCCCAGCACTGTCGCGCCAATGGTGTTGCGCCCGTTCGAACCCGCCCCCGATGACAGCACCAGCGGCAGCACCCCCAGCGAGAACGCGACCGAGGTCATCATGATCGGGCGGAACCGCTGGCGTGCCGCCTCGACCACCGCCTCATACAATGGTTTGCCGTGTTGTTCGGCCTGTTCGCGGGCGAATTCGACGATCAGGATGGCATTCTTGCCCGTCAGGCCGATCACGGTCAGCAGGCCGACCTGAAAGAACACGCCATTGTCGAACTTGCCCAGCCACGCGCCGACCAGCGCGCCAAGCACCCCGATGGGCATGGCCAGCATGACGGCGAAGGGGATCGACCAGCTTTCGTAAAGCGCCGCCAGACACAGGAACACCACGGCCAGCGACAGCGAATATAGCAGCGTGGTCTGGTTTCCGGCCTGCTGCTCCTCCAGCGACAGGCCGGTCCATGCCACGTCGAAGCCGTCGGGCAGTTGGCCCGCGATCTCCTCGATTGCGGCCATGCCTTCGCCGGATGAGATGACGGGGATCGGGTTGCCCTGTATCTGCATCGCGGGCACGCCGTTATAGCGGTCCAGCCCCTGCGGACCAAAGGTCCATCGCCCCTCGGCAAAGTTCGAAAAGGGGACCAACCCGCCCGAGCTGTTCCTGACCCGCCATTTGTCGATGTCCGTGGGTTGCGCACGCGAGTTCGGCTCACCCTGCACATAGACCTTTTTGATGCGGCCCCGGTCAACGAAGTCGTTCACATAGGTTCCCGCCCATGCCACGGACAACAGGCTGCCCACATCGGTGGCCGACACGCCCATGGCACCCGCCTTGCGCCAGTCGATGTCCAGATTGTATTGCGACGCATCCTCCAACCCGTTGGGTCGGGCCTGCGCGATGCGCCCGTCCTGCGCAGCCATGCCCAGAAGCTGATTGCGCGCGTCAAGCAATTGTTCATGCGTCTGGCCGGATCGGGCCTGCAGATAGAAATCGAAGCCCGAGACGTTGCCAAGCTCGATTACCGAAGGCGGCACGATGGGAAAGACCATCGCATCGCGGATCTGGCTGAAGGCGCCGAATGCCCGGCCCGCCACCGCCTGCACGTTCTGATCGGCGTTCGGCCTGTCGGCCCAGTCCTTCATTCGCACAAAGGCGATGCCCATGTTCTGGCCCTGACCGGCAAAGCTGAAGCCGGTGACGCCGAACATGCTGTCCACATTCGCGGATTCCTGTTCGGCGAAATAATGCTGGATCTGTTCGATCACCGCCTCGGTCCGTTCGGTCGTGGCCCCGGTGGGGCCTTGGACCAGCACGAACATGATGCCCTGATCTTCGTCCGGCAGGAAACCCGTGGGGGTGCGCAGGAACAGGAAAACCATCGCCGCGCCAAGCGCCAGATAGACCAGCATCATCCGCAAAGGCCGCCGGATGATCCAGTTCACCCACGAACTGTAGCCATGCATCGTGCGGTCGAATCCGCGGTTGAACAGCCCGAAAAAGCCGCGTGTCTTGTGGCCGTGTTCGTTGCGCAGAAGCGTCGCACACAGCGCGGGCGTCAGCGTCAGCGCCACCACAACCGACAGGCCCATGGCCGATGCGATGGTGATCGCGAACTGCTTGTAGATCACCCCGGTCGAGCCGCCAAAGAACGCCATCGGCACGAACACCGCCGACAGGACCAGCGCGATGCCGACCAGCGCCCCGGTGATCTGACCCATGGATTTGCGGGTCGCCTCGCGCGGTTCAAGGTCTTCCTCCTCCATGATCCGCTCGACGTTTTCGACAACGACGATGGCGTCATCGACCAGCAACCCGATGGCCAGCACCATGGCCAGCATGGTCAGCGTGTTGATGGTGAATCCCAGCGCGGCAAGGATGCCGAAGGTGCCCAGAATGACGACCGGGACCGCCAGCGTGGGGATCAGCGTCGCGCGCCAGTTCTGCAGGAACAGCAGCATGACGAAGAAGACCAGCACGATCGCCTCGACCAGCGTTTTCACCACCTCCTCAATCGAGATCAGGACGAAAGGCGTGGTGTCAAAGGGGATGACGTAACTGACGCCTTCGGGAAAGAACTTGGCGAATTCTTCCATCCGCGCCTTGACCCGTTCGGCGGTGTCCAGCGCGTTCGCGCCCGAGGCAAGGCTGATCGCCAGACCCGAGGCGGGGTTGCCGTTGAACTTGGCGCTGGTCGCGTAATCCTCGGCCCCGATTTCGACGCGGGCCACGTCCTTGAGCAGGATCAGACCGCCATCGGGTTCGGCACGCAGGACGATCTGTTCGAAATCCTCGGGCGTGGAAAGCAGCGATTGTGCAGTGATCGTGGCGTTCAGCATCTGGCCCTGCGGCGCAGGTTCGCTGCCGAAAGACCCCGCCGAGATCTGCGCGTTTTCCGCCGAAACCGCGCTGACCACATCGCCCGGCGTCAATTCGTAGGCCGCCAGTTTCGACGGGTCCAGCCAGATGCGCATGGCATATTGCGCACCGAATATCTGGACCGAGCCCACGCCTTCGACCCGGCTAAGATCGTTCACGAGGTTCGAAATCATGTAGTCGGCAAGATCGACCTCCTCCAGCTTTCCACCTTCGGAAATCAGGCCGATCACCATCAGAAAACCCTCGGCCGATTTCTCGACCGTGACGCCCTGACGCTGCACGGGTTCGGGCAAAAGCGACGTCGCCTGCGCCAGCTTGTTCTGGACCTGCACCTGCGCGATGTCGGCATCCGTGCCCGTCTCGAATGTCAGGGTGGTGCTGGACGTGCCTGCCGAGCTGGAGCTTGAGTTGAAATAGCGCAGACCGTCCAAACCCGTCATCTGCTGTTCGATCACCTGCGTGACCGTGTTCGCGATCGTATCCGCAGACGCGCCCGGATAAGTGGCGCGGATCGTGACCGAAGGCGGCGCAATCTGGGGATACTGCGCGACGGGCAGGGTAAAGATCGACAGCAGCCCGATCCCCATGATCAGGATCGAGATAACCCAGGCAAAGACCGGACGGTCGATGAAAAAGCGCGCCATTATAGGCTCCTGTAGGTATTACCTCGAAACGGGATTAACCGTCCGAGCCTGTCGTGCCTTCGGTTTGCTGCGGGGCTGCGCCACCTTCTGCGGGGGCTGCGGCTTCGGGGGCGGCCTCGCTCGTTGGGGCTGCCTCGCCTGGCTGGGCCGGTTGTGCCTGGCCTTCCTGCTGAGGCGCTTCGCCTTGCGGCGGGCTGTCCGGGGCCGCACCTTCGGTGGGCGGGGCACCGGCCTGACGCTCCTCGACATTGACGGGGGCGCCGGGGGCGATGAACTGCACACCCTCGACGATCAGGCGGTCGCCGTCGTTCAGGCCCTTGCTGACCACCCAGTCATTGCCAAGATCCTGCAATACGGTCAGTTCGCGGCTTTCGACCTGATTTTGCGCATTCACCACCATGGCCACGGGCAGGCCGCGGCGGTCGCGGCTGACACCTTCCTGCGGGGCAAGGATGACGTTGCGCGCCGTGGCCTGCTGCACCACCGCCTGCACATACATGCCGGGCAGCAGAATGCGTTCGGGATTGGCGAATGACAGGCGCAGCGTCACGACGCCGGTGGTTTCGTTGACGTAAGGCTCGGCTGCGGTCAGCGTGCCTTTTTCGGGATATTCGGTGCCGTCGGCCAGACGCAGGGTAACGGTCTGGCCGGGATGTTCGCCGTCTTGCGCGGCGTTTTGCGCGGCCATGTCGCGCCGCCAGCGGATCAGTTCCGCCGCCGATTGCGTCACATCGACATGCACCGGGTCAAGCGTGCGGATCACGGCCAGCGGATTGGCCTGACTGGCGGTGACCAGCGCGCCCTGGCTGGTCTGCGCAAGGCCGATCTCGCCATCCAGTTCGGCGCGGATTGTGGTGCGCTCAAGCTCGATCCGGGCGGACAGAAGCTGTGCCTCGGCCACTTTCACCGCGGCTTCGGCGGCGTCGCGCGTGGCGATGGCGGTGTCCGAGGTGCTTTCGCTGGTCACGCGCCGGTCGCGCAGCGCGCCCGCGCGCTCGGCCTCGCGCCGGGCGTTGTCGGCCGTGGCGCGGGCTTGGGCCACGGCCGCCTCGGCTTGTGCGACGGCCGCCTCATAGGTGGTCTGGTCGATGCGGAACAGCGGATCGCCGCGCTTGACCTGCCGCCCTTCGTCGAACATGCGCTCGGTGACGATGCCATTGACCTGCGGGCGCACCTCGGCCTCGGCTGAGGCAGTGACGCGACCGGGCAGGGTGGTCGTCAGCGGCACGTCTTGCGCGTGCAGGGTGACGACCGTGACCGTGGGGGGCGGCATTTCGCCCCCCGGCGCCTGCGCCCATGCGGGTGCGCAGGCCAGCCCGGCGGCATGGGCCAAAAGGAACGTGACGGTAAACCGGCGCACAAGCGCTGACATGATCGGGCTCCGGGGCATGTTCTGACTTTGTGCCTATAACCCACGGTTTCGTGACGATGTTCAATCTTTTTGTGACATGACCTCCCGGAATGCGCGGATCGGCGCGGCAAGCGGCCCACGGTGTCACGCCTCTGGCGAAGTGCTTCGAAGCTGCGCTAACCTTCGATCCAGCGCGGCGGGCAGAGGGGGCCATTCGCCGCATGAAGCGGAGGACAGGACAGAATGGCGCAAGGCAATATCTATGAAACCGGGCTGGAGGCGGGGCCGGCCAATTTCGAACAACTCTCGCCCCTGCGCTTTATTGAACGGGCGGCTGCGACATTCCCCGATGCGCCTGCCGTCATCCATGGTGATCTGCGGCGCAACTGGGCCGAAACCTATGCCCGTTGCCGTCAGCTGGCAGGGGCATTGGCTGCGCGCGGGCTGGGCAAGGGCGATACCGTTGCGATCATCGCGGCCAACATCCCCGAGATGTTCGAAGCGCATTTCGGCATTCCCATGACCGGCGCGGTGCTGAATGCGATCAACACCCGGCTGGATGCGCAGACCGTGGCCTTCATCCTGAACCACGGCGAGGCGAAGCTGCTGATCGTCGATCCCGAGTTTGCCGATACCGCCTCGCAGGCGCTGCAGATTGCCGGGCGCGACATTCCGGTCGTGGACATCCTTGATCCGGCGATCGACGCGCCGCGTCTGGGCCAGATCAGCTATGAGGAATTGCTGGCCGAGGGCAGTGCCGATTTCGACTGGCAGATGCCCGCAAGCGAATGGGACGCGATCTCGCTGAACTATACATCCGGCACGACCGGCGATCCCAAGGGCGTCGTCTATCACCACCGCGGTGCGACGCTGAACGCGATGGCCAATATCATTTCGTGGCAGATGCCGCAGCACGCGCGCTATCTGTGGACGCTGCCAATGTTTCATTGCAACGGCTGGTGTTTCCCGTGGTCCATCGCCGCGAATGCGGGCGTCTGCATCTGCCTGCGCGCCGTTCGGGCCGAGCCGATCTTTCGGCTTTTCCGCGACGAAAAGGTCACGCATTTCTGCGGTGCGCCGATCGTTCTGAACATGCTGGCCAATGCCCCCGATGAGCTGAAAGGTTTTGATCACCCGATCAAGGTTATGACCGCAGGCGCGCCGCCGCCCGCCGCCGTGATCTCTGCGGTCGAGGCAATGGGGATCGAGGTGACGCACGCCTATGGCCTGACCGAGACCTATGGTCCTTCGGTCGTATGCGCATGGAAGGACGAATGGGACGACCGGCCCGCCGATGAACGCGCCCGGCTGAAATCGCGCCAAGGCGTGCGCAACGCGGCGCTTGGTGGGCTGATGGTCGCCGATCCCGAAACGCTGGTTCCCGTTCCCGCCGATGGCGCGACGATGGGCGAGATTTTCATGCGTGGCAATAACGTGATGAAGGGCTATCTGAAGAACCCCGCCGCCACGCAGAAATCCTTTCGCGGCGGCTGGTTCGCCTCGGGCGACCTGGGGGTGATGCACCCGGACGGTTATGTCGAGCTGAAGGATCGCAGCAAGGACATCATCATCTCGGGTGGGGAAAACATCTCCTCGGTCGAGGTCGAGGATGTGCTTTACCGCCATCCCGCCGTGATGGAGGCCGCCGTCGTTGCCCGCCCGGACCCGCAATGGGGCGAAACGCCCTGCGCCTTCGTCACGCTGAAGGCCGGACGCCACGCCGAAGCCGAGGAGTTGATCGAGTTCTGCCGACAGAACATGGCCCGCTACAAGGCACCCAAGACGGTGGTGTTCGGGGAATTGCCCAAGACCTCGACCGGCAAGATCCAGAAATTCCTGCTGCGTAATCAGGCGCGCGAGTTGATCTGAGGTCGCGCAGCGTGGCAGGCGTTGCATTTGGGTATTTGTAGAACCGAGAAGCCGCGGGCCGCACGAGAAGGGGCTTGCGGCAGGGCGGGTTGCAATGCTATCGGGTCGCCTGCGCGGGTATGGTGAAATGGTATCACACGAGCTTCCCAAGCTCTTGGCGCGGGTTCGATTCCCGCTACCCGCTCCAAATATCCAGCCTTCATGACATGTCGCAGATCGCGTGGATCGGCTTTGGCTGGTGACGCCTTAGCGCAGGCCCATTTCGGCCAGAGCGCGGGCGATCTCTGCGGGCAGGCTGGGTTCCTCCTCGCGGCCTTCGGGCAGGTCGGGGGGCGCGTCGGCGGGGTTCAGGTAGCGCCAGCCCTGAAACGGGCGGCGGGGGACAGCGGCGGTGCGGATCAGCTTTGGCTCCATCACCAGTGCGCAGCGGCGAATGCCGTCCTCGCCCTTGACCTCATCCATGCCGATCAGGCGTTGGCGGGCCTGCATCACCCCCTTGAATACCCAGTAGATCGAGCCGCCGTTGAGAATCTCGGCCTCGCGCTTGGGCCACATGCGGGTGACGTGGCGCGCGGGGCCGCCTTTCCAGCGGTCCTTTTGCCAGGCCGCCAGTTCAGCCGGGCTATCGCAGCCGACGCAAAGCTTCATCAGGTTCAGGGGTGGGGACATGCTCATGCGCCAGATATAGCCTGCGCGCGGCAATGTGCAACGGCGCGGGTCTTGCACCTTTGGATGGGGGCGGATACCCCGCAAAGGCTCCCATACCTTGAGGCCCCCAATGTCCGATACGACATCGCCAGCCGCCGCCCGGCAGAGCCAGCCCGAATTCATTGCGATGCTTGCCGTGATCTTTGCGGTCATCGCTTTTTCCATCGATTCGATGCTGCCCGCATTGCCCGAGATTGCGCAGGTGCTGACGCCTGACAACGTGAACCGCGCCCAGCTTGTCCTGACAGCCTTTGTCGGGGGCATGGGGTTGGGGCTGTTCGTGGCCGGGCCGCTATCGGATGCTTACGGTCGCAAGCGCGTCATCACGCTGGGCTTTGCCATCTATGCGCTGGCGGCGATTGCTGCGGTTTTCGCGCAATCGCTTGAGATGCTGCTGGTGGCCCGCTTCGTGCAGGGGCTTGGCGCGGCGGCCCCGCGGATCGTTTCGCTGGCACTGGTGCGCGATCTGTATCAAGGGCGCGAGATGGCGCGGATCACCAGCTTCGTGATGATGATCTTCATCCTGATCCCGGCGGTTGCGCCGTCTGTCGGGGCAGGGGTGATCCATCTGGTCGGCTGGCGTGGCGTGTTCGGTTCCTTCGTGGTGCTGGCGCTGATCGGCAGCCTTTGGCTGAACCTGCGCCAGGCCGAAACCCTGCCCGTCGAGAAGCGCCGCCCCATGAACGCCCGCAACATGATCTCTGGTGCGCGCGAGGTGCTGGGCAATGCGCAGGTGCGGATGATTGCGGTGGTGATGACGCTGGGCTTTGGCCAGATGTTTGCGCTGCTGAGCTCGGCCCAGCAGCTGTTCGCGGACACCTATGGCAAGACCGACAGCTTCCCGACATGGTTCGCCGTCATGGCACTGCTGTCGGGGTCGGGAACGGTGCTGAACGCGCGCTATGTGCTGCGGCTTGGGATGAAGCGGATCGTGACCAGCGCCTATGCCATGCAGGTCTGCGTGTCCGCCGTGATGGTCGTGCTGGTATGGGGCGATCTGCTGCCCCAGACGTTGCGGTTCCCGGCATTCTTCCTGTGGGCCGTCAGCGTGTTCTTTATGGCGGGCGTGACCTTTGGCAACCTGAACGCCATGGCCTTGCAACGCATGGGTCATCTGGCGGGCATGGCGGCATCTGTAGTGGCGGCCGTGTCCACCATCGGCGCGGTTTTGATCGCAGCGCCCGTGGGTCAACTTTATGACGGAACAGCGCGTCCGATCATGCTGGCAACGCTGATCTGTTCGGGGCTGGCGTTGATGCTGATGCGGCGCATTGAAGATGTCGGATAAACGAACGGGGGCGCGTTAAGCGCCCTTTTTCATAACCGGCAATTTGAAGGAAGTGGCAGCCCGTAGGGGAGTCGAACCCCTCTTTTCAGGTTGAAAACCTGACGTCCTAACCGATAGACGAACGGGCCACATCATGCGCCGCTTGCCTGCGGCTGAGGGGCGTTTAGGCCACCCGGCGGAAAGCCGCAAGAGGGTATCGCCAAAGTTTCCGACGAATTTTCGAAAGGCGCGGAAGTGGCTGATGGAGAAAAGAAAATGCGCCGGAAAGCGTGATGCTTTCGGCGCGCAACCTGCTTGTAACAGGAAGAAGTGGCAGCCCGTAGGGGAGTCGAACCCCTCTTTTCAGGTTGAAAACCTGACGTCCTAACCGATAGACGAACGGGCCACTTTCGTTTCCGCCGGGTCAGTGCCCTGCGGCGTGGAGCGGTGTTTAGGTCAGCCGCGCATATCACGCAAGCACAAAAATGGCAGTTCGGTGAAGTTTTTTCACCTCACCGCTGCGGCGTCGTCCAGACGCAGGCGCACCCGTTCCCTGCCACCCCAAATCGACAGCTCCAGCTTGCCCGCCAGATGGAAGCGCCGCCCCTTGGCCCCCAGCAAAGCGGGGCCAAGCGGACCGGTCATCGCGCCCCATGCCACCGCTTCCAGTGGCGCGCTGCCGGGGCTGCGGAACCGCAGCCGCAGATGGCTGTCCCCCATGGTCGAGGCGCTGTCGATCACCTGATCGGCAAAGGCGAAACGCGGAGCGGGGGCAGCCTGACCGAAGGGTCCGGCGCGTTCCAGCATCTGCATCAGCTCGACCGTCGCGCCCGCAGGGTCCAGCAGGCCGGAAATGCGCAGTTCATCCGCGCCGGTGCGTTCGGCCATCTCGCGTGCCAGCAATTCGGACAGGCGTTCCATCGCGGCGGGAATTTTCGCTTCCTCGACCGTCAGACCTGCGGCCATGGCGTGTCCGCCACCCTTCAGCAGCAGCCCCTCGGTCGCAAGGCGCTGGATCGCGCGGCCAAGATCAACGCCGGGCACCGACCGGGCGGAGCCCTTGCCGATGCCGCGTTCCACGCCGATCACGACCGAGGGCAGGCCCGTCGCCTCTTTCATGCGGGCGGCGACGATGCCCACGACGCCGGGATGCCAGCCCTGATCGGCGGCCCATGCGACCAGCGGCGTGCCGCCACGGGCATCAACCTGCGCCAGCGCGGCTTCGCGGACCGCCGCTTCGATGGCGCGACGTTCGCGGTTCAAATCGTCCAGTTCCGCGGCGTATTTCCCGGCCAGAGTGGTATCGACACAGGACAGGCATTGCGCGCCCAGATCGGCGCGGCCCACGCGGCCACCGGCATTGATGCGCGGCCCCAGCAGAAAGCCCAGATGAAAGGCGCTGGGGGCGCTGTCTAGCCGTGCCACATCGGACAAGGCGACCAGACCCGGACGTTCGCGCCGCGCCATAATCGCCAAGCCCTGCCGCACAAAAGCGCGGTTGACGCCGATCAGCGGCGCGACATCGGCGACTGTCGCCAGCGCCACCAGATCCAGCAGCGCGATCAGGTCGGGCTGCGGCAGACCCGCCGCGCGCAGCAGGCGGTTGCATTGCACCAGCGTCAGAAACACGACGCCCGCCGCGCACAGATGGCCAAGGCTGCCGTCTTCGTCCTGCCGATTGGGGTTCACCACGGCCAGCACGTCGGGCAAAGTCTCGGCGCCCTGGTGGTGGTCCAGCACAATCACGTCGCGGGGCGCGGCGGCTAGTGCATCATGGCTAAGCGTGCCGCAATCGACGCAGACGATCAGGTCGTGGCTCGCGGCAAGACCCTGCATGGCGGGGATGTTGGGGCCGTAACCCTCGTCGATGCGGTCGGGGATATACAGGGTCGCATCCAGGCCCTGACGGCGCAGCCAGTCGATCAGCAGCGCGGCGGATGATCCGCCGTCCACGTCATAATCGGCGAAAATCGCGATGCGCTGACGCGCCTGCACGGCGGCGACGATGCGGGCCGCCGCGCGGTCCATGTCGCGCAGGGTCAGGGGATCGGGCAGCAGGTCGCGCAGCTTCGGGTCCAGAAACCCCGCCGCCTCGTGCGAGGGGATGCCGCGCGCGGCCAGAACGCGGCTGACGGGCAGGGGCAGGCGGCTGTCCTGCGCCAGCGCCTCGGCGGCGCGTTCAAGGGCGGCATCGGGACCGCGCCACAGGCGTCCGGTCAGCGAGGATTCGACAGAAAGAAAGGCGGTCATGGAGCTTATTCCCCCATGACCGCCCGGCAATCAAGCGTCCCGTTTCAACTGGGGCCGGTTCGGCCTTACTTGATCGGGTTGCGATAGATCATGCGACGGACCGAACCGGTCTTGGAACGCATCAGGATGGTTTCGGTCTGCAGGAAGCCCGGCTCGCGCTTGACGCCAGCCACGATCGAGCCGTTGGTCACGCCGGTCGCGGCAAAGATCACGTCGCCGGTCACCAGTTCGTCGCGCGAATAAATGCGGTCCAGATCGGTGATGCCTGCCTTGTGCGCGCGGCCTTTTTCGTCGTCGTTGCGGAACAACAGCTTGCCCCACATCTGGCCGCCCATGCATTTCAGCGCGGATGCGGCCAGCACACCCTCGGGCGCGCCGCCCGAACCCATATACATGTCGATGCCGGTCAGCTCGGCTTCGGCGCAGTGGATTACACCGGCCACGTCGCCATCGGTGATCAGGCGGATTGCGGCGCCGGTCGAGCGGACTTCGGCAATCAGGTCTTCGTGGCGGGGGCGTTCCAGAATGCAGACGGTGATGTCGCTGTCCTTGACGCCACGGGCCTTGGCCAATGCGCGCACACGCTCGGACGGGGACATGTTCAGGCTGACCACGTCCTTGTCATAACCCGGACCGATGGCCAGCTTTTCCATATAGACGTCGGGGGCGTGCAGCAGCGTGCCGCGCGGGGCCATGGCGATCACGGTCAGCGCGTTCGGCATGTCCTTGGCGGTCAGCGTTGTGCCTTCCAGCGGGTCCAGCGCGATGTCCACCTCGGGACCGCTGCCGGTGCCGACTTCTTCGCCGATATACAGCATCGGGGCTTCGTCACGCTCACCCTCGCCGATCACGACGACACCTTTGATGTCCAGCATGTTCAGCTGTTCGCGCATGGCGTTGACGGCGGCCTGGTCGGCGGCTTTTTCGTCGCCGCGACCGATCAGGCGGGCCGAGGCATGGGCCGCCGCCTCGCTGACGCGGGCGAGGCCCAGGGAAAGCATGCGGTCATTGAAATCCGTGGGCGCAGTCATTTGGTTAATTCCTTGTAATGGCGCTTTGTCTGGCTTCTACGTGGCGTCTGTGACACCGGCAAGTCTGGGTGCGCTAACGGTTCAGTTTTCCGCAAGTTCCAGCGCCAAAGCGTGGATTCTGGGCACGATATCGCCCAATGTGCGATGAACAAGGCGATGGCGTGCCACATGACCCAATCCGGCGAATTCCGCGCTGGCGATACGGACGCGGAAATGGGTTTCTCCGCCCTCGCGCCAGCCACCATGGCCGCGATGGCCTTCGCTTTCGTCGATCACCTCAAGCCGTGTCGGGTGAAGCTGCTGAAGCCGTTCCCGCATCTCGTCCGCAATCATCCTGAATGCCCCTTTCATGTCCCGTGAAATAGCTTAGACTGCGCGTCCCGATCAGGACAAGGCAGGCAGATGAGCAAGAACGACCCGTTCGGATTCGATATTTCCGCAGCCTCGGACAAGAAGCGGCGGTCCAAGGGCCGGCGGGGCATGTCCGGCGCTTTCGAGACCTCGACGCGGCGCTGCGACAAGGCGGGGTGCAACGAACCCGGCCAGTATCGCGCGCCGAAATCGCCGCGCAACCTCGACGACTATTTCTGGTTCTGCAAGGATCACGTGCGCGAATACAATCTGAACTGGAACTATTTCCAAGGTCAGTCAGAGGCCGAGTTTCAGGAGTTCCTGGACAATGCCACGGTCTGGGAACGCCCGACCAAACCCTTTGGCCGTTCGGCGCAGGAAGACAAATGGGCGCGCCACGGCGTCAGCGACCCGCTGGAGATTCTGGGCGCAAACGGCACCAATCCCGAGGTGCGGCGCACCGCCACCCGCAAGCTGCCGCCGACCGAACGCAAGGCGCTGGAAATCCTTGAGGCCAAGGACAGCTGGACCCGCGCAGAAATCCGCAAGCAATACAAGTCGTTGGTGAAGGATCTTCATCCTGATATGAATGGCGGCGACCGGTCCGACGAAGACCGGCTGCAAGAGGTCGTCTGGGCCTGGGACCAGATCAAGGACAGCCGCAGCTTCAAGGATTGAAGGATAGGGGGCTTTGCCCCCCGCGCGTTCCGCGCTCCCCCCAGGGTATTTCCAGAACCGAGAAAGGCCGGGGTTGCGCCCCGGCCCTTGTCTTTACAGCTCGCGCTTCAGCGCATCCGCAAGGTCGGTGCGTTCCCATGAGAAGCCGCCATCGGCCTCGGGGGCGCGGCCGAAATGGCCGTAAGCCGCCGTGCGACGATAGATCGGGCGGCACAGGTCCAGATGCTCGCGGATGCCGCGGGGCGTCAGGTCCATGGCGCGGGAGATCGCGCGCTCGATCTCGGCCTCGGGGAGTTCCGAGGTGCCGAAGGTGTCGGCATAGATCGACAGCGGTTTCGCTACGCCGATGGCATAGGAAAGCTGGATCACGCAGCGTTTTGCCAGACCCGCCGCGACCACGTTCTTTGCCAGATAGCGCGCGGCATAGGCGGCCGAACGGTCAACCTTGGTCGGGTCTTTGCCCGAAAACGCGCCGCCGCCATGTGGCGCCGCGCCGCCATAGGTATCGACGATGATCTTGCGTCCGGTCAGTCCCGCGTCGCCGTCGGGCCCACCGATGACAAAGGTGCCGGTCGGGTTGACCCACCATTCGGTGTTTTCGGTCAGCCATTCGGCAGGCAGGACTTCGCGGATATAGGGTTCCACGATCGCGCGGATGTCGTCCGAGGTCTGCGCCTCGTCCTTGTGCTGATGCGACAGGACCAGGCTGGTGACTTCGACCGGCTTGCCGTTTTCATAGCGCAGCGACAGTTGCGACTTGGCGTCGGGGCCAAGCATCGGCTCGGCGCCGGATTTGCGCGCCTCGGCCAGACGGCGCAGGATGGCGTGCGAATACTGGATCGGCGCGGGCATGAGTTCGGGCGTTTCGTCGATCGCGTAGCCGAACATGATGCCCTGATCGCCCGCACCGTCGCGGTCCACGCCCTGGCTGATATGGGCCGATTGTTCGTGCAGGTAGTTGTGGACGTGGCAGGTGTTCCAGTGGAACTTTTCCTGCTCATAGCCGATGTCGTGGATGGTATCGCGGGCGATCTGCGTCACGCGACCCATGTATTCGCCCAGTTTCTTCTGGTCGGTCAGGCCGATTTCGCCGCCGATGACGACGGTGCCGGTGGTCGCGAAGGTTTCGCAGGCAACGCGGGCCATGGGATCTTCGGCCAGCAGCGCATCCAGCACCGCGTCAGAGATCTGGTCGCATAATTTGTCGGGATGCCCCTCGGATACCGATTCCGAGGTGAACACATAATTCTGTCTGGCCATGAGAATTGCTCCGTTAGATCACGCCGTCACGCCAGGAAGCCGTTGTGACGGTCGGATCAGCGATAGATCACGCCCCAGTTGTCGTCAACCTGCGTCGGGAAAAACCCAGTATGACCAGAGCGCAAGCCAGAAGCAGCGCAGGCCAGTCGCGCCACAGCGACCATAGCGTGGGCGGCAGCGCGCCAGGCAGGCGCGCATCAATCCGGCCTTCCAGGTTCAGGCCCAGTTCCGCGCGCACCTGCCCACGCGCGTCGATCACCGCCGAGACCCCGGTATTGGCCGCCCGCATCAGGGGCAGGCCGGATTCGATGGCGCGCAGGCGGGCCTGCGCCAGATGCTGCCACGGCCCGGAAAGATTGCCGAACCAGCCGTCATTGGTGACCTGCAGCAGCCATGCGGGACGGTTTTCGCCAGTGATCAGATGCTGGGGAAACACCGCCTCATAGCAGATCAGGGGCTGGACCGGGGGCAGCGTTTCCAGATGCAGCACCTCGGGGCCATGTCCGGGCGAGTAGCCAAAGCCGTGCTGGGCGGCAAAGGCGCGGATGCCAAGACGGGCCATCAGATCGCCCCAGGGCGTATATTCGCCGAAAGGGACAAGGTGGAACTTGTCATAGATCGGGCCGATGCCCTTGGACGAAAACTCGGTCAGGCTGTTGAAATAACGTTCGCCCCACGAACGCTGGATGCCCAGAACGACGGGCGCGCCGACATAGGCCGCGATGTCCTGAGGCGCGGTGCCGGACTGGTCCAGCAGGAAATTCACCGCCGTTTCGGGCCAGATCACCGCGTCAGGCGCCGGCTTGCCGGGATCGCGGGCGGCGGACTGGTCCAGCAGGCGGCGGAAAAACACTTCAGACCAATAGGGATCCCATTTCAGCGCCTGCGTGGCATTGGGCTGGATCAGGCGGATGTGGTGATCGGTATCGGCGGGCAGGGGGTGGGCCAGCCGTGCCATGCCATGGCTCCATGCCGTGCCGATCAGCAGGGTGGACAGGACCGCGCCGGGAAGGGCTGGAAAGCGTGCGTGGCTGCGCCAGAATATCAGCGGCAGCACGGCGGCCAGCATCGTCAGCGCGGAAAGGCCGATGGCCCCGAAACTGGCAGCGGTCTGACCCGCCGGGGTCGCGATCCAGATATGGCCGGTCAGCGCCCAGGGAAGTCCGGTGAATATCCAGCCGCGCAGCCAGTCCGACAGCACCATCAGCCCCGCGAAGGCCACGCCCGCCCGTGCGAAACCGGGGCTGAGTTTCGCCGAAAACCATGCGGGTGCGGTCCAGAACAGCGCCCCGCCCGCCGCCATCAGCAGCAAGGCAAAGGGGGCCATCCAGCCGTAAACCTCGGGTTCGACAAGGAAGGGTTCGACGATCCACGACATCGCCAGCGCGAAATGGCCAAGGCCCGCGCCAAAGGCGTGCCACGCTGCGCGGTTCGCGCTTTGGGCTTGTGCAATTCGCCAGCACAGCAGCGCCATGGCAAGAACCGTCAGGAACCACAGGTTCCACGGCGCTTGTCCCAGGGCCGCTGCAACGCCAAGCGTCAGGTCGAAAGCAAGCGACGCCAGCGAGGGACGGCCCCGCTGGCGTGTCTGGGTCATCGGGGCCGTCATGGCCAAGATTTACGCCTCGCTTGAGGTCTCATCCGCGCCGGGCGCGGGGGTGGCCGCGTCTGCCTCGGCAGCGTCGGTCTTTTTCTTGCGCTGTGCGCGGGGCTTGGCGGGCGCTTTTGCGGCGGCGGGCTTGCGCGTCGCGGTGCGGCGCTTGGGCTTTTCCGCGGGCGCTTCGGCAGGTTCTGCAACCGCTTCCACTGCGGGGGCGGTTTCTGTCGCTGCAGGTGCCTCGGCGGGTGCTTCCGCCTCGGTTACGGTTTCCGCAGGCTCGGGCGCTTTCGCACGGCTTTTGCGCGGGGCGCGCGGCTTGCGGGCGGGCTTGGCCGGGGCTTCGGCGGCAGGCTCGGCCACGGGCGCGGCTTCCGCGACCGCTTCGGGCTGGGCGGCGGCCTCGATCGGGGCGTCGATGGTCTCAACCGGAGCCTGAGCCGGGATTTCGGCGGCGACAAAGGTCGGGGGCACGGTTTCGGCCACGGCCTGCACCTCGGGGGCTTCGATCTCGGGCGCGTCATCTGACGGTGCGCCTTCGATGATGCCGGGGCGGAAGCTGCGGGTCATGAATTCCGGCATGTGATCACCCATGCCCATGACGGGATGACGGTCGCCGCGATCTCCGCGACGTTCTTCGCGGCGGTCCTGACGTTCATGCCGATCCTGACGTTCATGGCGGTCGTGCCGCTCATGCCGTTCGCGGCGATCGTCGCGGCGTTCTTCGCGCTGGGGACGTTCGCGGCTCTCGGCCGGCTTCGCCTCAGCTTTGGCTTCGGCACGCGGTTCGGCCTGAGGGCGCTGTTCGCTGTCGTCGCGGCGACCGCGACGGTCGCGGTCACGGCCCGAACGGCGGCCATTTTCGCGCGGGGCGCGGGGTGCCTCTTGTGCGGCGTCGGTCAGGGTAAAGCCTTCGGGGATGTCAGCGCGGGGCAATGTCTGTTTCACCAGAGTTTCGATTGCGGTCAAATACTTCTCATCCGCTGGGGTCGAGATCGAGATTGCGGTCCCCAGACGTCCGGCGCGGCCGGTGCGGCCGATGCGGTGGACGTAATCCTCGGCATGGCTGGGCAGGTCATAGTTGAAGACGTGACCCACGGCCGGAATATCCAGACCGCGCGCCGCCACGTCCGAGGCGACCAGAATGCGCAGCTTGCCTTCACGGAATTCGTCCAACGTGGCCATGCGGTGGCGCTGGTCAAGGTCGCCATGAATCGGTGCGGCGTCAAATCCGTGCGATTTCAAGGATTTGGCAACAATATCTACATCGGTTTTACGGTTGCAGAAGATGATGGCGTTCTTCAGCCCCTCACCCTCGGCGCGGATCAGGGCGCGCAGCAATTCGCGTTTCTGCTTGGCCGACTGGTCGCGGCGGGTCGGCGTGATCTCGACCAGCTTTTGGGTGATGGTTTCGCTGGTTGTGGCCTGACGTGCCACCTCGATCCGTTCCGGCGCGTGCAGGAAGGTGTCGGTGATGCGTTCGATTTCCGGCGCCATCGTCGCCGAGAAGAACAGCGTCTGACGGGTAAAGGGCGTCAGCTGGAAGATGCGTTCGATGTCGGGGATGAAGCCCATGTCCAGCATCCGGTCGGCTTCGTCCACGACCATGATCTGAACGCCGGTCAGCAACAGCTTGCCGCGTTCGAAATGGTCCAGCAGGCGACCGGGCGTCGCAATCAGCACGTCTACACCGCGGTCGATCAGCTTGTCCTGTTCGCCAAAGCTGACGCCGCCGATCAGCAGCGCCTTGGTCAGACGGGTATGCTTGGCATAGACGTCGAAATTCTCGGCCACCTGGGCTGCCAGTTCCCGCGTCGGGCACAGCACCAGCGAACGCGGCATCCGCGCCCGCGCCCGGCCACGGCCCAGCAGGGTGATCATCGGCAGCGTAAAGCTGGCGGTCTTTCCGGTCCCGGTCTGCGCGATGCCCAGGACGTCGCGGCCTTCCAGCGCAGGGGGAATCGCCCCGGCCTGAATCGGGGTGGGGGTTTCATACCCCGCCTCGGCAATGGCTTGCAGAACTTTGGGGTCGAGCTTCAGATCGGAAAACTTGGTCATTCAGGGCTTTCGTGTCAAAGCGCAGCTTGCCTGCGCTGTCTTTTGCGTCCATCGCCACCCGTGGAACCCGCAACCTTCAGGAACCGGGGCAACGTTCAGGGACGCAATTTCCGCACGCCCCTCGCCATGTCTGCCGGATGCAGACGCGCCGGACCTAACCGAAAAGCGGCGCTGCGTCAATCTGATCGCGTGGGGCAGGGTGCCGGCGTGGTTGACGGCCCCCCGCGCCAAGGGCTATCCCGCATCGACTAAGGATGGAAGCGATGAACCTTTTCTCGGATATTCGCGCGCTGGTGATCGACGCGCTGACGCAGATGGAACAGGCGGGCGAACTGCCCGCAGGTCTTGATACCGCAGCCGTGACGGTCGAGCCGCCGCGCGACGCCGCGCATGGCGACATGGCGACCAATGCCGCGATGGTGCTGGCCAAGCCCGCCGGGAAAAAGCCGCGCGACATCGCCGACACATTGGCCGCGCGCCTTGCTGCCGATCCGCGCATCACCGCAGCCGAGGTGGCAGGTCCGGGCTTTCTGAACCTGCGCATCGACCCGGCCCAGTGGCAGAGCGTCATCCGCGCGGCTCTGACCCAAGGCGCGGCATATGGCCGTTCAAATCTGGGGCAGGGGGTCAAGGTCAACGTCGAATTCGTCAGCGCCAACCCCACCGGGCCGATGCATGTCGGCCATACGCGCGGCGCGGTCTTTGGCGATGCCTTGTCGTCGCTGCTGGATTTCGCAGGCTATGACGTCACGCGCGAATATTACATCAACGACGGCGGCGCGCAGGTGGATGTGCTGGCGCGCTCGGCCTTTGAACGCTACCGCGAGGCGAACGGGCTGGAGCCTGCGATCCGCGAAGGGCTTTATCCCGGCGATTACCTGATTCCCGTGGGTCAGGCGCTGAAGGACAAATATGGCGACAGCCTGCTGGACCAGTCCGAGGATGTGTGGCTGACCGACATCCGCGAATTCGCCACCCAGGCGATGATGGAGGTGATCCGTCAGGATCTGGCGCTGCTGAATGTCCATATGGATGTCTTTTCCAGCGAAAAGGCGCTTTACGGCACGGGCCGGATCGAAGCCGCCATCGACCGGCTGCGCGATGCGGGCCTGATCTATGAAGGCGTGCTGGAGCCGCCGAAAGGCAAGACCCCCGAGGATTGGGAGCCGCGTGAACAGACTCTGTTCCGCTCGACCAGCCATGGCGATGACGTGGACCGTCCGGTCAAGAAATCGGACGGCGCCTGGACCTATTTCGCACCCGACATCGCCTATCACTGGGACAAGATCGACCGCGGTTTCGATCAGCTGATCGACGTGTTCGGCGCCGACCATGGCGGCTATGTCAAGCGCATGACCGCTGCCGTTAAGGCGCTGTCGAACGGTCGCGTGCCGCTGGACGTCAAGCTGATCCAGTTGGTCAAGCTGTTCAAGAACGGCGAGCCCTTCAAGATGTCCAAGCGCGCGGGCACCTTCGTCACGCTGCGCGACGTGGTGGAACAGGCGGGGGCCGACGTGACCCGCTTCCACATGCTGACACGCAAGAATGACGCGGCGCTGGATTTCGATTTCGACAAGGTGCTGGAACAGTCCAAGGACAACCCGGTCTGGTATGTGCAATATGCCAGCGCGCGGGTGAACTCGGTTCTGGGTCGGGCGTCGGAAATGGGCGTGGACACCTCGGACGCGGCGCTGGCCGGGGCCGATCTGACGCTTTTGGATCACGCGGCCGAGCTGGAGCTGGCCCGCAAGGTTGCCGAATGGCCGCGCACGGTTGAAATCGCGGCCCGCGCCAATGAACCGCATCGCATCGCCTTTTTCCTATACGACATCGCGTCCGACCTGCATTCGCTGTGGAACCGCGGCAATGACGAAACCAGCCTGCGCTTTGTCCAGGATGGGAATTTCGCCGCAACTGCCGCGAAAATCGCGCTTGTGCGCAGCGTTGGCGTTGTCATTTCGGCCGGTCTTGGTATCTTGGGCGTGACTCCGGCCAAAGAGATGCGCTGATAACAGCGTCCTGTCGGGTGTCGAGCAGAGCAACGAGCAGACAGATCCGGGCAAACCGGCAGGCAGGCAGGAATGGCAGTAGTAGACTTCCGCTCTGGCGGGTTTCAGGGCACGCATCCGCAGGACCGGCATGCTCATGGCTACGGTCATGACGCGTATGCCGACGAATATGACGATGCGCGCGACGAAAGCTGGGATGATCCCCGCTATGACGACCCTTATGGGCAAGCCACGGCAGAGCCGCCTTCGATGTTGGGGCGGCTGTCGCGGTTGACGCATTATCTGGGTGCGCTGGTCTCGGTCGGGCTGATCGTGGTTCTTGCGGTCTGGGGCTTCAAGCTGGTCGTGCGCGACGTCTCGGGCGTGCCCGTGATCCGCGCCGTGCAGGGTGAGGCGCGGACCGCGCCGGAAAATCCGGGGGGTGAGCTGACCGATCGCACCGGGCTTGCCGTCAATTCCGTCGCCGCCGGGACCGAAGCGCAGCGCGTCGATCAGGTTGCCATCGCGCCGGGGGCTACGGGTCTGCAGGCGCAGGACGTGGCCATGGGCGTCTTGGGTGCCACCGCCATTGAGCCGTCGCGCGCCGTCGAGCTGCCGCCGCTGGACGAAACGGCCCGCGTCATCGCCACGCCGGACGCCGATGCCGCCCGCGCCGCTGCCGAAGCCGCGCAATCCACCATCGAGCCGGATTCGGTCGAAGCGGCGATCATCGCCGACGTGCCGACCGCCCCCGAAGCCCCGGTGAACGAGGCGCTGACCGATCTTTCCGGCCAGCAGACCCAAGACACCGCCATCAATCAGGCGCTGGCCGAGGCGACGGCTGAACCCGGTCCGCCGCCTGCCGTCGCAGCCTCGGTCCGTCCGGCACCGCGTCCGCGGCGCGTTGCTGCGGCCAGCGCCGTCGCACCTGCGCCCGCCGTGGCCGAAACCGCGCCTGCCGACCGTCCCGCAGCCGCCCCGGCTGACGCGGCACCCGAGGCGGCACCTGCGGCAAAGGTCAGCGCCGGTTCGTCGATGGCCCAGATTGGTGCGTTTGACAGCGACAAACTGGCGCGGGGCGAATGGAACCGCGTTTCCGGCAAGTTCGGCGGGCTGTTTGCCGGCAAGAACATGATCGTGCAGGAACATTCCGCCAATGGCCGCAAGTTCTGGCGTCTGCGCGCCGCAGGCTTTGCCTCAAAGGACGAGGCGCGCCGTTTCTGCGCCGCCCTGATCGCCGAAGGCGTGGACTGTATCCCGGCCACCGCAAAGTGACTGGCGCAACGATACTTGGCGGGATCTCGGGTCCCGACCTGACGATGGCCGAGCGGGATTTTTTCCGCTCGGCCAATCCTTGGGGTTTCATCCTGTTTGGCCGCAATATCGACACGCCCGACCGTCTGCGTCGCCTGACCAGTGATCTGCGTGATGCCGTGGGCCGTGATGCACCGATCCTGATCGATCAGGAAGGTGGACGGGTGCAGCGGATGCGCGCGCCGCATTGGACCGACTGGCCCGCGCCGCTGGATCAGGCAGCCTTGGGCGACCGGGCGATCTGGCTGCACCACTATCTGCTGGGGCAGGAACTGCGCGAGATGGGAATCGATGCCGATTGCGCCCCGGTTCTGGACATTGCCCGCGACGACACCCATCCGTTCCTGCGCAACCGCTGCCTTGGCACCGACGCCGAAACGGTGATCCGTCTGGGCCGCATCGCGGCGCAGGCGCTGCTGGCGGCGGGCGTCCTGCCCATCGTCAAGCACATGCCGGGCCATGGCCGCGCGCGGGTGGACAGCCACAAAGACCTGCCCGTGGTCGATGCACCGCTGGCCGAGCTTGAGGAAACGGATTTCGCCCCCTTTCGCGCCTTGGCGGATCTGCCGATGGCGATGACCGCGCATATCCGGTTCACGGCGCTGGACGATGCACCCGCGACGGCCTCGGGGACGGTGATCCGCATGATCCGCGACCATATCGGTTTCGACGGTTTGCTGATGTCGGACGATATTGGGATGCAGGCTTTGTCGGGCACGATGGCCGAACGCACAAGCGCCATCATCGGCGCAGGCTGCGATCTGGTCCTGTCCTGCAACGAAACGCTGTCCCAGATGGAGGAGATCGTGGCCGCAGCAGGTGCCATGACCGCCGATGCCACGCGCCGGGGCGATGCCGCGTTGGCGCTGCGTCAGGTGCCGGGTCCGGTGGCGGGTCTGCGCGATGAGCTGCGCGCCTTGGGCGGGCTGGCCTGAGCGATTGACTCAGGACCAGCGATGCCCGATTCTGCGCCGATCTTTTCGCGCGGCCCTGCCATGACCAAGGTTCCCTATCTGACGCCCGTTCCCGACCAGGCCGCACTGCCGGGGCTTGAGCCGCAAAGCGTGGCCGAGCGGCAGGCCGATGAGGTTCTGGTCGTCGATGTGTCGGGTTTCGAAGGGCCGCTGGACCTGTTGCTGACCCTGTCGCGCACGCAAAAGGTCGATCTGATGCAGGTCTCGGTCCTGCAGCTGGCGGATCAGTATCTGGCCTTTGTCGAACAGGCCCGCGCATTGCGGATCGAACTGGCGGCGGATTATCTGGTCATGGCGGCGTGGCTGGCCTATCTGAAATCACGCCTGCTGCTGCCCCCCGACCCCGAGGCCGAGGGGCCAAGCGCCGAAGACATGGCCGCCCATCTGGCCTTTCAGCTGGAACGCCTGCAAGCCATGCGCGAAGTTTCGGCGCAGCTGATGGGCCGCGACAGGCTGGGGCATCAGCGTTTCGCACGGGGTGCGCCTGAAACGGTCGTGCGCTCGCGCCAGGTGGCATGGCAGGCGGGGCTGATCGACCTGATGCGCGCCTATGCCCGGCTGCGCACCCGCGATGAATTCCGCCCCTATGCTTTTGACCGCACGGATGTCTTCACCATGGAGCAGGCGCTGGAGCGGGTCCGCGGGCTGATCGGCTATGTGGGTGACTGGACCTCGCTTGCCGATTTCCTGCCCGATGGCTGGGACATGGACCCCAAGCGTCGCCGCTCGGCCACTGCGGCCACCTTTGCCGCCACGCTGGAACTGGCGCGGCAGGGCAAGCTGGAATTGCGGCAGACCGATACCTTTGCCCCTCTGACCATCCGCAGGCGTCCCGAATGACCGAAACCGATCTGCAACGCTTCCCGCCGCCGCCCATGGATCAGCAGGAACGCATGGTCGAGGCCGTGCTGTTCGCCGCCGCCGAACCCATGAGCCTGCGCGAAATCACCCAGCGCCTGCCCGTGGGTTGCGATGCCCCCGAGGCGTTGCAGGCCCTGCGGGCGCGCTATGACGGGCGTGGGGTGCAGCTTTTGCGCGTGGGCGATGCCTGGGCGTTTCGCACGGCTGCCGATCTGGGGTTCCTGATGCAGGAACAGACCGTCGAAAGCCGCCGCCTGTCCCGCGCGGCCACGGAAACGCTGGCGATCATCGCCTATCACCAGCCCGTCACCCGCGCCGAGATCGAGGAGATCAGAGGCGTCGCCGTCAATCGCGGCACGCTGGATCAGCTGATCGAACTGGAATGGGTGCGCGTGGGCCGCAGGCGGCAGACGCCGGGCCGTCCGGTGACATTCGTGGTCACGGAAACATTCCTTGACCATTTCGGGCTGGAAAGCGCACGGGATCTGCCGGGGCTTGCCGAATTGCGCGCGGCGGGCCTGCTGGAATCGCGCCCGCCGGGGGATGCACCGCTATTCCCGGCCCACACCGACGCAGATGATGATGAGACGGGTCAGCCGGGCGTTCCCGCAGAAGACCTGTTCGAGGACGAGTGAAGGAACTTCGCCAATGAACCAGCTTTTCAACATGCTTAGCCGGATGGTGACCAACCGCCTGCTGAACTGGGGCATCAACAAGGGCATCCGCAAGGTGAACCAGACCGGCGGCACACAGACGCCACAGCAGAAAAGCCGCGAGAAAGCCACGCGGCAGGCCGTCAAGCGCGCGCGTCAGGCGGCGCGGATCACCAAGCGGATGCGCTAGGCAAACTGTTTCGCCAGCTTCAGACCCTGCCCCTGATAGTTCGACGCGATGCCCGTGCCGTAAAGCCGCTCGGGCCGCGCGGCCATGCGTTCATAGACCAGGCGTCCGACGACCTGACCATGTTCCAGCGCAAAGGGCGCCTCATGGCAGCGCACCTCAAGCACGCCGCGCGCGCCCATGCCTGAACCGTGGCCGAAACCGGGATCGAAAAAGCCCGCGTAATGCACGCGGAATTCGCCCACCATTGCCAGATAGGGCGCCATTTCGGCGGCGTAATCGGGCGGGATTGCCACCGATTCGCGGCTGACAAGGATGTAGAACGCGCCGGGGTCCAGAATAAGCTGGCCTTCGGTCGTGCGAAGTTCGTCCCAGAAATCCGCCGCGCGATAGGCACCGATGCGGTCCAAGTCGATCACGCCGCTATGGGGACGGGCGCGGTAGCCCACCAGATCGCCCGTGTCGGGGCGCAGATCGACCGAAAAGCCCAGACCGTCATCAATCAGGGCATCGCCGGTCACCAGCGGCTGCGCGGCGTGCAGGGCGCGCAGATCGGCATCTGACAGCACTGCCTGCCCCTGACGCAGCCGTAGCTGATTCAGCCGCATACCGGGGCGCACCAGCACGGAAAAGCTGCGCGGGCAGATCTCGGCATAGATCGGGCCGTCATAGCCATCGGGCAGGCGGTCGAATTCGGTGCCTTCGTCGGTCACAAGCCGCGTCAACAGGTCCAGCCGCCCGGTCGAGCTTTTGGCATTCGCCACCGCATCCAGCCCGTGGGGCAGGGTCAGACGCTCCATCAGGGGGACCAGATAGACGCAGCCCTTTTCCAGCACCGCGCCGCCGGTCAGGTCCATGCGGTGCATTTCGAAATCGGCCAGACGTTCGCTGACCTTGCGCCCGCGCCCGCACAGGAACGATGCCCGCAGGCGCCACGCGGTCGTGCCAAGGCGCAGGTCAAGGCTGGCAGGCTGGATCTGGCCGGGCAGGAACGGTTGATCGGCGCGGATCGCCCCCGATTGGATCAGCTTGTGCAGGGCGTTATCGGGCAGGACACCGTTCATCTTACGATCTTTCGGAAAAGGGAAACGCCCACCCCTGAAAAGGGATGGGCGTTTTCGGAATGGTCGGGCCGGAGAGATTCGAACTCTCGGCCTTCCGCCCCCCAGACGGACGCGCTAACCAGGCTGCGCCACGGCCCGACGAGGGGCATATAGAGCGAAGCGCGCGGCCAGCACAAGGGGTAGCAAGTGGAAATCTGGGGATAATGTCGATGTTATGACGACGATCCCGCATCTGGGCAGTTCCGCGGCGTCAGCGCGCGTCGCGAAGTGCATCGCGTAGGTCGATGGCGGCGGCAGGCAGGACCGCACCCGCGCTTTCGCTTTTACGCAATTGCTGCGCGATGCGCGTCAGGCGATGCAGCCAGTCAGGCCGGGACGTCTGCTGCGGACCGTCAAACAGCGGCAAGGACTGCGCATCGCCCACAGGTTTCCGGCGGCGCGCGGCCGCGCGTGCGACATTCACGCGGTCCAGTTCGGGTCTGGGATCATCTGCGGGCAGGGTCAGCTGTTCGGCCCGAGGCAGCGAAACCGCCTCTGCCGGATCATTGTCGGGCACGCTTTCACCCAAACGCGCCGCACCGATCCGGCGCAGGCCCAGACCGCGATCAGCAGCGATCAGGCGCTTGGCACCGCGAATGCTAAGCCCTTCCTCGCGCATGACCTGACAAAGTCCGGCCACAAGGCGCACATCGTCGGGGCGGTAATATCGTCTGCCATCACCACGCTTGACGGGCGAAAGCTGGCTGAATTGCGTTTCCCAATAGCGCAGGACATGGGGCGCGACGCCGACCAGTCGCGAAACTTCTCCGATGGATCGGAAGGCGTCGGGCGATTTGTCCATCAGCTTTCGGAATCGTTTCCGGCAGCCACCCGATCCTTCATCAGATGCGAGGGGCGAAAGGACAGCACCCGCCGGGGGGTGATCGGAACTTCTTCGCCGGTCTTTGGATTGCGACCGATGCGTTCATTTTTGTCGCGCACCGAAAAGGTGCCGAAGGATGAGATCTTGACCTGTTCGCCACGCACCAGCGCATCCGAAATATGTCCAAGGACGCTTTCGACCAATTGCGCGGATTCATGGCGGGACAGACCGACCTCGCGGAACACAGCTTCTGCCAGATCCATTCGGGTCAGGGTGGAGTCGCTCATCTGAAAACCTCTCTCTTGGTTCAAGGATGATTTTTTTGTCGCGTTGTGTCAACAACCTGCGCCCGTTTCGGGTTCCGCCATACCGGGATTTCACCAATTCGCGCAAGGCGATTGCGGGTATCCGCAAGTGGTGTCATTTGACTGTCACGAATTAACGCCTATCTAAACGGTTTGCTATTGCGACAGAGGGCAGCATGGCCGGCGGTTGGGCGCGTGACGAGGCGGTGAACGAACAGATCGACATCTCGACTCAGGAAGCGATCGAGCGGATGCAGCTGCGCAATGCCAGCCGGACCGTGGGTGAAAGCGCCGAATTCTGCGCGGAATGCGATGAACCCATCCCCGATGCGCGGCGCAAGGCCATTCCGGGCGTGCAGCTATGCGTGGATTGCCAATCCGGGCGCGACAAGGCTTTTCGGCCCCGTGCCGGGATCAACCGTCGCGGATCGAAGGATTCGCAGCTGCGCTGATTACCAGCGCAGCACCACCGCACCCCAGGCCAGACCGCCGCCGATCGCCTCGGCCACCAGCACCTGACCGGGCTGAAAACGTCCTTGCGAATTTGCGACCGAAAGGGCCAGCGGGATCGACGCAGCCGAGGTATTGCCGTGATCGGCAACGGTCAGCACGACTTTTTCCATCGGCAGATGCATCCGCTTGGCCGTCGCTTCGATGATGCGCAGGTTCGCCTGATGGGGGACAAGCCAATCCACCTGTTCTTCGGGGATGCCTGCCTTGTCCAGCGCGCGATGCGCGGTATCGGCCAGTTTTTCGACCGCATGACGGAACACCAGATTGCCCTGCATCCGCAGGAAACCCGCCGTTCCGGTCGAGGCGACGCCGCCATCGACATAAAGCAGATCACGGTATTGCCCGTCGCTGTTCAGATCGGTGGCAAGGATGCCGCGATCGCTGCTTTCGCCCGCGACTTCAGCAGCTTCCAGCACCAATGCCCCCGCGCCATCGCCAAACAGCACGCAGGTGCCGCGATCGGTCCAGTCCATGATGCGGGTGAAGGTCTCGGCCCCGATGACCAGCACGCGCCCGGCCTGACCCGAACGGATCATCGCATCGGCATTGGCCAGCGCATAGATAAAGCCCGCGCAGACCGCCTGCACGTCGAATGCAAAGCCGCGCTTCATGCCCAGACCGGCCTGAATCATCGTCGCGACCGAAGGGAAGGTGTAATCCGGCGTCGAGGTCGCCACGATCACCGCATCAATGTCGTCGGCCTCAAGCCCGGCATTGGCCAAAGCCGCCTGGGCGGCACGGATGCCCAGATCGCTGGTCCCCTGGCCTTCGGCTGCGAAATGGCGACGCTCGATCCCGGTGCGAGAGCGGATCCATTCGTCGGTGGTTTCCAGCTTGTCTTCGAACCAGCTGTTTTCGACGATACGTTCGGGAAGGTAGTGACCGGTGCCCCGGACGATCGCACGTCGCATCAGGACGCCCCCTTATTCGCAACTTCTTCTAGGTGTACCGTATTCTCGACGGTCAGCGATTGCGCGACACGCGCCGCAAGACGGTCGTGAAAGCCCGACTGCGCCAATTGGAAAGCCAGCTTGATCGCGGACGAAACGCCCATCGCATCGGCCGAGCCATGCGATTTCACGACCGTGCCGTTCAGGCCCAGAAAGACCCCGCCATTGACGCGCCGGGGGTCGATGCGTTTTTGCAGCCGCTTCAACGAAGTCATCGCCAGAAGCGCCGCGAATTTCGACATCACGGAATTGCCGAAGGCTTCCTTCAGGAAGTCGCCAACCAGCTTGGCGGTGCCTTCGCCGGTCTTCAGCGCGACATTGCCGGTAAAGCCGTCGGTCACGATCACATCGACGCGGGACGAGGGCAGATCGCCGCCTTCCACGAAGCCGATATATTCGAAATTGCCCGCATCGGCGGTGCCGCCGATCAGTTCATGCGCCTGTTTCAGCTCGGCGCGGCCTTTGTGTTCTTCCGTGCCCACGTTCAAAAGCCCCACCCGAGGACGGGCAAGGCCAAGGCCGTTACGGGCATAGGATGCGCCCATCAGCGCATAAGTCAGCAAGTCCTGCGCATCGGCGCGAATATCCGCACCGACGTCGAGCATGACATTGAACCCCTGCGGATTGCGCGAGGGCCAAAGACAGGCGATCGCCGGGCGATTCACGCCGGGCAGCTTGCGCAGACGCAGCATGGACAGCGCCATAAGCGCGCCGGTATTCCCGCAGGAGACAGCCACCGTCGCTTCGCCCTTGCGGACGGATTCGACGGTGGACCACATCGAGGTTCCTTCGCCTTTGCGAAGCACCTGACTGGGCTTGTCTTCCATGCTGACCACGCCCTGGGCGTCACGAATGTCGCAACGCGCCGCGAGGTCGCGGCGACGTCCGATCAAACGCTCCAGTTCGGTCCGTGGACCGTGGACGATGAACCGGATATCGGGATTCTTTTCGGCACTTTGTGCTATACCCGCCACGACCGCGGCAGGGCCCCGGTCTCCGCCCATGGCGTCAACAGATATAACCACGCCGCCCTTGGATTCAGGGGCAGGCGCGTTGCTTGTGCTTTCCGCCGAAGTCATGTCCGCGGTCGGTCCGCTTACGCCGCGTCGTCGTCCAGATCGACTTCGTTCGCCTGCGCGACGACTTCACGATCACCGTAGTGGCCGCAAGACGGGCAGACGTGGTGCGGGCGCTTCAGCTCGCCGCAGTTGGTGCATTCGTTCGGGTTGCCGGCAACCAGTGCATCATGCGAACGACGCATGTTGCGGCGGGAGCGGGTAACTCGGTTCTGAGGGACAGCCATGTCACAACCTCAAGGTTAGGGGGGCGGCCATGTGACGGCCCCGGATTCTGATATCGTTTCTGGGGCGGGGCATAGGACAATGGAGCGTCAGCCGCAAGTCGCGAAACCGTGTTGCGCATACGGGGGCTTCGGTCCGGGTCTTCCCCCGCCGGTCGAATGAACGCGCGAAAATAGCGAGATTTTCGCATTCCGCAAGTCAAATCTTGGCCTTTCGCGTGGCCGGGAAAGCACAACGACGAAAGGAAACGATCGGGGCGGCGAAAGCCCTAGCGGCCCAGCTTTGCGTGGACCTCTTCCAGATCCACATCGTTCTTGGGCATCTTGTTGTCGGGATTGTCAAAGTCGTATTTGAACAGCTGGAAATCCTTTTTATAGATTTCCCAGACCAGATGGCGCGACAGATCGTCGAAATATTCACTGATCTTGTGGGCGCGTTTCGGTCCGTGCCCTTCGGATTCGTTGAACTTGGGCACGTCGTTCACGTCCATTTTGACGCGGGTGGGCGAGGCGTCCAGCACCTTTTGCATGCCTTCGTTGAACTTTTCGGTAAAGAAAATCTGGTCATAGCGCCCGCCGTTGACGATGAATGTCGAGATGTGACCGGCCATGGACGACCAGTGGATGTCTGGCTCCATCGGGCGGCGCCAGCGGATGGTGTCGCGCGCGAACAGCAAAAAGCGGCGGAAGCTGGCGATCTGGTCGAAGTCGAAATTGTTTTCCGGGCTGCCCACGTCGATGCCGTAACGCTGGATCAGCTGTGGCACCAGATTGCCGCGATAGCGTTTGCCGTTGCGCTGGATGCCCGCGATCTTGTCAAAGAACGACGACAGGATGCGCCCGTAGGGGTTGCGCACGCAGGTGAAGGTCAGAGCCTTGTGGCCACGCACGCTTTCTTCGATGGCGCGCTGGCTTTTGTCCTGGCTCCACTTGTGCATCCCGTCGGTCGAGTCGTGAATGTCACCGTCGAAATATCGGCCATGATCGGAATAGAACATGATCTGACCAATCGAAGAGCAGGCGCATTTCGGGACAACCCGATAGACCATGCTTTCGCTCTCTGTCATCCAGGTTCCGGGAAATCCCATTCTATCATTCCTTGTTCTCGGGCTTTGGGCCGGGTTGCCGCCATCGCCAAAATCGGTAAGGACAGAAAGCAAATCGCCGAAAGAGATTCAACCGCGTGTAGAACGGCATGGCAGCTCTTGATTACGGATTGATTACATAAATGGCGCGGATTGCCTTCATTCTGCTCTGTCATAAAGACCCCAAGGGGGTGATTGCGCAGGCCAAGCGGCTGACCGCATCGGGCGATTATGTGGCCATCCACTTTGACGCACGCGCAAATCCCAAGGATTTTGAGCTTATCACCGCGGCGCTGGCCGACAATCCCGGCGTGGTCTTTGCCGCAAAGCGGTGGAAATGCGGCTGGGGCGAATGGTCGCTGGTGGGCGCCACGCTGGACACCGTTCGCGCGGCGGTTGATTCGTTTCCGCTGGCAACGCATTTCTACATGCTGTCGGGCGACTGTATGCCGATCAAGTCGGCCGAGTATGCCCACGCCTTCCTTGACGCCGAAGAATGCGACTATATCGAGAATTTCGACTTCTTCGGTTCGGACTGGATCAAGACCGGCTTCAAGGAAGAACGGCTGATCTATCGCCACTGGTTCAACGAACGCACCCAGCCCAAGCTGTTCTACAGCAGCTTCAATCTGCAGAAGCGGTTCAAGGTCACACGTCAGGTTCCTGCCGATATTCAGGTGCAGATCGGGTCGCAATGGTGGTGCCTGCGCCGTCGCTCGATCGAGCGGGTGCTGGAATTCTGCGACAGCCGCCCTGATGTCATGCGCTTTTTCGCCACGACATGGATCCCGGACGAAACGTTCTTCCAGACCATCGTGCCCCATGTCGTGCCGCGCAAGGAATTGCGGGCGCGCACGCTGACCTATCTTGTGTTCACCGATTACGGGATGCCGGTGGTGTTCCATAACGACCATTACGACCTGCTGATCGGGCAGAACTATCTGTTCGCCCGCAAGATCAGCCCCGAGGCGATCCGGCTGCGCGAAAGGCTGGGCGCGCTTTGGGCAGCAACGGGCGTGCATTTCCCGATCTCGAACGAGGCGACTGGGCTGTTCAAGTTCCTGACAGGGCGCGGGCGGATCGGGCGCCGCTTTGCCCCGCGTTTCTGGGAAACGGATGGCAGCCTTGGGCGCGAAAATTCGTTGCGGCTGATCGTGGGCAAAAAATGGCATGTGGCCAAGCGCCTGACCGCCGCGATCCGCGCCAATACCGACATTCCCGCCGTGGACTATCTGTTCAACGAAGCGAATGCGCATCTGCCCGATCTGGGCGGGGTTGAGACTACGGTCGAAAAACGTCAGCGTCACCGCCGCGCGCTGATCAAGCTGCTGTTCGAGCAATTTGAATCGAATCGGCTGGTCATCTGCCTTGACCCCTCGGCGCTGCATCTGATTCAGGATCTGATGGCCGACAAAGCCGATACGCGCATCCTGCTGATCGATTCGCAGTTCGACGAAGATTACGTGCGCGGCCATATCGGGCGGGTCGGTCTGGCGGGGCCAGAAACCCCGCCCGGCGTCATCGACCGGCTGGTCCCCACCGTCCGCGCCGATCTGGAGCATGAGGCCGAGCGTATCCGCGATGTCGAATTCACGCATTTCCACTCGGTTGCACCTTGGCGCAGCGCCGAGGACAATGCGGTCCAGATCGCCAATTTCCTTGATGTGATGCCCGATACGGCGCATCGCATCGTCAGCACCGATTATCTGTTCAGCGACTGAAACCACGAGGGCGCGAAAGATGCCGACCTATGACGACACCAATATTTTCGCCCGCATCCTGCGCGGCGAGATCCCCAACAAGACGGTGCTTGAAACCGAACATACCTTGGCGTTCGAAGATATCCGCCCCCAAGCCCCGGTGCATGTGCTGGTGATCCCAAAGGGGGCTTATGTCAGCTATGACGATTTCGCGCAAAACGCCTCGGACGCCGAAATCGTGGATTTCACCCGCACTGTCGGGCGGCTGACCCGCGATCTGGGCGTCGATCTGGACGGCGGCAACGGCCACCGCGTCATCGCCAATGCCGGGGAATACGGACTTCAGGAAGTGCCGCATTTCCATATGCATATCCTTGGCGGACGCAGTCTTGGCCGGATGCTTCAGCCGGAATAAGCCCTAGCGGCGCGAGGTCAGCTGGACGAAGACATCTTCCAGATCCGGCACCTCGACCGCGATGTCGCGGATGGGCAGGTCGGCCGCGCGCAGCATGTCGATCAGCCCGTCTGCCGTGACCCGCGACGGCGCATAGCTGATGGCCAGTCTTCCGTCCGCGCGGCGTTCGGCGCGCACGCCTTCGGGCAGGGCGGGCAAGGTGGTGTCGCTGCCCGTATCGACCACCAGCGATTTCGAATCGGCACGGCCAAGCAGGGTCCGCGTGTCTTCGCACAAGATCAATTCGCCCCGGTCGATGATGGCGATACGGTCGCACATCATCTCGGCCTCTTCCAGATAATGCGTCGTCAGGATGATGGTCATGCCCTGCTCGTTCAGGCGGCGGACATTGCGCCACAGCATGTCGCGCAGCTGGATGTCCACGCCCGCTGTAGGTTCGTCCAGCACAAGGATCTGCGGGCGATGCACCAGCGCCTTGGCCAGCAGCAAGCGCCGCTTCATGCCGCCCGACAGGTGGCGCGAATAGCTGTTCGCCTGTTCGGTCAGGCCGACGAGTTCCAGCAGCTCATCCGTCCAGCGTTCGCTTTTGGGCACGCCGTAAAGGCCCGCCTGCACCTCAAGGCTGGCGCGGGGCGACAGGAAGGGGTCAATGTTCAATTCCTGCGGCATGACGCCGATTGCCGCGCGGGACTGGCGCGGGTTCACGTCCTGATCGAAGCCCCAGATCGTGACCTTGCCCGCCGTTTTGCGCACCAGTCCGGCCAGGATATTGATCGTCGTGGACTTGCCCGCACCGTTCGGGCCAAGAAGCCCAAAGATCGATCCGGCGGGAATCGTCAGGTCCAGCCCCTTGACCGCAGCCTTGGGCGGATTGCCACCCGCTGCCGCATAGGTCTTGGCCAGACCGCGGATTTCGATTGCATTCGCGGTTTCCATCGGGTTCTGGGGGGCTGGCATAGCGCCTCGGCTGTCATTATGATCGCCGCCGGTTTAACCCCGTTTGTCGTCAAAGCTCAAGGAACTGCCATGACCCTTCCGGCCCCCGAGATTCAGGTCGTCACCTCGTGGAAGGTGGCTTGCGATGGCGATGAAAGCCGCGGTCTTGGCCATCCGCGCGTCTGGCTGGCGATCCCGCAGACCACGGGCGAAGTCGAATGCGGCTATTGTGACAAGCGCTTCGTCATCGACCGCGATCACGCGCACGACGATCACTGATCCCGGCGCCGCGCCGGTCGCGCGGTCGGGATGCCTCCGGCGGGGGTATTATAAGAACCAAGAAGACGTTGCCCGCCCAAGTCGCGGGCTTGGCCCCCGGCTGCCTTCGTGGCAGAAGGGGGTTCTGAATTTTTGCAGAAGGAGCGGCAGGCATGGGCGAGACATTCGGCAAGGGCCACCATCTGCATCTGATCGACGGTTCGGCCTTTATCTTTCGCGCCTATCACGCGCTGCCGCCGCTGACGCGCCGCTCGGACGGGATTCCGATCGGGGCGGTCGCGGGTTTCTGCAATATGCTGTGGAAATACATCCAGGACGGCAAGGGCAGCGATGCGCCCACACATGCGGCGGTAATCTTTGACCATTCCTCGAAGACGTTCCGCAATGATATTTATGCGCTTTACAAAGCGAACCGCCCCGAGCCGCCCGAGGATCTGCGCCCGCAATTCCCGCTGACGCGGGAGGCGACGCGGGCTTTCAACATCGCTTGCATCGAGACCGAGGGCTATGAGGCCGATGACATCATCGCGGCCCTGTCCTGTCAGGCGCGCGATGCCGGGGGGCGCGTCACCATCATCAGTTCCGACAAGGATCTGATGCAGTTGGTGGGCAACGGCGTCGAGATGATGGACCCGATCAAGGGCAAGGCCATCGGTCCAGATGAGGTGCGCGAGAAATTCGGCGTCGGGCCTGAACGTGTGGTGGATGTGCAGGCCTTGGCCGGAGATTCGGTTGATAACGTGCCCGGCGCACCTGGAATTGGCATCAAAACTGCCGCGCAACTTATTGAAGAATACGGCGATCTTGAGACATTGCTTGCACGTGCAGCCGAGATCAAGCAGCCCAAGCGCCGCCAGACGCTGATCGACAATGCCGAGCTGATCCGCATTTCGAAACGGTTGGTCGAGCTGGATTGCAACACGCCGCTGGATTTCGGGCTGGAGACGCTGGAGGTGCGCGAGCCGGACCCGGAAGGGCTGCTGGAATTCCTGACCCGGATGGAGTTCCGCACCCTGACCACCCGCGTGGCCGAGCGTTTCGGAGCCGAGGCGCCGCCCGCGGTCGAGGTCGCTGTGGCCGCGGAAAGCAAGGTGGAACTGCCCGGCATCGACCGCAGCCGCTACGAGATCATCCGCGATGAGACCGCACTGACCGCATGGTTGGTCGAGATTGCGGAAAAGGGGTTGGTCGCCATCGACACCGAAACCTCGGGGCTGGATGAGATGCGGGCCGATCTGATCGGCATCTCGCTTTGCACGGGGCCAGGGCGCGCGGCCTATCTGCCGCTGGCCCATGTCAGCGAAGGTGCTGCGGGCGATCTGTTCGGCGCGCCCGTGCGTCTGGAGGGGCAGATCGACCCCGCCCGTGCGCTGGAGATGCTGAAGCCGCTGCTGGAAGATGCCGGCACGCTGAAGATCGGCCAGAACATCAAGTATGACTGGAAGATTCTGGCGCGGAACGGCATCCGCATGGCGCCCATCGAGGACACGATGCTGATGTCCTATGCCTTGAATGCGGGCGACCACAATCACGGCATGGACGAGCTGGCCGACCGCTATCTGGGCCATAAATGCATTCCGATCAAAGAGCTGATCGGCTCGGGCAAGTCGCAGATCGGCTTTGCCGAGGTGCCGATTGAAAAGGCGGGCGAATATGCCGCCGAGGATGCCGAGATTACCTGGCGGCTATGGCATCATTTCCGCCCGTTGCTGCCCAAAAACCGTGTGGCGACTGCCTATCAGCTGCTGGAACGTCCGATGGTGGGGGTGCTGGCCGATATGGAGATGACCGGCATCCGCATCGATGCCGATCACCTGAAGCGCATGTCCAGCGCCTTTGCCCAGAAAATGGCGGCGTTGGAGGCGGAAATCCATGAACTGGCGGGCGGTCCCTTCAACGTCGGCAGCCCCAAGCAATTGGGCGAAATCCTGTTTGATCGCATGGGTCTGGCGGGTGGCAAGCAAGGCAAGACCGGCGCATTTTCGACCAGTGCTGATGTGCTGGAGGATCTGGCGGCCGAGGGGCACGACCTGCCCGCCCGCGTGCTGGACTGGCGCGGGATTTCCAAGCTGAAATCGACCTATACCGATGCGCTGCCTTTGCATGTGAACCCGGAAACCGGGCGCGTCCATACCAGCTATTCGATCACCGGGGCGCAGACCGGGCGTCTTGCCTCGACCGACCCGAACCTGCAGAACATCCCGGTGCGGACCGAGGAAGGGAGGCGCATCCGTCAGGCCTTTGTCGCAGGACCGGGGATGCGGATCGTCAGTCTGGATTACAGCCAGATCGAGCTGCGCATTCTGGCGCATGTCGCGCAGATCCCGGCGCTGAAGCAGGCCTTCCGCGACGGGATCGACATTCACGCGATGACCGCCAGCCAGATGTTCGGCGTGCCGATCGAAGGCATGGATCCGATGATCCGCCGTCGCGCCAAGGCTATCAATTTCGGGGTGATCTATGGCATCTCGGGCTTTGGGCTGGCGCGGAATCTGCGCATTCCGCGCGCCGAGGCGCAAGCGTTCATCGATACCTATTTCGAGCGTTTCCCCGAAATCCGCGCCTATATGGACCGCACGGTGGCCGAAGCGAAGCAGGACGGTTACGTCCGCACGCTGTTCGGGCGGCGCATCATGACGCCGGGGATCAACCAGTCCGGTCCCGCAGCGGGTGGTGCCCGTCGCGCCGCGATCAATGCGCCGATCCAGGGGGCCGCGGCTGACATCATCCGTCGCGCGATGATCCGAATGCCCGCCGCGATTGCTGATCTGCCTGCCAAGATGCTGCTGCAGGTCCATGATGAACTGGTTTTCGAGGCGCAGGAGGATGCGCTGGACGAGTTGATCGCCCGCGCCCGCGACGTCATGGAAAACGCGGCAACACCTGCAATCCAACTGGACGTGCCATTGGTCGTGGATGCGGGATCAGGGGCAAGCTGGGCCGAGGCGCATTAAGGCTAATGCGCCATCAGCACCGGGATTTGCGCTTTTTCCAGCATACTGCGCGTCGCGCCGCCCAGAAATGCCTGCCGGAACCGCGAATGGCCGTAAGCGCCCATGACGATCATATCCGCTCCGATCTCGATTGCGCGGCGGTTTATGACATCGCTGATCTGGGGCAGGGTGCGGGCCAGCACGGCAATGTCGGCCTTGACACCTTGACGGGTCAGCATCTGGCATAGCGCCGCGCCGGGGTCCGAGCGTTCGGGACCGTGCGGCGAGGGATCGATGACCGTGATCTCGACCTCATCTGCGGCTTGCAGCAGGGGCATGGCGCGGCGGACGGCGGCCATCGCCTCATTCGATTGGTTCCACGCGATCATGATTTTGCGCCCGCAGGGTTTGCTCAGGTCTTGCGGCACGATCAGCACGGGGGCCGAACCTTCGAACAGCGCAGCCTCGGTCACGGCCTCGGCATCGGGGGTCGCATCGTCGGCATACGGGCGGGTCAGCACCACAAGATCCGAGTAGCGCGCCCGCATCCCGACAAGCGTCGAAAGGCCGCCGACCTGCGCCACGGCGGATTCAACCGACCAGCGGATCTGTTCGTTGGCCAGTCGGGCGCGGACCATCTCTTCTAACTCGCTGGCGGCAGTCATCGCCTTGTCTATGGATTCCTGGAAAACATAGGCCGATGCGCCCGCGTAATAGTAGCCGCTTTGCGTGTGATCGACCCCCATGCAGAACACGTCCAGATGGGCATCTTCGCGCTGCGTCATGGCGATTGCGGAATCCAGCAGCTCGGGCTGCTCGCGGGTCAGAACGGTCAGGATCGACTTATAGCCCATCGGCTTCTCCTTTCGCCGCGATTGCGGCTTGTTGCGCCGATGCGTCGGAAATGTGCCGCTCCGGTTGTATCGGCAAGGATGCAACGCGCTGAATGGCCTGCGGGTTTCGCCACCGGGCTTTGGAATGTTCGGATCGGGGATGCGACCCGTCGCCACATGGGGGCAAAAGAAAACCGCCCGGAGATGTCCGGGCGGTGCAAGGTCTGGCTTGGTTCGAAAGGATCAGGGACCGACGACGGTGCAATCCAGTTGGCGGGCCGACAGCCTGCCACAAGCCAGTTCTGCGGTTTCCTTGGACATACCGGTAAAGTTCGGCTGGAAACCGCGTTTGGTATTCGCGACATGGCTGGCCGCGTTGCCCAGCGTGCCGTTTTCCTGCAGCGCGGTGCGCAGCAGCAGTTGCTCGGCCTCGCGCTGCGAACGGTAAAGGCCCAGCGTCACGCCATAGCCACGCCCGGCACTTGGATCGCGGCTGACGATTTCGCGGGCCACGTCCTCATCCGCTTCGTTCGGGGCAAGCGAGGTCAGGATGATCGTATCCTGACGCGCCGCGGGCGGAACCGGCGCGGTGGTTTCGGCCAGCGCCAGTTGCGGGGCGGGTTGGGCATCCGCCTCGGTCGGGACCGGGGTGGACATCATGAACAGCGACGCGGTGGGCTGCGCCTGACCCGCGCTTGCCGATTTGTCGTCGCGCGGGGCCGGGGTCGGGCGAACCGATTCGACCAAAGCCGCATCCGCAGGGACATCGCCTTCGGGGCGCGACGCGGGGCGTGCGGTTGCCAGCAACTCCTCGCTGCCCTTGGTCGAGGCGGTGGCGACCGCCGGGCCGGGCTTGCGCACGGGGCGCGAGCTTGCGGCAATGCGGTCATCGCCACGCTTGGCTGCGGCTTGAGCCCGCGACACGGCGGCGGTGATCGCCGCAGGCGTGACGACGCTTGCGCTGGAGGCGCGGGCAACCGGACGATCCGATGCGGACAGGCGCACCGTCGATGCGGCAGCGGCTGCCGGGGCAGCAGGTTCAGCCCGCGCAACCTGCACCACGCGGCGAACCACCTTCTTGGGCTCAGCCACGATCAGCTCGGGCGGCGCGGGTTTGACCTCGCGCGCGCGGGTGGGTGCCTTTCCAAAGCCTGCGTCCAGCAACTGCGCCATGACCGCGTTGCGATGCGCGGTCGAATTGCCGCCCAGCACCGTCGCGATGATGCGCTTGGAGCCGCGCTTGGCCGAAGCGGTCAGGTTGAAGCCTGCCGCACGGGTATAGCCGGTCTTGATGCCGTCCGCGCCTTCGTAGCTGTCAAGGAAACGCTTGTTGGTGCTGGAAACGGTCGCGATCCCTGCATCCGCCGAACGACGCGAGAAAATGTTGTAATATTGCGGATAATCATAGAACAGGCGACGCCCAAGCACGCTCATGTCCCGCGCGGTCGAATAGTGCCCTTCGACGGTCAGGCCATTCGCGTTGCGGAAATTGGTGTTGCTCATCCCCAGCGCCTTGGCCATCGCGGTCATCTGGGCCGCGAATTTCGGTTCGGATCCCGCAAGACCTTCCCCGATGGTGGTGGCGGCGTCATTGGCCGACTTCACCGCAGCGGCGCGGATCAGATAGCGCAGCTCGATCCGCTGGCCTGCACGCAGACCCAGCCGCGACGGCGGCTGCGACGCGGCATGGCTTGAGACCAGAAACTTGCTGTCCAGCCGGACCTGACCACGCTCAATGGCATTGAAGGCCATGTAAAGCGTCATCATCTTGGTCAGCGAGGCGGGATGCAGCCGCGTATTCGCGTTCTGCGAATAGATCTCGTTGCCGGTGCGCGCGTCCATGACATAAGCCGCGAACGGTGCCGCGGCGACGGACATGGGAATTGCCCATGCAAATAGGATCATCAGTCCGAGTCGGACGTTCTTGGTGATTCTGCTCACTGTCCCGGTCTCTTCTGCCTCTGAGGGTCCGTTCAATTTGCGGACCCTTCATTAATAAACCGACAATACCACGGCTTCCGCGTCACGGAAACTGTAACTTTGTTGGTTTTGGCCATTATTCGCCCTGTGATTGCAGGCTGTCAGACTGCCCTGTCGCCGATGCGGGGCTTACATCCGGCTGGAAGAAGCCCTATATTCGGCGTTCTAGGCAACCCTTATCCCTTTGCAGGCGCAGTGACAGATCCGCACATGACCAACCGTCCCGACGACCGCGAGGATGTCGATCTAGCGGTCAAGACCAAGCCGCGCACGCAGCGTCCCCCTTTGTATAAGGTGTTGCTGCTGAACGATGATTTCACGCCGATGGAATTCGTCGTGCATGTGCTTGAGCGGCTTTTCAACATGACGCATGCCCAAGCGATCGAGATCATGCTGACCGTCCACCGCAAAGGCGTTGCGGTCGTTGGCGTTTTCTCGCACGAGATTGCCGAAACCAAGGTGGCGCAGGTGATGGAACTTGCACGCCGCCAGCAGCATCCGCTGCAATGCACCCTGGAAAAAGAGTAGTTCGTGGCAGGTTCCCGACTGGAATTGGTATTTGGCGGCACGCCGCCTGATGGTCGTATGCTGTTGATCGGTGCCGATGCGCAGACCGATCTTAGCCATTTCGACCCCGCGCGCACGCAGATCGTGCAGCGTCGCTTTCCCGATGTTTCGGCTTTGCAGGCGCGGGGGTTTGCCCCGGTGACTGCCGCCGAAGGCAGCTTCGATGCGGCCGTGGTGTTTCTGCCGCGCGCCCGCGCCGAGGCCCATGCCCGCATCGCCGAGGCGGTGGCGCATCTTGCGCCCGGCGCCTCGCTTTGGATCGACGGGCAAAAGACCGATGGCATTGATGCCGCGCTGAAGGAAATGCGCACGCTGGCCCCGGTCGATGAGCCTCAATCGCGCGCGCATGGCAAGATTTTTCACCTGACGCTACCCGATGCGGGCTGGGTACCCGCTGATTGGGCCGACCGCGATATTCAGGCAGCCCCCGGTTTCGTGACGCGGGCTGGCGTGTTTTCGGCGGATGGGCCGGACCCGGCCTCGGTCGCGCTGGCCGCGCATCTGCCTGAAAAGCTGCCGACGCGCATGGTCGATCTGGGCGCTGGCTGGGGTTGGCTGTCGGCCGAGGTGCTGAAACGTCCTGGCGTTGCTACCCTGCACCTGATCGAGGCGGATGCCGTCGCGCTTGACTGCGCGCGCCGCAATATCACCGATCCGCGCGCCCAGTTCCACTGGGCCGATGCGCTGAATTTCCGTTTGGCCGAGCCGGTGAACGGCGTCGTGATGAACCCGCCTTTCCACGAAGGTCGCGCAGCCGATCCGTCGCTGGGTGCGGGCTTCATCCGTGCCGCAGCGGGTCTGCTGACCGGCGCGGGGCGGCTGTGGATGGTTGCAAACCGGCATCTGCCCTATGAGGCGGTGCTGCGCGAGAGCTTTGCCGATGTGCAGGAAATCGGCGGCGATACCCGTTTCAAGATCCTGACTGCCACCGGCGCACGCAGGCCGGGGACCGCGAAATCCGTGCCAAAGGGTCGCAGAAGATGAGCTTTTCGGTTCAGGGCAGGACCGCCATTGTCACCGGCGCCGCACGCGGCATCGGTCTGGCCATCGCCCGCCACCTCGAGGAAGCGGGTGCGAATGTGATGTTCGCCGATGCCGACGAGGCGGGTCTAGAGGCGGAATTGGGCAGCAGTGCGTGGACCGAAGGGTCGGCACGGGCTTTCGCAGGCGATCTGGGGCAGAAACTGACTCTGGCCAATCTTGTGTCGGCCACGATCGATGCGTTCGACCGGATCGACATTCTGGTCAACGCGCATCGCATGGTTCAGCTTTGCGATCCGCTGGCGGTCAGCGACGAATTGCTTGGCGATATGCTGCGCGAAAACATGGCGTCTGGGCTGAAGCTGTCGCAGATGGTCGCAAAGCGCATGGTCGCCCAGTCCGAGGCAGAGCCGGAGCGCGAGGTCTTGCAGAACGGGGCCATCGTCAACCTGACCTCGCTTGCTGCCGACCGGCCCGAGCCGCAGATGCTGGCCTATTCCATCGCCAGTGCGGCGCAGGCGCAGGCCACGCGGTCGCTGGCCATGGCGTTGGCCCCCAAACGCATTCGCGTGAATGGCGTGGCCTTCGGCTCGATTATGTCGAACCAGTTGCAACTTAAGCTGCGCGAAGAGCCGAACCTGCGCGACAAGCTGCTGTCTGCAACTCCGCTGGGCCGCATCGCTGGCGCGGATGAGCTGGGTGCGACGGTGCAATATCTGGTCAGCGACGGCGCGAGCTTCGTTACCGGCCAGATCCTGCGGGTCGATGGCGGGCGTTCGCTGGGTGACCCGCTGGCTGCCGGCGCCTTCTAGGATTTTTCCTCGGGGTAGGCGGCCTTGCAGGCATCGACGGCGCTGGCCGCTGGTTTTGCCAATGCGGTGCGGCGGGCGATCAGGTTGTCGCGCTTGCGTTCTTCGGCTAGCGGGTCAATCGGGACGCGGTAACGCTCGGTATCGGTGACGTCGCGCAGGCAGGAACGATAGGCCACGCGCCGTTCACCATCCTTGCCGCGCACGACATAGGGGCAATCGTCCCATTCGGTGCGCGTCACCTGCCGTTCTTCCCAGGCGTAACCACGGGCGATATTGCCCTCGACCTCGGCCAGCAGCTTCGAGACGGTGCGATATTCGCTGGTATTGCGGCTGATGCAGCGTTCCTGCGGCGTGCCGCAAGCTGCGACAATAAGGACGGGCAAGAGGCCGAACACGATGTTGCGGGTCATGGTGCGGAACTCTAGTTGTTTAGGGCAAGCATATGACCGACTTGGCAATCGGGCAATTCACGAAAGAGGACGTGGGACATGCAGATGCAGGCAGAACGCGAACAGGCCGCGGCATGGTTCCGAACGCTGCGCGACCGGATCGTCGCGGCATTCGAGGCGCTGGAGGATAAAGCGCCGGGCGATCAGCCCGCCGGACGTTTCGAGGTCAAGGAAACCCGGCGCGGCGAAGACGGCGGCGGTGGTCTGATGTCGGTCATGCGGGGCGGGCGCGTGTTCGAAAAGGTCGGCGTCAACTGGTCAGCGGTCCATGGCACGCTTGGCCCCGCAGCCCAGCAGGCGATGGCCGCGCGGGGCGTGCCTGGGATCGAGGCCGACCCGAGTTTCTGGGCCTCGGGGATCAGTCTGGTCGCACATATGCAAAACCCGCACGCGCCTGCGGTGCATATGAATACCCGGATGTTCTGGACGCCGAATGCGTGGTGGTTCGGCGGTGGAACCGACCTCAACCCTTGCATCGAAATCGCGCAGGACACGGCACATTTCCACGACGTGCTGCGGGCGACCTGCACGGCCCATGCGCCGGATTATTACGACCGCTTCAAGGCGTGGGCGGATGAGTATTTCTTTATCCCGCATCGCGGTCGGGCGCGGGGTGTCGGCGGCATCTTTTACGACGATCTGAACACCGGCGACTGGCAGGCCGATTTCGCCTTTACCCATGACGTCGGCGAGGCGTTTCTGCCCGCCTTCCTGCCCTTGGCCGAACGCCGGATGGTGACGCCCTGGACCGACGCGGACCGCGATGCGCAACTGATACATCGCGGGCTTTATGCCGAATATAACCTTGTCTACGATCGCGGGACGAAATTCGGCCTGGCGACCGGCCATGATGCCGAAGCAGTGCTGATGAGCTTGCCACCGCTGGCGAAATGGGTCTGAACCTGCCCGCGCTATATGTGCTGCGCCATGGTCAGACCGAATGGAATCTGGCCGGGCGCTTTCAGGGGCGCAGCGATTCACCTTTGACCGCGCTGGGGCGTGCGCAGGCGGGGCGGCAGGCTGAATTGGTGGCGGCATTGCCCGATGATCTGCTGCGTTTTAGCAGTCCGGCGGGCAGGGCGGTCGAAACCGCGCGCATCGTGTTCAGGGGGCGGGCCTTTATGCAGGACGACCGCCTGCACGAAATCGATGTGGGGGATTTCACCGGATCAAGCGAGGCTGATCTGCGCGCCGCCCATCCCGCGATTTTCGCAGATGGCGGCATCGGCTGGTATGATCGCACCCCGAACGGCGAGGGTTTCGCCGCGCTTGAGGCGCGGGTGCGCGATTTCCTTGCCGATCTTGACGGACCTGCGGTGATCGTCACGCATGGCATCACACTGCGCATGATTTGTGCGCTGGTGATGGGACTGCCGGCAGCCCGCATGGCCGAGATCGAGATGACCCAAGGCGCGCTGCACCATATCGGCGCAGGCACGCATCGGATTACGCTTTAGTCCTTGATCAGCGGGCGGGCGGGGTTGCCCACGACCGTCGCGCCTTCGGGCACGTCGCGCGTGACGACTGCGCCCGCGCCGATGATCGCGCCTGCGCCGACGGTGATGCCGGGCAGGATGATCGCGCCGCCGCCGACCCATACATCGTCGCCGATTGTCACGGGCTTGCCCCACTCGACCCCGGTGGCGCGACGGGCGCGTTCACGCGGACGATCCTCGGTCAGCAATTGGACGCCTGTGCCGAACTGGCAGCGTGCGCCGATGCGGATTTCACAGATATCCATGAAAAAGCAGCCAAAATTGACGAAGCAATCCGGGCCGAAATGGATATGCTTGCCGTAATCTACATGGAATGGCGTGCGGATGACCGTCCCGTTCCATGTGCCCAACAGCTGCGTCAGGATACGGGCGCGCGTCTTGTCGCCAATGATCGTGGAATTGTAGTCGCGCATCAGACCCTGAGCGGTCTTGCGCATGGCGACCAATTCCCCATCGCCGGGGGCATAGGGCCGCCCGGCCAGCATGTCCTCGCGCGCCGTCAAATGAACCCAAGCTCCAGACGGGCCTCGTCAGACATCATGTCCATGCCCCATTGCGGCTGGAAGGTCATTTCCACATCGACCTGCTTGACGCCGGGGATCGCTTCGACGGCATCAGCGACCCAGCCGGGCATTTCGCCTGCGACCGGGCAGCCGGGGGCTGTCAGCGTCATGATGACCCGCACGGCATTCGCGTCGTCGATGGCGATGGTATAGATCAGGCCAAGATCGAAGATGTTGACCGGAATCTCCGGGTCATAAACAGTTCTGCACGCTTCGACGATGCTGTCGTAAAGCGGATGTTCGGTGCTGGAAGGCGCAATCAGCGGATCGCCTTCCTGAAGATTCTCGGTGCTCATTCGTGGAGTCCTGTCAATGCTTGGCGCATATATAGGACCGTGGCCCGCCGGGGTCCAGACCGCAACCCCAAGGCGCGGAATAGGCGCGTCAGAAACGGAAATTCAGACGACGCGCCACGCCGATGCTGATCGAGGGCTGGCCCTTTTCTTCGACGATCGGGCTGTCGGCCGCATCGCCCATCAGGCGACCATAGGTGACCTTGCCCAGAAGCGAGGTGTCGGGCGTCAGCATATAACGCGCCTCAAGGCTGATATTGGCCCGATAGGGGCCACCATCGGGATCATAGGCCGAATATCCGCTGGACACTGCTTCCGAATCCGAGACGCCGAAATAGGTGCCGGTGAACTTGTCATCGCCCAATTCCAGCTCGGCCCCGGTCCACAGGGTCAGCTTGTCGTTCGGCTCAAAGCGGTATTTCGTGCCGATTTCGCCGACCACGCCGTCATGGCCGCCAAAGCCCTTGCGCACCGCGCCATAGCTGGTGAAGGGTCCGGTGACATAGTTCACGCGCAGACCCAGTTCGCCCGCGCGGTCGATGTCGTCCAGCCCTTGCAGGCGGTCGTAATCGCTGCTGTCGCGGTCGCCCATGTAGCGCAGCGACGGGATGAACGAAAAGCCCTGCTTTTCGCCTTCGGGGGTGCCCAGCGTCACGTTCTTCAGGATGAACCACGGCGAGGCGTTATTGTCGCCCGAACCCATATATTCCGGGCTGTAGCTTGCGCCGATCCCTGCATCCAAGGATACCTGATCGACGTCCAGAAATGACTGCGCCACGGCGGGGGCAGCCAACGAGGTCGAGATCAGGGTAAGGGCAAGAAGGCGGCGCATCAATTTTTCCACTTATGTCTAAGTTCGACCAATGGGCGATTCGCTGCTTTGCGGCAACCCAACAATGACATATTGCCGATCAAAAAGCTGTAGCTGTTGCAATCAGGCGCGCTCGGCTGCCTCCAGACGTTCCAGCGCCTTCATCCACAGGCTTTCCGCACGGCTCATCGCCTCGGTCGCTTCTGAATGCTTGCGACCGTAGGCTTCTGCGCGGGATTTGTCGTCATAGGTCGCGGGATCGGCCATGATCTTGTCCAGCTTTTCCAGCATCTCGGTCAGCTTTTCGATCCGCTCCTCGGCCTTGCGAGCCTCGGCGCGCAGTTCAAGGATGCGGTCACGCGAGGGGCGCTTTGCCGCCTTGGGTTCGGGCTTGGGCGTATAGGTCTGTTCGCCCGACAAAAGCATCCGGCGATAGTCGTCCAGATCGCCCTGCCACGGCTCGACCGCGCCCTGATCGACCAGCCAAAGCCGGTCCGCAACAAGGCTTAGCAGGTGCATGTCGTGGCTGACCAGCACGACGGCGCCGGTATAGTCGTTCAGTGCCTCGGTCAAAGCCTCGCGGGATTCGATGTCGAGGTGGTTGGTCGGTTCGTCAAGGATCAGCAGATGCGGCGCGTCGATCGTCGCCAGCAGCAGCGAAAGCCGCGCCTTTTGACCGCCCGAAAGCTGGCCGACCAGCGTCGTGGCCTGTGCCTCCATCAGGCCAAAGCCCGCCAGTCTTGCGCGATGCTTGGGCGGGGCCTCATTGGGACGCATCCGCCGGACGTGATCCAGCGGGGTTTCGTCCAGATGCAGCTCATCGACCTGATGCTGCGCGAAATAGCCGATGCGCAACTTGCCGGAACGGGCGATGCGACCATCCATCGGTTGCAGCCGGTCGGCAAGCAGCTTGGACAGCGTGGATTTGCCCTGACCGTTGCGGCCCAGCAGGGCGATGCGGTCGTCCTGATCAATGCGCAGGTTCAGCTTTTTCAGCACCGCGCGGTCTTCATAGCCCACCGAAAGACTGTCGAGCGAGATGATGGGCGGCGACAGCTGGTCGGGCTGCGGAAAGCTGAAGCGGTGGAACTTGGCTTCCTCGGGGGCGGTGATCGGCTCCATCTTGGCCAGCATCTTGATGCGGGCCTGCGCCTGCACGGCCTTGCTGGCCTTGGCGCGGAAACGATCAACGAAGCTTTGCAGATGGGCGCGGCGGGCTTCCTGCTTCTTCGCCTCGGCAGCTTGCAGCGCGCGCTTTTCGGCGCGGGTGCGGGCGAACGTGTCATAGCCGCCGGTGTAAAGGACCAGCTTGCGTTCTTCCAGATGCAGGATATGGCCCACGGCGCGGTTCAAAAGGTCGCGGTCGTGGCTGATGACGATGACGGTATGGGGGTAACGCTGCAGATAGCTTTCCAGCCACAGCGCCCCTTCAAGATCCAGATAGTTGGTCGGTTCGTCCAACAGCAGCAGATCGGGCTGCGAGAACAGCACACCCGCCAGCGCGACGCGCATCCGCCAGCCGCCGGAATAATCGCTGGTCGGGCGGGCCTGATCCTCGGTCGAAAAGCCAAGGCCGCGCAGGATGGTCGCGGCCCGCGCCTCGGCCGACCATGCGTCGATGTCGGCCAGACGGGTCTGGATTTCACCGATCCTGTGCGGGTCGGTCGCCGTCTCGGATTCCGCAAGCAGGCTGGCGCGTTCCTCATCGGCGGCCAGCACGGTTTCCAGCACGCTGATCGCGGTTCCCGCCGCCTCTTGGCGCACGCCGCCGATGCGGGCGCGACTGGGCAGGCTGATGTCGCCGCCATCCAGCGTCAGTTCGCCCCGGATCAGCTTGAACAGCGTCGTCTTGCCCGCGCCGTTCGGACCGACAAGGCCGACCTTGTGGCCATAGGGGATCGTGGCCGAGGCGTGCTCAAGCAGCGGGCGACCGGCGATGGAATAGGATATGTCATCAATGCGCAGCATGTCCGGTCCTTGACCCAGACCTTGGCCGCCGTCAATGGGGACAAGGCAAAGGACGGTCACGATGCGGCTATCCTGTGGCGGAGCGCTGCGCATGGGCCATTCCGACCCGGCTTTTCATCGGACGCTGCCCATGATAACCGGGCGCGGATTGCCCGGACCATGGGGTTTGGGACGGAAAAAGGACAGCATCATGGCCACCGAACGCACGCTTTCGATCATCAAACCCGACGCTACCAAGCGCAACCTGACCGGCAAGATCAACGCCAAGTTCGAAGAAGCTGGCCTGCGCGTCGTCGCACAAAAGCGCATCCAGCTGACGCTGGCCCAAGCCGGCCAATTCTATGCCGAGCACAAGGAACGCCCCTTCTTTGGTGAACTGACCGAATTCATGGTGTCCGAGCCGGTCGTCGTGCAGGTTCTGGAAGGCGAAGGCGCCATCCTGAAAAACCGCGAAGTCATGGGTGCAACCAACCCCGCCAACGCCGACGAAGGCACGATCCGCAAGGAATTCGCCCTGTCGGTCGGCGAAAACTCGGTCCACGGTTCGGACAGCCCGGAAGCCGCTGCGCGCGAAATCGCCTTCTTCTTCTCGGGTCTGGAACTGGTCGGCTGATTTCAGCCAATCACCGGAACTGCTGGGGCCGTCCGTCGGGGCGGCCCTTTTCGTTTGGTTCCCCTGTGGCCCGGCTTGCGGTATCAGTCCACCAACAGACAAAAACAGGCGGAACCATGACAAAAATGACCGGGGCAGCCGCCCTGCTGATCGCTGCATCCCTTGTGCCAACTCTGGCCGTGGCCCAGGAACCGACCCAAGCCGCCGAGGCTGCGTTTCGGGACGCTGTCGCGGAATACAAGATCCCCGGCCTTGTGGTCGGCATCACCCATCACGGCCAGCACAGCTTTTACGCGACGGGCCTTGCCTCGCGTCACGAGGGGCGGGCGGCGACGCCGGACACGCTGTTCGAACTTGGCTCGATCAGCAAGATCTTCAACGTGACGCTGGCGGCATTGGCCGAAGAACGCGGCAAGCTGTCGCTGGATGCACCCGTCGCGACCCATCTGCCGCAACTGGACAAGACCCCGGCAGGCGCGCTGACGCTGATGGATCTGGCCACGCATCACACCGGGGGAATGCCCTTGCAGGTGCCCGATCAGGCGGGCGATACCTCAGGGGTGGTCCGCTGGCTGGCCGGTTGGGCACCGTCCCAGCCCGGCGCGCGCAGCTACAGCAATATCAGCATCGGGCTGCTGGGGCATATCACCGCGCGGGCGTTCGAGATGCCCTATGCGCAGGCTGCGCAGAACGTGCTGTTCCCGGCAATGGGTCTGACGGATACATGGATCGACGTTCCGGCCCAGCGGATGCCGGATTACGCATGGGGTTATGACCGCAAGACGGATGCTGCGATCCGCGTCAATCCCGGCGTGCTGGACGACGAATCCTATGGTGTCAAATCCAGCGCGCGCGACATGCTGAAGCTGTTGGATCTGGAACTGGGTCACGGCGGATCACCCGAGCTGCGCGCGGCGATCGCCAGGACGCAGATGGGGCAGGGCCAGACCGCGTTCTTTACGCAGGCGATGATCTGGGAAGCTTATCCCTGGCCGGTGGATGTCGAAACCATGGTGGCGGGGAACGGGACTGATTTCATCATGTCGCCCCAGCCGATGCAGACCGTGGTGCCGCAGGCTCCGCAGGGCGTGATCCTGAACAAGACCGGATCGACCGGTGGTTTCGGCGGCTATGTCGCGATCGTGCCGGGCGAGGATCTGGGCATCATCGTGCTGGCAAACCGCAGCTATCCGAACGAGGCGCGGGTCCGCGCCACGCATCAGTTGATCCGCGCGCTGCTGGCGGAATAAGTCGGCGGCCGGGGGCGCCCCCCGGCCGCGCAAGGCCTATTGTTGGGTAGCGGTCAGGTCAAACTTGATCGCGACGGTAAAGCCCACAGTGCTTTCATCGGCATAGCCCGTGCCGATGCCGAAATCGCGGCGATCCACCTTCATCATGCCGCTGGCCGTCGCGTTGGCGCCGTCCACCGTCAGGTCAAAGGGCAGTTCCGCATCGACCGTCTTGCCCGCGATGGTCAGCTTGCCCTTGGCGATATGCTGGCCGCCATCTGCCGGGGGCAGGATGTCAGCCGCGAAATTCGCCTGTGGATGGGCCGCGGCGTTCAGGAAATCAGGACCCTTGGCGCTGTCGCTGACCGACCCCAAGGACAACGAGGCAATGTCGATGCCCACATTGATCCGGCCCGCCTGCGTTTCGGGATCATAGTCGATCTGCGCGTTCCAGGTGCCGAACTGGCCCTGGATCGGGTTCCCACCCTGAATGACCTCGATCCCAAGCGTGCCCTGCTGCACCGCCCAGCCCGAGGCTTGCGCGGCAACCGGCGCGGTCGCGGGCTGCTCGGTCACGGGGGCCTCGGCCGCTTCCGGCTCGGGCGTTGCCAGAACAGCGGTCGCGGCCCAGATCAACAGCGCGCCCACGGCTGCCAGCAGATGCATCAGCAGGGGATGTTCGGAATGCGGCGGCTCGGGCGCGCGATGGGCGGGGCCTGCCATGCGGTTCAGCGTGCCATCACGGTCGATGACCGTGTGCTTGATCGCGCCCGCGACATGCAAGACGATCAGCCCGGCCAGCACCCACCAGCCGGTTTCGTGGAAAGCGGCAAAACGCTCGGCCAGATGGGCGTCCTCGGGGACCATCGGCAGGCGCTGGCCCAAGGGCCACAGGATTCGCGAAAAGCCGCCCGGAGCCGCCGAATGCAGCAGCCAGCCGGTCAGCGGCATGATGACCATGCCGATCCACATGGCCCAATGCACCATCTCGGCCACGAAGGTTTCCGCGCGGCGCTGCGGGTGCAGGGGTTTCGGCTTGGTCTGGGTCAGCGTCCAAAGGATGCGCAGCACCGCAAGGATCAGCACCGCCACGCCCACGGTCTTGTGGACCGAGAACGCGGCAAAGATCGCCTGCAACTGGTCCTGCGTGCCGCGCGGCAGGTTGCCCGCGTAAAGTCCAAGGCCGATGGCGGCAAGGATCAGAAGCGCGATCGACCAGTGAAACAGGCGGGCCACCCCGCCATAGGCGCGGGCGTCATTGCTGGCTTTCATCAGATTTCTCCCATCGCTTCGCGCCAATGTCGGCGGCACAGCGACACATAGGTTTCATTCCCCCCGATCTGGACCTGCGCCCCCTCGCGCAGGACTTGTCCATGGTCGTCATGGCGGACGACCATGGTGGCCTTGCGGCCGCAATGGCAGATGGTGCGAACCTCGCGCATGTCATCGGCCCAGGCCAGCAGCGCGCGCGATCCGGGGAAAAGCTGGCCCCGGAAATCGACGCGCAGCCCGTAGCACATGACAGGCTGACCCAGATCGTCCGCGACACGGGCCAGTTGCCAGACCTGAGCCTCGGTCAGAAATTGTGCCTCATCGACGAAGATGCAGGCGCAGCCCGCGCCCTGATCCGCGATCAGCGTGAAAAGGTCGGTGTCAGGCGTGAAGGTCGTGGCCATGTCCGAGATGCCGATGCGGCTCGCGATCAGCCCCGGTCCTGCGCGATCATCCAGCGATGCGGTCAGCAGCAGCGTCCGCATTCCGCGTTCGCGATAGTTATAGGACGCCTGCAGCAAAAGCGTGCTTTTGCCGGCATTCATCGTTGAATAGTGGAAATAAAGCTTGGCCATGCGGGCAGATAGCCGCGCCGGGGCCTTTCAGGCAAGCCGCCGCATCACGGATGACGCGGCGGCTCACGGCATTGTTCAGTCGCGTTGTGACGATTTCGGCGCGCGCGAGGGGCGGCGGGCAGGGCGCTTGCGCGCGCCACCGGCGGGTGCGCCGCTGCGACCAGCGGGGCCGCCGCGTTCGCGCATCTTCGCGGCCTCGAACGGAACTTCGCCACCGACGACCGGAATCGCCGATTTCATCGCCTTCTCGATGGCGCGCAATTCGCCCATTTCCGCGGGTGAGCAGAAGGCGATGGCGCGACCGTCGCGACCGGCGCGCGCGGTGCGGCCGATGCGGTGGACATATTGGTCGGGCACGTTCGGCAGGTCGTAGTTATAGACATGCGCGACTTCGGGGATGTCGATGCCGCGTGCAGCCACGTCGGTCGCGACAAGCACCTTGGTATCGCCGGCACGGAAGCTGGAAAGGGCGCGCTCGCGCTGGCCCTGCGATTTGTTGCCGTGGATCGCCGCGACCTTGAAGCCCCATTTCTCCAGCAGCTTCGACAGTTTTTCGCTGCCGTGCTTGGTGCGGCCAAAGACGATCGCCAATTCGTCGCGATGCTTGGCAAGATACTCGGCCAGCAGCGTCGCCTTGTCGCCCTGATTGACGAAATGCACCCCCTGATCGATCTTGGCGGCGGCCTGACCCGGCGGGTTCACGGCGACCTTCAGCGGATCGTTCAGATAGCTGTCGGCCAACTCCTCCATCAGTTTCGGCATGGTGGCCGAAAAAAGCAGCGTCTGGCGTTCGCGCGGCAGCAGCTTTGCGATGCGGCGCAGGGCATGGATAAAGCCGATGTCCAGCATCTGGTCTGCCTCGTCCAGCACCAGATATTTGGTTTGCGACAGATCGACCGCGCCACGCTCCAGCAGGTCGATCAGACGACCGGGGGTGGCGATCAGCACGTCAACGCCACGTTCCATCCGCATGGTCTGCACGTTGATCGACGCACCGCCCACGACGCGGAACTGACGAATGGCGGTGCCAGCGGCATAGGCGTCGATGTTTTCCGCGATCTGGGTCGCCAGTTCGCGGGTCGGCGCAAGGATCAGCGCGCGGCAGGTCTTGGGTTCGGGCTTGCGGCCGATGTTCAGCAGGCGCGTCAGCATCGGCAGGCCAAAGGCCGCCGTCTTGCCGGTGCCGGTCTGGGCCAGACCCAGCAGGTCACGACCGGCGACGATACCGGGGATGGATTTTTCCTGAATGGGCGAGGGGGCCTCGATCCCCATCGGCGGCAGGTTCACGGCCACGCGGGCGTCGATGCCCATGCGGGTAAAGGGCGTGTCGATGTCGGGGATTGCGCGGCGGATGAACTTTTCCTCCGGCTCCTCGCGGTGGCGGCGGTGATGCGTCATCGGGCCACCATCATTGCGCGGAAAGCGCGGCTTGTCGGTCTTGGGGCCACGCGGCTTGGCGTTGGCGCCACGGGGCTGGTGGGGTTTGCCCGAACGGGCCGGGCGGGTGTTTTCAGTGGTCATGTCGTCTTTCAGCCATTCCGCCTGCGTATCGGCGCAAATGACACGGGGCCGCGATCATGCGCGGCAGGTTGCGAGGGGGCGGGCGCGATACGCATTGCCCGCAAGCCTCCCCGCGTGAATGGGAAACTGAAATCTTGTGCCGACCTGACGCGCAAGCGTCGGCTGCTCACGCGGCAGCGGGCGGCAACATGGCCCAATTGGGGCCGGACGCGCGAAAAGTCAAGCGCGGTCCGTGCTATCCATCCAGATGGTGACCGGACCGTCATTTGTCAGTGACACTGCCATATCCGCGCCAAAGCTGCCGGTTTCCACAGGCAGCCCCAGCTTGCGCAGGGCATCGGCGAATTGCAGATACAGTGCCTGACCCCGCGCGGGCCCTTCGGCAGATGAAAAGCCGGGGCGGTTGCCGGTGCGGGTATCGGCGGCCAGCGTGAACTGGCTGACGACCAGCACACCGCCCCGAATATCGGTGACCGAACGGTTCATCTTGCCCGCCTCGTCGCGGAAGATGCGCAGCTTGGCGATGCGCGCGGCCAGCTTTTCCGGCGCGTCGTCGGGATCGCCCTGCATGGCGCAAACCAGCACCATCAGGCCGGGGCCGATCTGGCCGATGGTCTGGCCGTCCACATCGACCTGCGCCTGCGTCACGCGCTGGATCAGGGCGCGCATGTCAGCGCCCCAGCATGATGCCAAGCACCACGAACATCAGGCCAAAAACCGAAGCCCCCAGTGCCGCCATGTTCACCGTGACGACCTTGCGCATCACCGCGCGCATGGCGTCGTCATCCAGCTTGCGCGCCTTGGCGCGGCTTGCCGTGACGATGCACCAGACCAGTCCCGCCACTCCGGCAAGGGTCAGCGCCGCGCCGCCCCAGATGATGCCGTCCCAGATCGTCATGCCTGCCCCCATCTCATTCGCAGGCTCGGGACTAGCCGCGATTGCACAAGCTCGCAAGACCGCCTATTCCCGCCCCAAAACGAAGGAGCGGAACATGTCGGACGACAACGCCTATGGCATCGCAGCCGGAGAGCTGCGCCAGTTCATCGAGCAATTCGAGCAATTGGAAGCCGAAAAGAAAGACGTGGCCGAGCGTCAGAAGGAATTGATGGCCGAAGCCAAGGCCCGCGGTTACGACACCAAGGTCATGCGCAAGGTCATCGCGCTGCGTAAGCGCGACAAGGACGACATCGCCGAGGAAGAAGCCATCCTTGAAATGTATAAGGCCGCGCTTGGCATGGCATGAAATCGGGGGCGTCGCGCCCCCTTTTTCTTATGGTGTGATGAATTCGATGCCGGGCAGGGCGGCGATCTGGGCCACGTCCTCGTCGTAAAGGTCGCTGATATGGTCCACCAGTTCCTGCGTCCAGCCGGGCAGGGTGACCTCGATCTCCATCTGGTCGGGCAGGGCATGTTGCGCCAGCGCCGCCGAAAAGATCGCGCGGCGGCTTTCGACGGTCAGTCGATCCTGTTTGGCCATTTCCGCACGGATCATGTGGATGCCTTCGGGTTGCAGGATGTCGCCCAGCACCTGAAGCCCGGCTTTCAGCGGGACATCGCTGGGCATGGTCGCGATGCGGCGCACCACCTCGGGCCAGATGAGGGAGGTGTCTTCGTGACACCAGACCACCAGCCGGTGGTCGGGGATCGCTGCCTGAATGGCACGGATCGCCGGGCCCCAGCGCAGGCTTTCGGGCGGTGTGCCCGACATGATCTGTTCGTAGCTGCCCCCATCCTGACCCACGATGAACGGAATCAACGTCGCGGGGTTCTTGAGCGCGATGAAAAATTCCGCCTCGGCGCTGGGAAACAGGTTGGCAAGGGCTGCCATCTTTTCGCCCGCCGCTGCATACAGCCCGTCCGCCGACACCGCCCGCGTGGCCTTGCCCAGAAAGGTAGGGGTCGAAAAGATGATGCGACTGGGATCGTCGGATTCCAGGATAGCGTCCAGCATCACCTGTTCCATTTCAGGCGTCGCAACATCGCCGTCCAGTGCTTTCAGGGCGTCCTTAAAGACCTCGCGGTGCTTGTCGGGGGTCGGCGCCTCGATTCCATGCTCTGTCAGCCAGTCGCGGTTCTGCGTCAGGGTTTTGACCATGCGATAAAGATCGGTGCCGTGGACCCCGCAGTGAAAGACGACTTGCATACGATGCGCGCTCCTGACTCGTTTGAGCGCGCACAGTAGCGGCCATTGCGCAGCAGGAAAACCACCCGCGCGAACCGGGGGCAATCCGGGCACGCTTGCCGCGAGTCAGACTGCGATTTCAACCTGGGAATGTGAAGCTCTGGCTCAGCAGAAATCGCGCCAAAAGCGAGCTTACTTTGGGGAAGGGGACAACCGGGCGAGCGCCACCACAACACTCGCCCGGTTCTGTCGGGGCCATAAAAAACAACCGCTTAAAACCACAACCAGCAACCGCCTACCGACACCGAACATATGCCAAATTTCCCGTGGCACGAGTAGTTGGCTATTTGGTTAGTTTCCTTGGACGGGCGCCTGTCCCTTTGGATAGGTTTGTTGCGGATTCTCGCAAAAATTGGGTGAAATCGATGTCAGAGAGGGTGGGAATCGGGTTTCTGACGAGGTGGAAAAACGGTTAATTCGAACTGAACCGTTCCGGGTGAGCGATGTGTGTCACATTGCAAAAGCCCCGTCTTAATCGACGGGGCTGTCTTGTATCTTTGGATGTTGTCGTCAGGCGGCAGTGTCGGTCAAGCGTTGATCGGCGCGCGAGACCTTGAAGCCCACGAGCTTTCCGGTATGCAGGATGGCGGCGATCGGCAGCCGCTTTTCGTCGCGAACGGGGGGCTTTGCGCCCGGCTGGGGTAGCGGACTGATCTCGACCCCTTCGGGACGAACGGCGGTCAAAGTGATATTGTTGATGCCCTCTGATGCTGGCAGGCCATCAAATGACAGCATCGAAAGCAAAAACTTGTATTTGGGTTCCACCATGCCTGGCTGCATCGTTTGTGTCTGGAACCATTTGCCGTTCACGTTAAGGAATAGCTGCGCTGCGTCGTCTGTGCAGACATATTTTGTTGCCAGGATCGTGCCGCCTTCGATCTCCAGGGTAATGCTGCCAGAGGTCAGATCGTAGGTCGTTTCGTCATATAGATAGTTCTTGAAGTTCGCTGTATCGAGTTCCACGACCTGCGCGTGAGTTACGATGTTGGCTTCCGTGTATCGGCCAGCGCAGATCTGGGGTGGCAGGTTTGAAGGCAGAACGTGCGAGCGCAGGTAGTCGCCCGATTTCTCAGCGACAATCTCGGCGGCGAGCGTCGTGATCAGGGGGCGCTGGTAATGGGCGGGATCCTGATAAGCTCCAGGGATGTCGTGAAAATCTACACCAAATCTTGAGACAAGTTCGGCGTTCACGTCGACCACGCGAATTCCATAGTAACTCGCAAGATAATGCACGCCTGCATGCAGCGGGTTGATGCCGTTCCTGTGAATGCCGGTTTGGGTCGCGAAGATAATTGGTATGATCTTGATCTTGGGGTTTGTGAGCCGGGCAAACCGGATGACCGCCTCCATTCCCTTGGCCCATTCGCCGACGCGCTGAAGCGATGCCGAAAAGAAGCCAGTGTCGTTTAGTGTATATTCTATCAGCATCACATCTGATCTGCTGATGGCCTCCACGTTCATCTTGAGTTGCATCAGCCCCATGAAGATCGATGTATTCCCAACCGATAAATTGGCAGACAGCGTCATATCGATGCCGTGTTTCTGCAGGCATCGGGGCAACTCGGTCAGATATCCGGGCCGCATGACGGTATTCGAGCCGCCAAGCGCAAGAACTGTAACTTTCTTCATCAGCTATGGTCCCAGCCAGTTTTATGCCTTTGTTAGGCATGACCCACGGCTGACGTGCAACCTGCAATCTGAACTCATCTTAAGATTGACGAGATGATATGGCAGGGCCGGCGCACTTTTGCATGTTGCTGTCGCGTTTGCGCGCAAAATGGCATGGTGCCGGTTATAGGAATCGAACCCACGACCTTCTGATTACAAATCAGCTGCTCTACCTGCTGAGCTAAACCGGCATCCAGTCCCGATACCTGCTCATTCCGGCATGCGCAAGCCGCCTGAAACACATCCGGGCGAATTCTGATCCTTTGTCCAGGCCGTTTGGCGTATTTGACTTGCAATCGCGCCGGAATGGGCCTAAGTCGCGCGCACTTCACAGGTGGGGTCGGGCCTTCGGGGGAGAAATCCTCGGTGGTCCACCGGTTGGGGCAGGCCATGCAAGGCCGCGTCCTGAAAACCCCGCCAAGGCGCAAACCGGAAAGGAACATGGAATGGCGCTTCCCGAATTCTCCATGCGTCAGCTGCTTGAAGCTGGCGTGCACTACGGTCACCAGACGCAACGCTGGAATCCCCGTATGGCCGAGTTCATCTATGGTGAACGTAACGGCATCCACATCCTCGACCTGACGCAGACCGTCCCGATGCTGGACGCCGCGCTGCAAGCCATTCGCGACACCGTCGCCAAAGGCGGTCGTGTTCTGTTCGTCGGCACCAAGCGTCAGGCCCAGAAAGCCGTCGCCGAAGCCGCCGAGAAATCGGCCCAATACTACATGAACCACCGCTGGCTGGGCGGCACGCTGACCAACTGGAAAACCGTTTCCCAGTCGATCCAGCGCCTGAAAGCCATCGACGAAACCATGTCGGGCGGTGCCGAAGGTCTGACCAAGAAAGAGCGCCTCCAGATGGAACGCGAGCAGGCCAAACTGCAAGCGTCGCTGGGCGGCATCCGTGAAATGGGCGGCCTGCCGGACCTGCTGTTCGTGATCGACGTGAACAAGGAAGACCTGGCCATCGCAGAAGCGAAAAAGCTGGGCATCCCGGTCGTCGCGATCGTCGACACCAACTGCTCGCCCAAGGGCGTGGACTATATCATTCCGGGCAACGACGACGCGGCACGTGCGATCGCGCTGTATTGCGACCTGGCCTCGCGCGCGGCGCTGGACGGCATGACCGCCCAGATGGGTGCGGCCGGCGTTGATCTGGGTGCTTTGGAAGCCAGCCTGGACGAAGATCTGGAAGGCGAAGTCGAAGAGACCGCCGAAGCCTGATCGGATAGGGTCCAGCTATATGCTGGACCCGCCCGGACCCGTCAGGGTTCATGGAATATTCATCAGGCGGGGATAAGCCCCGCCTGACGCATGAGAAAAGCAAGGAGACATCCGATGGCTATCACCGCTGCGATGGTGAAAGACCTGCGCGAATCGACCGGCGCGGGCATGATGGACGCCAAGAAGGCGCTGACCGAAACCAATGGCGACATGGAAGCCGCGGTTGACTGGCTGCGCACCAAGGGCCTTGCCAAAGCTGCCAAGAAAGCCGACCGCGTTGCCGCCGAAGGTCTGGTGGGCGTCTCCGTCGCCGCTGGCCGTGGTGTCGCCGTCGAGCTGAACTCGGAAACCGACTTCGTTGCCAAGAACGCTGACTTCCAGCAACTGGTCCGCGAAATCACCGAAGTCGCGCTGGAAACCGCCACCGATGTCGAAGTGCTGAAAGCCACGCATCTGAACGGCAAGCCGGTTTCAGAAGTCGTCACCGACGCCATCGCGCGCATCGGTGAAAATCTGACCCTGCGCCGTATGCACGTTCTGGAAGGCGACACCGTTGTGTCCTATGTCCACAACGCTGCGACCGCCGGCATGGGCAAGATTGGCGTGCTGGTCGCGCTGAAAGGCGATGCGGACAAAGCGCAGGAAATCGGCAAGCAGATCGCGATGCACATTGCTGCGACCAACCCGGCCTCGCTGTCGGAAGCCGATCTGGACCCGGCGCTGGTCGCACGCGAGAAATCCGTTCTGACCGAGCAAGCGCGTGAATCGGGCAAGCCCGACGCCGTGATCGAAAAGATGATCGTCGGCCGCATGGCGAAATACTTCGAAGAAGTGACGCTGCTGGGCCAGAAATTCGTCATCAACCCCGATGTCACCGTGGCGCAGGCCGCTGCTGACGCAGGTGTGGAAGTGACCGGTTTCGCCCGCATCGTCGTCGGTGAAGGCATCGAGAAGAAAGAAGAAGATTTCGCTGCCGAGGTCGCCAAGACCCGCGCTGGCGCCTGATCTTCAGACTTTTGCCACTATGGGAAACGCCGGTCTTTCTGACCGGCGTTTTTCATTTGCCGGACTAGATTTTGGCGATGTTCGGCAGATGCTGCGCCACTTGCACGAACTTCAGATAGGTCCAGGGTTTCGGGAAAGCGCCGCTGGACATCGCGGTCATGTCAGAGGGGACAGGCGCGCAGCTTTCGCCCGGATCGCAAAAGATCTGGCGGCGGCTCATGGCCAGAAGCACGGCCTGCGCCGTGGTTCTTGCGCCCAACGACTTGCGGGCCAGTCGCAGGTGTTTTTCGACCGTGCCGGGGGTCAGGTCCAGACATTCCGCGATTTCCTGCGTGGAAAGTCCCGATCCGGTCAGTTCCAGCGCCTCGCGTTGGCGCAGGGTCAGGATCTGCTCGGGTTCGCGATAGGGCAGGTTGGACAGGCGCTGATGCAGGACCGAGCTGAGGACGATGATCTCGCGCTCATCTTTCTGCCATATGCGGTCGATCTGCTTTTGTGTCGCGCCGCTGGGTCCGATCAGCAAGAGACCGGCCCGAACGCGCGGAACGCGGTCCGACAGGCTAAGCGCGATGCCTGCGCTTAAACCGTAGCGTTCGAATATTGCAAGGCTTTGCGATTCCGGAGCTGCCAGCTTTCCGGCCATCCTGCGTTTGTGCACCCAATCCCAGCTTTGCATACCGTGATTGCGCGTCATCCAGCTGAGCATTGGCAGGCTGTTGCACAGCCGCTTCTCCAGCAGTTCCGTGTGCAGCGTATCGGGAAGCGATGACAGCGCCAGCCCGTCGTCAAGGATCATCCGCTCGACCGTGCCCAGCAGGCGGTGCCCACCATAGACCGAATGCGGAAAGCCGATTGCGGTCAGGCGATCGACATAGATGTCCCAGGCATCTTCGATCGTTCGTGCCTGAAGTATCGCTTCGATCCGGTCCAGCAAGTCCATCTTATGTCAGTCTACTTTCCGTTCGTCTCGGCCAAGGTCGCCGGGCTCGTATGGTAATATTATTGCCCTTGGGCGGCGGTATGCGCAATACAGGCCGGTTTATATGATAAATATCATGTGCGACCAGAACCAAAAGGGCTGTTCGACACATGTGCACAGTCCTCTGGACTGCGTTGCGTGCCGTGCATGGCTTGCGGGGCGTGCTATGGCGTCGCGGGAAATGGCGTGGCATGGATGAAGACAGGTTCTAAAAGTCACGGAGACAGGCCCATGCCATTCACCATCGCCATTGACGGACCGGCAGCGTCGGGCAAGGGCACGATTGCGCGGGCCATGGCGCGGCATTTCGGCTTTTCGCATCTGGATACGGGGCTGCTTTACCGGGCCGTAGGTGCGTTGGGCGGCGATCCGATTGTCGCGGCGCGTGGATTGCAGCCTGCCGATCTGGAACGTGACGACTTGCGCAGCGCCGAGGCGGGGCAGGCGGCCAGCCGCGTCGCTGCCATCCCCGAGGTGCGGGCGGCGCTTGTCGATTTCCAGCGCCGCTTTGCGCGCAGTGAACCGGGTGCCGTGCTGGATGGTCGCGACATCGGCACGGTGATCTGCCCCGAGGCCGAGGTGAAGCTTTACGTTACCGCCAGCGATCAGGTGCGCGCGGGACGTCGCGCGCTGGAACTGGGCGCGGATGTTGCCCAGATCCTGACCGAATTGCGCGAACGCGATGCCCGCGACGCAGCGCGCGATGTCGCACCGATGCGGCCTGCGGATGATGCGATCATGCTGGATACCTCCGACCTGACGATCGAGCAGGCCTTGACGCAAGCCATCGCCCATGCCGAGCGGGTGCGCGCATGAGCGTGCTGCTGACCGCGTTGCAGGTTCCGGTCATTCAGGCGCCTATGGCGGGGGCTGCAACGCCTGCGCTTGCGGCGGCGGTCAGCGCTGCGGGGGGCTTGGGGTCGCTGGGGCTTGGGGCGTCGAATGCCGAACAGGCGGCGGCGATGATGGCGGCGACGCGGCAAAAGCTGGGATCGGGATATTTCGGCGTGAACCTGTTCTGCCACCACCCGGCCAAGGCAGACCCGGCCCGAGAGGCTGGCTGGCTGGACTTCCTGTCGCCCGAATTTGCCAGGGCGGGGGCAAATACGCCCAGCGAATTGCATGAAATCTATCCCAGTTTTCTGAATGACGACGCGATGCTGGCCGCCGTGATTGCGGCGCGGCCGGCGATGATCAGCTTCCATTTCGGCCTACCCTCGGCGGGGCGCATCGCGGCCCTGCGGCAGACGGGCGCGCTGATTGCCGCTAGCGCCACGTCGCTGCCCGAGGCGCGTGCGATCCGCGATGCGGGGCTGGACGCGATCATTGCGCAGGGGTTCGAGGCGGGCGGCCATCGCGGCATTTTCGACCCGGACGGACCTGACGCCTGCCAACCCTCGATCGAGCTTCTGCGCGACTTTGCCCATCTGGGTCTGCCCCTGATCGCCGCAGGCGGCATCATGAACGGCGAGGACGCTGCCCGGCATCTGCGGTCGGGCGCGGTCGCGGTCCAGATGGGCACGGCCTTTCTGCCTTGCCCCGAATCTGCCGCCTCGCCCGAATGGCGCGCACGGCTGCGGCTGGGGCGAACGGTGATGACCCGCGCGATTTCGGGCCGTCCGGCGCGGGGGCTGGAAAATCGGCTGATCGCGCTGGGAATGCGCCCCGACGCGCCGCCGCTGCCCGACTATCCCATTGCCTATGATGCCGCCAAGGCGCTGCACGCAGCGGCGGGCGGGTCGGATTATGCCGCGCAATGGGCGGGAACCGGGGCTGCGCGCGCCCGCGCGATGCCTGCGGGCCGGCTGGTCGCACAGCTGGCAGATGAGATCGAGGCGGCACTGGCAGCCTGAAACCCTTGCCAGGCTGGTAAATCCTCGTTATATCGCGCCGGTCGGGATGAAGAATACGGCCATGACAGGCCAATTCGGGAAGGGTCGGGCGCAAGCCTTCGGCCCTTTCAGCATTACCGGCGGCAACGACAAAGACCGGCGGAGCCAACCGCAAGGCCAGAAAACCATGTAAAGGAAACTGGATCTATATGTGCGCTAAAGCGACCATGGAGGAGTTCGAGGCCCTCCTGAACGAAAGCCTCGCAATCGACACCCCGGACGAAGGTTCGGTCGTCAAAGGTAAGGTCATCGCCATCGAGGCGGGCCAAGCCATCATCGACGTCGGCTACAAGATGGAAGGCCGCGTCGATCTGAAAGAATTCGCAAATCCGGGCGAAGCGCCCTCGATCGCGGTTGGCGACGAAGTCGAGGTTTACCTTGACCGCGTCGAAAACGCCCGCGGCGAAGCCTCGATCTCGCGCGAGAAAGCTCGCCGCGAAGAGGCATGGGACCGTCTGGAAAAAGCCTATGCCGCAGAAGAGCGCGTCGAAGGCGCCATCTTCGGTCGCGTCAAAGGCGGCTTCACCGTGGATCTGGGCGGCGCTGTTGCGTTCCTGCCGGGTTCGCAGGTGGACGTGCGCCCCGTGCGCGATGCCGGCCCGCTGATGGGTCTGAAGCAGCCGTTCCAGATCCTGAAAATGGACCGTCGTCGTGGCAACATCGTCGTGTCGCGCCGCGCCATCCTGGAAGAAAGCCGCGCCGAACAGCGCGCCGAAGTCATCGCCAACCTGACCGAAGGTCAGACGGTCGAGGGCGTGGTCAAGAACATCACCGAATATGGTGCGTTCGTTGATCTGGGCGGCGTTGACGGCCTGCTGCACGTCACCGACATGGCCTGGCGCCGCGTCAACCACCCGTCCGAGATCCTGTCGATCGGCGAGACCGTCAAGGTCCAGGTCGTCAAGATCAACAAAGACACCCACCGCATCAGCCTTGGCATGAAACAGCTGCAGGCCGATCCGTGGGATACGGTTGCCGACAAGTTCCCGATCGGCTCGGTCCATTCGGGTCGCGTGACCAACATCACCGACTACGGCGCGTTCGTCGAGCTGGAAGCCGGTGTCGAAGGTCTGGTCCACGTTTCGGAAATGTCCTGGACCAAGAAGAACGTGCACCCCGGCAAGATCGTCTCGACCTCGCAAGAGGTTGACGTCATGGTGCTGGAAATCGACGAAGCCAAACGCCGCGTGTCGCTGGGTCTGAAACAGACCATGCGCAACCCGTGGGAAGTCTTTGCCGAAACCCACCCCGAGGGCACCGTCATCGAGGGCGAAGTCAAGAACATCACCGAATTCGGTCTGTTCATCGGCCTGGAAGGCGATATCGACGGCATGGTTCACCTGTCCGACATCTCGTGGGACCAGCGTGGCGAAGAAGCCATCCAGGACTTCCGCAAGGGCGACATGGTGAAAGCCGTTGTCCAGGAAGTCGACGTCGAGAAAGAGCGCATCTCGCTCTCGATCAAGGCGCTGGAAAACGAAGCCATGGCTGAAGCTGTCGAAGGCGTGAAGCGCGGTTCGGTCGTGACCGTTACCGTGACTGCGATCGAAGACGGCGGCATCGAGGTCGAATACAACGGCATGAAATCCTTCATCCGTCGTTCGGACCTTGCCCGCGACCGTCAGGACCAGCGCCCCGAGCGCTTCCAGGTTGGCGACAACGTGGACGTTCGCGTGACCAACATCGACGCCAAGACCCGCCGTCTGGGCCTGTCGATCAAAGCCCGCGAAATCGCCGAAGAGCGTGAAGCTGTCGAGCAGTTCGGTTCGTCCGACTCGGGCGCTTCGCTGGGCGACATCCTGGGCGCTGCGCTGAAAAGCAAGAACTGATCCTTAGTCTGAAGCACTTGAAACGCCCCCGGGTCACTGGCCCGGGGGCGTTTTCATGCGGGATTTCGCCCAAGATTTGCAGCTTGGTGAAAAATAGCGCAACCAAATCAGCGACAAGGCGTTCTGGGATTGCAAGACGCCGGGGCTGATCTAAGATCGTCACGGCAGGTAATCTGTTGGAACTGCCAAATTCGGGAACCGAAATGATCCGATCCGAACTGATCCAGAAAATCTCAGAAGAGAATCCGCACCTTTTCCAACGCGACGTCGAACGGATCGTCAACACGGTCTTCGAGGAAATCATCAATGCGATGGCGCGCGGTGACCGGGTCGAATTGCGCGGCTTCGGGGCCTTCTCGGTCAAGAAACGCGATGCACGGCAGGGGCGCAATCCCCGCACCGGCGAGGCGGTCAGCGTTGACCAAAAGCATGTTCCGTTCTTCAAGACGGGCAAGCTTTTGCGCGAGCGGTTGAACGGCGAAGTCGAATAGTCCAGATTGGCGGCGAAATTCATTAAAGGTGAATCATGCGCGCGATCCGGCTGTTCTTCATTGCTCTTTTGGCCGTGGTGCTGATCCTTGTCGCTTTGGCGAACCGTGACATTGTCACGATCAGCCTGATCCCGGCCAGCATGGCGCATTTCACGGGTGGGCAATGGTCGCTGTCGATGCCTGCTTTCCTTGCGCTGTTCCTTGCCATGGTGTTCGGCCTTGTCGTCGGACTGGTCTGGGAATGGCTGCGCGAAGCCAACCTGCGTGCCGAATCCAAAGTCCGGGCCAAGGAACTGGCACGGTTGGAGCGTGAGGTCGGCGATCTGCGTCGCACCCACGCAGGGCCGCGCGACGAGGTGCTGGCCATCCTTGACGAATCCGCGACCCGCCCGGCAAACTCCAAGGCCGCCGGGCTGCCCGCGACCCGCTAAGCCATGTCCGTTTCGGTCAAGATATGCGGGCTGACTCAGCCCGATGCCGTTGACGCTGCCGTAAAGGCTGGCGCGCGCTATCTGGGTTTCGTGTTTTTCCCGAAATCGCCGCGCCATGTCAGCGCGACGCAGGCGGCTGCTTTGGCCGCCGAGGTGCCGTTGGGCATCGCCCGCGTCGGGCTGTTCGTGAACCCCGATGATGCGCTTTTGGAAAGCACATTGGCGACGGTGCCGCTGGACGTGATCCAGCTTCACGGCAGCGAAGACCCCGCCCGCGTGGCCGAGGTGAAATCGCTGACAGGCTTGCCTGTGATGAAGGCCGTCGGCGTGGCCGAGCCGCAGGATCTGGATGCGCTGTGGGATTACGGCCTTGTCGCGGATATGCTGTTGATCGATGCCAAGCCGCCCAAGGGGGCAGACCTTCCGGGCGGCAATGGCCTGGCATTTGACTGGCGCCTGTTGGCGGGGCGGCAAATTCTGAAACCTTGGTTGCTGGCCGGGGGGCTGACGCCCGACAACGTGTCGCAAGCCTTGCGGCTGACGCGGGCACAGGGGGTTGATGTGTCCTCGGGCGTGGAAAGCGCGCCGGGGGTGAAAGACCCCGAGCTGATCCGCAGGTTCATTGCCCGCGCGACTGCGCCGATCCTGTAGCCTGCGGAATTCTTCGGCATCCGATCAGCGCCTTAACGGCCCATCCGGCCAAAATCCCCAACACAGCAGAAACAAATCCCGGTCCCTTCGGTTCATAGCGCATCGACGCTTATGGATCGGAGGAAGACATGTCCGCAAAGACCCTCGACGACCTGTTTCACGAAACGCTCAAGGATATCTATTACGCCGAGCGCCAGATATTGAAGGCTCTGCCCAAGATGGCGCGTGGTGCGCAGTCCGATAAGCTGCGCGATGCGTTTCTGAAGCACCGCGAAGAAACCCAGACCCATATCGAACGCTTGCAGCAGGTGTTCGAACTGATCGGCAAGAATCCTCGGGGGAAAACCTGCCACGCGATCGACGGTATCATCGAAGAGGGCGAGGAAATCCTTGATGCGTTCAAGGGTACGCCCGCATTGGATGCCGGGCTGGTCGCGGCAGCGCAGGCGGTCGAGCATTACGAAATCGCGCGTTACGGCACATTGCGCCAATGGGCCGAAATGCTGGGCATGAAGGACGCCGCCAAGCTTCTGGACCAGACGCTTGAGGAAGAGGCGACCACGGATGAGCTTCTGACCGAGATCGCCCGGACCGAGTCCAACAAGACCGCGGCCCAAGCCGCCTGAACCACCACCGCAAGGGGGCCATGACGGCCCCTTTGCGATTTGGCAGGAACATCGTCCGCACGCAGACGTTATTGCCTGTGAAGCACAAGGAGTTTTCCCGATGGGCCAGAAATTCGACCCCGAAAAAGCCAACGAAGACTTCAACACCAAGAACAGGGCGCAGCAGGAAAAGCTGAACCAGATGAACCAACTGCAGAACCCGCAGCAATTGCACAAGGCCAATCCGCCAAATGCCGGGGGCGAGAACCGCGAGGCGGGCGACCGTCATGCCCGGCAAAATGACCGCGCCACCAACGGGGGCGAATGACATGGAGCGCGTCACCTTTATGATCGGTGATACCGGCCCGTTCGAAGGTTCGGCTTTCCCGATCAGCGCGGCGCAAATCGCCTCGGTCGAATTCGGTGGGCTGGATTTTCAGGACCAGACGCTGTTTCGCGGTGTGGTTTGTGTGAGCTATGCCGATGGAACCAGTATTTCGGGCAATATCCACAGCATGAGCTTTGCCCGGATGGCCGATGGCATGACCGGAAAGATCGACTTTTCCCGCGTTGCCATTCCCGCTATCGGGGGCGCGTTGGAGTGAAGTGGGGCGGACCGAAGTGCCAATCAAAGAAAAGCGTGCAGAAAAAGCGCGATGATCGCCCAATATTGACCGACATATGGCCCACGCCCGACCTGCTGATTTCGCAGGAGATTTCAGAGATGGTCTGACCGGCCTTCATATAGTCGGCTTGGTGATATGGCGAACTGTCTGGCATCATCCGATTTACCACCTGTCGTCCTGCGTCACCCCGGCCTTGTCTGATCGCATCAACCAGCCAAAGCCGGGCAAGGCGGTGACAAAGCGGTTTGGGCTTGGAGTCAAGCGAGAGACACCGAACCCCAGCATAGCCGCAGCCATGATCGGCCATGCATGTGCCTGCGCGGCGTTCATTTCATGACGATGACAAACAGGGTCATCGGCGCGATGCCCCGAACCCCGGTAAGTCCCAGCGATGCGCCCAGAATGCCGCCAATCGTGTTGCCCAGTCCCGCCCCGACCGAAAGCGAGGGGGGCAAAGATCCCGCCCTGAATGCCCGAAACAAGTATGGCGATCAGCTTGGCAAGGAAAAATCCTGACGGCAGTTCTTCGCCCTGCACGGCGATACCGATCACCGCGACCAGCAACCAGTCATCGGGCAAGTGGCTCGCCGGGTTTGCGGGGCCAAGATAGGTTTAGCTGCCCGAGATCGCCAGCGCGGCAATCCCCGCAATGATACGATCAAACGGTTGAACACAGGTATGACCGGGACAGAATTTTCCGAAGCGCTATCGGTATCGTCAGAACATTTTGAGCATCGCAAGCTGCGGGGCTGGTCAGCGACAGCGCGGAGGGCCGCTTCGATCCCTTGGCTGCAAAGCGTTGAAGGGTTTGCGCACGCTATTGCTTTCGTTTGCGCACGCTTCCCCTGTTCTGGCTCTGCCCACCCGCAGCCTTCACAGCATCGCCTGTCCTGCGACATAGGTCTGCGCGACGGACCTGTCATCGCCCATGATTTGCAGCACGAACAGTTCTTCGGCCAGCGTTTCGGCGCGGGCCATGCGCAGGGCCATTGCGGGGGTCGCGCGGCTGTCCAGCACGACAAGGTCGGCGGCAGAGCCGGGGGCCAAAGTGCCGATCTGATCCTCCATCCCCAGTGCCACGGCATTTCCGCGTGTGGCCCAGTGGAAAGCGGCAAAGGGATGCAGCTTTTGCCCGCGCAATTGCAGGATCTTGTAGCCTTCGTTCAGGGTTTGCAGCATCGAATAGCTGGTGCCGCCGCCGATGTCCGTGGCGATGCCGCTGACGACGCCCGCCTTACGCAGGCCCGCCTCATCGAACAGACCCGAGCCGAGGAACAGGTTCGAGGTCGGGCAGAACACCGCGCGGCTGCCGGTTTCCGCCATGCGGGCGATCTCGCGTGGCTCAAGGTGGATCGAATGGCCCAGCAGCAGTTTGTCGGACAGCAGGCCGTAGGTCTCGTAAATGTCCAGATAGTCGCGGGCTTCGGGGTAAAGGCTGAGGGTGAAGGCGATCTCGTCAAGGTTTTCCGACAGATGCGTCTGGATGTGGCAATCGGGATGTTCGCGGACAAGTTGGCCAGTCATCGCCATCTGCTGGGGCGTCGAGGTGATCGCAAAGCGCGGCGTGATCGCGTAGCGCTGGCGGCCGGTGCCGTGCCATTTCTCGATCAGCGCCTTGCTGTCGTCATAGCCCGATTGCGGCGTGTCCAAGACGCCTTCGGGCGCATTTCGGTCCATCATCACCTTGCCTGCGATCATGGCCATGTTGCGGGCATGGGCTGCGGAAAACAGCGCCTCGGCGGATTGCTTGTGGGATGAGCAGAAGGCGACGGCGGTGGTCGTGCCATGCGCCAGCAACAGGTTCAGGAAATGCTCGGCCATTTCGGGGGCGTGGCCTTGCTGGGAAAAGCGCGATTCCTCGGGGAAGGTATAGGTGTTCAGCCAGTCCAGAAGCTGCGCACCCCAGCTGGCGACGACCTGCACCTGCGGGAAATGGATATGCGTGTCGATGAAACCCGGCAGGATCAGATGCGGACGATGATCGATTTCGGGCATGTCGGCCTGACGCAGGTCGGCATAGTCCCCAATCGCCTCGATCAGGCCATCCGACACGATGATCGCGCCGTCTTCGTGATAGCTATAGGCGTTTTCCGTGGTGACGGGATCGGCGTGGAAGGAAAGGGTGCGTCCCCGGATTAGTTGTCGCATGTCTGTCTTTGAACCGTTTTCGTCAATTGGCCGATGACTTCGGCGGCGGTGAAGGCCGCGATGACTTCGGGGCGTTTATCGTGGGAATAGCCTGCGCCGATGGGGCAGGTCAGGCGGTCGGTGTCCAGCCCCTGCGCCCGAGCGTAGCGCCGGAACTGTGCCAGTTTCGTGGCGCTGCCGATCATGCCGATATAGGGGGCGTCCATGCGGCGCAGCGCCTCGGCGGCCAGCAGGAAATCAAGCGCATGGTCATGGGTCAGGATGACGTGGCTGGTGCCATAGGGGGCGTGGCGGATCTCGGCCTCGGGCAGGGGGGTCAGGCGGGTTTCGCCGGGTGATTGCGCGATTTCCGGCGCGCGCTGGTCGATCAGGATCGGGCGCAAGGGCAGCAGCGACATGGCGCGCGACAATGCCCGTCCGACATGGCCCGCGCCAAAAATCATCACCTGCGGATGGTCGGGCCGGCCCGGCAGCTTGTCGGTGCGGGTCAGTGCCAGTTCGACGCGCCCGCCACAGCATTGGCCGATTTCCGGGCCAAGCGGCACGTTCATATGCGCCACCACCTCGCCCCGCGCGATCATCTGGCGGGCGCGGTCGATGGCCATGTATTCCAGCTGCCCGCCGCCGATGGTGCCGATGGTGCTGTCATCCATTACCATCATCTCGGCCCCCGCCTCGCGCGGGGTGGAACCGCGCGTATGCGTCACCAGCACCCGGATCACCGCAAGCCCTCGATGGCCATCAGCACGCGCTCGGGCGTGGCGGGGGCGTCGATGCGCGGGTTTTCGCGGTAGCCGTTGAAGCTGGCCACCGCCATGTTCAGCGCCTGAAACACGCTGATGCCCAGCATGAAGGGCGGCTCACCCACGGCTTTCGAGCGTTTGATGGTCTTTTCGCGGTTCACCGACCAATCGGCCAGATTGACGTTGAAGATCTTGGGCCGGTCGGATGCCAGCGGGATCTTGTAGGTCGACGGTGCATGCGTGCGCAGACGACCTTTCTGGTCCCACCACAATTCCTCGGTCGTCAGCCAGCCGGTGCCCTGAACGAAGGCGCCTTCGACCTGGCCCTTGTCCAGCGCGGGGTTCAGGCTGCGGCCCACGTCATGCAGCACGTCGGCGCGTTCGATGACATATTCGCCGGTCAGTGTGTCCACCGAAACCTCGGAACAGGCCGCGCCATAGGCGTAGTAATAGAAGGGGCGACCCCGGCCCGTTTCGCGGTTCCAATGGATTTTCGGCGTCTTGTAGAAACCCGCCGCCGAAAGCTGGATGCGCGCGATATAGGCGGTCTTGATGAAGTCCTGGAACGGCATCTCCTCATCGCCCATGCGGACGGTTTCGCCGATGCTGATCTGGTCGGGGGACAGGTTTTTCGCATCAGCGGCGAAGGCGGTCAGGCGGGTGATCAACTGTTGGCAGGCATCCAGCGCCGCCATCCCGTTCAGATCGGTCCCCGAGGACGCGGCGGTGGCCGAGGTGTTGGGCACTTTTTCCGTGGTCGTCTTGGTGATCTTGATGCGGTCGATGCTGATGCCCAACGCCTCGGCCACGACCTGCGCGACCTTGGTGTTCAGGCCCTGACCCATTTCGGTCCCGCCATGGTTCAGGTGGACCGAGCCGTCGGAATAGATGTGGATCAGCGCGCCCGCTTGGTTATACCACGTCGCGGTGAAGCTGATGCCGAACTTGACCGGCGTCAGGGCGATGCCTTTGCGGATCGCGCCGCCCGAAACCAAGGCGCGAGCGTTGAAATCCAGCACGGTTTGACGGCGGGCGTGGTAGTCGGACGACGCCTCCAGATCCGCGAAGATGCGGGGCAGGATCTGATCCTCGACCTCTTGGTGATAGGGGGTCAGCTGGCCGTTTTCGTAAAGGTTCAGCTTGCGGATTTCCAACGGGTCGCGGCCCAGAGCATAGGCGATGTCCTCGACCACGCGTTCGGCCATGATGACGCCCTGCGGGCCACCGAAGCCGCGGAATGCGGTGTTCGAGCAGGTGTTGGTCTTCATCGGGTGGCTGCGCAGTTCCACCGCAGGGTAGTAATAGGCGTTGTCGGCGTGGAACAGCGCCCGGTCGGTGACGGGGCCGGACAGGTCTGCCGAAAAGCCGCAGCGGGCATAGAAATCACCGCTGACGGCATGGATCTTGCCGCTGTCGTCATAGCCCACGTCATAGTCGATGACGAAGTCATGCCGTTTGCCGGTGATGGCGAAATCGTCGTCGCGGTCGGGACGCAGCTTGATGGCGCGGCGCAGCCGTTTCGCGGCGATGGCGGCCACGCAGCAGAACAGGTTCATCTGCGTTTCCTTGCCGCCAAAGCCGCCGCCCATGCGCCGCACGTTGACGACGACCGCATTGGCCGGGACATGCATGACATGGGCGACCATGTGCTGCACCTCGGTCGGGTGCTGGGTCGAGGTGTGGATGACGATCTCGTCATCCTCGCCCGGCACGGCCATGGCGATCTGGCTTTCCAGATAAAAGTGTTCCTGCCCGCCGACCGTCAGGCGACCGTTCAGGCGACGGGGGGCTGCGTCCAGCGCGGCCATGTCGCCTCGCGCCAGTTTCAGGGGCTTGGTGACATAGCCCATGCCCGCGTCGCGGGCCGAGATCGCGTCCAGCGCAAAGGGCAGTTCCTCGTATTCGATCTGTGCCAGCTTGCACGCACGCCGCGCCTGATCGCGGGTTTCGGCGATGACGGCAAAGATCGGCTGGCCGTGGAACTGCACCTCGGGGAAGGCAAAGACCGGGTCGTCATGCAGTCCGTTCGGGCTGATGTCGTTGACGCCGGGAATGTCGTCCGCCGTCAGCACCAGATGCACGCCGGGGGCCTTGCGCACGGCATCAAGGTCCATGCGGGTGATGCGGCCATGCGCCACCGTCGACAGCCCCAGATAGGCGTGCAGCGTGCCTTCGGGCAGCATCAGGTCGTCGGTGTAATCGGCCAGCCCGGTGACATGCTTTTCGGCGCTGTCATGGGTGATGCTGCTATGCGCGGCGCCGCGCAGGGTAACGTCCTGTTTCATTCGACCCTCCTCAGGCGGTGTTCCTGGCCGGATTGTTCCAACCAGAAGCGGCGGAAGAAATTGGCGGCAAGCGTCTGGCGATAGGCCGCGCTGGCCCGCCAGTCGGAAAGCGGCTGGAAGTCATTGGCGACGGCCTTGGCCGCAGCCTCGAAGCTTTCGGCGGCAAAGGGCTGGCCTTTCAGCGCGGCCTCGGCGGCGCGGGCGCGCTTGGGGGTCGCAGCCATACCGCCGAAGGCCACCCGCGCGTCGATGATCGTCGTGCCATCGGTTTCGATGTGGAACGCGGCGGCGGATGCGGTGATGTCGGCGTGGTGGCGTTTCGAGACCTTGTAGGCCGCGATCCGCGCATCGCCCTTCAGCGGAATATGGATGCTTTCAACGAATTCGCCGGGGCGGCGGTCCTGTTTGCCATAGTCGATAAAGAAATCCTCGACAGCGATGTCGCGCGCGCCTTCGGTGCTGCGCAGAGTCATCGTGGCACCCAAAGCGATCAGCAAGGGCGGCGTCTCCCCGATGGGAGAGCCGTTGGCGACATTCCCGCCAATCGTGCCCGCGTTGCGGACCTGCCAGCCGCCGATGCGGCGCCAGTAATCCAGCGCCTCGGGGAAATGCTGCAGGATGAAGGGCTCGAATTCGGAATAGGTGACGCCCGCGCCGATGCTGATCTGGCCCGGCGTGATCTCGATCCGCTTCAGGTCGGTCAGATGGCCGATGAAGACGGCGGGAGAGATGTCGCGCAGGAATTTCGTCACCCACAGTCCGACATCGGTCGCGCCCGCGACGATGGTGGCTTTGGGGTTTTCGGCCAGCACGGCGGCCAGATCGGCGGCGTCCGCCGGCAGGATCGCCCGGTCATCGCCGCGCGACACTTGCACCCGTTCACGCGGCATCGCAATCAACGCGGCCATCACCCGGTCGCGTTCGACGGTCAGCGCGTCGAAATTCTGCCCCCCCGCCTCGCCCGCGGCAAAGGCGGCCTTAACGATCGGCTCATAGCCCGTGCAGCGGCACAGGTTGCCCTGCAGCGCGGTCTCGATCGCCAGCATGTCGGGGCGGGGGTTTTGCATCCACAGCCCATACAGCGCCATGACGAAGCCCGGCGTGCAAAAGCCGCATTGGCTGCCGTGATGTTCGACCATCGCCGCCTGGACGGGATGCAGCCCGCCATCAGCGCCGCGCAGATGTTCGACCGTCACGACATGGCAGCCATGGCAGGATGCCAGAAAGCGGATGCAGGCGTTGATCGGCTCATAATGCATATGCCCGTGATGCAGGCGTCCGACCAGCACGGTGCAGGCGCCGCAATCGCCTTCGGCGCAGCCTTCCTTGGTGCCGGTCAGGCGGCGGTTCAGCCGCAGAAAGTCCAAAAGCGTGTCGCGCGATCCCGCCTCGGTCAGGCTGATCTCGGTGTCGTTTAGCAGAAAGCGTATCTCGCCGCCCATCAGGTCCTCGCTGCAGGTCGCTGGGTATGATGAAAGCCTAGATGCGAATTGCCCTTTGCGGAATCCGTGGATTGAGCATAAGACTTTCAGCCGTTCCTTGAAAGAAGCGGGTTTGGACCGTGGCATATCTTGAAAGTCTTCGCGTTTTCGTGCGCGTGGTCGAACTGGGTTCGATCACAGCGGGGGGGCGTGATCTGCGCATGTCCCCGGCAGTTGCCTCAAACCGCATCAAGGATCTTGAAACACGCTTCGGGGTGAGGCTGCTGAACCGCACCACCCGCAAGCTGGTCCCGACCGAGGTGGGGCGTGCATTCTATGACAGCGCGCGCCGCGTGATCGAGACGCTGGACGAGGCCGAGGCGGTCGTTTCGGGCTTTTCCGGGATGCCGCATGGCGCCTTGCGCGTGACGGCACCGCTGGGTCTGGGGCGGCGTCTGATCGCGCCGCTGGTTCCACGTTTCTGCGAGGAATATCCGGGGGTTGAGATCCGTCTGCGCCTGTCCGACCGCAACGTGGACATCATCGCTGACGGCATCGATCTGTCGTTCTTTTTGGGCGAACCGCAGGACAGCGCGCTGAAATGGCGCCGCATCGCCGAATGCACCCGCATTCTGGTCGCGACGCCGGAATATCTGGCCAAACACGGCACGCCACAGGTGCCCGATGACCTGATGGGGCATAATTGCCTGCTGCTGCGTTACCCGCGCAGCCCGGAATTCTACTGGGTGCTGCAAACCCCCGAAGGCCCGCAAAAGATGCTGGTGAACGGCCATTTCGACGCCGATGACGGGGACGTGCTGACCGATTGGGCATTGGAGGGACGCGGCATCGCCAACCGCCCGAAATACGAGGTGGCCGAGCATATCGCCTCGGGTCGGCTGTTGCAGATTCTGCCCGATACGCTGCCGATGCCCGCGCAATTCGGCGTCTTGACCCCGCATCGCCGCCTGCAAGACCCCAAGGTCCGGCTGTTTGCCGATTACATCGCGCGCGAAACGCGGGGCCAGTTCGACTAGGCGGGCTTTTCCCACTCCATCACGTGGTGATAGGGCGCGCGCTTGTAGCGGGCGACCAGTTGCGGATCGCCGTCCACGGGCTGCGGCTCGTCGAAATGGGTCAGGCGCAGGCCGTTTGCCAGCAGCGCCTGCATGTAGTGATGCAGCGGGCGGTGCCAGTTGCGGATCATGATGCCGCGCCAGCTGACCCATTCCGCCCGCGGCTCAAGGTAATTGTCGATCAGGTAGCCGCGGGGCGATGTGCGTTCGCCCGCCCATTGGCCCGCCGTGCTGAAGCTGTTGAGGTTGGCGACCAGCAGCCGACCGCCGGGGCGCAGCACCCGCGCCATTTCCGCAATGGCCGCATCGCTGTCGTCGATGTCGATCAGCGTCAGGTAGCTGACGACCAGATCAAAGCTGGCATCGTCAAAGGGCAGGGCTTCGGCCCGCGCCTCAAGATAGCGGCCTTCGGGGTGGCGTTCGCGGGCGGTCTGGATCAGGCGCTGCGTCGGGTCGATGCCGGTGGTTCGGATACCTCGCGCGGCCAGCATCCGGCAGAACCGTCCTTCGCCGCAGCCCACGTCCAGCGCGGTGCCCACCTGACCCACGCGCGCCAGCATTGGACGGTCCAGCACATGACGGCGCGAGAAATCGCCGCTGTCGCCCATATCGGCGATCCATGCCTCGGCCGAGGCATCCCATCCATTGCTGTCGTCCATGATCCCCTCCGCTCGCGGCAAAGGGCTTCCCTTAGCGCGGCGTGGGTGCGGGGTCTAGCGTTTCGCCTCGGTCAGCATCCTGACGGCCAGTCCCGCCAGCACGGTGCCCATCAGCCAACGCTGCACCAGCACCCATGCCGGACGCCGGGCCAGAAACAGCGCCACCCCGCCTGCGGTCAGCGCGATCGTCGCGTTCACCGAGACGCTGATCGCGATCTGCACCGCGCCAAGGGTCAACGATTGGCCCAGCACGCCGCCTTGTTCGGGGCGGATGAATTGGGGCAGCAGCGACAGATAAAGCACGGCGATCTTGGGGTTCAGCAGGTTGGTCAGGAAACCCATCAGGAACAGCTTGCGCGGTCCGTCGCGCGGCAGATCGCGCACCTGAAAGGCCGATGCGCCACCGGGCCGCACGGCTTGCCATGCCAGCCACAGCAGATAGGCCGCGCCAGCAAGGCGCAGCGCGTCATAGGCATAGGGCACGGCCATCAGCATCGCCGTGATCCCAAAGGCGGCGCAAAGCATGTAAAACACGAATCCCAGCGCCACGCCGCCCAGCGAGATCAGCCCGGCCATCGGACCCTGACTGATCGAGCGGGAAATCAGATAGATCATGTTCGGCCCCGGCGTCAGCACCATCCCCATCGCGATGGCGGCGAATGCTAGCAGGTTCGGCAGCTCTGGCATGGTTGATCCCCGAAAACGACGAAAGCCGCCCCTTGGGGCGGCACGGGCCTGACCTTGGGGCGTCCGGGCAGATTAGTTGAAGGCGAAGGTTTTGGGCAAGCTGCGATACCAGTCAATGATCGCCTGCCGCTCGGCAGGCTCCATGAAGCTGACATTGGCGGGGGGCATGGCATTCGTCACGCCCGCCTGGATATAGATCTCGCGCGCGGCGCGGGTGATGTCGTCGGGGGTTTCCAGCAAGATGCCCTTTGGGGCGGTGTGGATGCCTTCGTAGCTGGGTTCGCGGGCGTGGCACATGCTGCAGCGCCCCATCACCGCGCCGTAAGCCGCGTCCCAGCCCGGCGCCTCGGTCATGGCGACCTGCGTGGGGGTCAGGGCGCGGGCCTCGGATTCTTCGACGGTTTCGCGGAACATCGGCGCGGTCGAAAGCCACATGACGATGATGAACAGGATCGTGGTCACGGCCCAGGTCCACCATTGATAGCCCTTGCGGGCGTGCATGGTGTTGAAGAAATGCCGGATGGTGACGCCCATCAGGAAGATCAGCCCGGCAATGACCCAGTTCAGTTCCGAGGCGAAGGCCAGCGGATAGTGGTTCGACAGCATCAGAAAGACGACAGGCAGCGTCAGGTAGTTGTTATGCGTCGAACGCAGCTTGGCGATCTTGCCGTATTTCGGGTCCGGCGCGCGCCCGGCCTTGAGGTCGGCCACCACGATGCGCTGGTTCGGCATGATGATCAGGAACACGTTCGCGGTCATGATCGTCGCCGTGAATGCGCCCAGATGCAGCATGGTCGCGCGTCCGGTGAAAACCTGATTGTAGCTGTAGCCCATGACCAGCAGCAGCACGAACAGCAGCAGCATCAGCAGCGTCGGCGTCTCGCCCAGTTTCGATTTGCACAGCGTGTCATAGACCAGCCAGCCGATCGACAGCGATCCGGCCGAGATCAGGATGGCCTGCCAGGGCACCAGCTCCATCTTGGCGGGGTCGATCAGGAACAGTTCGGACCCGACCCAATAGGTGACCATCAGCAGTGCCGCGCCCGACAGCCATGTGGCGTAGCTTTCCCATTTGAACCATGTCAGATGCTCGGGCATTGTTTCGGGGGCGACCAGATATTTCTGGATGTGGTAGAAGCCGCCGCCATGAACCTGCCATTCCTCGCCATGTGCGCCTTTGGGCAGATGCGGGGCTTTTTGCAGGCCCAGATCAAGGGCGACGAAATAGAAGGACGAGCCGATCCAGGCAATCGCGGTGACGACATGCGTCCAGCGGATCGCAAAGGCCAGCCAGTCCCAGATCACGGCGAAATCGGACATTCATATGCTCCCTGTCTTGCTGGGGAAATTCTAGCGCATCGGGCGTCTTTGCGGAAATCCAGAGGAGTGCCGTGGCTGTCTAAAGAATTGGTTGAAAATCTTTTGGGCAGAAGAATGCGAAAAGGGGGCGTTGCCCCCTCGGCCCCTGTGGGGCCTTCACCCCCAGGGTATTTGCAGAACCAAGAAGTCAGCTGCCGCGATAGGTGGAGTAGCCATAGGGCGAGATCAGCAGCGGGACGTGGTAATGGTCCTGTTCCGACATGCCGAAACGCAGCGGGATAGTGTCTAGGAAACGGGGTTTCGGGGCCTGGTGGCCCTGAGCGTCAAGCCATGCGCCCACGTGGAAGACCAGTTCGTATTCGCCGGGTTGAAAATCGGCGGCGGGCAGGATGTGGCTGTCGGTGCGGCCGTCGTGATTGGTCACGGTTTCCGCGATCAGGCGGCGGTCGGGATCAAGGCGGTAAAGTTCGATCTTCATGCCCTGCGCCGGGGCGCCATTGGCGGTGTCGAGGACATGGGTGGTCAGGTAGCCGGTCATGACGGTCCTTTCAGTTCGCTAGGCGGATGGTGGCCGCACGGGCCTGTTCGTTCAATTTTCGCGGGTCGGCGGTCAGAAGGCGGTGATTCTGGACGATGGCACGCCCCTCGACATAAACGGATTTGGGCCGCATCGGCGCGCAGAAGACAAGGGCCGCGACCGGATCCCATTCGCCCGCCGCTGCCAGTTCGGTGATGTCCCACAGGACAAGATCCGCGCGTTTTCCGGGTTCAAGGCTGCCAAGGTCGGGGCGGCCAAGGACGCGGGCACCGCCAAGGGTGGCAATCTCCAGCGCCTCGCGCGCGCCCATCGCGGCGGGGCCGTTCTTCAGGCGTGCCATCAGCATGGCCTGGCGGGCCTCAAGCCCCAGATGGCTGCAATCATTGCTGGCCGAGCCGTCCACGCCCAACCCCACCGGCACGCCCGCATCGCGCATTGCGCGCACCGGCGCGATGCCGGATGCAAGGCGGGCGTTGGAACAGGGGCAATGTGCGACCCCGGTGCCGGTGCGGGCGAACAGGTCGATTTCCTTATCCGACAGCTTCACGCAATGGGCGTGCCACACATCATCACCGGTCCAGCCAAGGCTTTCAGCGTAATCACCGGGCAGCATCCCGAAATTGGCCAGAGAATAGGCGATGTCTTCATCATTCTCGGCCAGATGGGTGTGCAGGCGGACGCCTTTTCCCCGTGCAAGGATGGCCGCGTCTCGCATGAGTTCGCGGCTGACCGAGAAGGGCGAGCAGGGGGCAAGACCCACCTGCACCATCGCGCCGGGATTGGGGTCGTGGAAGGCGGCGATCAGGCGTTCGCTGTCGCGCAGGATCGCGGCTTCATCTTCGACCAGCGCGTCGGGGGGCAGGCCGCCCTTGCTTTCGCCGATGGACATGGCGCCGCGCGTGGCGTGAAAGCGGATGCCGATTTCGGTCGCGGCCTCGATGCTGTCATCCAGCCGCGCGCCATTCGGGAACAGATACAGATGGTCCGATGAACAGGTGCAGCCCGACAGCGCCAGTTCGGCCAGTCCGATCTGTGCCGACAGGCGGATGTCATGGGGCGTCATGCGGCCCCAGATCGGGTAAAGCGTGCGCAGCCAGCCAAACAGCGCCGCATCCTGGGCTGCGGGCACGGCACGGGTCAGGGTCTGGAACAGGTGATGATGGGTGTTGATCAGGCCCGGCGTCACGACGCAGCCCGCCGCCTCGACCACTTGCGCATCGCCGCGGGGCAGGTCCTGACCGATGGCAAGGATCACCCCGCCATCGATCAACACGTCGCCGCCTTTGATCTCGCGCCGGGTGCCGTTCATGGTGACAACCACCTCGGCCTTGCGGATCAGGGTTTTCATGGCAGCTCCTTAATGCGCTTCGGCGGCATGGCCAGCGGCGCGGATTTCGTCTTCGCTGATCGGGGCAGCGCCGTTGAAATACCAGTTCAAAGCCACTGCTGCCAAGGTGGCCAGCAGAATGCCCGAATGGATCAGCGGGTGGATCGCATGGGGCATCCATTGGTTGAAGTCCGGCGCCACCATCGGGATCATCGCGAAGCCAAGCGAGATTGCGACCACGAACAGGTTGTGCCGGTTGCCCGCGAAATCGACCTTGCTGAGGATGCGGATGCCGGTCGCGGCGACCATGCCGAACATTACCAGCCCCGCGCCGCCCAGAACGGTGGTGGGCAGCGATTCCACCAGCGCGCCCATTTTGGGTATCAGGCCCAGAACGATCATGATCGCGCCGCCCGCCACGCAGACGAAGCGCGACCGGATGCCCGTGACGCCCACCAGCCCGACATTCTGGCTGAACGAAGTATAGGGGAAGGTGTTGAACAGCCCGCCAAGCGCCGTGCCCAGCCCATCGACACGCAGGCCAGCGGTCAGGGTCTTGGGCGTGATCTTGCGGTTGCAGATCTCACCCAGCGCAAGGAACATGCCGGTGGATTCCACCATGGTCACGAACATCACCAGCAGCATGGTGGTGATCATGATCGGATCAAAGATCGGCATCCCGAAATGGAACGGCTTGATCGGCGCGAACCATGCGGCGTTCGCCACGGCGTCGAAATGCATCATGCCCATGACCGCCGCCAGAATGCCGCCGCCGATAATGCCCAGCAGCACGGCGATGTTCGACACGAACCCACGGCCAAAACGCGACAGCAGCAGGATCGTGCCCAAGACGACGATGCCGATGATGATGTTCTGCGCCGAGGCATAGGCCGGGTTCGGCACCGTCGGCATCAGTTGCACGCCTTGCGGTACGCCGCCCGCGGCAATCGCGCCGTTTAGCCATTCCTGCGCTGCGGGATCGACCAGTTTCGGCGCGGTCGGCCCGACCGGCAGGCCGAAGATCCAGTTGATGCCGATGGGCATCAGGCTGATACCGATGGCCAGAATAACCGTGCCCGTCACCACGCTGGGGAAAAACCGCAGCAGCTTGCCCACGAAGGGCGCCAGAAAAATCGAGATGACGCCCGCCGCGATGATCGCTCCGAACAGCATCCTCGCGCCTTCGTTGCCGGGATTGGCGCTGGCGATCGACACCATCGGCCCCACGGCCGCGAAGGTCACACCCATCATCACGGGCAGCTTGATGCCGAACCATTGCGTCGCGCCCATCGACTGGATGATCGACACGATACCGCAGACGAACAGGTCGGCAGAAATCAGAAATGCCACGTCCTGCGGCGAAAGCTGCAGGGCGCGGCCCACGATCAGCGGAACGGCGATTGCCCCCGCATACATGACAAGCACATGCTGAAAGCCCAGCGTGAATAGCCGTGGCGCAGGCAGCATCTGTTCGACCGGGTCCGATGCCCGGTCGAGTTCCATTTGTGACATGGTTCCTCCTCCCTTGTCGGTGATTGCGCTAGACCTCCACTTCCAGCGCGACGCCTTTTTCCTTGGCGATCTGTGTGACTTTTGCGGCGACGGCGAGGTCTTGCAGGCCGACGCCGGTGCCGTCG
>NZ_FXTK01000007.1 GCF_900182695.1 Paracoccus laeviglucosivorans
CATCAGCAGCGCCGATGGCCTATACTGATTTTTTAGGGCGACGATCAGCATGGCTTTTTCCCGATTGCTCAGGCTCTGCAGGTCGCCGCCAAGATCCTTTTTTATCAGTTCGCTCGCTGTCTTGAGCAGGTCATGCTCAATCTGAAGTTCGCGGATATCGCGCTGCAAAGCCGCGCGCTGACGTTCCAGTTCTTCAATCTCTGGATCCAGGGGAGCACTTTTCTTGCGTCTCATCGTGGCCGGAGCCTTTGCGCCAAGGAACTGGTTTTTCCAAGCATAAAGTGTCGGTCGGCTCACTCCGACCCTTTTCGCCAAAGCCTCCGCACTTTCTTCTCGGCAATAAAGGCCCACCACAGCCGCCTGCTTCGCGGCAGAGGAATGATGACCTGGTCCACGTGTCCCGGTAGAGACCGTCCGGGTCTCGGGGAAAGCCTCGCGCACCCATGCCGTCAGCGTAGCTCGGCCGGGATAGCCTAACGCACGCATGGTCCAGGAAATGCAGCGCCCGTGGCTGGCATAATGCTCCAGCGCAACCTGCTTCTGTGTTTCCGAGAATTTGGGCGGGCGCGGGGCCGATCCTAGCGGCAAATCCTGACGGCGCACGTATTCGCGATACCAGCCTATCAAGGTATTCTTCGTCGGATATCCCAGCTCGCGGATGGTCGCCCGCGAGCGCTTGCCGAGCTGGATGTAAAGCTCGACCGCCCTCATCCGCTCTTCGTAAGTATGCATGAACTATCTCCTAGATAGTCCAACTTTTTTGCCGCACCCCCGAGGGGTCAGTTTTGCGTGCCGATTGACAGGCAGGGGGTCCGCAAGATTCTTCTGACCGTTTCGCCCGTGCCGTTGGGCGCAACCTTTGAAGCACGCGACTGCGTCATTTCGAACAGTTATTCCAAAGCCACCTTGCGGGTGGTCGCCGACATGCTGACGCGGGATTTCGATTTCGTCGACTATTTCCCCAGCTACGAGATCGTGCTGTCACGCGGGATGGGCAGCTATCAGCCCGATCTGGTCCACTTGCGCGTTCCAGTGGTGCAGCGCATCATGCAGTTTCTGGTGCAAAGCTACGTCGCCTGATTCCGCGCCAGATTACGGTTGAATTGTGGCGCGAAACGCTCTAGGAACCGCCGGTGCCCTCGACGGCACATCACATCAAGCAAGAAATGCCGTGTCCGCCCCCTTCGCTTCATGGGGCGCTTCCGGCTTTAAGGAGAAGCGAAATGAAACTGCATGAGATTCGCGACAACGAAGGCTCGTCCCGCAAGAAAAAGCGCGTTGCACGTGGCCCCGGCTCGGGCAAGGGTAAAACCGCTGGCCGTGGTATCAAGGGTCAGACCTCGCGTTCGGGTGTTGCACTGAACGGCTACGAAGGCGGTCAGATGCCGCTGTATCGCCGCCTGCCCAAGCGCGGCTTCAGCAAGCCGAATCGCCTGGACTTCGCGGTCGTGAACCTGGGCCAGATCCAGTCGTTCATCGACGCGGGCAAGCTGGATGCGAAAGCGGACGTGACCGAAGATGCGCTGGTTGCTGCTGGCGTCACCCGTCGCAAACTGGACGGCGTGCGCGTGCTGGCAAAGGGCGAGCTGAAAGTCGCTGTGAACCTGACCGTGGCCGGTGCGTCGAAAGCTGCGATCGAGGCGATCGAGAAGGTTGGCGGTAAAGTCACCGTCACCCGTCCCGCCAAAGAAGAAGCCGCAGCCGAATAAGCTGTTGAAGGGCGCGCTTGCGCCCCATAGATAGGCTTCCAAGTTTTCCAGGCGCCGCGGGATCGGGAAACGATCCGGCGGCGCTGACATGAAGGGGCATGTTATGGCGTCAGCCGCAGAACAGATGGCCGCGAACCTTTCCTGGGCTTCGCTTGGCAAGGCGACCGAGCTTCGCCAGAGGATCTGGTTCACGCTCGGGCTTCTGATCATCTATCGTCTAGGCACCTATATCCCGGTGCCGGGCATCGACGGCGCGGCGCTGCGCAACTTCATGGATCAGGCGCAGGCTGGCATCGGGGGCATCCTGTCGATGTTCACCGGCGGCGCGCTGGGTCGCATGGGCGTGTTTGCGCTTGGCATCATGCCCTATATCTCGGCCTCGATCATCGTGCAGCTTCTGGCGTCGATGGTCCCCTCGCTTGAGCAGCTCAAGAAAGAGGGGGAGACGGGCCGCAAGAAGATCAACCAATATACCCGCTACGGCACCGTGGCACTGGCGTTGTTCCAGGCCTGGGGTCTGGCAGTCAGCCTTGAGCATGGCAATCTGGCGCATGAGCCGGGCATGTTCTTCCGCGCATCCGTCGTGATCACGCTGGTCGGCGGCACAATGTTCCTGATGTGGCTGGGCGAACAGATCACCGCGCGCGGCATCGGCAACGGCATTTCGCTGATCATCTTTGTCGGCATCGTGGCCGAGATCCCCGGCCATCTGGCGCAGTTCCTTGCGCAGGGTCGTTCGGGCGCCGTCTCGACCCCGGTGATCCTTGGCGTGATCGTGATGGTGGCTGCCGTGATCGCGTTCGTCGTGTTCATGGAACGTGCGCTGCGCAAGATCCACATCCAGTATCCCCGCCGTCAGGTCGGCATGAAGGTCTATGACGGCCAGTCGTCGCACCTGCCGATCAAGGTCAACCCGGCAGGCGTGATCCCGGCGATCTTCTCGTCCTCGCTGCTGCTGCTGCCGGTCACCATCTCGACCTTCTCGGGGAACCAGACGGGTCCGGTGATGTCCACGATTCTGGCCTATTTCGGTCCGGGTCAGCCGCTGTATCTGCTGTTCTTCGCGGCGATGATCGTGTTCTTCGCCTATTTCTATACCTTCAACGTCAGCTTCAAAACCGAGGACGTGGCCGAGAACCTGAAGAATCAGGGCGGCTTCATCCCCGGTATCCGTCCGGGTAAGCGGACCGAGGATTATCTGACCTATGTGGTCAGCCGGGTTCTGGTGATCGGTGCTGCCTATCTGGCTGCCGTCTGTCTGCTGCCCGAAGTGATCCGCCACCAGCTGTCCATCCCCTTCTACTTTGGTGGGACTTCCGTTCTGATCGTGGTCAGTGTCGTGATGGATACGATCAATCAGGTGCAAAGCCACTTGCTTGCCCATCAATATGAAGGTCTGATCGAGAAATCGCAGCTGCGGGGCAAGCGTGGAAAGACAACAGGGGCGGCAAAGCCCCGTAAAGCACCTGCTCGCCGCTAAAGGGAGCCAGCCCGCAAGGGCAAAAGAGGGACTGTGATGACGATCAATATCATTCTGCTGGGGCCTCCGGGTGCCGGCAAAGGCACCCAGGCACGTCGCCTGATCGAAGAGCGCGGCCTTGTGCAGCTTTCGACCGGCGACATGCTGCGCGAAGCGCGCAGTTCGGGCACCGAGATGGGCAAGCGCGTGGCCGAGGTCATGGACCGCGGTCAGCTTGTCACCGATGAGATCGTCATCGGCCTGATTCGTGAAAAGATCGAACAGGGCGGCAAGGGCTTCATCTTTGACGGCTTCCCGCGCACCTTGCCGCAGGCCGATGCGCTTGAGACGCTGATGGCCGACGAAGGCCAGCAGATCGACGCCGTGATCGAGATGCGCGTTGACGACGCCGCATTGGTGTCGCGCATTTCGGGTCGTTACACCTGCGGCAATTGCGGCGAGGTCTATCACGACGTGACAAAGCCCACGAAGGTCGAGGGCACCTGCGATGTCTGCGGCTCGACCGATCTGCGTCGCCGCGCCGATGACAATGCCGAAAGCCTGAAGACCCGGCTGATGGAATATTACAAGAAAACCTCGCCCCTGATCGGCTATTACTATGCCAAGGGAAACCTGCACCCGGTCGACGGCCTTGCCGAGATCGAGCGTGTGGCAGGCGAGGTGGCGCAGGTTCTGGACGGCGTGGCCGTCGAGGCTTGACGACGAGATGCGAATCCTTTAATTCGCAGCATCTCATTTGAGAATCACCTGTCCTCAGGTGGCCGCTAAAAGGCCCGAAGGCATGGCTTTCGGGTCTTTGGTTGTGAAAAAAGGTTCCGGTGCTACGGAACCGCAACATGAAAAGGAAAACGCGTGGCTCGTATTGCTGGCGTCAACATTCCGACCGGGAAGCGCGTCCCGATCGCACTGACTTACATCCACGGGATCGGCTCGAAATTCGCCGATGAGATCATCGCTGCCGTGGGCATCGAAGCGACCCGTCGCGTGAACGAACTTTCGGATGCCGAAGTTCTGAAGATCCGTGAATACATCGACGCGAATTACACCGTCGAAGGCGACCTGCGTCGTGAAACCCAGATGAACATCAAACGCATGATGGACCTGGGCTCGTATCGTGGTCTGCGTCACCGTCGTGGCCTGCCGGTCCGCGGTCAGCGCACCCACACCAACGCCCGCACCCGCAAGGGCCCGGCGAAACCCATCGCCGGCAAGAAGAAGTAAGAGGGGGCTGAGGTAATGGCACGCGATAAAACCCGCATCAAGCGCAAGGAACGCAAGAACATCGCTTCTGGCGTCGCGCATGTGAACTCGTCGTTCAACAACACCAAGATCCTGATCTCGGACGTGCAAGGCAACGCGATCTCGTGGTCGTCGGCTGGCACCATGGGCTTCAAAGGCTCGCGGAAATCGACCCCCTACGCTGCTCAGATGGCTGCAGAAGATGCAGGCAAAAAAGCGCAGGAACACGGCGTCCGCACGCTGGAAGTCGAAGTGCAAGGCCCCGGCTCGGGCCGCGAATCGGCTCTGCGCGCGCTGGCCGCTGTCGGCTTCAACATCACGGCCATCCGTGACGTGACGCCGATCGCCCATAACGGCTGCCGCCCGCCGAAGCGTCGCCGCGTCTGATCTGGGTCTTTCTTGCCGCGTTCCGCGTGGGTCTTCCGCGCGGGCGCGATTTTCGCATTTAACCTCGGGCGTTTCCGATCAAAGGTCATGGATCGGAAGCAGGAATGGAGGAAAACGCATGATCCACAAGAATTGGGCTGAACTGATCAAGCCGACCCAGCTTGAAATCAAGCCGGGCGCGGATTCCTCGCGCGTTGCGACCGTGGTTGCCGAGCCGCTTGAACGTGGTTTCGGCCTGACGCTGGGCAACGCCCTGCGTCGCGTCCTGCTGTCGTCGCTGCAAGGCGCTGCGATCACCTCGGTCCAGATCGACAACGTGCTGCACGAATTCTCGTCCGTTCCGGGCGTGCGTGAAGACGTGACCGATATCGTCCTGAACCTCAAGGGCGTGACGCTGAAAATGGAAGTCGATGCCCCCAAGCGTCTGACCCTTTCGGCCAAAGGTCCGGGTGAGGTGAAGGCCGGTGACATCCAGGAAACCGCTGGCATCACCATCCTGAACCGCGACCACGTGATCTGCCATCTGGATGACGGTGCTGAACTGCACATGGAACTGACCGTTGCAAACGGCAAGGGCTATGTCGCTGCGGACAAAAACCGCCCCGAAGACGCGCCCATCGGTCTGATCCCGATCGACGCCATCTTCTCGCCGGTCAAGCGCGTCAGCTATGAAGTCACCCCGACCCGCGAAGGTCAGGTGCTGGACTATGACAAGCTGACGATGAAGGTCGAAACCGACGGTTCGCTGACCCCGGAAGACGCCGTGGCCTATGCCGCGCGCATCATTCAGGACCAGCTGTCGGTCTTCGTGAACTTCGACGAGCCGGAAGCTGCGACCCGTTCGGATGCAGAAGACGGTCTGGAATTCGATCCGCGTCTGCTGAAAAAGGTCGATGAGCTGGAGCTGTCGGTCCGTTCGGCAAACTGCCTGAAGAACGACAACATCGTCTATATCGGCGATCTGATCCAGAAAACCGAAGCCGAGATGCTGCGCACCCCGAACTTTGGCCGCAAGTCGCTGAACGAGATCAAGGAAGTGCTTTCGGGCATGGGTCTGCACCTCGGCATGGATGTCGTGGATTGGCCGCCGGAAAACATCGAAGATCTGGCCAAGCGTTTCGACGACCAGTTCTGATTTTTACGGGGGCGGGCCAACCGCCCCCGCACGACCGGGCATCCCGCCCCAAGGAGAGCGGCCCGCACGCAGGGTCGCCAGACAAAGCAAAAGACGTAAATAGGAGATTATCATGCGTCACGCCCGCGGCTATCGCCGTCTGAACCGCACCCATGAACACCGCAAGGCGCTGTTCGCCAACATGGCCGGCTCGTTGATCGAGCACGAGCAGATCAAGACCACGCTTCCGAAAGCCAAGGAACTGCGTCCGATCGTCGAAAAGCTGATCACGCTGGCCAAGCGTGGCGACCTGCACGCCCGCCGTCAGGCCGATGCGCAACTGAAACAAGACCAGCACGTCGCCAAGCTGTTTGAAATTCTGGGCGCGCGCTACAAGGACCGTCAAGGCGGTTATGTCCGCATCCTGAAAGCCGGCTTCCGCTATGGCGACATGGCGCCTATGGCGATCATTGAGCTTGTGGACCGCGACACCAGCGCAAAAGGCGCAGCTGACCGCGCCCGTCTGGAAGCCGAATCGGCCGCAGACGAATCGTAATAAGATTAATCCTTCCTTAGGGTTATCTCATTATCGTAAGCCCGAGGTCCGTAAGGCCCTCGGGCTTTTTTGCAACATGGAGTTGAAATAACAAACATACGACAACCAATTCGGGCATATGCGAAAACGCCGCGAAATTCCGTGCAGAACGCTGGATTTGCGCATGAATTTGCTTTTATTGCGGTTATTTTGCGATTTAAGCCGCGATGCGACCTTCGCATTGGGACAAGCGGACCCGGCAGGCGGTTGGAAAAACACCGCTCGCAAAACCTGTTACGCTTGAATACACTTATGCTTGTGCCATTTATGGCTTTAAGTTGTAGAAATCACAATCTGTCCAAATAGTCATGTCGTCTCGCGCGGAAATAAATGCAGCACTTGCCAAGCTCAAGAAGCTGGCACCAGCCGGGTATTTCATCGGCTTGCACATCCGGTTTGCTGCGCCGTTGATGCAGTTCCAGACCTATAACAAGGAATGGTCGCACCGTTATTCCGAGCGCGCCTATGCGCTGCGGGACCCGACGATCGCCTGGGGTTTTTCGACCACGGGCGCCTGTCGGTGGAGTGTGCTGCCCATTCCCGATCCTTTCTCGATTTTGCAGGACGCCGCAGACCACGGGCTGAATTACGGCCTTGCCGTGGCACACGGCCCGATCAAGTCGCGCACCATCGCGGCCTTCGCGCATGACAAACGAGAATTTACCGATGACGAGATCGAAACGATCTCGACCACGCTTCGACGGCTTCATGAAATTACCGAGCCGCCGGAGAGCCTGACAAAGGCTCAACAAGAGGCCCTTAGGTGCATCGCAGAGGGCGATCGTCATGCAGCAGCGGCTGCCAAACTTGGTATAACGGAGAGCGCATTCAAGGCACGTCTCATCTCTGCGCGCGAACGTCTCATGGCGCGCACGACGGCCGAGGCGCTGCAAAGGGCCAAGGACTACCGCTTGTTGTAGAGTAAACGTTCCGCCTGCGTGCGGTTCGACCCTGGGGGCCACCACCCACCACACCCCAGGAGAATACCAATGCAGACCACCACACTCTCGTTCGCCAACCTCCACAACCATGGCGAGCTGTTCGCAAACATCTTCCGCGCGCGGAAGCAAAGCTTCATCATCCAGAAGCGCTGGGATCTGCCCCAGACGGATGACATGGAGTTCGACCAATACGACACCCCGATGAGCCGTTGGGTTGCCATCCACGAAACGGGGAAAGTTCTCGCCGGCGTCCGGCTTACGCCGACCACGGCACGTTGCGGCATGTATTCCTACATGATCCGGGATGCACAACTTGATCTGCTGGGTGGTTCGATCCCGCAGAACCTGCTTGACGGTCCCGCACCGGTCGAGGCGGGCGTCTGGGAAGCCAGCCGCCTGTTTGTCGATCACACGATCCCGCAGCGCGAGCGCCGCCGGGTGCATATCAATCTGGTTCAGGAAATGACCAATTCGGCCCGCGCGCTGGGTGCAAGCCGCCTGGTCTGCCTGGTTGCCGCAACGTGGCCGCGCTGGCTGTCGCCCTGCGGTCTGGATGCGCACGCGATGGGCCCGGTCGTCTGGATTGATGACGGCTATTTCCAATGCGTCTCGATCAACCTGACCGGCAAGATGCACTGAGCGATGGCGGGGGACTTTCGCCTGTAAGCCGGGCGGCGTAACATGCCGCCCGCATGGCAGATCTATTCGACAGCGCGCCGCAGGACGGCGCCCCCCGGCGCGAGGCCAATCGCCCGCTAGCGGACCGCATTCGGCCCGCCAACCTGTCCGATGTCATCGGTCAGGACAAGGTGCTTGGCCCCGACGGTCCGCTGGGGGCGATGCTTGCCTCGGGCAGTCTGTCGTCGCTGATCCTGTGGGGGCCGCCCGGCGTCGGCAAGACGACCATCGCCCGGCTGCTGGCATTGGAGACCGATCTGGCATTCGTGCAGATCTCGGCGATCTTTTCGGGCGTGCCGGAACTGCGCAAGGTATTCGATGCTGCCCGTCTGCGCCGTCAGCAGGGGCGGGGGACGCTGCTGTTCGTCGATGAAATCCACCGCTTCAACAAGGCGCAGCAGGACAGTTTCCTGCCGCATATGGAGGACGGGACCATCGTTCTGGTCGGCGCGACGACCGAAAACCCCAGCTTTGAACTGAACGCCGCCGTCCTGTCGCGCGCGCAGGTCATCGTGCTGCAACGCCTGACGCTGGCCGATCTTGAACGTCTGGCCCAGCGGGCCGAGCAGGAGACCGGCCGCGCACTGCCGCTGACCGCCGAAGCCCGCGACCGGTTGCTGGAGATGGCGGACGGTGACGGCCGCGCGGCGCTGAACCTGATCGAGCAGGTGCTGGCGTGGAAAGTGGCGGGCAAACTGGACACCGACCAGCTTTCGCAGCGTCTGATGCGGCGGGCTGCGAAATACGACAAGTCGGGCGACGAACATTACAACCTGATTTCAGCCCTGCACAAATCGGTGCGCGGCAGCGACCCGGATGCGGCGCTTTACTGGTTCGCACGGATGCTGGAGGGGGGCGAGGACCCCCGCTATCTGGCCCGTCGCCTGACCCGCATGGCGGTCGAGGATATTGGCCTTGCCGACCCGGCGGCGCAGCGGCACTGTCTGGATGCCTGGGCGCTTTATGAACGGTTGGGCAGCCCCGAAGGTGAGTTGGCCTTGGCGCAGGCCGTGATCTATCTGGCGCTCGCGCCGAAATCGAACGCGGGATATGTCGCCTATAAGGGTGCGCGCGCTTTGGCCAAGCAATCAGGCAGCCAGATGCCGCCCGCGCATATCCTGAACGCGCCGACCAGCCTGATGAAGGATCAGGGTTACGGCGCGGGCTATGACTATGACCACGATGCCGAGGACGGCTTTTCCGGGCAGAACTACTTTCCCGACGGCATGAAACGGCCTGTGCTGTATTTGCCGGTCGAACGCGGCTTTGAACGCGATCTGAAAAAGCGCGTTGAATGGTTCGCCAGCCTGCGGCAAAAGCGCCGTTCCGAGGGAAAAGCATGAACCCATTTCTTCAGGTCGCGATTGGCGGGGCGGCGGGATCTGTCCTGCGCTACGGCGTCAATATCGCGGCCCTTCGCATCACCACGCTGCCCTTGGGCACGCTGACGGTCAATATCGTCGGCTGCTTTGTCATGGGCGTTCTGGCCAGCGCATTGGCCATGCGCGGCGGGCAGCATCTGGCGCCCTTGCTGCTGACCGGGGTGTTGGGCGGGTTCACCACGTTTTCCGCCTTTTCGCTGGACACGCTGACCCTGTGGGAACGCGGCGCGGTGGGACTGGCGGTGGGCTATGTCCTGGCCTCGGTCATCTTTTCACTTGCGGCGGTCTTCGCCGGTTTGGCCATTGGCCGGGGGATTTTCGCATGAGCGTGCAGACCATTCGCATTGGCGAAGACGAAGGCGACCAGCGCGTCGATCGCTGGCTGAAAAAGCGTTTCCCGCAGCTGACTCAGGGGGCCGTTGAAAAGATGTGCCGCACCGGGCAGTTGCGCGTCGATGGCGGGCGGGTCAAGGCCAATACCCGCCTTGAGGCGGGGCAGGAAATCCGCGTCCCGCCGCTGCCGCAGGGCGAAGCGCCCGCGCCGAAACCGCGCACCCGCGTGACGAATTCGGATGCCGAGATGATCCAGTCCTGCGTCTTGTGGCGGGATGAACATATCATCGCGCTGAACAAGCCGCCGGGCCTGCCATCACAAGGCGGCAGCGGGCAGGGCGACCGGCACGTGGACGGTCTGACCGAGGCGCTGATGTTCGGCTACAAGGACAAGCCCAAGCTGGTGCATCGTCTGGACAAGGATACGTCCGGCGTGCTGCTGCTGGCGCGGACGGACCGGATCGCGCGGGCTTTGTCCGAGGCGTTTCGTCACCGCCTGACCCGCAAGATCTATTGGGCTGCCGTTGCGGGTGTGCCCCATCCGCGCATGGGCTCGATCAAATACGGGCTGGTCAAGGCGCCGGGCCGTGGCCGCATGGGCGAGGGCGAAAAGATGGTTGCCGTCCTGCCCAGCGAGGTGGCGACGACCGAAGGCGCCAAGCGTGCCCATACCGATTACGCGGTGCTGTCGGGTCTGGGCGGTCGCGTCAGCTGGGTCGCGATGGTTCCGGTCACGGGCCGCACGCATCAGTTGCGGGCGCATATGTCCGAAATGGGCCATCCGATCGTCGGGGATGGGAAATATGGCGGCTCGGGTCAGGAAAACCTTGGCGACGGCTGGGGTGCGCAACTGGGCGGAGAGATCAGCAAGAAGCTGCACCTGCACGCCCGGCTGATCCGGTTTGAGCATCCGATCACCAAAAAGCTGATCACGGTGACGGCACCCTTGCCCGATCACATGGTGCGGACGTGGGACACGCTGGGCTGGCACGAAAACGACGTGCCCGAAGACCCGTTCGAGGATGCGCAATGAAACTGGTCCTGTTCGATGTCGATGGCACGCTGGTCAACAGCCAGCACGAAATCACCCAGTCGATGAATCTGGGCATGAAATCGGCGGGTCTGCCCGAGATGGATCCGGCGCTGATCCTGTCCATCGTCGGCCTGTCATTGCCCATAGCCGTCGCGCGGCTGCTGCCCGAGGCGACGCCCGATCAGCATGATCGTGTTGTGCTGGGCTACCGTGAGGCTTTTTTCGCATCGCGCACCGCCGGGGCATTGCCGCCGCTTTACGATGGTGCGCTGGATTGTCTGGACGCGCTGGCCGCGCAGGACGAGGTGCTGCTGGGCATCGCCACCGGCAAGGCGATGCGGGGGCTGGTTTCGCTGCTGGACGGACATGGGCTGGGCACCCGTTTCATCACCAAGCAGACAGCCGATGGGCACCCGTCAAAGCCACATCCGGCGATGCTGCACAGCGCGCTGTCGGAAACGGGAGTTGCAGCCGGGCGCGCGGTGATGATCGGCGATACCAGCTTTGACATGGAAATGGCGCGCAGCGCGGGCATTCTGGGCTTTGGCGTCAGCTGGGGCTATCACCCGTCGCAGGAATTGCACGCAGCCGGGGCGGCGCTGGTCGCGCCCGATTATGCCGCACTGACGCAGGCATTGCTGGATTGGACGACAAAGGAAACCGCATGAGCAGCGAATGGAAAGCCCGGCGTTTCTGGAAATCCGCCAGCACCCGTGCGGTCGATGCGGGGCACGAGGTTGTGCTGGATGACCGTCCGCTGCGGACACCGGGCAAGCTGGCGCTGGTGCTGCCGACCAAGGCGCTTGCGCAGGCTATCGCTGAGGAATGGGACGCGCAGGCCGATGTGATCGATCCGAGCACGATGCCACTGACCCGTGCCGCGAATTCAGCGATTGAAAAGGTCACGCCGCAATTTCACGGCGTGGCCGAGATGCTGGCCGATTACGGCGGCACGGATCTGCTGTCCTATCGTGCCGAGGCGCCCGATGCGCTGGTGGAACAGCAGGCGGCGGGGTGGGATCCGCTGATTGACTGGGCCGCCACCCGGTTGCACGCGCCGCTGCGGATCACGCATGGCGTTATCCCTGTGCCGCAGGATGAAACCGCGCTGCTGAATTTGCGGGCAGCGGTCGGCGGGCTTGATCCCTTTGGCCTGACCGCGCTGCATGATCTGGTGACGTTGCCCGGATCGCTGGTGCTGGGGTTGGCGGTGATCCACGGCAGGCTGGACGCGGATCAGGCCCACGCGCTTGCCAGAATTGATGAGGAATTCCAAGCAGATCGCTGGGGCCGCGACGATGAGGCCGACGAGGCGGCGGCAGGCCGGCTGGAGGCGATGCGCGTGGCCCAGCGGTTTTGGGAACTTAGCCGCCCCGCCTAAGCCTTTCGGCTTATTCCTTGACGGATGATCCACCATCGGCACAATGCCGCTTATGGGGGCAGCCGATCTGTTCCCTTGGCTCAGGCGGGCTGGCCTTATGGTCCCCGGCTTCCGAACGGCCCGCTGTCTCGGGCTGGAAGAACAACAGAGAGGATTCCCATGAAGAAATCTGCACTCTTCGGCTCGGTTACCGTGATCGCACTTGCTGCGACGGGCGCCATGGCCGCTGAAGGCGACACGCTGAAAGAGGTCAAAGCCCGCGGCGTGCTGAACTGCGGTGTGAACACTGGCCTTGTCGGTTTTGCTGCGCCTGATGCGAATGGCAACTGGTCGGGCTTTGATGTGTCGTTCTGCAAGGCCGTGGCCGCTGCCGTTCTGGGCGATGCGACCAAGGTGAAATACGTGCCGACCACCGGCCAGACGCGCTTTACCGCGCTGTCCTCGGGCGAGGTGGACCTGCTGGCGCGGAACTCGACCTGGACGTTCCAGCGCGACACCGACCTGAAACTGGATTTCATCGGCGTCAACTATTACGACGGTCAGGGCTTCATGGTCCGCAAGGATCTGGGCGTTTCGTCAGCCAAGGAGCTGGACGGCGCGACGATCTGCATCCAGACCGGCACCACGACCGAGCTGAACCTGGCCGACTATTTCAAGGCCAACAACATGACCTATCAGCCGGTCAACATCGATTCGAACGCCGAAGGCGAGCAGCAATACATGGCGGGCGCCTGCGACGCCTATACCACCGACGCATCGGGCCTTGCTGCGACGCGCGCATCCTTCGCGGACCCCGAAAACCACATCATCCTGCCCGAGATCATTTCCAAGGAACCGCTTGGGCCGGCAGTCCGCCATGGCGACAACAACTGGGGCGACATCACGCGCTGGACGCTTTACGCGCTGATCGCGGCCGAAGAATACGGTGTCACCTCGGCCAATATCGAGGAGTTGTCCAAATCCTCGACCAACCCCGAGGTTCAGCGTCTGCTGGGCGCGACCGACAATCTTGGCGGCATGATCGGCCTTGACGCCGCATGGGCCAAGAACGCCATCAAGGCGGGCGGCAACTATGGCGAAATCTTCGCGGCCACCATCGGCGAGCAGACCCCGATCGGTCTGGCGCGTGGCCTGAACGCGCAATGGACCCAGGGTGGTCTGATGTATGCGATGCCCTTCCGCTAAGCGGTGAAGAAACGGGCGGGGCGGATCGCCTCGCCCGTTCGAATTTCTGCCGGAGCCACAAGCGGGCATCAGACCTGCGATCCGGCCAACAGGGGGTAACTCATGGTTGACTTTCCAGCAGGCGCGGCATCCCAGCCCTTCCGCCTGTCGATGTTGATTTACGACAAGCGATACCGGTCGCTGACCATTCAGGCGGTGGTGTTCATCCTTGTCATGCTGGCGGCAAGCTGGCTGATCGACAACACGCTGAGAAACCTTGCCATCATGGGCAAGACCTTCAGCTTTGAATTCCTGTTCCGGCGCGCCGGATACGACATTCCCCAGCAGCTCATCCCCTATAACTCGGACGACACGCATCTGCGGGCGTCGATCGTCGGGTTTCTGAACACGCTGCAGGTTTCGATCCTTGGCTGCATCGCGGCGACGCTGGTGGGGGTCGTCGTGGGCGTGTTGCGGCTGTCATCGAACTGGCTGATCGCGCGGCTGATGACGGTCTATGTCGAGGTGTTCCGAAACATCCCGCTGCTGCTGTGGATCCTGGTGATCCTTGCGCTGTTCACCGAGGTCATGCCGCCGCCGAACGCCTATCGGGGCGATACGCCGCAGGCCAGCATGATCATGTTCGACCTGATCGCGCCGACGAACCGCTATACAGCCATCCCCTCGATCGGGATGACCAATCCGCCGGGCACCATTTCACTGGGCCGCGAAGGCATCAGCTGGGCGCTGATCGCCTATGCCGTGGTGATCGCGGCGGCCTTTGTCGCGCATCGCATGATGCGTGCATGGGCGCAGCGCGTGCAGGAACAGACCGGCCAGCGGCCCACGACGTGGTGGAAAACGCTGGCGATGTATCTGGTGCCGGTGCTTTTGCTGACCTGGTGGTTTGGCCTGCACCTGATCCCGCCGGTTCTGCGCGGCTTCAACTTTGCCGAAGGCATCAATCTGGACAACGCCTTTGTCGTGCTGTGGCTGGCCTTGACGCTTTACACCGGCGCATTCATCGCGGAAATCGTCCGGGCCGGTATCCTTGCCGTCAGCCGTGGCCAGTCCGAGGCGGCGTTTGCGCTGGGGATGCGTCCGCGCCGCACGATGTCGCTGGTGATCCTGCCCCAGGCTTTGCGCGTGATCGTGCCGCCGCTGATTTCGCAATACCTTAACCTGACCAAGAACAGCTCGCTGGCGATTGCCGTGGGCTACATGGACCTGCGCGGCACGCTGGGCGGCACGACGCTGAACCAGACCGGCCGAGAGATGGAGTGCATGGTTCTGATGATGGGCGTCTATCTGGTGCTGAGCCTGATTATCTCGGGCGGGATGAACGTGTTCAATTCCCGCGTAAAGCTAAGGGAGCGGTGATATGAGCGAGACCCACGCCCAGACCGTCGCCTATGTCCGCGACACCATGCTGCCCGAACAGCCGCCGCCGCTAAGCCAAAAGGGCGCGGTGAAATGGCTGCGGGAAAACCTGTTCTCGGGTCCGGTGAATATCGGGTTGACGCTGCTGGGGCTTTTGATCCTGTGGATGGTGTTCCACACGGTCTGGCCGTTCCTTGCCCATTCGGTCTGGAACGCCAACAGCATCGCGGAATGCCGCCAGATCGTCACGGCGACTTACGGGCCGGATGCGACCGGCGCCTGTTTCGCCGTTATCAAGCATCGCTGGAACCAGTTCATTTTCGGCTTTTACCCCGCCGAGCTTTACTGGCGCCCGGTTCTGGCCTTTGGCGCGCTGTTTCTGGCGCTGGCCCCGGTGCTGTTTTCCGACAGCCGCCGCGCGCGCTGGATCGTCGTGGCTGCCGCTGCGATCCTGACCTTTGTCATCGCGCAGGTGCTGGGGGCGCCCACGCCGCAATTGGTGGCCATCGCGATCCTGCTGATCGGCTGGGCCGCGCTGATCGAGATGCGCCCGAACTGGGCCATCCTTGCCTCGTTGATCTATCCGTTCCTTGCGGTCTGGCTGCTTTGGGGCGGATCATTCTGGTCGCCGGTGGTGGCGCTTGCGGGCTTTGTGATCGGCTTTCTGGTGTGGCGCGCGCTGGCGCGTTACGGAATGCTGGCCTTTGCAGCGGGCGTCGTCGCGGCGGCGATCTGGTGGCTGGTGCTGGACAAGCAGGTTGCCGGCGCATTGTCGAGCATTCTGCCGATCGGCCTGCGGCCCGTGTCGTCGGACCAGTTCGGGGGGTTCGTCCTGTCGATCACCATCGGCGTCGCGGGCATTGCCATGTCGCTGCCTTTGGGCGTGATTCTGGCGCTGGCGCGACGGTCGGACCTGCCCCTGGTCAAGACCATGGCGGTGATGTTCATCGAATTCATCCGGGGCGTGCCGCTGATCACGCTGCTGTTCGTGGCGTCCTTGCTGCTGAACTATTTCCTGCCGCCGGGGACGAATTTCGACATCATCCTGCGGGTCATCATCATGGTGACGCTGTTTTCATCTGCCTATATGGCCGAGGTGATCCGGGGTGGTCTGGCCGCCCTGCCCAAAGGCCAGTATGAGGCGGCGGACGCGCTGGGGCTGGACTATTGGAAGGCGCAGCGGCTGATCGTGCTGCCGCAGGCGCTGAAGATCAGTATTCCCGGCATCGTTTCGACCTTTATCGGCATGTTCAAGGACACCACGCTGGTCGTCTTCGTGGGCCTGTTCGATCCGCTAAAGGCCATGGCCGATACCATCCGCGCGAGCTTCGAATGGAAGGGTGCCTATTGGGAGCCCTATATCTTCGTCGGCTCGATCTTCTTCATCCTCTGCTTCGGCATGTCGCGTTATTCCATGTATCTGGAACGCCGCCTGAAGCGCGACCACCGCTGAGGAGCATCAAATGGCAATTCAGGCACAAGCACAGACGCAACTGGGCGAAACCGCGATCGAAATCGCCAAGCTGAACAAGTGGTATGGCACATTTCACGTGCTGCGCGACATCGACCTGAACGTCAGTCGCGGTGAGCGTATTGTGATCGCCGGGCCGTCCGGTTCGGGGAAATCGACGCTGATCCGCTGCATCAACCGGCTGGAGGAGCACCAGTCCGGCCGCATCGTCGTGGATGGGACCGAACTGACCAACGACCTGAAGAACATCGACAGGGTGCGGTCCGAGGTCGGGATGGTATTTCAGCATTTCAACCTGTTCCCGCATCTGACCATTCTGGAAAACTGCACGCTGGCCCCGATCTGGGTGCGCAAGATCCCGAAAAAGCAGGCCGAGGAAACGGCCATGCACTTTCTGACCAAGGTGAAGATCCCTGATCAGGCGCTGAAATATCCCGGTCAGCTTTCCGGCGGCCAGCAGCAGCGCGTGGCGATTGCCCGCGCGCTGTGCATGCGCCCGCGCATCATGCTGTTTGACGAACCCACCAGCGCCCTTGACCCCGAGATGATCAAGGAGGTGCTGGACACCATGATCGAACTGGCCGAGGACGGGATGACCATGCTGTGCGTCACGCATGAGATGGGCTTTGCCCAAGCCGTCGCGCATCGCGTGATCTTCATGGATCAGGGTCAGATCGTCGAACAGAACACCCCGACCGAGTTTTTCAACAATCCCAAATCGGAACGCACCAAGCTGTTCCTTAGCCAGATCCTCGGGCATTAGGTTTCTCAGGTTGCCGGGGCGGCTGGCCCCGGTCTATCCTGCGCGCAAATTCTTCGGAGGCGCGGATGAACGAAACCATTTTCCTGCTGCTGGGGGTGCTGGGTATTGCCGGCATCGGCTCGCTTGTGTCCAGCAATGACGACGATCATCCGCCGGAAGAACCTGCGGACGATCCGCGCCTTGATCCCGACAACCTGATCGAGGGCGATGACGAAGATAACGTCATCAACGGAACGGACGGCGATGACGGGATATCTGCCCTGGACGGCGATGACAGCATCTCTGGCGGGCTTGGAAACGACCTGATCGGGGGTGGCTATGGCAACGATACCGTCACCGCCGACGCAGGCGATGACGAGATCTATCTGGGCGGCGATGACGATCTGTATGGCGGTCTGGACCTTGGTGCCGACGAAGGCAACGACACCATCGACGGCGCGTCGGGCGATGACACGATCATCACCAATCTGGGCAACCATTCCATCACCGGCGGCGAAGGCGACGACCGGATCGAGGATCATGGCGGCGTGGTCTTTATCGATGGCGAGGAAGATGACGATCTGATCCTGTCGCCCGACGCATCCGAACTTGATGCGCAGGACACGCTGCTGGGCGGTGACGGCAACGACACCATCCATGCGGGTGCGAACGATCTGGTCGATGCCGGTTCGGGTTCCGACCTGATCGTGCTGCGCAGCGATGCGGGCGGGGCTGCCGACATCACCTATGGCACCTCGGACACGCTGAACATCACGCTGGCCGATGGCTATGACGGCCCCGAGGAATATGAACTGGTCCAAAGCGGCGATGACGTGCAGGTCGTTGTGAACGGTCAGGCACTGGCCATTCTGCGCGACACGCAGGCCGATGACGTGGGCACGATCAACCTGATCCGCGAAACGCTGGAAGGCTGATCTTCGCGACATGAAAAAAAAGGGCGCGCCGCAACTTGCAGCGCGCCCTTTCGTCTTTGCATCCGGCCCTTACAGCGCGGATTTCATCGATTCTTCCAGATACAGTTCGCGCAGGCGGGTTGCGACGGGGCCGACATTGCCGCTGGCCAGCTTCACGCCGTCGATTTCGACCACCGGCAGCACAAAGGCCGATGCCGAGGTCAGGAAGGCTTCATCCGCGCTTTGCGCTTCCTCGATGGTAAAGGGGCGTTCGATCACCTGCATCTGCGCCTCGGCGGCATAACGCAGCAGCGATGCGCGGGTGATGCCGTGCAGGATGTCGGTCGAAAGCTGGCGCGTGATGATGGTGCCGTCCTTCACGATATAGACGTTGTTCGACGTGCCTTCGGTGACGAAGCCGTCTTCGACCAGCCATGCGTCATCGGCGCCACGAGCCTTGGCCTCCATCTTGGCCATCGAGGGGTAAAGCAACTGCACCGTCTTGATGTCGCGGCGCGACCAGCGCAGATCCGGGACCGAGATCACGCGCATCCCGGTCTTGGCCACCGGGTTGTCGGCAAGGCCGGGCTTTGCCTGCGTGAACAGCACCACCGTCTGCGGCGTGTCCTGCGGCGGATAGGCGAAATCGCGGTCGCCCGCATTGCCGCGTGTGACCTGCAGATAGATCAGCCCTTCGTCGATATTGTTCAGTTCGACCAGCTTGCGGTGGATCGCCAGCCATTCGTCGTCAGACAGCGGGTTGCCCATGCCAAGTTCGCTTAGCGAACGGCCAAGGCGCGCAAGATGGCCTTTGAATTCAAGGATCTTGCCGTCCAGCACGCTGGTCACTTCATAAACCCCGTCGGCCATGACGAAGCCGCGGTCGAAGATCGAGACCTTGGCCTCGGCCTCGGGCAGGTATTCGCCATTCAGGTAGACGGTCCGGGTCATCATGTTCTCCTTTTTTATGAAGCGGGCAATAGGCGTGGTCCTGCGCCTAAAGCGGGCAGGGGTCAAGCGGGACAGATGTTGCAGATGCGAAATGACTTGATGCAGGTGCAGCAATTATCTAACAGTTTTTGCAATCAGGTTGAAACATCATTGCCGAAAGGTTTTTCGAATGTCCTTCCGTCTGCAGCCCCCAGCCCCCGCACGACTGAACCGCTGCCAATTGTTCGGCCCCGGCTCGCGTCCGGCGATCTTTGAAAAGATGGCGGGTTCGGTTGCCGATGTCATCAATCTGGATCTTGAGGACTCGGTTCCCCCCGATGACAAGCCGCAGGCGCGGCAGAACATCATTCAGGCCATCGGTGATATTGACTGGGGCAACAAGACGCTATCGGTCCGCATCAACGGTCTGGACACGCCGTTCTGGTATCGTGACGTGGTGGACCTGCTGGAACAGGCCGGTGAGCGTCTGGACCAGATCATGATCCCCAAGGTGGGCTGCGCCGCCGATGTCTATGCCGTTGATGCGCTGGTCACGGCGGTCGAGGCCGCAAAGGGGCGGGCCAAACGCATCAGCCTTGAGGTCATCATCGAAAGCGCCGCCGGCATCGCGCATGTCGAGGAGATCGCGGCCTCCAGCCCCCGGCTACAGGCCATGTCGCTGGGCGCGGCGGATTTCGCGGCCAGCATGGGCATGGCCACGACCGGGATCGGCGGCACGCAGGAGGATTACTATATGCTGCATGGCGGGGCGCGGCACTGGTCCGACCCGTGGCACTGGGCGCAGACGGCCATCGTCGCGGCCTGCCGGACGCATGGCGTGCTGCCGGTGGACGGCCCATTTGGCGACTTCAGCGATGATGAGGGGTTCCGCGCGCAGGCCCGCCGTTCGGCCACCTTGGGCATGGTCGGGAAATGGGCAATTCACCCCAAGCAGGTCGCGCTGGCCAATGAGGTGTTTTCGCCCAGCGACAAAGCCGTGACCGAGGCGCGCGAGATCCTGGCGGCGATGGATGCGGCGCAGAAGTCGGGGGCCGGGGCCACTGTATACAATGGCAGACTGGTTGACATCGCGTCGATCCGTCAGGCACAAGTGATTGTACGGCAGGCAGAGCTGATCAGCGTCTAAGCCGTTATCGGATCCTGGGCGGCCATTCGGGGAGGCTTGGTCGCCATGACAGGGGAGGAGCAACAGGCCCTGCGGCTATGCGGGGCCTGTTGTGTTTTCAGCGCCTTGCAAATTGACACATCCGCAAGCCGCCTAGCTCTTTGATAAATCTGTTACATTTTGCTGCGGCACGTTGTCGCGCCATGCCGGTTCGCCCCTTGACGGCCCCGTTCAGGCGGCCCGCGAGCTGCCTGCGACCTTTGTCGCACGGCGCATAAGCCTGTCGGGGGTGCGGTTTTTCGCGGCCAGAACCGGGATGGGTGATTCGGCAACTGCGGGAATCACCGCCTCTCCGGCAGCAGCAATCAGCCCTTCCTGAGCCTGATTGGAGGCCGAAATCAGCGTTTCGGCGGCCGAGCGGCAATTTTTTTTCTGCGCCGAAAGGCGTCGATCGTAAGTCATTCTGTCCATCGTATCCCGAGCCTTCGCTCTGCAGGCGTTCCGCAGTTAGTGCCTTGCCCCTGTATCGGCAAGGCGGCTGACCAAGTTGTGAGCAGGCGGATGCAGCGTATCGGGCAAACGCGGCGTCGCGTCGAGCAGGCTTTTCGTATAGGGGTGCGCCGGATCGGTCATCACATCGGCCGTCGCACCTTCCTCGACGATCTTGCCCTGACACATGATCAGCACGCGGTCGGTGATCTGACGCACGACCGACAGGTCATGGCTGACGAACAGATAGGACAGGCCGTGCTTGACCCGTAACCGCGCCAGCAGGTCCAGCACCTGAGTGCGCACCTGAACGTCCAGCGCGCTGACTGCTTCGTCCAGCACGATCAGCGACGGGCGTATGATCATGGCGCGGGCCAATGCGATGCGTTGCCTTTGACCGCCCGAAAACTCATGCACATGACGCCGCATTGCATCGCCGGTGATGCCGACGTCGAACAGGGCTTCGGCCACGCGGTCGCGCCAGTCCTTGGGGCGACCGATCAGGTGGAACGGCTCGGCGACGACGCGCTCGATCCGCCAGCGAGGGTCAAAGCTGCCATAGGGATCCTGAAACACGATCTGCATCTGCGCGCGCAGCGGCTTGGGCATGGTCTGCCCGGCATGGATTTCCTGTCCGGCCAGACGGATCGTGCCGCCCTGTATGGCATCCAGCCCAAGGATGGCGCGGGTCAGCGTGGATTTACCGCAGCCGGATTCGCCGACCAGACCCACCGCCTCGCGTTCGCGGATGATCAGGCTGACATCATCCACAGCGCGGAAATGCGTGCCGCCCGCATCGGGGCGGGGCAGGGGATAGTCCCGCACGACATTGCGCACCTCCAGCAGGACGGGCGCATCGGGCGGGGACAGGACCAGCCGCGGCTGATGCATCGTCGCGGCCAGCAGGTCGCGGGTATAGGGATGCTGCGGGGCCGTCAGGATGTCGATCGGCGTGCCCGTCTCGACGATCTGGCCGCGCTGCATGACCGCGACCTGATCGGCCATGTCGGCCACCACCGCAAGATCGTGGGTGATCAGCAGCAGCGACATGCCTTCGTCGCGGACCAGCCCGGTCAGCAGATCAAGGATCTGCTTTTGCGTCGTCACGTCCAGCGCCGTTGTCGGCTCATCCGCGATCAGCAGGTCGGGCTGTTGGGCGATGGCCAGCGCGATTGCCACGCGCTGACGCTGACCGCCCGACAGTTCATGCGGAAACAGCGTCAGCGGAAAGCGCGGCCCGGACAGGCCCACGCGGTCCAGCCTTTCGCGGGCAACCGCCCGCGCCGCGTCGCGGTCCATGTTGTGATGCAGACGCAGCGCCTCGGCCACCTGATCGCCGATGGGCATCAGCGGGTTCAGCGCCGTCATCGGTTCCTGAAAGACCATCGCGATGCGCTTGCCGCGGATGCGGCACATCTGCGTCTCGGGCAGTTCCAGCAGGTTTTCGCCGTCCAGCTGGATCCGGCCATCGGCGCGCATCGCGGGGGGCAGAAGTCCGATGATCGCCAGCGCTGTCAGCGACTTGCCCGAGCCGCTTTCACCGACCAGCGCGGTGATCTGGCCGGGCGACAGGTCCAGCTTCACGTCATGCAGCAAATTGGCGTCACCAAGCCCGACGCTCAATTCGGAAATCTGGATCATCGGGCACCGCGCAGCCGGGGGTCAAGGCTGTCGCGCAGCCCGTCGCCCAGCAGGTTAAGCCCCAGAACCGTCAGCACGATGACAAGCCCCGGCACGATGGCGACATGCGGCGCGATGCCGATCATCGTCTGCGCCTCGGCCAGCATCCGGCCCCAGCTTGGGGTGGGCGGCTGCGCGCCAAGCCCGACATAGGACAGCCCCGCCTCGGCCAGAATGCCAAGGCTGAACTGGATCGTGGCCTGCACGATCAGAACATTGCCGATATTTGGCAGGACATGCTGCAGGCTGATCAGCGCCCGGCCCTTGCCCGCGACCCGCGCGGCGCGGATGTAATCCAGGACCCAGATCGGCAAAGCCGAGCCGCGCGTGACCCGTGCGAAAACCGGGATGTTGAAGATGCCGATGGCGATGATCGCGTTCAGCGCCGACGGTCCCAGCACCGCCGTGATCAGGATGGCGATGACAAGGCTGGGAAAGGCAAAGATCAGATCATTGCCGCGCATGATGATCTGATCGACCCAGCTTTCGGGCCATGTGGCGGCGGTCAGCCCCAAGGGCACGCCGATCCCCATGCCGATCCCCACCGCGACCAATGCGACCGCGATCGAGGTGCGTGCGCCGACCATGATCATCGACAAAAGATCGCGCCCCAGATGGTCCGTCCCCAGCCAATGCGCCGCCGAAGGTGGTTGCAGCTTTTCGGCAATGGCAAGCTGGGTCACGTCGCCGGGCGTCCAAAGAAAGCTCAGCCCCGCCGCAAGCAGCGCCAGACCGGCCAGAAACGCGCCAAGGATCAGCGATACCTTCATGCGTGGCGCAGCCTTGGATCGACGGCGGCATAGGCCAGATCGACAAGGAAAGTGACGATGATCACCGCAGCGACCATGACCAGCACCGCGCTTTGCACGACGATCAGGTCGCGCTGGGTGATGGCCTGAAAGATCAGCCTTCCCAGGCCGGGCAGATAGAAGACGTTTTCGACGATGATCGCCCCGGCCAGCAAAAAGGAAAACTGCATCCCCACGATGGTCAGGACCGGGATCAGCGCATTGCGCAACGCGTGGCGACGCAGTGCTTGGCCCGCGCTAAGACCTTTGGCCCTTGCGGTGCGGATGTAATCCTGTCCCAGCGTCTCGACCAGGGCCGAGCGCAGGACGCGGGCAAGGATCGCCGCCTGCGGTAAGGCCAGCGCGATGGCGGGTAGGATCAGCGATTTCAGCGCGGCCAGCGGATTGGACCAACCCGGAAACCCGCCAGCTGGCAGCCATCGCAGGTTCACCGCAAATAGCAGGACCAGCAGCATGGCGAACCAGAAATTCGGCAGCGACACCCCGATCTGGGTGGCGCCCATCAGGGCCGTGTCGCCTGCGCGCCCGCGACGGGCGGCGGCGAACATGCCGATGGGCAAAGCCAGCGCGACGGCCAGCGCCAGCGCCATCAGCGCCAACGGCAGCGACACCTGCAACCGATCAAGGATCATGCCTGCGACTGGGGTGCGATAGGTGAGGCTTTGCCCCAGATCGCCGGTCAGCACGCCCCCCAGCCACGCCGCATAGCGCAGGGGCCAGGGCTGATCCAATCCAAGCTGCTGGCGCAGCGCGGCCAGCGTATCTGGCTGCGCACCGGTGCCCAGCATGAAACTGGCCGGATCGCCCGGCACCAGCTCGACCACCGCGAAAATCACCACCGAGGCCACAGCAAGGCTGAGGCCCAGGGCAATCAGGCGGCGGATCAGGTAGCTGCGCATGGCCGCACGCTAGACGCGGCACCGGATTCGGTAAAGCCGTTCACTTTGCTGCGACGACTGTATTTCACGGCAATTCCAGCTTTCCGACCAATGGAAGATCGTCGCTTGCATCCACCGTGTGACGTTCGATCATCCGATGCACAACCGGAGGTTTTTCGCCCCGGTGCAGCTTGTGCAATTCCTCATAGCTTTCGAAATCGGCCTTGGTGCGGCGCAGGTTGTGGCGCACGTATTCGTCCCATGTCGCGATGTGATAGCTTTCCGACCAAAGCTCGGGGTGCTCCAGATCGCGCAGCAGGGCCCAGTTCCGCGCCCCGTCGCGACGTCTGATTTCACGCCGCACCGCCATCAGGCGCAGGAATTCCGGCACGTCACTTTGATCGATCTTGTAGTCGATCATGATCATCAGCGGACCCGAGCGACCGCGCAGATCAATCTTCAGTTCCGGTTCGCGGAAGCGGTTCACCGGGTCCAGATCCAGCGTGCCGAATTCGGGCACACGCAGCCAATGTCCAAGGACGGTGCCCATGATCAGTGGCACTGCCGCACAGGCAAGCGCCGCGTCGATGCCGTAATCCGACGCGATCATGCCCCAGACCCAGCTGCCGATCGCCATTCCGCCGAATGTCGCGGTCTGATAAAGCGCCAAGGCGCGTGCCACGACCCAACGCGGCGTCGATAGCTGGACCGAGACGTTGAACAGCGACAGCGCCAGCACCCAGCTTGCACCCGCAGGCAGCATGGCCAGCGCGTGCAGCCAGACCGGCTCGGTGAAGGCCAGAACCAGCGCCGCCAAAGCAAAGCCGCAAAACGCGATGCGCACGATGTTTTCGTTGTCCAGCCTGTCGCGGATGCGTGGGTTGATGATCGCGCCCGAAATCGCGCCAAGGCCATAGCAACCCAGCAGCAGCCCGAACAACAGGGATCCCCCCTCGGGGTGGGATTTGGCGACCAGCGGCAGCAGCGCCAGAATCGCGATGGCCGAAAAGCCGAACAACGCCCCACGGGTCAGCACACGCACCAGATTGGGCGACAGCGCCACATATCGCAGCCCCGCGCCCACCGCCGACACGAACGGCTCGCGCGAGGTCAGCCGGGCCGGGGTCTTGGGATGCCAGCGCAGCAACGCGGCCAGCAGCGGGATATAGCTGCAGGCGTTGACAGCAAAGGCGGCCGCCGCCCCGAATGCCGCAGTGATGATACCGCCCGCCGCAGGTCCGACGCTGCGCATCAGGTTGAACCCGACCGAGTTCATGGTGACCGCTGCGGGCAAATCCTCACGCGGGACCAGATCGCCCATGCTGGCTTGCCAGGGCGGGTTGTATAGCGCCTGCCCGGTGCCGATCAGGAAGGTCAGCGACAAAAGCAACAGCGGCGTCATCCAGCCCTGCCATGTCAGGACGGCCAAAACCAGAGACACCGCAGCCATGAAGAACTGTGCGCCCAGCAGCAGCGTGCGGCGGTCGAAATTGTCCGCCAGTGCGCCCGATGCCAGCGCAAACAGCATGATCGGCAAGGTGTTCGATGCCTGCACCAATGCGATCAGCGTCGCGCTGTCGGTCAGCTGCGTCATCATCCACGCCGCGCCGACCGATTGCACCAACCCCCCGAAATTCGAGATCAGCGTGGCGGACCAAAGCAGCCGGAAATCAAGATGACGAAACGGGGCGAGGGCGCTTTTGCGGGCTGCTGCTGGCATGAATCTTCCACCAAGGCTCTTGGCGCCAACCTTAGGCAGGGTGCGGGGCAGGGGCAACCTCTGCCCGATTCACGGGCCATGCGGGCATATATTTCGGGCATTTGCAAAATGACCGAAGAAGCTTTTTAAAGTTGACACATTTCCGGTTAATCCTTGCGCGAATGGCCGAAACCGCGGCCATATTCGCAAATTCATTTCCGCATCATCCCGTATCATCCCGTAAATTCCGAATGAATAGGGGTGTCGCGGATGAAGATCGTTGTTCTTGGCGCAGGCGTTATCGGCGTCACCTCGGCCTGGTATCTGGCCAAGGCGGGGCATGAGGTGACGGTCATCGACCGCCAGACCGGACCCGCGCTGGAAACGAGCTTTGCCAATGCCGGAGAGATTTCTCCTGGCTATTCATCGCCTTGGGCGGCACCGGGCATTCCGCTGAAGGCGATGAAATGGATGTTCCAGCGCCATGCGCCACTGGTTTTGCAACCGCGTCTTGACCGACATCGGTTGGGCTGGCTGGCGCAGATGCTGGCAAACTGCACCCATGACGCCTATGCCGTGAACAAAAGCCGCATGGTGCGGATCGCGGAATACAGCCGCGACTGCCTTGGCACCCTGCGGGTAGAAACCGGCATCGAATATGATGAACGCACGCAGGGCACGCTGCAGGTGTTTCGCAAGCAGGAACAGCTGGACGGTGCGGGCAAGGACATCGAGGTGCTGCGCGCCGATGGCGTCCCGTTCGAGGTGCTGGACCGCGCGGGCTGCGTGGCCGCGGAACCGGGGCTGGCCGGATCCGCCGATCAGATCGTGGGCGGCCTGCGCCTGCCGGGCGACGAGACGGGCGATTGCTTCAAATTCACCGACCGGCTGGCCGAGATGGCCGCCGGTCTGGGCGTTGCCTTCCGCTGGGGTGTGACCGTGCAGGGGCTTGAGGTCGATGGAGGCCGCATCACCGCCGTCGTCACCGATCAGGGCCGCATCACCGCCGACCGCTATGTGCTGGCCATGGGGCCGCATTCGCCACAGCTGGTCCGGCATCTGGGCCTGAGGCTGCCGATCTATCCGCTGAAAGGCTATTCGCTGACCATTCCGATCGAGGATGAAAGCCGGGCCCCTGTTTCGACGGTGATGGATGAAACCTACAAGGTCGCGATTACCCGTCTGGGCGACCGCATCCGCGTGGGCGGTTTGGCCGAGATTGCAGGCTATGACCTAAGCCTGAATGATCGTCGCCGCGCGACGCTGGCGAAATCGGTGACGGATCTGTTCGGCGGTGCGGGTGATCCGGCCAAGGCCGCGTTCTGGACCGGCCTGCGCCCGATGACGCCCGATGGCACGCCCATCGTCGGGGCGACGCCGATTGCGAACCTGTTTCTGAACACTGGCCACGGCACGCTGGGCTGGACCATGGCTGCTGGCTCGGGCCGGGTGCTTGCCGATCTGATCTCGGGGCGCAGCCCGGACATCCAGTCCGACGATCTGGGATATGCCCGTTACATCAAAGGGGCCAAGGCGCGGCTTTCGCCCAAGCTGGAACCGGCGCGGGCTTAAGCCTTGCCGGACATGGGCTGTCCCCGACCGCTGGGGCAGGGGACAGCCGGGCGCTTCAGGCGCGCTGGATCAGCCGCAGGATGACCAGCAGGATCACCGCGCCGATGGTCGCAAAGATGATCGAGCCGAGGATCGGGCTGGCCATTCCCATGCCAAGACCCATGGCGGGGAACAGGAAACTGGCGATCAGGGCACCGACGATGCCCACGACGATATTGGTCAGCAGACCCTGACCGTGCCCTTTGACGATCATGCCGGCCAGCCAGCCGGCGATGGCGCCGATGATAAGCGTGATGATAAGTGCGGTTACGGTCATGGCGATCTCCTTTTGAAGTGCCGCGATGCGGGATCGCATCTGCTTGGACCTTGGTCGTAAAACCCGCTTTGGCGACGGCGGTTCCCCGCTTGCGCAAAAATCCCCGCGAAGCGCATATTTGCAAGCGAATCGGCAACAGGTGTCCAGCAAATCGCGCGTTCACAAAGGGTTGTCCTTGACGCCCGCGCTGCGCAAGGCGCTTCTGTAAGCATCCGAATCGTGGGGGCTGCTGCTCGGTCCCCGGTCCGATTTGTCGAAAACGAACCGCTGCCACGGTCGCCTGCGCCTGACTTGCGACCGCGTTACGAAGGGGAAAATCCGATGCGATTTGCTTCGCTGATGCTGGCGATGGGTCTGGGTCTTGCTGCCTGCTCGCCCACACCGCCCGCCTCCAACCCGCCGCCCGCCTCGGCCGATCTTGGGGTCTATGGTGCGCGCACCGATTCCGGCCCGAATGGCGAGCCGATCGAAATCCATGCCGTTCGCAAGGCCTATCTGAACGAACGCAACACGCGCCAGCGCGTGGCCTATAACGGGCCCGAAGACGTGGGGACGGTCATCGTCGATCCCTATGCCCGCTTCCTTTACCACGTCATCGCCCCCGGCGAAGCGATGCGTTACGGCGTGGCCGTGGGGCAAGCTGGCAAGAACTTCCAGGGCAATGCGACCATCAACCGCAAACAGGCCTGGCCCAGCTGGACGCCGACCGCCAATATGGTCCGCACCATGCCCGATCTGTATGGCCCGCTAAGAAACGGTCTGGCCGGTGGCGTCGATAACCCGCTGGGTTCGCGCGCGCTGTATCTTTACAAGGGTGGCCGCGACACGATGTATCGCATCCACGGCACGATGGACCCGTCCTCGGTCGGCAAGGCCACCTCGGCTGGCTGTATCCGCCTGTTCAACCAGGACATCATGGATCTGTTCAACGAAATCCCGAACGGCACCCGCGTCAAGGTCCGCACGCAGGCCGAAAGCCTGCAACTGGAAGGGCCGCTGGTCCAGACGCCCGATGGCTATCTGGAGCCCGCAGGCGGCACCGCAACGGTCGCCGCCCAGTAAGCCGCCGGATCGGCTGAACGAACAAAGATCATGCGCCCCGGCCATCCGCCGGGGCGTTTTCTTCTGGTGGCGCGCCTTTGGGCATGGCATTTTCGCCGCGCGCCGATGCAATTGACAGGAGCAGCGAAAATGGCCGTTCAACCCGACAAGACCTCTGCCGATCTGAACGGGATGATCGAACAGACCCAGCCCGCAGCACTTCGCCTGCTGGACGTCAGGGGGCTGAACGGATTGCTGCGCGATCTGCGTGCCATGAAGGCCAGCGAGCAGGAACTGGAAATGCAAAAGGTGCTGGCGCAGGCAATCCGCCGTGCCGCCGCCGAAAAGCGCAGCCGCCAGACCGCCGCCGCCCTGGCCGAAGCCAATGAGCCGGCAGCCACCATCGAGCCGGAACCCGCCCCGACCAAGGAAGACAAGGCCGAGGACAAGCGCCGCAAGGCCGCCGAAAAGGCCGAAAAGAAGCGCGTCAAAGAGGCCGAAAAGGCCGAACGCAAAGGCGCTGAGGCCGCCGAAAAGGCCGAACGCAAGGCCGCGCGACTGGCAGAAAAGCCCGCGAAAAAGCCCAAACCCGCCGCCAAGCCCGCCAAGCCCGGTGGCGACAAGACGCACTAAGGCGCAGCTTGCCCTTCAGGGCAGTTTCCAAGCCCGGACAATCTTGCTATCGGAAGGGCGTTGACCCTTCCGGGATTTACGATGCGCCGACTGGTTCTTGCCTTTCTTGCCGCGCTGGCCCCTGCAAGCGCCCCGGCTTACGAAGCGGTGGATGCGGTCCATGGCGTGGCGGCGCCCCGCGCCTCGGCCAAGACGCGCTGCACGGATGATGCGCGTTATTGTATCTCGGTTTCCAACTATGTTCCCGATGTCTGCGCGGCGATCGAACAGGCGGCATCCCATAATGGGCTGGACCCGCATTTCTTTGCCCGGCTTTTGTGGAAGGAAAGCCTGTTCGAGGCGGGTGCGGTCAGTCCGGTCGGTGCTATGGGCATCGCGCAGTTCATGCCGGGCACTGCCGAGATCGTCGGGCTGGACGATCCTTTCAATCCGGCCAAGGCCATCGCCGCCTCGGCCCGTTATCTGAAGCAGCTATCGGACGGGCTGGGCAATGTGGGCCTTGCCGCCGTCGCCTATAACGGCGGAGAAAACCGGGCGGCGCGTTTCATTGCGGATGGCGGCAATCTGCCTTGGGAGACACAGGATTACGTGCAGGCCATCACCGGCCTGACGGCATGGAACTGGCGCGACAAACCCGGATCCAGCCCCGATCTGCGGCTGGACAAGGAACGCCCGTTCCGCGCCGCCTGTGTCGAACTGGCCGGAAACCGAAAGCTGCGCGAGTTCAAGACGCCGGATCACGCATGGCCTTGGGGTGTGATTGTGGCCACCCATCCCAGCCAATCGGGCGTGACCAGTCAGGTGTCGCGCCTGAACAAGTCGCTGCGCCCGATTCTTGGCGGCAAAAGGGTCAGCTATGTGCGGCGCAAGGTCGGCGGCAGCGCGCGGCGCGTCTATACCGCGCAGATCGGCTATTCCTCGAAATCCGAGGCCTATGCATTCTGTTCGCGGCTGCGCAGCTTTGGCGGGCGCTGCATCGTTCTTAAGAACTGATGCGACACCGCCCGCGAGCAGCGCCGCATGGGTATTTGAAGAACTAAGAAGCTATGGGGTCCAGCGCACATGGCTGAGATCGTTGGCGGGCATGGGGGTGTTTTCCCACAGACCTTCGATCTGGGCCTTGGCGACCCCGGTTTTCGCAAGCTGGAACAGGAAGATATTGGTGTAGTCGTCGGCCAGCAGCTTTTGCGCCTGTTTCAGCAGCTCTGAGCGTTCAGCGGGCTGGGTCGCGGCATCGAGCTGGGCCATGACCTGATTGAACGCGGGGTTCTGGTATTTAAAGTAATAATCGGGCCGGGCATAGATGCCGAGATCCATCGGCTCGACATGGCTGATGATGGTCAGGTCGTAATCGGCATTCTGAAAGATCGGCCCCAGCCACTGCGCCCATTCGACATTGGTGATCTGCGTCTTGATGCCAACGGCGCGCAGCTGGGCCGCCACGATCTCGCCCCCGCGGCGGGCATAGGGCGGCGGCGGCAGCGCAAGGCGCAGGGTCAGGTCTGTCGCGCCGGCCTCGGCCAGCAGGCGTTTGGACAGTTCGGGATCGTAGTTCGATTGCGCGGTCAGGTCGATGTAATCGGGGTTGTGCGGCGGGAAATGCGAGCCGATGGGCGTGCCATAGCCGAACATCGCGCCGTCGATGATTTCCTGCCGGTTGATCGCATGGGCAATCGCCTGACGCACCTTGATATTGTCCAAGGGCGGGTGGGAATGGTTCATGGCGATGATCGTCTCGCCCTCGGTCGTGCCGACCAGCACCTTGAACCGGGGATCGACCTGAAGCTGGGGCAGGGTTTCAGGGGCGGGATAGATCGGGAAAGCATCGACATCGCCCGCCATCATCGCAGCGAAAGCCGCAGAGGGATCGGGGATGAAACGGAATGTCGCGGTCCTGAGCGCCGGTTTTTCGCCCCAATAGCCGTCATAGGCGGCCAGCGTGACGTGATCGCCCTGCACCCATTGCTGGAACCGGAACGGGCCAGTGCCGATGGGATGGGTCGCGATCTGGGGAATGTTGGCCTGATCCACGATCACCGCATCCCCCCATGCCATCTTGAAGGGAAAGCTGCCATCGGGGGCATTCAGCGTGACACGCACGGTCAGCGGATCGGGCGCCTGAACCGAGGCGATGCCTGCAAACAGCGATTTCTGCGCATTTGTGCTGTCTGGCGCGCGTGCCCGGTCCAGCGAAAAGATCACGTCTTGCGCGTCGAACGCGCTGCCATCGTGAAAGGTGACATCCGGGCGCAGGTGAAAGACATAGGTCTTGCCGTCGTCCTGCGCCTCCCAGCTTGCGGCCAGCCCCGGCAGCACGCTGCCGTCGGGGCCGATGCGGGTCAGGCCCTCGAAGATATTGGCATAGGTGATTTCATCTATCGCGGCTGCCGTGCCGCCGGTGGGGTCCAGCGATGGCGGTTCCAGCACCATGCCCAGCGTGATCTGGTCCTGCTGGGCGATGGCGGGGCCTGCAAGGCAGCCTGCCAGCGCCGCCGCCTGCATCAGTTTTGCAAACATCCGCGTCCTCCGGGGCATTCGGGGGTTCAGATTTCAGGCAATCGGCGCGCCGATCAAGCCCGCTTCTCGGTCAGTTCCTGGACAAAACCCGCGCAAAGCAGCCAGACCGAGGAGATCAGCAGGCCCCAGCGCGCGAAACTTTCGGGGTGGAAATCGACGATGACGGCCCAGACCGCGAACACCACCCAGGCGCCGCACATGGGCAGCGAAATCCAGCGCCAGCGTTCGGTGCGGACGGGGTGGACGAATTTCACATTGGTGAACATGGCGACGGTCAGCGCTACCACGATCAGCAGGATGACCCAGAAGCTGGGTTTCAGCGCGAACAGCACCAAAACGACCATGTTCCAGCAGGCCGGAAAGCCCGCAAAGGAATTGTCCTTGGTCTTCATCCGCGTGTCCGAGAAATAGATCACGCTGCCATAGGTGATGGCGATGATTGCGATCCAGCCGGTCCAGCCGGGCAGCAGCCCCGACATGAACAGCGCATAGGCCGGAATGAACACATAGGTCAGATAATCGATGATGAGATCCATCAGGATCCCGTCATAGGTCGGCCAGTTGACCTTGACCTGATAGCGACGGGCCAGCGGCCCATCGACGCCATCCACGATCAGCGCGATCACGAGCCATAGAAACATCTGCGACCATTCGGCATTCGCCGCTGCCAGCAGGGCAAGCATCGACAGGACCGCGCCGGTGGCGGTCAGAAGATGGACGGTCAAGGCTTTGAAACGCAGGGTCATGCCTCGGGTTCTGTCATCTAACGGTCTCAATCGCAAGTTTTCGGGCGCGTCTCGCAAGGAATTTCGCTGAACGCTGTGGTCTTGGGTCAGGCGACGAATTCTTCGGCAGCATAACCTTGCAGGTAAAGCAGCGCAGTCAGATCGCCGTGGTTGATCCGCACGCTGACCTGTTCGGCAACGACCGGCTTTGCGTGCAGCGCCACGCCCGTGCCCGCCAGTTGCAGCATTCCCAGATCATTCGCGCCGTCGCCCACGGCCAGCACATCGGCAGGCGTCAGCCCGCGCGCCGCGCTGATTTCGTTCAGCGCATCGACCTTCGCCTCGCGGCCCAGAACGGGCAGGGCGACATGGCCGGTCAGGACGCCCTGATCGGCCAGCAGCGTGTTGGCGCGGTGTTCGTCAAAACCCAGCGCCGTCGAGACCGGGCCGGTAAAGACCGTGAACCCGCCCGAGACCAGCGCCGCATAACCGCCCTGCGCCCGCATGGTCGCGACCAGCTGGCGACCACCTGCGGCCAGCGTGATGCGGCTGTCCAGCACTTGCTCGATCACCGATTCGGCCAGACCGGATAGCAGGCCGACGCGGGCGACCAGCGCTTCGTGGAAATTCAGTTCCCCGTTCATGGCCTGGGCGGTGATGGCAGCGACACGTTCGCCGACGCCCGCGAAATCGGCCAGTTCGTCGATGCATTCCTGATTGATCATGGTCGAATCCATGTCGGCCAGCAGGATCGACTTGCGGCGGCCCTGTGTGGGCTGGATCACCAGATCGAAACCCCTGGCCTGCAGATCGGCCCAGACCTGCCAGAAATCCGCGGGCTCGGCCTGAAGCGGGAATTCGGCGGCGATGCCGGGGGCCAGCTCGATCACATGGCCGCCATTCCAGCCCTGCCGCAGCGTTTCGATCAGCGAGGGCGCCAGATCGGCGCGGGTCGGGGCGGCAAGGATGGTAACGGTGAACATGGCGGCTCCTGCTGGGTTGGCGCAGGATTAGCCGTTGCGGGGCAGGGGTTCAATCGGGCGGATTTGTCCCGCGCGATTGTCGCAAACATGCCTTGCAAATTTCTCTTGCGGGAATCTGCGGCGGGCTTTATGGCGGTCAGCGGGACACGCCGCCCCAACGCGGCGCTATCTAGCTGGAAGGCTACACATAATGAGCATGACTGCTCCGGCTGCGCGCCCGGTCAATCCGCGCTTTTCTTCGGGCCCCTGTGCCAAGATCCCCCATTTTTCGCTGGACATGCTTGCTGATGCGCCCCTGGGCCGCTCGCATCGTGCTGCAGTGGGCAAGTCGAAACTTGCCGAAGCCATCGACCTGACGCGTGAAGTTCTTGGCGTGCCCGCCGATTACCGCATCGGCATCGTCCCCGCATCCGATACCGGCGCTGTCGAGATGGCGCTTTGGTCGCTGCTGGGTGCCCGCAAGGTCGAGATGCTGGCTTGGGAAAGCTTTGGCGAAGGCTGGGTCACGGATGTCGTGAAACAGCTGAAGCTGGACGCTGTGGTCCGCAAGGCCCCCTATGGCCAGATCGTTGATTTCGCGCAGGTCGATTTCGACAATGACGTGGTGTTCACGTGGAACGGCACCACCTCGGGCGTGCGCCTGCCCAATGGCGACGCGATCCCGGCGGACCGCGCCGGCCTGACCATCTGCGACGCGACCAGCGCGGCTTTTGCGATGGAACTGCCGTTTGACAAGCTGGATGTGGTGACCTTCAGCTGGCAGAAGGTGCTGGGTGGCGAAGGTGCGCATGGCATCCTGATCCTGTCGCCCCGCGCTGTCGAGCGGCTGGAGAGCTATACCCCCGCATGGCCGATGCCCAAGATTTTCCGCATGACCAAGGGCGGCAAACTGATCGAAGGTATCTTCAAGGGCGAGACGATCAACACCCCCTCGATGCTGTGCGTCGAAGATTATCTGGTCGCGCTGAAATGGGCGCAATCGCTGGGCGGGCGTCAGGCGCTGATCGCGCGAGCCGATGCCAATTCGGCTGCTGTGCGTGATTTCATCGCGGACAAGGACTGGATCGCCGATCTGGCCGAGGATCCGGCCACGGCCTCGACCACCTCGGTTTGCCTGAAGTTCACCGATGCCCGGATCAAGGACGGCGCGGCCTTCGCAAAGGCCGTCGCCAAGCGGCTGGAGAAGGAAGGCGTGGCGCTGGACGCCGGTGCCTATCGCGATGCGCCCGCCGGTCTGCGGATCTGGTGCGGTTCCACCGTCGAGGCATCTGATGTCGCAGCGCTGATGCCGTGGATCGAATACGCTTTCGAGGCCGAGCTGGCCGCGCAGGCCGTGGACGCCTGATTTTCCGGCCGGACCGGGGGCGCTGCCCCCGGACCCCCGGGGTATTTTTGGAACAGAGAAGACATGGACGTGGCCCCTTGGCCGCGCCGTCCCCGCATATCCAAAGGATTGAGAAATGCCCAAGGTTCTTGTTTCGGACAAGCTTTCGGAAACCGCCGTCCAGATCTTTCGTGATCGTGGCGTCGATGTGGATTACCTGCCGGATGTCGGCAAGGACAAGGAGAAGCTGGCCGAGATCATCGGGCAGTATGACGGCCTTGCCATCCGTTCGGCCAGCAAGGTGACCGAAAAGCTGCTGGAAAACGCGACCAATCTGAAAGTCATCGGTCGCGCCGGGATCGGTGTCGATAACGTGGATATTCCCGCCGCCTCGAAGAAAGGCGTGATCGTGATGAACACGCCTTTTGGCAACAGCGTCACCACCGCCGAGCACGCCATCGCGCTGATGTTCGCCGTGGCGCGTCAATTGCCCGAGGCCAGCGTTTCGACCCATGCCGGGAAGTGGGAAAAGAACCGCTTCATGGGTGTCGAGGTCTTCAACAAGACGCTGGGCATCATCGGCGCTGGCAATATCGGTTCGATCGTGATCGACCGGGCGCTGGGGTTGAAGATGAAGGTTCTGGCCTATGACCCCTTCCTGTCGGAAGAGCGTGCGGTCGAACTTGGCGTAAAGAAGGTCGAGTTGGACGAGATGCTGGCCAAGGCGGATTTCATCACCCTGCACGTGCCGCTGACCGACAAGACCAAGAACATCCTGTCGCGCGAAAACCTGCTGAAGACCAAGAAGGGCGTGCGCATCGTGAACGCTGCGCGCGGTGGTCTGATCGACGAAGCCGCGCTGGCCGAATTGCTGCAATCGGGCCATGTCGCGGGGGCCGCGCTGGACGTTTTCGCGACCGAGCCGGCGACCGAAAGCCCGTTGTTCGGGCTGCCCAACGTTGTCGTGACGCCGCATCTGGGTGCCTCGACCAACGAGGCGCAGGAGAACGTGGCGCTGCAGGTGGCCGAGCAGATGTCGGACTACCTGCTGACCGGCGCGGTGTCGAACGCGCTGAACATGCCCTCGGTCACCGCCGAGGAAGCTGCTGTCATGGGGCCGTGGATCAAGCTGGCAGGCCATCTGGGTGCGTTCATCGGCCAGATGACCGATGAGCCGATCAAGGCGATCAACGTGCTTTATGACGGCGTTGCCTCGGACATGAACCTGAAGGCGCTGAACGCTGCCGTGATCGCGGGCGTGATGAAGGCCACGAACCCGGACGTTAACATGGTATCGGCCCCCGTCATGGCGACAGAACGCGGCGTGCAGCAGGCCACCACGACTCAGGCCAAGACCGGCGTGTTCGACGGCTACGTCAAGGTCACCGTCGTCACCGACACGCGCGAGCGTTCGATTGCGGGCACGGTCTTCAGCGATGGCAAGCCGCGTTTCATCCAGATCCGTGGCATCAATGTCGATGCCGAGATTGGCGAGTATATGCTTTACACCCGCAACCGCGACGTGCCGGGCGTGATCGGCGCTTTGGGGATGACGCTGGGCGATCTGGGCGTGAACATTGCGAACTTTACGCTGGGCCGCACCAAATCTGGCGATGATGCCATCGCGATCCTGTATCTGGACGAAGAGCTGAAGCCCGAGGTGATCGAGGCGCTGAAAGCCACTGGCAAGTTCCTTCAGGTTCGCCCGATCAATTTCGAGGTCTGATCCTTGCACTTCCAAGCCCCCGGAGTGACACTCCGGGGGCTTTTTTCTTGCAGCGGAGCGATCATGCGGACTTATGCCATCGGCGACATTCACGGCCAGCTTGAGCTTCTGAAAGCCGTGCATGACCGGATCGCCCGCGATGACGCGGCCCATGGCGGCGGGGGGGTGATCGTTCATGTCGGCGACCTGATCGACCGTGGCCCCGATTCGCGCGGCGTGGTCGATTACCTGATGCGCGGGCAGGCTGAAGGGCGTCCGTGGATCGTCCTGAAAGGCAATCACGACCGCTTTCTGGTGCGTTTCCTGCAGACGCCCGAGTGGGTGGATCCCGGTCTGACCTCGGGGCTGCATTGGCTGGATCACCAGAATCTGGGGGCGGGGCCGACGCTGGCCTCATACGGGGTCGAACGCGGGACGCGCCATCATGCCGATGTGCTGGCCGATGCGCGTGCCGCAGTGCCACGGGCGCATGTGGATTGGCTGGACGCGCTGCCGCTGTATCACCAGATCGACGGCGCGGTGATCGTCCATGCCGGGCTGCGGCCCGGTGTCGCGCTTAAGGAACAGGCCGAGCATGACCTGCTTTGGATCCGCAAGGGCTTTCTTGATAATGCCGATAATCACGGCACGCTGGTCGTGCATGGCCATACCGTGGTCGAACGGGTGACGCATTTCGGCAATCGTCTGGCCATCGACACGGGCGCGGCCTATGGCGGTCCGCTAAGCGTCGTGGTGTTCGATCAGGACGGCTTGCACGAACTGACCCAGAACGGGCGAGCGCCGGTCCTGCGCGAAGCGGTCGCGGTCGGCTGAACCCTGCTTGCGGCGGCTGTTGCGGCGCGGCATCCTGCGCCCGCATAGCCATGGGCCGAGGTCACGATGTTCCGTTTCGCCGCGTTTCTTATGTTGTTGGGGCTGCCTGCACATGCCGATGTCGTCGGCAAGGTCGGCGTCGATTGGGCAGGCAACGATATTGTCATCGAGGCCATCGCCGATCCCAAAGTGTCGGGCGTGACCTGCCATCTGGCTTATTTCGACCGTTCGATGTTCGACCGGCTGAAGCAGGGCAACTGGTTCGAGGATCCGTCGAATTCCGCCATCGAATGCGAACGCACCGGCCCCATCAGCATCGGCGACATCCGACGCGGCCCGAAGGGGGAAGATGTGTTCAGCGCCTCACGTTCGTTATTGTTCAAATCGCTGCGCGTGAAACGGATCTATGACGAAAAGAACCAGGTTCTGGTTTATCTGGCGCATGGGAACGAGCTTTCCGAAGGCTCGGCCAAGATGTCGCTTTCGACCGTGACTTTGCAGCCGTCCGAGGCATTGCCGCCGCCCTGAACGGCGCCAAGTCGCCTGACGCGCCGCGTGCCAAGGTGGACAGGCCATGCCCGGCGCGCTAATGAGCGCGACGAAGCAGGAACATCACGATGCGGATTCCGTCGAAAACGGCAAAATACAGTCTGGGACAAGTCGTCCGCCACCGGGAACATCCGTTCCGCGGGGTGGTTTTCGACGTGGACCCGGAATTTGCCAATACCGAGGAATGGTACGAATCCATCCCCGAGGAATCCCGCCCGTCGCGCAACCAGCCGTTCTATCATCTGTTCGCGGAAACCGAGGCGACCTATTACGTCGCCTATGTCTCGGAACAGAACCTTGTGCCGGACAGTTCGGGCGAGCCGCTGGAACATCCCGAGGTCGATGAGATGTTCGGAGAGTTCGAAGACGGACGCTATCCCCTGCAATTCGGCCTGAACTGATCGACCCGTCGCGACGCATTCCTGCGCGGGGCGGGCGATGCGTGATGCCAGCCGAAACGGGTCGGTAATCGATGTTATCTGCGCTAAATATGCATTCGGCACGGCGGATGCAAAGCCGGATAATGAATTGGATTTTCTGCATTTCCTGAACCGGCCCGTCTGGGAATAACCACGAAAACCCGCTATGGGCGAAAAACCAGACCAAAACGACAGGTCCGGGGGCGTTGATCCCCGGCTTGGCTGCGGGTTAGCTATTCCTGTGGGTAGTTGATGTCTGGTTATTGGAAGTGGGGCTCATGCGTGAAAGATTGCTTGCCGCAGGTCTTTTCGGTGTGCTGGGAGCGACTGGCTGCGGGTCCGCAGCCGGGGCCGAACCTGTCGCATTGAAATGTGAACCGGGCACTGCCGCAATTGCCGCGCTTTGCGATGCCATCCGCAACGAACTGGTGCAACGCGGCCATCGGATCGACACGGATCGGGCCGGGACCGAACTGGTGCTGACGGCCAACGCGCCCCGCGTCGATATAATCTGGGCGCGGCTTGACGTGATTCGGGACGGCACGCGCCATCGTGGCGAGCAGGGCGAACTTTCGGTCATGGACCGCGCCGATCTACCCCCGCAGCAGCTTGAATTTTTCGCCCGCGCCCTGATCGACAGGGCGGGGGCTCCCTTGCGTTGAAACAAGTAATCATCAGGAGTTTTCCATGACACTTGCCAGACCCATCGCCGATGATCCGAACCCCTTTGGGCAAGATGTCTCGCGCGCTGTTCGGACCGAAACAAGCGATGCGCCCGCAGGTTTCGGCACGCCCTACAGCATGAACGTCGGCGACAGCTTCAACGGCTGGATCGGCTCCGGGGACCACGATTGGGTGCGGATCAACCTGCAGCCCGGAACCTATGTCATCTCGCTTGAAGGTGTGGGCAGCGCGCGGCTGACCGACGCATATCTGACCGTCATGAATTCCAGTGGGCTCACGATCGCCGTGGATGACGATGGCGGCACGAACCGCGATTCGCGGCTGGTGCTGAACATCACCCAGGCCGGTACGTATTACCTTGAGGCCAGCGGTTATAACTCCAGCCACACCGGCGCCTATAGCCTTGGGGTCAGGACCAACACGATCCCGACCTTTACCATCGATCAGATCGCCGAGCAGCTGACCGACGGTTACTGGGAAAGCACGTTCCGGGGCCGCCGTGCGTTCGACGTCAATCCCGGCGAGGCCCTGAGCGTAGATATGTCGGGGCTGACCGCGGCGGGACGCAAACTGGCGACGGCGGCGCTTGCCGCATGGACAGACGTGACGGGTACCCGTTTCACCAACAATGGTGGCTTCAACGCCGATATTCGCTTTGATGACAGCGATTCGGGTGCATATTCCACGTCCGAAGTGTTTGGCACCACGATCAGCAGTTCCTTCGTCAATGTCGGCCTGGATTGGCTGAGCAGCTATGGCACGGGTTTTGCCACCTATTCATATCAGACCTATATCCATGAAATCGGCCATGCGCTGGGGCTGGGCCATGCGGGGAATTACAATTCCACCGCGACCTTCGGCTTTGACAACCACTATAGCAACGATAGCTGGCAGGCGTCGATCATGTCCTATTTCAGCCAGGAAGATAACACCTTCGTGGATGCCAGCTACGCCCTGGTGATGTCGGCGATGATGGGCGACATTGCGGCGGTGCAGGATCTTTACGGCGTGGCCAGCCTGCGCACGGGCAATACGGTTTACGGCGAGCAAAGCAATGCGGGCGGCAGTTACGGTGTAATCTCCAGCCTGTTGGCGGGGCCCGAGCGTGACGACATCACCTTTACCATCCTTGACAGTGCGGGGATCGATACGCTGAACCTAAGCCGCGATACTGCGAACCAGCGCATCTTTCTTGGGCAGGAATCAATTTCCGACGCTTATGGGCTGACAGGCAATATCTCGATCATGCGCGGAACCATCATCGAGAACCTGCGCGCCGGGTCGGGCAATGACGTGCTGAACGGCAATGTCGCCAACAATACGATCTGGGGCAATGACGGCAACGACCGGATCAACGGCGGCGTGGGCAATGATACGCTGCTGGGTGGGGCGGGGCGCGACACGCTGGATGGCGGAGCGGGCAACGACGTCTATTGGGTCGATCGCTTCGATGCGGTCATCGAAAGGGCGAATGGTGGCCGTGACGTCGTTCACGCGGCCCATGGCATGACATTGGGCGCCAATCTTGAGGAGCTGCGCCTGATTGCCAACGGCGCACAGAACGGTGACGGCAATGGGCTGGCCAACACCATCGTCGGCAACGGCTTTGCCAACAGCATCCGCGGCATGGGCGGCAACGACCGGCTGCTGGGCATGGGCGGCAATGACACCTTGACCGGAGGGGTTGGCGCAGATGTGTTCGTCTTCAACAACGGGCGCGATGTCATCACCGATTTCCAGAACGACATCGACACGATCCAGATCGACAACGCGCTGTGGGGCAATGCCACGCGCACCGTCGCGCAGGTGCTGCAATTCGCGTCTATCCACAATGGCGACGTGCTGTTCAGCTTTGGCAACGGCCATACCCTGCGGGTCGAGGACGTGACGAATATCAACGCGCTTTCGAACGATCTGGTGATCATCTGACCGGGCGATGCGGTTTCGCATGTTAAGCATTGCCCGGTGGATTTGTCGCCGGGCGATGCCCTTCGGGCTGCCGCTTTCATAGGCTGCCTTGTTTCAAGGCATAATTTGCCTGCGCCATTGTCAGCCGGGAACTTCGTTCATTCTTCACGGTTGCGCCTGTGGACACTGTCGGCCCGATTGCCAAGATCGTGAGCAGAGGTGAGGGAGCCGGGGTTACCATGTATTACAATGAAATGTTGGACGGCGGGCAGGTGCGGGCGCCCTATGCGATGCTCTCGGACTGGGTCGAGACGATGCCCTCGGAAATCCGGCAGATGAAGCAGGCCGAGGCCGAGGCGCTGTTTCGCCGCATCGGCATCACCTTTGCCGTCTATGGCGAGGGGGGCGACCCCGACCGGCTGATCCCGTTCGACATGATGCCCCGCGTTTTTCTGCAAAGCGAATGGCGCAAGCTGGAACGCGGCATCAAGCAGCGCGCGCGGGCGCTGAACGCCTTTCTGCGCGATGTCTATGGCCGGGGCGAGATCGTGCGCGCGGGCCGCATCCCGGCGCAGCTTGTCTATCAGAACGAGGCATATGAAAAAGCCGTCGTGGGCATCGTGCCGCCGCGCGGGGTGTTTTCCCATATCGTCGGCATCGACATCGTTCGCACGGGCCGCGACGAGTTCTTCGTGCTTGAGGATAACTGCCGCACCCCCTCGGGTGTCAGCTATATGCTGGAAAACCGCGAAATCATGATGCGTATGTTTCCGGGTTTGTTCCGCAACAACCGGATCGAGCCGGTGGACCAGTATTCGGAACTTCTGCGCCGCACGCTGGCATCCGTCGCACCCGCGAAATGCGAAGGTGCGCCGACCATCGTCATCCTGACGCCGGGCCATTTCAACAGCGCCTATTACGAACACAGCTTTCTGGCGAACCTTATGGGGGTGGAGCTGGTCGAGGGCAGCGATCTTTTCGTCGATGGCGGCTTCGTCTACATGCGCACGACGCAGGGGCCAAAGCGCGTGGACGTGATCTATCGCCGGATAGACGACCCGTTCCTTGATCCCTTGTGCTTTCGCAAGGATTCCATGCTGGGCGTGCCGGGATTGATGGATGTCTACCGCTCGGGCGGGGTTTCCATCGCATCGGCCCCCGGCGCGGGCGTGGCTGATGACAAGGCCGTCTATACCTTCGTCCCCGAAATGATCCGCTTTTATCTGGGAGAGGAGCCGCTTTTGCAGAACGTCCAGACCTGGACGCTGTGGAAAGACGACGACTACAAATACGTCATGGAGAATCTTGCCGATCTTGTGGTCAAAGAGGTCCACGGTTCGGGCGGTTATGGCATGTTGATCGGCCCCAAGGCCACCAAGGCCGAGATCGAGGATTTTGCCCTGCGCATCAAGGCCAATCCCGGCAACTACATCGCCCAGCCGACGCTGGCCCTGTCCACCAGCCCCACATTCGTCGAGGAAGGGGTGGCCCCGCGCCATGTGGACCTGCGCCCCTATTGCCTGTGCGGTGATCGGGTCGAACTGGTGCCGGGGGGCCTGACGCGGGTGGCGCTGCGTGAAGGCTCGCTGGTGGTGAACTCGTCGCAGGGCGGCGGGGTCAAGGACACCTGGGTTCTGTCGGAATAAGGGATCAGGTCGCACATGCTCAGCCGCACCGCCGCAAACCTGTTCTGGATGGGACGTCATCTGGAACGCGCCGATACCGCAGCCCGTCTTTTGGACGTGGGCGCACGCATCACGCTGCTGCCCAATACCGACGAAGGGTATCGCAACGAATGGGAATCCCTGCTGCGTGCGTCGGGCGCGCAGCAGCCCTTTGCCGAACGCTATGGCGATCAGATCAATCAGGAGAATATCGAAAGCTGGCTGTTCTTTGACGGCGACAATCCGTCATCCGTGGCGTCCTGTCTTGAACGCGCGCGCGAAGGCGGGCGGATCGTGCGCACCGCGCTGACCAGTCAGGTCTGGGACGCGCTGAACACCGCCTATCAGGAATTGCGCCAGATGCAGCGCCGACGCGGCAAGGTCGATGCGGCCGAGCTGACGGATTTCACCATGCGCCACAGCTCGACCGTGCGTGGCGCGATCAATGCGACGCAATTGCGCAATGATGGCTGGCATTTCATCAATCTGGGCTATTCGCTGGAGCGTGCCGACGCCACATCGCGCCTGCTGGACGTGAAATATTACGTGCTTTTGCCACGGGTGGAATTCGTGGGCTCTGGCCTCGACAATTACCAGTGGCAGGTGATCTTGCGGGCGCTGTCGGCGCATCGGGCCTTTCACTGGGCTTATGGCGGCGAGATCACGGCAGCCAAGGTCGCGGATTTCCTGATCCTGAACGGCGAAAGCCCGCGTTCGCTGCTGACCTCGCTTTACGAGGCGGTCTGGAACCTTGACGGGCTGGTGCGCCGCTATGGCGAAGGCGTGCCCGCCAATGCCTCGGAACGGGCGCGGCAGACGCTGGAATCGCTGATGGCCCGCGACATCGAAGCGATCTTCGACGAAGGGCTGCACGAATTCCTGACATGGTTCATCGGAGAGATCGGCAGCATCTCGACCGCCGTGCACGAAGATTACTTCAGTGGCCGGATGTAAGGGGGGACATGCGATGAGGCTGAAGATCACCCATGAAACCAGCTACAGCTACGACACCCCGGTCGAGGCACTGGTGCAAAGCCTGCGCCTGACCCCATCGTCGCACGAAGGGCAGCGCGTGGGCGATTGGCGCATTACAGTTGCCGGTGGCCAGCGTGGGGCTGCGTTCCGCGATGGGGCGGGCGACTGGATCGAAGGCTGGACCGTGCGTGGCCCCATTGATCTGGTCAGTGTCACCATCGACGGTCTGGTCGAGACGCGCGACACGGCGGGCGTGCTGCGCGGGCATCGGGAATCGGTCAATCCGATGGTCTATCTGCGCCAGACGGCAGTGACCAAGCCCGATGACGCGCTGCGCGATCTGGCGAAATCCATCCAGGGGCAGGACGCGCTGGATCTGGCCCACAAGCTTTGCGCCGCGATCGGTGACACGATCGAATACATGCCCGGCGTCACCCAGTCCCAGACATCGGCCGCGCAGGCGATGGAACAGCGTCAGGGCGTCTGTCAGGACCATGCCCATGCGCTGATCGCCTGTGCGCGGCTGCGCGGGATGCCTGCGCGCTATGTCTCGGGCTACCTGCATTCCAGCATGGACGGCAAGCCGCATGACGCGGCCCATGCCTGGGCCGAAATTCATGTCGGCCCGTTGGGTTGGGTCGGGTTCGATGCCGCCAATGCCTGCTGCCCGGATGAACGCTATGTGCGTCTGGGCTCGGGTTATGACGCGCAGGACGCCGCCCCCGTCCGGGGCATGGCCTTTGGCATCGGGACGGAAAGCATGGATGTCCGCGTCCATGTCGAGGAAGTGCAGCAATAACCCCTGCTTTCCGCCATGTTGCGCACGAACCCGCGCGGGCCTATGAATTGCGCGGGATTTGCTGCGGGAACGGATATGACTTACTGCGTCGGGATGAAGCTGGATGCGGGGCTGGTGTTGTTGTCGGACACCCGCACCAATGCGGGGCTGGACAATATCTCGACCTATCGCAAGATGTTCTTCTTCGAAGTGCCGGGCGAACGGATCATCGCGATCATGACCGCGGGCAGCCTGTCCGTCACCCAGACCACGCTGGGCCGCCTGCAGGAAGCCATCGAAGATCCCGATGCGGATGAGACGACATCAATCCTGAAAGCCGGATCGATGCTGAAGGTCGCGACGATGATCGGCGACACGCTGAACCGCACCCGGCGCGAAATTGCCGAACAGACCCGCGAGCTTAGCCAGCAGGCCAGCGCCAGCATGATCGTCGCGGGCCAGCGCAAGGGCGGAGAGCCGCATCTGTTCCTGATCTATCCGCAGGGCAATTACATCGAGGCGACGGATGACACGCCGTTCCTGCAGATCGGCGAACACAAATATGGCAAACCGATTCTGGACCGGGTGGTGACGCCCGAAACCAGTCTTGCGGATGCGCAAAAGGCTGTGTTGCTGTCGATGGATTCAACCCTGCGTTCAAATCTGTCGGTGGGAATGCCTCTGGATCTGGCGGTGATCGAAAAAAACAGTCTTCGCATCGGCTTACGTCGTCGGATACTGGACGGAGACCCGGCTTTCATGGCAATGTCCGCAGCATGGTCTGCGGCCCTTCGGGATAGTTTCGTGAAGGTGACGATCTAGCAATTCGTCCTTGTCCCGGTGGTAAGCCGACCTGTGTTGTTGACGAGGAGTGTTGTTACATGGGTCTGGATTTTTCCGGCCAGCCGACGGACCTGTTTCATATGCCGTCGATCCATGCGGGGGTTCATTATGCCCTGCCGCCGACCGACTGGCTGATGCGCCCGGTTCCGGGTGCCGATGTTCACCTGTTCGCGGCCAGCGACAGCGATCCCATTCTTGAATTGCAGCAATCGGCCATCGACCGTCAGCAGCAGCGCATTCCGGGCAGCGTCATGGAAATCGCCTCGGCATCCGTCGTGCTGAGCGGGGCTGAATTTCGCGGTTTGTTCGCCACCGTGCAGGGCCGGATGTGGCTGAACGGCGTGCAGGGAGACCGTCTGCGCCACCGCTTTCAGCCCCTGCCAGGCGAAAGTGGCGATCTGCGGGCCGCGTTCCGCAGCGCCCGCGACAGCGGCGAATATTGCCCGCCGGTCTGGGAAGGCGATGCCGCGACGCTGGACGTGGCATTGGCGATGGGCCATGGCGCGGGGCATCCTGCGGCGCTGGTCGGCTTGATGTCCGATCTGGCGCATGTGGCGCAGGACGGGTCAGACCGAATGATCAATCTCCACGTCCCGTCGCTTGCAATCCGTCACGGTCTGGTCGCGATGATTGCGGCGATCTTTCCCACATTGCTGCCCCGGTTGCGTTTTCATAGCGGGGCGCGGCGCTACGGTGCCGTGCGATCGGTGTTCAATCATCGCCATTACCTGTATCAGGTGCAGGACAGCCGCATCCGCCGCGCCAATCTGGCACAGGCAGGTTGGCAGCGCCCCGGTTCGACGGCCCGGCAAAGGGCCGCTGTGGCGGGCGCATCCTATGACAGCGGCCTGCGCCTGCTGCGAGAGGCGGCGCTGCGTCGCATTCCGGCACCCATGAACGATCCTTCGCTGATCTGGCTGACCCCCGGCCCGGATGCCCCGGCGCTGACCGGGCATGAGCCTCTGCTGGAGGGGTTGCGCGGTCGCGGTTTCCGTTCCGTGCAGCTTGCCGACAAGACGCCCCTGCAGCGCATCGCGGCGCTGCAATCGGCCGAGGTGATCGTCGCGCCTTATGGCACCGGGCTTGGTGACATGGCCTTTGTCCGGCCCGGCACGCTGGTCCTGAGCCTTGAGACGCATCGGGTGCTGCATGACTGGGCCGATCTGCTGCCTTTGGCCCATGTTGCGCAATGCCGCTATTACACCGTGCTGGGCGATATGGCGGGCGGGCGCAGCCCCGACGATCTGCCGCCGCGCTCGGCCCCGGCAGCGCTGCATCTGGGACGGCGGGCGATCTCGCGCATCCTTGGCCTGATCGACCGCGACCGCCAGGAACGGCGTCGTCCTGTCTGCGCTTAGGCGTCAGGCAGGCCGGTTCAGCAACCCGCGCAGTTCATAGACCAGATCCAGCGCCTCGCGCGCTGTGATCGTGTCGGGATTTACGCCTTGCAGCCGATCCTCGACCGCCGAGGCCTTTGCCTTGGGCGCGGGGGCAGGCGGGGCTGCGCGAAACAGCGGCAGGTCGTCAAGGATGGCTGCGGGCTTGCCCGCGCCCTCACGCTCGCCGCTTTCAAGCTGGTGCAGGATTTCGCGGGCGCGTTCGACGACCGCAGGGGGCAGGCCCGCCAGACGCGCGACCTGCACGCCGTAGCTGCGATCCGCCGCGCCCTTTTTGACCTCATGCAGAAAGATCACCTCGCCTTCCCATTCGCGGACGCTGACGGTCGCGTTTTCCACGCCGGGCAGGCGCGCCGAAAGGCTGGTCATTTCGTGGTAATGTGTGGCGAACAGCGCGCGGCAGCGGTTCTTGGCGTGCAGATGCTCCATCACCGCCCAAGCGATCGACAGCCCGTCCCAAGTCGCCGTGCCGCGCCCGATTTCGTCAAGGATCACCAGCGCATGGTCATCGGCCTGATTCAGGATGGCGGCGGTTTCGACCATCTCGACCATGAAGGTCGAACGGCCGCGCGCCAGATCGTCCGCCGCGCCGACGCGGCTGAACAGCTGGCTGACAAGGCCGATATGGGCGCGGGTCGCAGGCACGAACCCGCCCGCTTGCGCAAGAATAGCGATCAGCGCGTTTTGCCGCAGAAACGTCGATTTACCCGCCATGTTCGGGCCGGTCAGCAGCCAGATGGCGGGTGTCGCGGCTTCGGTCAGGGCGCAGTCATTGGCCACGAACGCCTCGCCCTTGCGTTTCAGAGCGCGTTCCACGACCGGATGCCGCCCGCCTTCGATCAGGAAGGCGCGGCTGTCATCGACCATGGGCTGCACCCAGCCCGCGCCCGCCGCCAGATCGGCGAAAGCCGCCGTCAGGTCGATTTCGGCCAAGGCGCGTGCGGCCTGACCGATCTGCGGCGCGCGGTCCAGAACCGCGCGGGACAGGCGGGCGAAGACCTCGCGCTCGATCTCCAGCGCGCGGTCGCGGGCGTTCAGGATGCGGGTTTCCAGCTCCGACAGCTCGACCGTGGTGAAACGGATCTGGTTCGCGGTGGTCTGGCGGTGGATAAAGCGGTCGGGCATCGCCAACATGCGTTCGGCATGGGTCGAGGTCGTTTCGATGAAATAGCCCAGCACGTTGTTATGCTTGATCTTTAGGCTGGTGACGCCGGTCTGCGCGATATAGTCGGCCTGCATCCCGGCGATGACGCCCCGGCCTTCGTCGCGCAGGCGGCGGGTTTCGTCCAGATCGTCGTCATAGCCTGACGCCACAAAGCCGCCATCGCGGGCCAGCAGCGGCGGTTCGGCCACCAGCGCGTCGTCCAGCAGGTCGATCAATTCGTCATGCCCGGTCAGGTCGCACGCAGCGTCGGCCAGCACCTGCACGCTGTCATCGCCCAACATCGCAGCGATGGCGCCGCCTTGCGTCAGGCCCGCGCGGATCGCGGCCAGATCGCGGGGACCGCCGCGTTCCAGCGCGATGCGGGACAGGGCGCGGTCCATGTCGGGGGCACGCGACAATGCCTCGCGCAGGTCGGCGGTCAGTCGCGGGTCGGCGACCAGATGCGCCACTGCGGCCTGACGGGCATGGATCACCGGCAATTCGCGCGACGGCGCGCTGATGCGGCGTTCCAGCAGGCGCGCGCCGCCCGCCGTCACGCTGCGGTCGATGGCGGCCAGCAGGCTGCCTTCGCGCCCGCCGGACAGGGCTTGCGTCAGTTCCAGATTGCGTCGGGTCGCGGCGTCGATCTGCATCGCGCCCAAGGCCGCCTCGCGCACAGGGGCACGCAGCAGGGGCATCCGGCCCTTTTGCGTCAGTTCCAGATAATCGGCGATGGCTCCCATCGCGGCCAGCTCGGCGCGCGAAAACGTCCCGAAGCCTTCCAGCGTTTCGACTTGAAACAGTGCCGACAACCGCCGTGTCGCGGCGGCGCTGTCGAAACTAAGCGCGGGCAGTTCGGTCAGGGCCGCGCCCGCCTCAAGCGCCACATCGTCCAGCCGAGAGCCCTCGATGGCCAGCAATTCGCGCGGCGCGTGGCGGGCAAGTTCGGGGGCAAGGCGCGCTTCGGGGCAGGGCATGACGCGGAATTCGCCGGTCGAGATGTCGACCCAAGCCAACGCGCAATCGTCGCGAACGGCGGCAAAGGCTGCAAGAAAGTTGTGGCGCCGCGCCTCAAGCAGCGATTCTTCGGTCAGGGTGCCGGGGGTAACAAGGCGCACCACGTCGCGGGCCACCACGGATTTGGAACCGCGCTTCTTGGCTTCGGCGGGGTCTTCCATCTGCTCGGCGATGGCCACGCGAAAACCCTTGCGGATCAGCGTCAGCAGATAGCTTTCGGCGGCATGGACCGGCACGCCGCACATCGGGATCGGCTCGCCCAGATGCGTGCCGCGCTTGGTCAGCGCGATGTCCAGCGCGGCGGATGCGGCTACCGCGTCCTCAAAGAACATCTCGTAGAAATCGCCCATGCGATAGAACAGCAGCGCACCCGGATTGGCCTCTCGGATCGCAAGGAACTGCGCCATCATGGGGGTCGGTTGGTCACTCATCGGCTGGCCTGCGCGTTCTGGGGTAAGTCCTTCTAGGGGATGGGGCAGGGGATGGAAACCATCTCGCGCCAGCGCTGGGAAAATCCCCGGTGACAGAACTTCGCGCATCGGGCATCGTCGGCCGAAGGGCGGAGCGAGGGACACATGAAGGCATTGATTCTGGGGGGAGTTATCGCTTGCAGCCTGTCTGCCGCGCAAGCGGCATGCCCGGATTCATCGCTGATGCACAACGCCGCCCGCGGCTGGATCGCGGGGCAGCGCCTGCCCGATCCGCTGGTGCGCAATATGGACGACGCCAATTGCGCCTATGCCAGCTTTCGTGCCGTGCTGGAGGCGGAACTGGGACCACCCGTCGGCGTCAAGGTCGCATTCACCTCGGCCGAGGCGCAGGAGAATTATGGCATCAGCGAGCCGATCGCGGGCGCGCTGTTTGCCCCCATGCTGGTCGCGGATGGCAGCAGGCTTAGCCTGAAAGGCAGTCGCGCCCCGCTATACGAGGCCGATCTGGTCGTGACCGTGGCCGATCCCGCCATCATGCGGGCCACCACGCGGGCGCAGGTTGCCGCTGCCTTGCGCGATGTGCGCCCGTTCATCGAACTGCCCGACATCGCGCTGCCGCGCGGGGCAGTGCCGGATGGGCCGCTGTTTGCCAGTTATGGCGTGACGCCGTGGCGCGGGGTGCTGGGGCAGGGCATCCCGATTTCCGCGCTGGCCGATCCGGTCGGTGACCTTGAGCGGATGACCGTCGCACTGAAGGTCGATGGACGGGTCGTCCATACCGACAGCGGGGCAGCTTTGCTGGGGCATCCGCTGGATGTGCTACTATGGCTGGTGCAGCACGGGCGGTATGAATTGCACGCCGGCTCAATCGTTTCGCTGGGATCGCTGGGCACGTTCGGACCTGCCATGCCGGGCCGCCGAATCGAGGCGGAATACAACCTTGGCGGATACCCGATGAAAGTCGGGGTGACGCTTGCCCCTTAATCCCGGTTCTTAAAAGATAAATCCCGGCAAAAACTCTTTGCGATGCAGGCCGCTATGTCGCAAGACTGTCACTGGGCACGGCTAGGTGGCACGTGATGCTGCCGAGGCGGCACAAGTTGCAACGGAGTTTGCCATGACCATTCATTCGAAAGCGGCAAGCCTTGCCGCGCTGATCGCGTTGGCCGCCTCGGGCGCGGCATCGGCGCAGGATCTTGCGGCACTGGAAGAAGCCGCGAAGGCAGAAGGTATGCTGACCACCATCGCGCTGCCGCATGACTGGTGCGGCTACGGCGAGGTGATCGCCGGCTTCAAGGCGAAATACCCGGAAATCCAGATCAACGAGCTGAACCCCGATGCCGGTTCGGCCGATGAGCTGGAAGCGATCCGCGCGAACAAGGACAACAAAGGCCCGCAGGCGCCCGACGTGATTGACGTCGGCCTGTCCTTTGGTCCGCAAGCCAAGGCCGAAGGGCTGATCCAGCCTTATAAGGTCGCGACCTGGGATTCGATCCCGGACGATGCCAAGGATGCCGAAGGCTTCTGGTATGGCGACTATTACGGCGTGATGGCGTTCGGTGTGAACACCGACCTGATCGACGAAGCGCCGAAGTCGTGGAAAGACCTGTCCAAGCTGGAATATGCCAACGCCTTCGCACTGGCGGGCGACCCGCGCGCCTCGGCTCAGGCCATCATCTCGGTCATGGCCGCTGGCATGGCCAATGGCGGCGAGCCGGGCGAAGCTTCGGGCCAGAAGGGCATGGAGCTGCTGGCCGAAGTCAACAAGGCTGGCAACTTCGTTCCGGTCATCGGCAAGTCGGCCACCATCGCGCAGGGCGCGACGCCGATCGTCACCGCCTGGGACTATAACCTGCTGTCCTGGCGCGATGGCCTGAACGGCAACCCGCCGGTCGAAGTCATCATCCCCGAGGACGGCGTTGTCGCGGGCGTCTATGTTCAGGCGATTTCGGCCTATGCGCCGCATCCGAACGCTGCCAAGCTGTGGATGGAATACCTGTATTCGGACGAAGGTCAGCTGGGCTGGCTGAAAGGTTACTGCCACCCGATCCGCTTCAACAATCTGGTTGCCGAAGGCAAAGTCCCGCAGGAAATGCTGGACGCGCTGCCCCCGGCTGCCGCCTATGAAAAGGCGATCTTCCCGACGCTGGAACAGCAAGAGGCCAACCGCAAGGTCGTGACCGAGGGCTGGGACAATGTCGTGGGCGCGGCGGTCAAGGAATAAGACGGTCGGCCCCGCCACATCAGGCGGGGCCTTCCAAGTCCGGGGGACAGCGATGAAGTTAGGTTGGAACTGGCTGGGCATCCTGCCCTTCTTTGCTTTTGCGGCGCTGTTCCTTGTGCTGCCGACGATGAACATCGTCATCGGCGCATTCCAAAATCCCGAAGGCGGCTTCACGCTTTCGAATCTTGCGGGGCTGACGGCACCGCGCATCATGGACAGTTTCAAGATCTCGATCCAGATTTCGCTGGCATCGGCGATCCTTGGCTGCCTGATCGGCTTTGCCATGGCTGCGGCGCTGGTCATGGGCGGCCTTCCCGGCTGGCTGAAAGGCCCGTTGATGACGTTTTCGGGCGTCGCCTCGAACTTCGCGGGCGTGCCGCTGGCCTTCGCCTTCATCGCAACGCTGGGCCGTGTCGGTCTGGTGACGATGCTGCTGCGCGAATGGTTCGGCATCAACATCTATGCGATGGGCTTCAACCTGCTGTCCTTCTGGGGCCTGACGCTGACCTATCTGTTCTTCCAGATCCCGCTGATGATCCTGATCATCACCCCGGCGCTGGAGGGGCTGAAACGCGAATGGCGCGAAGCCGCCGAGGTGCTGGGCGCCTCGACCTGGCAATATTGGCGCATGGTGGCGCTGCCGATCCTGTTCCCGTCGCTGCTGGGCACATTCGCGCTGCTGTTCGCCAACAGCTTCGGTGCGGTCGCCACGGCCTATGCGCTGACCGGATCGTCGCTGTCCATCGCGCCGATCATGCTGTTCGCGCAGATCCGCGGTGACGTGCTGCAAGACCCGCATCTGGGCTATGCCATGGCATTCGGCATGATCGTCATCACCGGCATCGCCAATCTGGCCTATGTCATCATGCGGTCCCGCGCCGAAAGGTGGATGCGATGAGAAAGTTCTGGTCCTGGGCCGCAATCGTCATCGGTGGCCTGTATTTCCTGCTGCCGCTGATCGGCACGATCGAGTTTTCGCTGCGGATGCGGCGCGGGGAATATTCGCTGGATGCCTATGCTTCGGTGCTGTCCGATCCGGCGTTCCGGGCGACCTTCGGCTATTCGGTGCTGATGGCGCTGCTGACCATCGTGCTGGGCGTGCTGATCGTGGTGCCGACCGCCTATTGGGTGCGTCTGCGGCTGCCGCGCCTGCGGCCCTATATCGAATTCATCACGCTGTTGCCGCTGGTCATTCCGGCCATCGTGGTCGTGTTCGGCTATATCCGGCTTTACAATACCAGTTCATGGCTGCCGCTGACGGGATCGGGCGGGACGACGAATATCCTGCTGCTTTGCGGTTATGCCACGCTGGCGCTGCCTTACATGTATCGCGCCATCGACACCGGCCTGTCCACGATGGACGTGCGCTCGCTGACCGAGGCGGCGCAGTCGCTGGGCGCGGGCTGGCCGCGCATCATCGGCACACTGATCCTGCCCAATGTGCTGGCTGCCGTCATGTCGGGCGCGTTCCTGACCTTCGCCATCGTCATCGGTGAATTCACGATGGCCGCGCTGCTGAACCGCCCGGCTTTCGGCCCGTATATGCAGCTTTTGGGCGCGAACCGCGCCTATGAACCCGCCGCATTGGCCGTCATCGCCTTTGCCGTCACCTGGGGCTGCATGGGCCTCATGCAACTGATTTCCCGCCTTGCGGGTGTGCGAAAGACCGCGAAATGAGCTTTCTGACCCTTGACCACCTGCAAAAATCCTATGGCCCCACCAAGGTCGTCCACGATTTCAGCATGAATGTCGAAAAAGGCGAGTTCATCTCGTTCCTTGGACCGTCGGGCTGCGGCAAGACGACGGTGCTGCGCATGGTCGCGGGGTTCGAAACCCCCAGCGCGGGCCGTGTGATGATCGGCGGGCAGGACGTGACGCGGTTGCGTCCGAACCAGCGCCAGATCGGCATGGTCTTTCAGGCCTATGCGCTGTTTCCGAACCTGACGGTCGCCGACAATGTGGGCTTCGGCCTGAAGGTCGCGGGCGTCGCCAAGGCTGAACGGGCAGGCCGCGTGGCCGAGATGCTGGAGCTGATCGGTCTGCCGCAGATGGGCGAACGCTATCCCTATCAGCTGTCGGGCGGGCAGCAGCAGCGTGTGGCACTGGCCCGCGCGCTGGCGCCGCGCCCGCGCGTCCTGCTGCTGGACGAGCCGCTATCGGCGCTGGACGCCAAGATCCGCGTCAGCCTGCGCAACCAGATTCGCGAGATTCAGCAGCAACTGGGCATCACCACGATCTTTGTGACGCATGACCAGGAAGAGGCGCTGTCGATTTCCGACCGCATCGTCGTCATGCATCAGGGCGTGGCCGATCAGACCGGCACGCCGCGTCAGATCTATAACCAGCCCGCCACGGATTTCGTCGCAGGTTTCGTCGGCACGCTGAATCGTTTCGACGCGGATGTGGTCGATGCCGCGACCGGGCATGTCCGTATCGGCCGCACCGATGTGCTGTTGAACCGCCCGGTCAAGGCCGGTCGCATAACGCTGGCAGCCCGCCCCGAAGGTCTGGTGGTCGGTCCGCATGGCATCCCGGCCGAGGTGACCGGCGTCGAATTTCTGGGGTCTGTCCAGCGGTTGCGTGCCCGCGTCGGCGACAAGGACGTAGTGCTGGACCGCTTCAACGCGCCATCGGTCGCCCTGCCGGAACTGAACGAGACGATCCATATCTCGGCTTCGGATTCGACCTGGCTGGTGCTTGACGCCGCAGGTTGACGGACTGTCCAAAAGAACAACTCTCTGTTTGCTTAAAATATGGCGTAAATCTTGCGCATTGCCGACCAGAATCGCGTCAGTATCCAAGGTTTACGGCAAGTTCAGTAACGAGCAAATTTGAGGTTGATGATGGCGGATTTTCCCGGAACGAATGGTGCGGATTCGCTGATCGGCACGGCGGATGCCGACAGCATGTCGGGTGGCGACGGCAATGATACCATTCTGGGCATGGGCGGAAACGATACCGTCGATGGCGGCGAAGGTGCGGATCGCCTGTATTGGAAAGGCTCTCCCACAGGGGGCGACAACGCCGTTTTCCACGGCGGCAACGGTCACGAGCCGGTTTGGGAAAACGGCATCGTCACCCATCTGACCGGCTCTGAAGGCTATACCTTCGATGTCTACAACCATAACGGTGGCGACACGCTGGCGCTGAACTATGGGTCCGATGTCGGTGTGACGCTGACCTATAGCACCGCCGAGAACGGCACGGCTGTCGATGCCAATGGCAATACCGTCCAATTCGACGGGATCGAGCGTGTGTGGCTGGGCAATGGCAACAACCTTGTCGATGCGCGCGATGCACAGGATCTGTTCCGCGATGGCCCCGATCATTACGTCGGGATGCGGCTTTATTCGGGCAACGGCAGCGACACGATCTATGGCAGCGGCGGCACGGATTACATCCAAAGCGGCGGCGGCAATGACACCGTTTACGGCGGCGCTGGCAATGACGTGATCGAAACCGGCGGCGGTGATGACGTCGCTTATGGTGGCGCGGACAATGACGGTTTCCGCTGGGGCGATGGCGGCAGCAACGCCGCGATCGGCAACGACTTCTATGACGGCGGCACTGGGTTCAACACGCTGAACGCCTGGCAATCCGCACCTCCGACCGTCGAAGGTGAAAGCGGCGCGGGTATTCATGTCGTGCTGGATACCGACAGTTCCGGCGACATCGACGCCCTGGGCGGGGTGCAGGGCCATCTGCGCTTTGAGAACTTCCAGAACCTGCGCACCGGCGGCGGCAATGATGTCATCGATGGCTCGAACGCCAATGTTGACGGCTACCGGGTCTTTGCCGATTGGGGCAACGATTCGATCATCGGGTCGCGCGGCGACGATACGCTGGAAGGCGGCTGGGGTGGCGATACCATCATCGGCGGCCTGGGCAATGACTTCATCTCGATGAACGGCGACATCTTTGCGCAGGTCAGCCGCCCGGACGCCTCGACCGATACGCTGGTGCTGGCCGATGGCTTTGGTCAGGACACCATCCGCAGCTTTGCATTCGGTGGCGAGGCCGACAGCGACGGCAATCCTGCGCCCGCGGACGTGCTGGATGTCAGCGGTCTTCATGATGCCGACGGCAACCCGATCCGCGTCGGCGATGTGACCGTGCGTGCCGATGTTGATCAATACAACAACCAGTTCGCCGTTATCCACTTCCCGAATGGCGAGGAACTTTGGTTCCAGGGCGTCGATCCCGATACCCTGACGCGCGAGCGTCTGCTGGCCATGGGCATTCCCTGTTTTTGCCGGGGCACGACGATCCTGACCGACCGGGGCGAGATTGCGGTCCAGGACCTGCGCGTGGGCGATATGGTGCAGACCCGCGACAATGGGTTGCAGCCGGTCCGCTGGATTGGCAGCCGCGCGCTGGACCGCGTGGATCTGGCGTTGGCGCCGCGTCTTCAGCCTATCCGCATTCGTGCCGGTGCGCTGGGGGCAGGGCTGCCCGCGGCCGATCTGCTGGTTTCGCCGCAGCACCGTGTGCTGGTCCGGTCTGCCATCGCTCAGCGGATGTTCGGCGCCGATGAAGTGCTGGTCGCGGCCAAGCAGCTGACCGCCATGGACGGGATCGAAGCGCTGTCCGTCGATCAGGTCGAGTATTTCCATATCCTGTTCGACCGGCATGAGATCATCGTGTCAAACGGAGCCGAAACCGAATCGCTTTACACCGGACCCGAAGCGATGAAGGCCCTTGGCCAGTCGGCCTGCGATGAAATCTTCACGCTATTCCCTGAATTGCGCGATATGCCTGCCACCGGGGCGCGGCCATTCGTGTCGGGCGGCAAGGCGCGCAACATGGCAGAACGGCATCAGCGCAACCACAAGCAGTTGTTCTGCAAATAACATGCATCTTTGGCGAAAGACTCATCAGCGGTCTTTCGCCGATTGATGCTTTAATGGGCGCAAGAATTTGCTGACTGACCAAATGGTCAGGTCAACGCCCTTACGTGCGTTTCATCTACTATTGGCATGACAACGATTGCGAGGATAGCCGCTGCCAGCCGGCGACTCGCCCTTATGCCAATCGGAGAGAGACATGCCCCTGATCAGAGGCACGGCAGGTCGGGACAGCCTGCGCGGAACGAACGGTCGCGACACGATCCACGCCATGCACGGCAATGACACGATCGATCCCGGACGCGGGCCGGACCGGGTTCATGCGGGCAGCGGTGCCGATGTGGTGTATTGGGATCAGGATCCGCTGTCCCGTGGGGTGGTCGATGCCTATGTCGGCGGCCAGATGCACGAAACCTATGACCCTAATCCCTATATGGATCGTCTGGGCGGCGACAGGCTGGTGCTGGGTCATCATGCCGGACAGCACGGGTTTCGCGTCACCTTCACCTCCAGCGAAGACGGTCAGGCGTTGGACGCTTGGGGCAACCGGCTGACCTTTCAGCAATTCGAACGGCTGACGACCGGATCGGGCAATGATGTCATCAACGGTGCGCTGGCGGTGCTGGAACCGGAACGCGGCGAGCCCGGCACGGTCAATCACGTGCCGGTGCACGGTCTGGACATCACCGCGGGCGCGGGTAACGACATCATCATCGGATCGCGCGGAAACGACGTCATCGACGGCGGGCCGGGCAATGACACCATCTATGGCGGCGAAGGTTCGGATTTCATCCAAAGCTCGACAGGCAATGACCTGATCTATGGCGGCGGGGGTATCGACAACATCCGCTGGGGCCGCGGCAATGAAACCGAGCGGGTCGGACATGACACGATCTATGGCGGCGAAACCGGAGAGCGCGGCAGCGACATTCTGAACATGTGGGTGCGCGACTGGGATGGCAACGGCGTCTCGGTCACGTTCAATTCGGCGGAATCGGGCTGGGCGATGACCACGGTCGGCGGTGGCCTCAGCACCGTCCGTTTCTACGAATTCGAAAGCTTCTGGACGCATGAGGGGAATGACACGATCAACGGCTCATCGGCCGTGATCGGCCCGGACAATCGCGGCGTCCACGTCAATGGCCGTTGGGGCAATGACCGGATCACCGGCACGCAGGGCAACGACACGATCGAAGGTGGCGAAGGTGCCGACACGCTGGACGGCGGTCGCGGTAACGACTTCATCTCGATGGTGCAGGATTTCTATCTGCCTCTTGGTAGTCCGGTTCAGCCCGACGCGCAGCGCGACGTGCTGGTGGTGCGCGATGGCGCGGGGTTCGATACCATCCGGGCGTTTCAGGTGGGCGATGTGCGCGATGCGTCCGGCCACATCATCCGCCACGGCGATGCGCTGAACCTGCAAGGGCTGCATGATGCGCAGGGCAATCCCGTCGATATCAACGATGTCCGCGTCACCGAGATCGACGGCCATGCCGTGCTGAACTTCCCCAATGGTGAACGGGTGATGCTGGAAAACATCCGCGCCGCCAGCCTGACCCGTCCGCGCCTGATCGAGCTGGGCCTGCCCCGTCCCGGCAATCCGCGCGCCAATGAGGCCGAGGCGCAGGCCGCGCAGGATGCGCCCCCAGCCCAGGACGTGCAGCCCGCACGCCCTGAGGCAGTTCATGGCGGCGATGAGGTCTTGGCACGCCCCGACCAGACAGTCCGGCCCGAAATGCAGCTTGCCCGTGCGGGCGCGCGCGCCGACGATCCGGCGATCGGCGTGACCTGTTTCACGGCTGGGACGCTGATCGAAACCCCCGACGGTCCGATGCAGGTGCAGATGCTGCAGCCCGGCGATCTGGTCCTGACCCGCGATCACGGCCCGCGTCCACTGCGCTGGATCGGGCGGCGACTGCTATCTGCGGCTGAGCTGCGCCTTGCGCCGCAGTTGAACCCCATCCGCATCCGTACGGGCGCATTGGGACAGGGCGTGCCGCAACGCGATCTGACGGTTTCGCCGCAGCATCGCGTGCTGGTCCGTTCCGCCATTGCCCGCCGCATGTTCGGCGCGGATGAGGTGCTTGTCGCGGCCAAGCAATTGCTGGCCTTGGACGGGATCGAACAGCTGCAGGTCGCGCAGGTGGAATATGTCCATATCCTGTTCGACGGGCATGAAATCGTGGCCTCGGACGGCGCATGGACCGAGTCGCTGTATACCGGGGCCGAGGCGCTGAAATCCCTTGGGCAAGCCGCGCGGGACGAGATATTTGCGCTTTTCCCCGAGTTGCAGGGCAGCCCTGCCCCCGCAGCGCGCCCGTTTGCGACGGGGGCCAGGGCGCGCCAGTTGGCCGCGAGGCATCAGCGCAACGGCAAGGCATTGGTCAGCGCTTAGGGCGTGTTCGCCTTTCTGGCGAAAATGACAGGTCGGATCGACAAGATTGGCGTTGTCGCCTTCGGTGCTTGCTAGCATGGTGGCGTCAGGCTTTTCTTGTCCCGGAAGGAAGCGCGCATGTCCGCTCAGCATCCCGAATTGACGCTTTTCGCAGCGGTTCCGGCCAGCAAGACTGCCGATGGGCGGTTGCTGCTGGACGACAAGTTCGTGTCCGGCATGACGCGCCATGCCGAAGATTGGGCCGGACCCGTCCGTGCCGTCCTGCGCGACATGGGCGAAGGTGCGCTGCCCTTTGCCTCGGCCATTGATCCGGCCGGGCTGAATTTTCAGGTGACGCTGGTCGGACCGGATCAGCCGCTGGAATCGGCGCTTGGGACCGCGCCTGGGGTCATCCTTGCCTCGGCTGACATGATTGATCAGCTTGGATTGGGGCAGGCGGCGCGGGGGCGCGGTCTCTCGGTCGTTTATGGCATTGAATATACGCTGGAAACGCGGCTGCGGATTGTGCGTATCGAACGGGGCCGCAGCCTGCCCAAGAAGCTGTGGTCGATGCTTTGGAACATCCGGCAGGAACGGCATCGCCGCGCTGCGCTGAAGGCGGCGGACGGCATCCAGATGAACGGCTTTCCCGCCGAACATGATTACGCCGCGATGAACGCGGCCCCGCTGCGCTATCTGGACAACCGCATGTCGGGCGTGATCATGGCGACCGAGGCCGAGATGGAGGCCCGCCGCCAGCGCCATGCCGAACGTCGCCCCCTGCGCCTGATCCATTCCGGCAGGCTTGAGCCGATGAAGGGCGGGCATCTGCTGGTTCCGCTGGCCCGTGCGCTGCGCGACGCCCGCGTGCCGTTTTCGCTGGACATCTATGGCACGGGCAGCCTTGAAGATGAAATCCGGCTGGGTATTTCGCAGGCCGAACTGGGCGACCGCGTGCAATTGCACCAGCCCGTTCCGTTCGAGACGGGACTGGTGCCCGTGTCACGCAGCAATGCCGACATCTTCGTCAGCTGCCATGTGCAGTCCGACCCGTCCTGCACCTATCTTGAGGCGATGGGCTGCGGTCTGCCGGTGGTTGGCTTCGCGAACCGCATGTTGGCCGCCCTGGTGCGCGACAGCCACGGTGGCTGGTGCGTGCCGATGGATGACATTGCCGCAATGGCCGCGCTGATCGGCACGCTGGACCGCGACCGCGCGACGGTCATGGCGCGTGCCGATGACGCGCTGGCCTATGCCCGCGCGCATGATTTCGAAGCCGAGTTCGACGCCCGGATGCGCCATCTGGCGCAGGTGGTCAGCCGCGCGGGCGTGCCTGCCGCTGCCGCCACGCAGCCGCAGCATGGCCTGGCAGGATCGTGAAGCCCTTGGCATAGCGCGCCGCCAACCGCTTGGGGTTGGACAGCATCCGCCACATCCATTCCATCTTGACCTGCCGCGCCCATTTCGGCGCGCGTTTCTGATGGCCGGACAGAAAATCCAGACCCGCCCCGATCGAGGCAAAGCCGACATTGCCCAAGGCATCGCGGGCGCGAATCGCAAAGATTTCCTGCCGCGGTGCGCCAAGCGCCAGAAAGCACAGCCTTGCACCAGACGCGCGGATCTTTTCGATGATCTCGGCGCCTTCCGGTCCGGTCGGATCAAAGGGGAAGCCCGGCGCATGGGTCAGCGCCACCTGCAATCCGGGCACGCGGGCGCGCATTGCCTTGGCCGCAAGTTCCAGCGATGCGTCATTGCTGCCGATCAGCCCGACGGGCAGCCCTTGGGCCGCCGCTTCCTGCGCCAGGGGCAGCACCAGATCGGAACCGGGCGCAAGGCTGACGGGCTTGCCGGCGATCCTTGACAGCCACACGATGGGGTTTCCATCTGCGCAGACCAGATCCTGCCGGGCATAGGCTTGGCGGAACGTCGCTTCCTCAGCCAGACGTTGCAGGTGATCGACGTTGATCGTCGCAAGGGCGAAGCCCCGGTTCGCGCTTAAATTGTCGCGAACCTGCCGCAGCAACGCATCTGAATCTGGACAATTGATCCGAACGGCATTGCCGTCGGGAAAGCTGAACTGCATGATACAAATCTATCCGGCCCCGATTGGCGGCAGGATGGGTCGGGCCAGCGGGGAAAGCAACACCTGTTTCCTTAACGGTCCGGGCCAGTCTATGTCGCCCAGGGAGGCAAAATCCGTGCCCGCTTTCGCGCTGATGATGCTGCTGATCTGGCCGATCGTGACCTCGGTCATCTTTTCGCGCATGGACAAGCAAAAGGCGTTGGTCTGGACAATCGTGTCCGGCTACTTGATTCTGCCGCCTTTGATCGAGATTGACCTGCCGCTGATCCCCGGCATCAACAAGTCCATGATTCCGGCGCTTTGCGCGGCATTGATGCTGTTTTTGCGGCGCGATCCGATGGGCAAGGGGCCAAGCGCCCCTGAAATGGGCATGGTCGTGACGATCCTGCTGGTGATGAACTTCACCTCGCCGATGCTGACGACCTTTACCAACCCGGACACGCTTTTCGATGGCATCAACGTCCGTCCGGGCATGTCGATCACGCAGGGCATGGCGGATACGTTGCTGGTATTCATGCAGCTATTGCCGTTCCTGATGGGGTATCGCCTGCTATATAACGCGCGTGGGGCTGAATTGCTGTTGCGTGCGCTGGTGCTGGGCATCCTGTGCTATACTGTGCCCATGCTGTTCGAACTGCGTTTCAGTCCGCAGACGAACATCATCGTCTATGGATATTTCCAGCACGATTTCGTCCAGACCATCCGATATGGCGGCTATCGTCCCATCGTTTTTCTGGAACATCCGCTGTGGGTCGCGCTGATCACGATGTGGGCGTTTCTGGCCGCAATCGCGCTTGCCCGTCATAACAAGACGCGCCGCAACATCCTGATCGCGCTTTATCTTTGCTGCATGGTCTTGCTGTGCAAATCGGCCGGTGCGTTGATTCAGGCCCTGATCGCCGCGCCCTTGGTTGCGGTCGCCCGGCCAAAGCTGATGGTGTTGGTGGCGGCCATGGTCGCCTCGATTGCGTTTGCCTATCCGACGTTGCGCACCACGCCGCTATTGCCCGTCAACGATATCGTGGATGTCGCGATGTCGATTTCGCCCGAACGCGGGCGGTCGCTGGAATTCCGCCTGATGAATGAGGAGCAGCTGGTCGAACGCGCGATGGAGCGGTCGATGTTTGGCTGGGGCGGCTGGGGCAGGCCGCTGTTTTACGACCCCTATGACGGGCGGCTAAGTTCGGTGCCCGATGGTCAATGGGTCATCTGGCTGGGCGCACGTGGCATCTATGGCTATCTGGCGCAGTTCCTGCTGCTGCTGGTGCCGATCTTCACGATGATGCGGGCGTTGATGCGTGCACGAGGCGCGGCGCGTTCGCCCGAATATCTGATGCTTGGCTGTCTGTCGCTGATGCTTGCGATGAACTGCGTTGACCTGATTCCGAATGCCACGCTGACCCCTGTGACATGGATCGCAGCGGGGGCTTTGCTGGGGAATGCACGGCGTTTGCTGAAAGGCGTCGAGCAGCCGGGTGACCTGCCCGTCACCGAGGGCATTCTGCCTAAAAAGGCAGGACTGCAAACCGTTTTATAGGTTGGTGACGGGCGCAGGATTCGGTATTCCGAATACGCGCAGCAGTTGTTTTAATGATGTTCGCCAGACATGGCGTTTCGAGTCGATAAAGGGGTGCCCATGGCCTTCGACGAAACCTTGGTTTCCGATACTGACATCGCGATTGTGGGCATGGCAGCGCAGCTGCCGGGGGCGGCGAACGTTGCCCAGTATTGGGATAATCTGTGCCGCGGAATCGAATCGATCCAGCGTGTGCCGCAAGCCGATCTGATCGCCCGAGGCGAAGCCCGCGCCCGGCTTTCCGACCCGAATTACGTGCCCTCGGCTGCCATTCTGGACCAGTTCGACGAATTCGACGCCGAGTTCTTTGGCCTGTCGCCGAAAGAGGCGGCGATCATGGACCCGCAGCACCGCAAGTTTCTGGAAACCTGCTGGCACGCGCTGGAAGATGCGGCCCACACGCCCGAAGGTTTCGACCGTCCGATCGGGGTCTGGGCGGGCTGCGGCATGGGCAGCTATTTCTACTGGAACGTGTGTTCCAACCGCGATCTGGTCGATGGCGTCGGGCATTTCCTGCTGCGCCATACCGGCAATGACAAGGACTTCCTGTCCACGCGCGTCAGCCACGTCTTTGACCTGACCGGGCCGTCGATCAACGTCCAGACCGCCTGTTCCACGTCCTTGGTGGCGATCCACATGGCCAGCCAGTCGCTGCTGTCGGGCGAAGTGGACATGGCCCTTGCCGGTGGCGTCACGATCGAGATGCCGCATGGGCTGGGCTATCTTTACAAAGAAAATGAGATTCTGTCGCCCGACGGCCATTGCCACGCCTTTGACCACCGCGCGCAGGGCACGGTCTTCGGCAGCGGCGCCGCTGTCGTGGTGCTGCGTCGGCTGAAGGATGCGATTGCGGATGGCGACCATATCTGGGCCGTTATCAAAGGCAGCGCGCTGAACAATGACGGCGCGGCCAAAGCGGGCTATCTGGCCCCCAGCGTCGAAGGTCAGGCGCAAGCGATTTCCGAGGCGCTGGTGATGTCGGGCGTGACGTCCGACAGCATCGGCTATGTCGAATGCCATGGCACCGGGACCGCGCTTGGCGACCCGATCGAGGTTGCCGCGCTGAATCAGGCTTATGCGCGGGTCACGGACGGGACGCGGCAGGGGCCGTGTCACATCGGCTCGGTCAAGACGAATATCGGGCATCTGGACACGGCGGCGGGCAGCGCGGGGCTGATCAAATCGGCGCTGGCGGTGCATCATGGCCGCATCCCGGCCAGCCTTGGGTTCGAAAAGCCGAACCCTGCGATTGATTTCGACGGCGGGCCGTTCCGCGTGAACGCCGCGCTGGGCGACTGGCCGATTGCAGGGCCGCGCCGGGCGGGTGTGAACTCGCTGGGTGTGGGCGGCACCAACGCCCATGCCATTCTGGAACAGCCGCCGCAGGTTCCGGGCAGCGAGGAATCGGATTGGCCATTCCACATCATCGCCGTGTCGGGCCGCAGCAAATCGGCGCTGGACGCCAACAGCGCGGCGCTGGCCGCGTGGCTGAACGCCAATCCCAGCGTCGATCTGGCCGACTTGTCCTTTACCCTGACGCAGGGCCGCAGGCAGTTCGATCGCCGCCGTGTGCTGATTGCCCGTGACGCGGCCGAGGCGGCGGCGCTTCTGGCCGAACCGGACACGCGGCTGGTCTTTGACCATCAACTGGTCGCGGATGGGGCCGAACCGGTCTTCATGCTGCCCGGTGGCGGCGCGCAATATGCCGGCATGGCGCGCGGGCTGTATGAGACCGAGCCGGTCTTCCGCGAATGGATGGATCGCGGCCTTGACCATATGGCACAGGCGCATGGCGCCGATCTGCGTTCGCTGTGGCTGCCCGAACCGGGCGAGGAGGCCGAGGCCGACAAGCGGTTGCTGCAACCCTCGCTGCAATTGCCGCTGCTGATGATCACCGAATATGCGCTGGCGCAGCTATGGATCAGCTGGGGTGTGACGCCCGTGGCGCTGATCGGCCATTCGATGGGCGAAAACACTGCCGCCTGCATCGCGGGCGTAATGTCGTTCGAAGATTGCATCGGGCTGGTGCGTCTGCGCGGGCAGTTGTTCGACCGCGTGCCTGCGGGCGGCATGCTGTCCGTCCCGCTGGAACCGCATGAGTTTGACGCCGAGCTGACCGAGCTGGGCCTTGATCTGGCCGCCGTGAACGGGCCGGGCCTGTCGGTCGTGTCGGGGCCGGATGCGCTTCTGGACCAGTTCGCCGCCAAGATGACCGCGCGCGAGGTGCAGTGCCAGCGCATCGCCATTTCCATCGCCGCGCATTCGCGGATGCTTGAGGGGATTCTGGCCGAATTCCGCGCTTATCTGGCCAGCATCCCGCTGAACCCGCCGCAAATCCAGATCATCTCGAACCGGGACGGCCAGCCGCTGACTGATCAGCAGGCGACCAGCCCGGATTACTGGGTGCAGCACCTGCGCGGCACGGTGCGCTTTGCCGATGGCATCGCCTATCTGGCGTCCGATCCCCACCGGATTTTCCTTGAGGTCGGGCCGGGCCGCGCCATGCAGGCCATGGCCAAGGCGCATCCGTCGGTGAACGCGGGTCAGGTCATCACCACCCTGCGCCACCGCGACCACGACACCGGAGATGACACCTATTTCATGGGTGCTTTGGCGCGGGTCTGGGCCTGTGGCGGGCGCATCGACTGGGACCAGATCTGGGGCGATGCGCGCCGCCAGCGCCTGTCGCTGCCGGGCTATCAGTTCCAGCGCAAACGCTATTTCATCGAACGCTCGACCACGGCCGCGACCGAGGCCGAGGCCGAACTGGCCCGGATCGAGGAGCCTGCCGAATGGGGCTGGCGTCCGGCATGGAAGCTGGCATCCCCCGCGATCGAGATCGGGCCAAAGGGTCCGGTCGCCAGCGGCCAGCGCAACTGGCTGATCTTCGCGGATGATCTGGGCATTGGTGAACGTCTGGCGGGTCTGCTGCGCGACCTGAAACAAACTGTCGCGGTCGTCCGTATTGCCGACACCTTCGCCGACAAGGGGCAGAGCCAGTTCACCCTGCCGGTCGAATCCGACCGCGAGGGGTATGAGATGCTGCTGGCCGCTTTGGCCACGCAGGACATGATCCCCGACCGCATCCTGCATCTGTGGTCGGTCACGCAGGGCGCGGCGTTCCGCGCCGGTTCCAGCCTGCTGAACAGCCAGCTGGAGCGCGGCTTCTTTGGCCTGCTGCATCTGGCGCAGGCGATTGCCTCGGAACTGCCCGAGGCCAGAATGGACCTGATCGCCATCTGCAACGACGCCCTGCGCGTTGCCGATGAAGCGGCGGATGCCCCCGAAAAGGCCACCGCCACCGGCCCGATCCGGGTCATGCCGCATGAGATGCCGAATATCGCCGCGCGTCTGGTGGACATTCGCCTGCCGCGCCGACCCGTGGATGCGGCGGCCCAATTGCTTGAGGAGGCGCTGGCCCCGCAAGGCGCCCCCGTCGCCGCATGGCGCGACGGTCGCCGGTTCGAACAATCGCTGGAACGGGTGGCGTTGACCGATGATGGCATGGCGGGCATCCCCGATGGCTCGGTCTGTCTGATTACCGGCGGCTTTGGCGGCATCGGGCAGGCGATTGCCCGCGAACTTGCGCCGCGTGGCGCGAAACTGGCCCTGACCACGCGCGGCGCGACCGATGCCGCGCCGATTGCGCTGGCTGTTCAGCAGCTTGAGGCCTTGGGCGCGCAGGTCATCGCAATTCGTGCCGATGTGACCAGCCCCGAGGAAATGGCAAGGGCGGCTGCGGAAACCCGCGCGCGGTTCGGCGGTCTGGACGTGGTGCTGCACGCGGCGGGTGTCATCCGCGACAGCCTGATCGCGGCCAAATCCGACGACGATTGCTGGGACGTGCTGGCCCCGAAACTGCTGGGCACGCAGGCGCTGATCGCGGCGCTAAAGGACAATCCGGCCAAGCTGACGGTGCTGTTCGCCTCGACCAGTTCGGTGATCGCGCCGGCGGGTCAGGCGGATTACGTCGCGGCCAACGAATATCTGAACGCGGTGGCGCGGTCCGCGCCCAAGGCGCTGGGGCGTGTCGTCGCGGTCAACTGGGGCGTCTGGGCCGATGCCGGCATGGCCGCCCGCGCGCTGGGGATCGAGAAAACGGTTTCGGCTGGCGCACCCGTCGCCCGCCCGCTGTTGGACGAGGCGATGCCCATGCCCGGCGGGCGCGAATTCCGCACGGCGCTGAAGATGGATCACTGGATCATCGGCGGGCACAAGACCGCGTCCGGTCAGGCGCTGATGCCCGGCACCGGCTGGATCGAGCTGATTACCGAGGCCGCGCTGGAATCCGGCCTGACCCTGCCGATCATCATCCGCGATCTGGAATTCCTGCGCCCGGTGCTGGTCGAGGATACGGCGCTGGTCACTACCCGCGTCGAACCGGCGGGCGATGCGTTCCGCGTGCAGGTGCTGGACGATCCGCAGGGCACGGCGAATGTGCAGGCGCTGATCGCGCCCTTGCAGGAAGCCGCGCCGGAACCCTTGAAGGCCGACGGGCCGTGGGATCAGGATGGGCGGGGGGCGGCCATCGCCTCGGCCCAGGAACGCCAGATGGATTTCGGCCCGCGCTGGAAGGTGCTGCGCCGTTTCCGCATCGCCGGGGATGAGGGCGTGGCGGAACTTTCGCTGGCCCCTGAATTCGCGAATGAACCGGGCGAATGGCTAACCCATCCCGCGCTGCTGGACATTGCGACCGGCTGGGCGATGGCGCTGATCCGGGGCTGGACGCCGGATGCGCTATGGGCACCGATGGGCTATCGCTCGATTCGGATTTACGCTCCGATGCCTGCGCAGGTCATCAGTCGCATCCGCAATGCGGGCGAAAACACCGATGCGCTGGGGATGGCGCAGTTCGACATCACGCTGGCCGCGCCGGATGGAACGATCTGCGCCGAGATCAAGGGCTTTGCCCTGCGCAAGCTGACGGCGGCGTTTTCCGCGCAACCGCAGGCGCGGGTTCAGGCCCGCACCATGTCGCCCGCCGAACGCCGCCTGCATCAGAACATCACGCAGGGGATTCCGGCGGCGATCGGGCCTGCGATGCTAAGCCGCGCCATCTCGACCGGGCTTTCGCAGGTATTCGTGTCGTCGCTGGACCTGAACGCGTTGATTGCCGAGGCGGCGGTGGTTGCCGACGCGGCCCCCAGCGAAGGCGGCTTCGAACGCCCCGATCTGGACAGCGATTTCGTCGCGCCCGCGCCGGGGACGCAGGCCGAACTGGCCGCCATCTGGTCCGAGCTTTTGGGCATTGCGCAGGTCGGCGCGGCGGACAGCTTCTTTGATCTGGGCGGGCATTCGCTGATCGCGGTGCGGATGTTCGGACAGGTGCGCAAGAAATTCGACGTGGACCTGCCGATCTCGACCCTGTTCGAGGCGCCGACGATTGCCGCGCTGGCCGCGCTGATCGAGGAACGCACCGGCCCGCGCGAAATCAGCCTTGAAAACGTGCGCGCCATGCCTGCGGAACGCATCCGCCACCGCTTCCTTGTCGATATGGGCGGGCGTGGCGATGGGACGCCGTTCTTTATCGTCGCGGGCATGTTCGGCAATATCATGAACCTGCGTCAGCTTGCGCAGCGTGTCGGCCCGGATCGCAAGTTCTGGGGGCTGCAGGCGCGGGGTCTGCTGGGCGATGACAAGCCGCATGAAAGCTTTGCCGAGGCGGCGCGGGACTATCTGGCCGAAATCCGTCAGGTGCAGCCGCATGGCCCGTATCTGCTGGGCGGCTTCTCGGGTGGCGGTTTGACCGCATATGAAATGGCGCGGCAATTGCGCGAGGCGGGCGAAGACGTGGCCATGCTGGTTATGCTGGACACGCCGCTGCCCATGCGTGAGCCGCTGAACAAAAAGGACCGCAAGCTGATCCGCATTGCCGAGATGCGCGAAGGCGGCTTCGACTTTCTGAAGCAATGGGCCAAGGATCGCGTCAGCTACGAAATCAGCAAGCGCCGCAAGGCGCAGGCGCTGGAGGCGGGGGCGGAAGCCAGCGACGGCGCGTTCCACGATCTGGCGATCGAGGCGGCGTTCCTGTCATGGCTGCCGGGGATGCAGGTCACGCCATGGGACGGTCCGGTCGCGATGTTCCGTCCACCACTGGACCGGCGCTTCAAGGTTTCGGGCGGGCGCTGGGTCACTACGGCCCGCGAATATCTGCTGGAAGATAACGGCTGGACGCGCTTCATGCCGCAGCTTCAGGTGATCGAGGTGCCGGGCGACCATGACAGCATGGTGCTGGAGCCCAATGTGCGCCGTATGGCGACCGTGCTGCGCGAAATTCTGCGCGATGCGGATGACGTATCGGCGCGTGCCAAGGCGGCGGAGTAAGCGATGACCCAATCGGTGCAAGTGGTCGTTCTGAACTGGCGCACGCCCGAAATGTCGCTGGACGCGGCGCAGGCAGCCCTGCGCGAGATCGAAGGGCTGGACGGTGGCGTGACGGTCGTGGACAACGACTCGGGCGATGGGTCGTTCGAAAAGATGTCGCAGGCCGTGCAGGGCTGGCCGCGCATCGCCGTGGTGCAATCGGGCTGGAACGGCGGTTTCGGCGCGGGCAACAATCACGGCATCCGTCAGCGATTGCCGGACGGGCGGCGGCCCGATCTGGTCTATCTGCTGAACTCGGACGCGATCCCGCAGCCGGGCGCGATCCGGGCACTGGTCGATTACATGGCCCGCCATCCCGAAGCCGGCATCGCCTGTTCGCGCATTCGCGGCACGGACGGCGAACCGCATCTGACCGCTTTCCGCTTTCCCAGTGCGGCTGGCGAATTCGAGGCGGCCAGCAAGACCGGCCCGATCACCAAGCTGCTGCGCAACAAGGTCGTGGCGATCCCCCAGCCTGCGACCTCGGGTCGCGTGGACTGGTCGGCAGGCGCGTCGATGATGATGCGCATGGACATGCTGGAACGCATCGGTTTGTTCGATGAAGGCTTTTTTCTTTATTACGAAGAAACCGACCTGTGCCGTCGCGCGGCCAAGGCGGGGTTCCAGACCCATTATGTCGTGGAAAGCGTGGTCGAACATATCGGTTCGGCCAGCACGGGCATGAAGACATGGAAGCGCGCGCCGGATTACTGGTATGACTCGCGCCGCCGTTATTTCGAAAAGCATCACGGTCGGGCAGGGGCGCTGATGGCGACGGCTGCGGCATTGGGGGGTGAGGGCGTCTGGCGTCTTCGCTGCCTGATGCAGCGGCGCGCGTCCGGCACGCCTCCCGGTCATCTGGGCCAGTTGACGCGCCATGCCTTGCGCCGCCAGCCCGCCCCCGTTCATGTTGAAAAGGGTAAGCCATGACGCAATTTTCAGCGATTCTGGTTGGGAATGAACTGCTGCTGCGTCATGCGGCGGAAACGCTGCTGGATCGCGGCCATGCCGTTGCGGCGGTCGTCACGCGCAATCCCGAACTTGCCGCATGGGCGCAAGGCGCGGGGCTGGTGGTCGAGGATCAGGATGCTCCGATCTCCGCCGACGCCCCGGCAGCCGATTGGCTGTTCAGCGTGGCGAACCTGTCGATCCTGAAGCCCGCGATGCTGGCGCGCGGGCGGCTGGGTGCGATCAATTTCCATGACGGTCCCTTGCCGAAGCTGGCGGGTCTGAATGCGCCGGTCTGGGCGATCATCGGCGGTCAGGCGCAGCACGGCGTCACATGGCACATGATCGAAGGCGGCGTGGACGAAGGCGATATTCTGGCGCAGCGCCTGTTTGATCTGCGCGATGACGATACCGCGCTGACGGTGAACGCCCGCTGCTTTGCCCGTGCGGCGGAAAGCTTCCCCGATGTCGTGGCCCAGCTTGAGGGCGCAGGCCCGCAGCGCGTGGCGCAAGACCTGACCCAGCGCAGCTATGTCGGTCGCGACAAGCGCCCCGAGGCGGGCGGCGTGATCGATTTCAACCAGCCCTCGGGCCGGATCGGCGCGCTGGTGCGCGGTCTGGATCACGGCGGCTATTGGAACCCGCTGACCGAGGCCAAGGTGCTGGTGGGCGACCGTCTGCTGGCCGTGGTGGCGTTTCAGGGGGTCGTCGCGGGATCTGCTGCGCCGGGGACCGTGATCTCACATGATGCGGATACGGCGGTGGTTGCGACTGCCGATGGCGCGGTGCGGCTGCAGTTTCGCGAATTGCCGCCCTTGGGCGTGGTGCTGGAAGCGGGCGACCGGGCGCGGCTGACCGAGTTGTCGGACGCGGCGGCCAAGCATGATGGCTGGTGGCGCAAGCGTCTGGCCCGGATGAACGCGGCAGTGCTGCCGGGAGAGCCTTCGGGCGATATGGCGCGTATTGACCTGATGCCGGGCGCTTTGGCCGAGCGGGTTGCTTTGTCTGCGGCGCTTCTGGCGCGTCTGGCCGCGCAGCCGCAGCTTGATCTGGCGCTGCGTCCGCAGGACTTGCCGGGCGATGCGCTGGTCGCGGGCTGGCAGCCCATCGCGATCCAGACGAACGGCGACATGACGCTGGCCCAGCTTTCGGCACAGATCGACGCCGAGCAGGCCGAGGCGGCCAAGCATGGTTTCTTTCTTGCCGATCTGCCCAGCCGCGCGCCCGAACTGCGCGAGGCGGCAAGGCCCGATCTGGCGATCAACCTGCGCGATGCCCAACCGATGGACGCTGCGCTGACCATCGCCCTGACCGATGCGGGGGCTGCGTTGTTCCACGATCCTGCGCGCGTGAGCGCCGTTCAGGCGCATCGCATCGCCCGCGCGCTGGATGCCGGGCTGGTCCTGCCCGCAGAAACCGCGCTGAAAGACGTGTCGCTGCTGGACACGGACGAATTGCGCGACCTGCTGGTCACGCGCAACGACACCGCGCAGGATGTGCGGCTGGCCTGTATCCATGACCTGATCGAGGACGCCGCCAAGGCCGAACCTGATGCCGTGGCGCTGGCGTTCGAAAACCGCACCATGACGCGGGCCGAGCTGTCGCGTGCCTCGGACGCGCTGGCCGCGCGGCTGGTGGAACTGGGCGTCGGGCCGGATCAGCCGGTCGGGCTGTTCGCCAAGCGCAGCCCCGAACTGGTCATCGGCGCGCTGGCGATCTGGAAGGCGGGCGGTGCCTACGTGCCCTTGGACCCGGATTACCCCGCCGACCGGATCGAGCTTTATATCGAAGACAGCGGTGCCAAAGTCGTGCTGGTGCAGGACGGCATCGCGGACCGCCTGCCCACGCATCAGGCGCAGGTCGTGCCGATTCCCGCCGCCATTCCCGCGACGGCGCAGGCCCCTGAAACCGCTGTCGGGCCGGGCAATCTGGCCTATCTGATCTATACCTCGGGTTCGACCGGGCGGCCCAAGGGCGTGATGGTCGAACATCGCAACGTCGCGAACTTCTTTGCGGGCATGGATGCGGTCATCCCGCATCAGGCAGGCGATGCGTGGCTGGCTGTGACCAGCCTGTCCTTTGACATCTCGGTGCTGGAGATTTTCTGGTCGCTGGCGCGCGGCCTGCGTTTGATCATCGCGGGCGAGGAATCGCGGCTGGCGGTGTCGGGCGCGGCCCCCGTTGTGCAGGGCGAAATGGCCTTCAGCCTGTTCTATTGGGGCAATGATGACGGCCCCGGCCCGCGCAAATACCAGCTTTTGCTGGATGGCGCGCGGTTTGCCGATGAAAACGGCTTTGTCGCGCTGTGGACGCCGGAACGCCACTTCCACGCCTTTGGCGGCCCTTATCCGAACCCGGCGGTGTCGGGCGCAGCGGTGGCTGCGGTGACTAGAAACATTGCCGTGCGCGCGGGCAGCTGCGTGCTGCCGCTGCACCATCCCGCCCGCGTGGCCGAGGAATGGGCCGTCATCGACAACCTGACCGGCGGTCGGGCGGGGCTTGCCATCGCCTCGGGCTGGCAGCCGGATGATTTCGTGCTGCGCCCGGAAAACGCGCCGCCGAACAACAAGACCGCGATGATCGCGGGCATCGACCAGCTGCGCCGCCTGTGGCGCGGCGAGGCGGTCGAGTTTCCGCGCGCCGCTGGCGGCAGCTTCGGTGTCGTGACCCAGCCGCGCCCGGTGCAAAAGGAATTGCCGCTGTGGATGACGGTCGCGGGCAACCCCGACACGTGGATCGAGGCCGGGCGTCTGGGCATGAACGTCCTGACCCACCTGCTGGGCCAAAGCATCGAAACCGTGGCGGCGCGGGTCAAGGATTACCACGCGGCCCTGCGGGCGGCGGGGCACGATCCGGCGAATTTCACCGTCACGCTGATGCTGCACACCTGTCTGGCGGCGGATCGCGAAACCGCGCGGGAAATCGCGCGCGAGCCGATGAAGAATTACCTGCGCAGTGCCGCCGCGCTGGTCAAGCAATACGCATGGGATTTCCCCGCCTTCCGCAAGCCCGAAGGCATGACGAACCCGATGGCGATCGATCTGGGCAGCCTGTCCGAGGAGGAGCTGGACGGCATCCTTGAATTCGCCTTCCTGCGCTATTTCGAGGATTCGGGGCTGTTCGGCTCGATGGACGACGCCATCGCGCGGATCGAGCATCTGAAGACCATCGGCGTGGGCGAGATTGCCTGCCTGATCGATTACGGCATCGCGCCGGAACAGGTGGTCGCGGGCTTCCCGATGCTGGCCGAACTTCGTGCGGCGGTGAACCCGGCAAGCGACCCGGATGCAGGTGATTATTCCATCGCGGCACAGATCCGGCGCTGGGGGGTCACGCATCTGCAATGCACGCCCAGCATGGGGCGCATTCTGGTATCCGACCCTACGGTGGCCGGGGCAATGGCGCGGCTGAAATGCGTGATGCTGGGCGGAGAGGCGCTGCCACCCGCGCTGCTGGCCGAGATCCGCAAGGTGACGAAAGCCCGCGTGCTGAACATGTATGGCCCGACCGAGACGACGATCTGGTCCACCACCGCCGATGTGACCGACGCCCCCGAGGTGACTTTGGGCCGTCCCATCGTTAACACGCAGCTTTACGTGCTGGATCCGGACGGTGCGCCGGTCGCGCCGGGGGCTTTGGGCGAATTGTGGATCGGCGGCCATGGCGTCACGCGCGGCTATTGGCAGCGCGAGGATTTGACGGCTAATGCGTTCCGACCCGATCCCTTCGTGCCTGCGGATCGCAGCGCGCCCTGGGGTGCGCGGATGTATCGCACGGGCGATCAGGTGCGCTGGCGCGATGATGGCGGGCTTGATTATATCGGGCGCGCCGATCACCAGATCAAGCTGCGCGGTTTCCGCATTGAGCTGGGCGAGATCGAGGCGGCGCTGGGCGCATTGCCCGGCGTGCGCGATGCAGTGGCACTGGTCCGAGAAGATACGCCGGGCGACAAGCGGTTGGTGGCCTATGTCACCGGCGATGTCGCCGAGGAAAAGGCGCTGCGCGAGGCGCTGGTGACGGCACTGCCCGCGCATATGGTTCCGGGCCGGATCATGCGGCTGGACAAGATGCCGCTGACACCGAACCGCAAGATCGACCGCAAGCAATTGCCGATGCCGGGCGCGGTCGTCGTGCCGGTGGCGGTGGCTGCACCCGTCGCGGCCACCCTTGCCGCTCCGGCTACCACGGTCGCTGCACCGACCGCGGATTTGGGGCCGGCGGTGCAGGCGCTTTGGTCCGAGGTTCTGGGCGTGGCGCAGATCGGTCCGCGCGACAACTTCTTTGCGCTGGGGGGGCATTCGCTGCTGGCGATCCAGTTGCATCGCACCATCCGCGACAAGCTGGCGCTGCCGCGCCTGGGGGTCACGGACATCTTCCGCTTCCCGGTGCTGGGCGATTTCATGCGCCATGTCGCAACCTTGGCCCCGGCCAATGCGGCACCTGCTGCATCGGTTGTGGCCCCTGCGCCCGTTGCGGCCCCGACCGTTACGGCTGCACCGGCGGCGGCCGAGGATGCAATGGCCAAGCGCCGTGCCTTGCGGGCGCAACTGCGCGGCGGCCAGTGACCGAAGCCGAGGCGCTGCGCGCCTTGGCGCGGCGCCTGATGCCGCAGGGCTTTGGCTGTGCGGTTCTTCCCTTGGACCAGCCCGCGCCGCCGCTTTTGCCCGCCGAGGCAGAGGCGGTCGCGCGCGCCGTCCCCAAGCGGCGTCAGGAATTCGCCATCGGACGTGCAGCCCTACGGCTGGCGATTGCAGAGGCGGGGCATGTGCTGGCCGAGAGCAGGGCGATCCCGCCCCGGTCCGATCGGCAGCCCGACCTGCCGCCGGGTCTACGCGCCAGCCTGTCGCATAGCGGGGCGCATTGCGTTGCGGTCGCGGCCCCGGCGGGCGGGCCGTCCATCGGTATCGACATCGAACCTTGCGACCGAAAGCCACCTGATGGGCTGGCCAAGGTCGTGGCGCCTTACCGCATGTCAGAGGATCTGCCGCTGCTGGCCTTTTGCGTCAAGGAAGCGATGTTCAAGGCGCAATATCCGCTGACCGGGCGGATGCTGGATTTCAGTGCGGTTCCCGCCGTTCTGCGCGGCGAACGGGTGCGGGCCTGCATGGGCGCGCGCCTGATCGGCGCGCGCTGGGGGATCGCGGGGGGCTATTACCTGTCGATCAGCCTTTGGCGCGGCTGAACAGCGCGGCAAGCTGACTGGCGGATACCCGGATGTCATGGCGTTCGGTCACGCGTGCCAAAGCCGCACGGCCCATCGTTTCAAGCGTCGATGGGTCGGTCTGCGCGGCCTGAAGCATCGCCCCGGCCAGCGCATCCGCATCGCCCGCAGGAACCAGCCAGCCTTCCTGTCCGGGGCGCACCAGCTCCGGGATGCCCGCGATATAGGTCGCGATCACGGGACGGGCGCGGGCCATCGCCTCCATGATGACCACCGGCAGACCTTCGGCAAAGCTGGGGGTGACCAGCGCATGGGCCGCATCCATCGCGGCGCGGACCCCGGCTTCGTCTTGCCAGCCCAGCAGGCTTACGGCGTCCGTCATGCCCTCGGCGGCGATGATACCCTCAATCATGGTGCGCAACTCTCCGTCGCCGACCAGAGACAGGCGCAGGGCGGGGTTCTGACGCCATGCCAGTGCAAAGGCGCGGATCAGCAGGCCGAAGCCCTTTTGTTCGGCAAAACGCCCGACCGCGACCAGATGCAGCGGACCAGCGGGCAGGGGGGCGGGATCGGACCAGCGCGTCAGGTCAAGGCCGCAATGAACCACCTGCACCTTTGGCAGATCAGCGCTTTCGGCCCAGCGATACATCTGCGACCGGCCATAGCTGCTGACGGTCACGCAGAACTCTGCCCGAGCCAGCTTGCCCCCCAGATCCAGCGCGGCAGGCCGGTCGAATTCCTCGGGGCCGTGGACGGTAAAGCTGAACGGCGGGCCGCCCAGCATCCGGGCATAGGCTGCAACGCGGGTCGAGTTGGTGCCGAAATGCGCGTGGATATGTGCAAGACCCAATTCCTGCGCGCGGCGGGCGATACGTGCGCCTTCGGCCAGATAGATGATCTGCAGGGCAAGGTTGGATTCGCCTGCCTTTGCGCGCGCCTGCGCAACGGCCAGCGCGGCCTTGATGCGCGCGGGGCTGGACGCCTGTTTGACCAGACCGTTCAGCAGCTTTGCGGCACCTGCCTCAAGCACGCGCTCGGTCCGGGCATGTTCCTGTTGATCCGCCGGGTCCGTCAGTGCGGCGGCGTCGCCGCGCATGGCAAAACGATGCACCTGAAAGCCCAGATCCTCGATCGCTGAAATCTCGCGGCGAATAAAGCTGTGCGAGGGACGCGGATATGTATTGACGAGATAACCGATTCGCAGCTTGTAAACCCTTTTCAAAAGCAGAAATGCCGGCGACGGTGGTTGATTGCTACCGTCTGGGCCATAATACGCTCACTTCGACAGGAGTATGGGCGGAACTACCCCCTTCGTTGCAGGAGGCTACGATTTCAGTGGCGATTCTGGAACCAACTGGCAGTATTCAAGTTGAATGATTTGTCTGGAGCAGGAGAGTTCAGCTGAGTGGTATATTGGCCATAGGTGTCGCAATTGCGACGGTCAGCGTGCTGACAGGTAGCCTTTATCTGGGCCTGTCGTTCTGGTCGATGCTGTTGCTATACTCGCTCAGCGGGACGGTCACGACCTTGATGGTCGGGTGGCGCCGCTTTGCCTGTCTTGAGTTTCACGAAAGCGCAAGACAGGGCTGAAAACAGCCCTGTCCGTTAGGTAAATTCATTTTAAAATATCAGTAGCCGGTACAGCGGAAAACGACGCCGACGGTCTTTGCGATGATCGAAGCATCGCCCTTGAGGCTAAGGTCGGCGGCATATTCCGCGTCGAAGGTCGCACGGGCGGCAAAAGTGCTGTCGTTGCGATCCGAGATTTGCCACAGGCCGGTGACGCCGGGGCGCAGGTGATAATAGTCTGCGCCGGGATAAAGCTGTGCTTGGTCCAGCATCATCGGACGCGGGCCGACGACAGACATATCGCCCAGGAACACGTTCCAAAGCTGCGGCAGTTCGTCCAGCGAGGTCTTGCGCAGGAAGCGACCGACCGGCGTAATGCGCGGATCGTTTTTCAGCTTCTGGGTCAGATCCCATTCGGCTTTCGCCTCGGGATTGCCTGCCAGATATTCGACCAGACGCGCATCGGCATTATCGACCATCGTGCGCAGTTTCCACAGGCGGAAGCTGCGGCCCGAGCGACCGACACGCAATTGGCTGTAGAACGGCTTGTCACCGTGCAGCGCGATCATTGCGACCAAAATCAGGACGACCGGCAGGACAATCGGCGCCGATACAAGAATGGCGGCAATATCCAGCGGGCGTTTCATGAAGCGTGCGTAGAACGAACGCACTCCGACCGGTTCCGTGGTGACGCTTTGCGTCTGCTGAAGCAAGGAACCGACATTATCTAAATCAGAAGAAACAAATTCCGTAGAGTTCGGCATTGGTAAAACCTACCTAATCGTTACAAGGGGCAGTATAGCCGCCCGTTCCAATAAAACTAGATCGAAATGAGGGACTAACCAAAAGGATAGGTTTGTTATTTTTCAATGACTTAAGTGCAGATTTCACGGGTTGCAGGATAGGGGTCTGGTGGCCTAGGGTTTGTGACATAGGGGCAATCGCATGGGTTGCACGCGGTATTAGGTGGGGTCGTTCTGTCATAATCAACCATCAGTTGATTTTCTGTATGGCGGCTCTGGTTATAATGGTAAGCGGCCGTCATTCGGCTAAATAGCCCGAGGGTTGTTAAATGAGTTCAGCGTTTCAATTCCTGATTGAAGGGGTGTCGGCATTCTATCTTGGGCACAGCCTTGTCAGCCCGACATTGCCGGAAATGATGCATAATCTGATGGAAACCCCGGTTGAGTTTCAGATTATCAACGGCGCGCCATTGGAATGGCAGTGGAATGAAAGCGCCAATGCGCAGGGTATGAACGGGCGCGAATGGTTGCCCACGCATCCGGTCGATGCTTTCGTGATGACCGAGCGTGTGCCGCTGGCGCCGACTGTGGAATACCATGCCAGCCAGAAATACGCCGCCGATTGGGCGGCCTTGGCGGTCAAGGCCAATCCTGCGGTCAAGCTGTATCTCTATGAGACCTGGGAAGGCATCGACGATCAGACCACCGGCACGACGAAAACCTGGCGCGAGCAGATCGTCAAGAATCTGCCCTTGTGGGAAAGTATCGCGGACGGGGTGAACAAGACCCTGCCAGAGGGCACGGCCCCGATGCGGATCATCCCCGCCGGGCAGGGCATGATCCGCCTGCATGACGCGATCGAGCGGGGCGAGGTGCCGGGCATGTATTCGATTCGCGACTTTTTCCGCGACGACATTCATCCCACGGATGCCGGGTTCTATTATGTGGCTTTGATCAATTACGCGGTGCTGACCGGCGAAAGCCCGATCGGGGCCGAGCGGAACATGATGGGGATGGGCGGTCCCTATGATACGCCGTCCGACAAGGTGGCAGATGTGCTGCAACGTCTGGCCAAGGAAACCGTTGACGAATTCAACGGCGTGGCCAACTAGCGCCCGCGTGCCCATTCCTGCTTGTTGCGGCCCGTTCTGACGGCGACCGCGACGGCGGCGTAGGTGACGAAGCCGATGGGGTCGGCGGCGGCGTGGCGCAGCAGCTGCGTGCGGTTGGGGCGCACATGCCCCTGCCGCTGAAGCAGTTCGGGGTAAAGACGCGCGATCTCGGCCACGCCGGTATCCTGACGGCGGCGGACGCGGACCAGCGTCTGAAACCCCTCGACGATGGGCCAATAGAACGGCTCGTCTATCAGGATGCGCTCGGCATCGGTGAATTGCAGTCGCGCAAACGTATCGTCCGAGATGACCTGCGGATATTCCCCCCAGCGCGCGCGACCTGCGGCATTGACGCCATATTGTCCCGCGCCCGTCACCGTATCCGCGACAAAGGGCAGTTTGGACCAGAACCGTCCATAGGTGCGCGAAACCCAGCTTTTCGCCGGAGCAACCACCAGACGACCGCCTGCATAGCGGGGTTGGGGCACATCCAAAGCGTTGACCGTCTTGGCCAGAAGGCGCGGGGACATCCGCAGATCGGCGTCCAGATAGATGCGGATGTCATGGCTGGCGCAGGCATCGCCGTGGTTCAGCGCACCGATCTTGCCGCCCTGTGCCAGCTCCTCGACCCGCAGCACCCAGCCGCGCGCCGCGAAATCGCCCATGCGTGCCCTTGCGCGTTCCGCGGTGTCGTCACGGCAGCCGTTGGCAATCACGATGACCTCGACCGGGCCGGAATGTTCCTGCGAAAGAACGTTGTCCAGACAGGCGTCGATATACTTGCCCTCATCATGGGCGGGGATCAGGACAGAGCAGGGGGTCATTTGTATTCGATCAATCCCGAACGGCGGCCCAGCAGGCGGCGAAGATGGAATTCCAGCACGCCCCGCGCCTCGGGGAACTTGCCCAGCATGGTATAGAAGGCACGAGGCCAGCGGTCCCGCGCATCGGGATCGCGCATCGCCATCCGGGCAATCTGCGCCGGATAGGCCAGCAGCAGAACCAGCGCCCATGGCGTCACGATCAGCCCCAGCAGAATCAGCAGCGGCAGGATCAGTGCCCAGATGACCGACCGTCTGGTTTCGCGCTGCCAGAACCGTTCGGCGCCATCGCGATAGCGCCACGATACCTCGGCAAAGGCGTGGCCCGCCCGGCGCGAACGCCGCGCCCATTGGTCGTATCGGGTCATTGCGGCATCGTGCAGCGTCATCGGGGCATCAAGGCGACGGATGACCCAGCCCGCACGGGCGATGCGCAGGCACATCTCGGGTTCTTCGCCCGCGATCAGCGTGGGGTCGAAGCCGCCGATTTCAGCCAATGCGGCGCGGCGAACCAGCATGTCACCCCCCACGGCCTGCGCCGGACCGATGGGCGTATCCCATTCCGTGTCGCACAGCCTGTTATAGATCGACGCTTCGGGCTTGCGTTCGCGGCGGCGTCCGGCCGTGATCGCCAGCTTGGGATCGGCGGCCATCGCGGCAAGCGCGGTGGCGATCCAGCCCTGCTCGACCTCGCAATCGCCATCGACGAACTGCACGAATTCGGACCCCTCGGTCAGGACGAATCCCGCATTGCGGGCACGTGCGGCGGTAAAGGGCTTTGTCATGTCAAGCTGCACCACCTCGGCCCCCATTTCCAAGGCGCGGGCCGCACTACCGTCGGTTGAACCCGAATCGACATAGATGACGCGCCCCACCTGCGGCAGCAGCGAGGCAAGGCAGCGTATAAGCCGCTCACCTTCGTTGCGGCCAATGGCGATGGCGGTCACCTGCTGTGGCGAAACTGCCGCGGTGATTTGCCATGCATTATCGTGATCTGACGTGTTTTCAGTTGTCGCGCTCATAGCCGGGACGCTACCATGCGGCGGGCGGCCAAGTCATCGGCGCAATGCTGGGTTCTTCGTCGTCGTTGTTCCACCAGAGGCAGAGGGGCCACAGGTTTGCAGGCCGATACAGGAAAGACACCGGACAAGACGCCGGTAAGTGGTGCTACCCCCGCGCCGGGACGTAAAAGTGTATCAAGCAAATTCATTCGCCGGGAAGCTGCGCGGACCGCATCGGATGCGGCACATGCGCAGATCATCTCGCAGCGTTTTTCGCTTTTGCGGACGCGGATCCTACGCGAGATGCGCAATCGGGGCTGGCACAAGCTTGCCGTGGTTCCGCTGACACGTGAGGCGGGGGGGACTTATGTCTCGATCCATCTGGCACTGGCGCTGGCGCGTCAGCAGCACACGAATGTCGTGCTGATGGATATGGATCTTGGCAATCCCAGTCTGGCCCGCGAACTGGGCATCCCAGGCTGCGATTCCGTGACCGACACCCTGCGCAAGGGGCGTCCGTTGGCGGACCTGATCTGCACGATCGAGGAGTTGCCCAATCTGGCCGTTCTGGCCCCCGGTCAGGCCGAGCCCGAGGCAGCCGAGCTGCTGCAGGATGAACAGCTTGCGGCCGCGCTGGGACAGCTGGGCGACATCAGCACCAATACCGTGGTCATCATGGACGGCGCGGCCTTGCTGGGCGAAGACGCGGCGCTGGCGGGCATCCCGCTGGCGGATGCGCTGTTGCTGGTTGCCGACGGCCGCAATGGCACGTCTGCCGATATGGCCCATGCCGACCGCCTGCTGGTCGGTATGCCCCCGGTGATGGGCGTCGTTTTGAACAAATCCGAAGATTGACCTGAATACGGGATTAATGAGTTTTGGGACCGATACAATCCTTGCAGGACTTGATCTCGATGATCAGGCGGCGTTTGCCGCTGATGCTGACGATCATCGTCTGCGGCATCCTTGCCTCTTTTTATCTGATCATTTCCTCGCCCCGAGTATATGAATCTTCGGCGGTGATTCAGGTGGATACGCCTGCGGCCATCGATCAGGGCAGCGATTCGTCGCTGCCTGCGTCGCGTCGGGTGCAGCTGATCGAACAGCGCCTGACCGCGCGTTCGAACATTCTGGACGTGATCGACCGTCTGCACCTGTTTGCCGATGCGCCCGGCCTAAGCGAAACCGACAAGATCGGTGCCGTGCGCAGTTCGATCCGCATCGAAAGCATTCAGGCGCCGGGTGTGTCCGCGGATTCCAGCATGTCGCTGGCGGCCATCGTCATCAGCGCGCAGGCCGAAACGCCGGACACGGCTGCGGCCATCGCCAACGATTTTGCCAATAGCGTCGTGAACCGCGACCGCGAAAACCGCGCAGCCCGCATCGTCGAGGCGCGTGACTTTCTGATCAGCGAAGAAAGCCGCCTGACCGAGTCGCTGGCCGAACTGGATCGCAAGATGGCGGATTTCAACGCGCGATTCGAAGACGCGCTGCCGGCGGCGCAGGAATATCTGCAGACCGAACTGACGCAGCTTGGCTCCTCGGTCAACGCGCTGGAACGTGACATCATGGCGCTTCAGCGCGATCGCCTTGCGCTGGAGGAAGGGCCGATCGGGGCCGATGCCCGTCCCTCGGCCACGCTGGTGCAACAGATCCGCACCGCCGAGATCGAACTTGCGCAAGCCCGTCGCACGCTGGCCCCCGGCCATCCTGAAATCAAACGTCTGGAAGACAACCTGACGCGGCTGAATTCGGGCGATGAAAGCACTTCCGACCTGACCGTGCGTCAGGCCGCGCTGATCGACCGCCAGCTGGACCAGCTCGCCGATCAGCGTCGCGAATTGCGCGGGCGCATTCAGGAAATCGAACGGGGCCGCAGTCGTGCACCTCAGGTCGCGCGCGATATGGAAACCATGACGCGCCAGCAGCGCCGCCTGCAGGACCGCTATGCCGAAATCTCGCGTCAGCTTGCGCAGGTCGAAACGCAGCAGTTGCTGATGGACAACGATCAGGCGGAACGCTTCGTCATGCTGGAACGTGCGCTGCCGCCGGAATATCCGGCATTCTCGAACCGCAAGAAAAGCGCGGTGATGGGGGCGGTGGGCAGCTTCGGACTGGCTTTTGCGGTGGCCCTGGCGCTTGAGTTCCTGCGCCCCGTCCTGCGCCGGACCGAGCAGTTCAACCGCGCGACGGGCACACGCCCCGTCATCTCATTACCCTACCTTCCGACCTCGCGCGATATTCGCAACCGCCGCATTTCAATGGTTTACATGATCGTGTTGCTGGCGGCGGGGCTGTTCGTCGCGATGTGGCTGCTGGGCAATATCCCCGGTCTGCAATCGCCCGCCATTGCACCCACCGCGACCGAAGGCCTGGCCTGATGACAGCCGAATCGGGCGCGCCCCGCAAAAGCTTTGCCTCGCGCGCGCTTGGCAGCGGCGCTTGGTCGATGGCGAATTTCGGGGGCGGGCAGGTCATGCGCCTGGCCTCGAACCTGATCCTGACGCGCATCCTCAGCCCGGATGATTTCGGCCTGATGGCGCTGGTCTCAAGTTTCCTGATCGGGCTGAACATGTTCAGCGACATGGGCCTTGGCCCGTCGATCATGCAAAGCAAGCGCGGCGACGATCCCGCGTTTCTGGATACGGCGTGGACGATCAAGGTCGTGCGCGGCTTCATCATCTTTGCGACCGCCTGCGTCATCGCATGGCCGCTGGCGCTGTTCTATAGCGCGCCCGCCTTTGCATGGGTTTTCCCGGCGGCGGCGATTTCCATGCTGATCGGCGGGTTCTTCCCCACGCGGATTGACACGGCGGCGCGGCATCTGCAGGTCGGTCGCCTGACCATGATCGAGCTTGCAAACCAAGGCATCGGCATTCTGATCACCATCGCCGCCGCCCTGATCCTGCAAAACGTCTGGGCGCTGGTCTGGGGGCAGGTCCTGGGCGCCGTGGTGCAGCTTGCCATGTTCCATTACATGCTGCCCGGCCATGTCGATCGCTTCCGCATGGAAAAGGAAGCACGGGACGAGATCGTCAAATTCGGCAAATGGATCTTTTTCAGCACCATCTGCGGCTTTCTGCTGTTTCAGGGCGACCGGATAATTCTGGGCCGCGTCCTGACGCTGGAGCATCTGGGGATTTACAACATCGGTCAGTTCCTTGCGACGGTTCCCGGTCTGCTGGGCACGGCCATCGCGGGGCGGCTGTTCATTCCGATGTATCGCGAACATCCCCCCGGAGAGAGCGAGCAGAACCGCCGCACATTGCAGCGCACGCGCTTTGGCTTTACCGGCCTGCTGCTTTTCGTGGCGATCGGTTTTGCATTGGTTGGCCCCTGGTTGGTCGATCAGCTTTACGATGACCGCTATCACCGCGCAGGTGGCATCCTTGTCGCCATCGCCTGTATCCAGATGCTGATGGTCGTGCCGCTAAGCTATGAAACAGCGGCACTGGCCGCGGGGGATTCACGCGGCTTCTTCGTCATGCAATCCAGCCGTGCGATGATCTATTTCGGGCTGGTGCTGGTCGGCGCATGGCTTGGCGGGTTGACGGGGCTGTTGGTGGCACAGGGCTTTGCGCATCTGTTCTGCTATCCCGTTTCGGCATGGACGGCGCGACGGCATCAGGCGTGGGATCCCCGCCATGACATCATCGCGGCTGCTGTGGCTGTCGTGGGCGCGGCCGTGGCACTGACTCTGCATCGCGACGTGGTGGCGGCTGCCTTGCTGCACTGATCAAAAAGCCCGGCCGTCCAGCCGGGCTTTCGCATGTCTGGCAGGCCGGGGATGATCCCCGGCCGCTTTTGTCAGTTGAACAGGAAATCGCTGGCGTCCAGATTGCTTGCATCCGTCCATTGCAGCGTGATGCGGCTGTCCCCGAACGAGACAATGGCATCATGCCCGCTTTGACGGATGGTCAGATCGGCGAACCGTTCGGCCCCGGACTGGATGACGATCTTGTCATGCTCTCCGACCCAGCCGATCCCGGCGTTGAAATCCGAGATACGATCCTGACCCGAACCGGCGGTGAACACGAAACGGTCGCTGCCATATCCGCCCGACATCATGTCGTTTCCGGTGCCGCCGATGATGCGGTCGTCGCCGCCTTCGCCGTGCAGCGTGTCATTACCTTCGCCGCCCCAGATCGTGTCATTGCCGCGATAGGCCCAGATCAGGTTGGCCTCATCGCTGCCGACCAACTGGTCATTGCCCGACGCGGATTTGATGTTCTCGATGCTGATCAGCGTATCAAGGCCAAAGCCGGTATTCTGCGGTCCGGTCCGGCTTAGGTCCACGCTGACATCCTGTGCGCCGTCCTGCGGTCCGGTGAAGACGACGAAATCGATGCCGTCTCCGCCATGCAGGTAATCGTTGCCCTCGCCGCCCTCCAGGCTGTCGCGACCCAGCTGGCCGTAAAGGGTGTCATCGCCCATGCCGCCGTCCAGCACGTCATCATTGTTGCCGCCCAGCAGCGTGTCATGACCGGACATGCCTTGCAGATCGTCGTTGCCGTCGCTGCCATCCAGACGGTTGGCGTAAAGATTGCCAATGATGCTGTCGTCATGGGCGCCGCCGGTGACGTTTTCGATGTTCAGCACCACATCCATGCCGCGCGCGGTGTGCTGCGGGCCGGTGATGCGCAAATCCAGTTTCAGCGCCGCCCCGGTTTCGGCCAGAAATGTATCGGTGCCCGCGCCGCCGTCCAGCGTGTCGTCGCCCAGCATCCCTTCCAGCGTGTCATTGCCCGCGCCGCCCAGCAGCAGGTTGTCGCTGTTATTGCCAAGGATCAGGTTGTCCAGCCCGTTGCCGATGCCATTGCGGGCCGAGCCGGTCAGCGTCAGGTTTTCCAGATTGGCCCCAAGCGTCCACCCGACCGAGGCCGACACCGTATCGATCGAGGTATTGGGCCGGCCCGCGGCGTCCTGCCACGGCTCAACGATCTGGTCCATCGCGGAATCGACCACGAAATGATCGTTGCCGGAACCGCCGCGCATCGTGTCTGCGCCCTGTCCACCGTTAAGATAGTTATTACCCGCACCCGCGATCAGCAGGTCGTTGCCTTCGCCACCGTAAAGCTGGGCGTTCGTCCCGCCCGCCGCGGAAAGCGTGTCATTGCCGCCGTCACCACGCAATTCGTTGCCGTTGCTGGCCGTGGTGATGCGGTCGTCGCCCGCACCGCCATAGACCTGATACGAGACGCCGCCGCGCCCGGTGAATTCGTCGTCGCCATCCAACAGATGTGCAATTACGTCATCGCGGCTATTGGGAAGATCCAGCGGGTTGAAGACGTCCCGGCTGTTCGTTCCACGAATATTGATCGGCATGTATAAACCTCTGGTTGTGTTGCACCCAGAGGCTAGGCAATAAAATCAAAAGGTCTATGACATATCCGCATCGCCGAAACATTCGCCGCGATCGGCCTGACGCTGGCGTTCGCGGAACCTCTCGCGGTCTGCATCGTCATATTCGGAATGGCAGCGGTGGCAGCTGACGCCCGCCTCGTATTCAGGGCGGGTGCGGTCCTGGGCTGACAGCGGACGGCGGCAGGCGTGGCAAAGTTCGTGCTGCCCCTGCCGCAGCCCGTGGCCCAGACTGACGCGCTTGTCAAAGACGAAGCATTCGCCCTGCCACAGGCTTTTTTCCTCGGGGACGTCCTCAAGGTATTTCAGGATGCCGCCGCGCAGGTGGAATACCTCGGGGACGCCTTGCGACATCAGGTAATTGGTCGATTTCTCGCAGCGGATGCCGCCGGTGCAGAACATCGCGATGCGCTTGCCCTGAAAGCGGTGGGCGTTTTCTTCCCACCATGCGGGGAAATCGCGGAAGGTCCGGGTTTCGGGATCGACCGCGCCGACGAATGTGCCGATCTCGACCTCGTAATCGTTGCGGGTGTCGATGACGGCGACATCGGGCGCACTGATCAGGGCGTTCCAGTCCCGCGCCTCGACGTAATGCCCGACCGAGGCGCTGGGGTCCACGTCGGGCTGGCCCATCGTCACGATCTCGCGCTTCAGGCGAACCTTCATGCGGCCGAACGGCATCGTGTCGGCCCCGCTTTCCTTCCAGTCCAGCGTATCGCAGCCGGGCAGGGCGCGGATATGGGCCAGCACCGCGTTGATGCCTTCGCGCGTGCCCGCGATCGTGCCGTTGATCCCTTCGGGCGCAAGCAGCAGCGTGCCGCGCACCCCCAGCGAACAGCACAGCTTGGCCAGCGGCCCCTGCAGGGCGGCGGGGTCGGGGAATCGGGTGAAATGATATAGCGCGGCAACGATCAGCATGGGCGGGGCTTAGACCCGGCGCGCGCCGCAATCAAGCACGGCATTGACGCCCCCCGGATGCCCGCCTACCACTGGCGTGAAACAGGAGGACTCCATGACCAGAACGCTGATCGTGGTGGATATGCAGGTGGATTTCTGCCCCGGAGGACGGCTTGCCGTTGCCGGAGGGGACGAGATCGTTGCACCGATCAACGCCATGATGCCGGATTTCGATACGGTCGTGCTGACGCAGGACTGGCATCCGGCGAACCATGCCAGCTTTGCCGACAACCATCCGGGGGCCGAGCCTTTCTCGTTGACGCAAATGGAATACGGGCCGCAAGTCCTGTGGCCCGCGCATTGCGTCATCGGCACGCAGGGCGCGGAATTCCACCCCGATCTGGACACCCGCCGCGCCGATGCAATCATCCGCAAGGGGTTCCGCGCCGATATTGACAGCTATTCGGCGTTTTATGAAAACGACTACAAGACGCCGACCGGCCTTGCGGCATATCTGCGCGAGCGCCATCTTGAGGACCTGTATTTCGTGGGTCTGGCCCATGATTTCTGCGTTTCATGGTCGGCGGTGGACGCGGCCCGTCTGGGTTTCAGCGTCACGGTGATCGAAGATGCCACCCGCGCCATCGACCTGAACGGTTCGCGCGAGGCAGCACGCAACAACATGCGCGATGCGGGGGTGCAACTGGTATGATGACGGCGACTGTGGATATTGCGACGCGGGTCTATAACCACAAATGGAAGATCGACCCGATCGTGCGGTCACTGATCGACACGGATTTCTACAAGCTGCTGATGTGCCAGTCGGTGTTTCGCAATCGGCGCGACACGCATGTCACCTTCAGCCTGATCAACCGCTCGTCCAAGATCCGGCTGGCCGATCTGATCGACGAAAGCGAATTGCGCGAGCAGTTGGACCATGTGCGCGGCCTGTCGCTGACGCGCGGCGAAAGCACATGGCTGCGCGGCAATACGTTCTATGGCAAGCGCCAGATGTTCCGTCCCGACTTCATGGAGTTTCTGGAGAACCTGCGCCTGCCCGCCTATCAGCTTGAAAAGCGTGACGGGCAATATGAGCTGACCTTTGAAGGCAAATGGGCCGAGGTCATGCTTTGGGAAATCCCGGCACTGGCCATCATCATGGAGCTGCGCTCGCGCGCCGTGCTGAAGGACATGGGTCGGTTCGAATTGCAGGTGCTTTACGCCCGCGCCATGACCCGCCTGTGGGAAAAGATCGAGGCGCTGCGCGAGCTTGGTCCCGATCTGCGCATCGCCGATTTCGGCACGCGGCGGCGGCACAGCTTTCTGTGGCAGGACTGGTGCGTGCAGGCCATGATCGAGGGGCTGGGCGACAGTTTCACCGGCACCTCGAACTGCCTGATCGCCATGCGCCGCGACATCGAGGCGATCGGGACCAATGCGCATGAACTGCCGATGGTCTATGCCGCGCTTGCCAATAACGATGCCGAGCTGCGCGAAGCGCCTTACCGCGTTCTGGCCGACTGGCACGAAGAGCATGACGGCAACCTGCGCATGATGTTGCCCGATACCTATGGAACCAAAGGGTTTCTGGAAAAGGCCCCGGACTGGCTGGCGGGCTGGACCGGCATCCGCATCGACAGCGGCGATCCCGCCGAGGGCGCCGAGACGGCGATCCGCTGGTGGCAAAGCCGGGGCGAAGACCCGCGCAACAAGCTCATCATTTTTTCCGACGGGCTGGATGTCGCAAAGATCAAGGAACTGTTCCTGCGCTTCCAGGGCAGGGTCAAGGTCAGCTTCGGCTGGGGCACGCTTTTGACCAATGACTTCCGCGGGCTGGTTCCGGGCGACGGGCTTGCCCCATTCTCATTGGTCTGCAAGGCGGTCGCTGCCGAAGGGCGCCCGACCGTGAAGCTGTCCGACAACCCCGAGAAAGCCACCGGCCCCGCCGATCTGATCGAACATTACCGCCAGATCTTCGACGTGGGCCAGCAGGAACGGCTGGAAGTCGTGGTCTAAGCCGTCTGCGCGGGATCGACCGCGCAGATATTCGCCTTACAGGCTATCACGCCAGCGGTTGACCAAGGGGTAACGGCGATCCAGCCAGAACGCCTTGGTCGAGATGCGCGGACCCGGCGCTGCCTGATACCGCTTCCACTCGCTGCCATAAAGCAAGGTCTCGACCTTCTTGACTGTGTCGGGATCGAAGCCCTGCGCAACCAGATCCTTCAGCGCCAGATCCTTTTCGACCAGCCCCTCAAGGATGGCGTCCAGCACCTCATAGGGGGGCAGGCTGTCCTGATCCTTCTGGTCGGGGCGCAGTTCTGCCGAAGGTGGCTTGGTGATGATCTGCGGCGGCACCACTTCGCCCGCCGGGCCGCGCATCCAGTCGCGGTGATTGTCGTTGCGCCAGCGGCAGGTCTGGAACACGCGCGTCTTGTAAAGATCCTTGATCGGATTGTAGCCGCCCGCCATGTCGCCATAGATCGTGGCATAGCCCACCGCGACCTCGGATTTGTTGCCGGTGGTCAGCAGCAGCTCTCCGAATTTGTTGGACAGCGCCATCAGCATCACGCCGCGCAGGCGGGACTGGATGTTTTCCTCGGTCGTGTCGGGCCTGGTGCCCTCCATCAGATGGGCCAGTGCCTGACCCACCGCGTCGCGCGCCCCTTCGATATGGACCGTGTCCAGCCGCACGCCCAGACGGGCCGCGCAATCGGCGGCATCGTCCAGACTGGCCTGCGAGGTGTATTCGCTGGGCAGCATGACGCAGCGCACGTTTTCCGGGCCGATCGCGTCGCTGGCAATGGTCGCGACCAACGCGCTGTCGATGCCGCCCGAAAGCCCCAGCACCACCTTTTTGAACCCGGATTTGCGCATGTAGTCGCGCAGCCCCTCGGTCATGGCGCGGTAATCCTGTTCCCATTCGTCGGGCTGGTGATCCATCCGACCGGGAACCGCGCGCCAGCCCTGCGGCGTGCGTTCGAAATCCAGATGCTCGATCATCTCGTCGAAGGGTGCCATCTGCATGACCTTGACCGCGCCGCCATCCTCGCCGGGGTTCAGCACGAAGCTGCCGCCGTCGTAAAGCTGGTCATCCTGTCCGCCGACCGAATTCAGATAGACCAGCGGCAGGCCGGTTTCGACAACGCGCGCGACCATATGGCCCATGCGCAGGTCCAGCTTGTTGCGGTGATAGGGGCTGCCGTTCGGGACCAGCAGGATCTCGGCCCCGGTTTCGGCCAGCGTCTCGGCGACCTCGGGCCACCAGGCGTCCTCGCAGATCGGGCTGCCGATGCGCAGACCGTTCAGGGCATAGGGGCCGCTGATTGGACCGACATTGAACAGCCGCCACTCGTCGAAAAGTTGCTTATGCGGCAATTCGTGTTTCAGCACGCGGGCCACGATCTTGCCGTCCTTGAGGACGTAATAGGCGTTGTAAAGCCGGTCTTCCTCGGCGAATGGGCCGCCGATGCCGATGGCGGGGCCGTTGGCGCAGTCCTGCGCCAGCCTTTCGATCTCGGCCATGGCGTCTTCGGTAAAGGCGGCTTTCAGCACCAGATCCTGCGTCTGGTAGCCGGTGATGAACATTTCGGGCAAAGCCAGCATGTCGGCACCCGCCGCGCGGGCCTGTTCCCACGCCACACGGGCTTTTGCCGCATTGCCGGGCAGATCGCCGACGGTGGGGTTCAACTGTCCAAGGGTGATGCGGAATCTGTCGGCCACGTCATGATCCTTCCCGGTTTCGCCCTGTTGATAGGCGAGCCGGAGCGAAAGGGAAAGTCGGGCTTTGCGCCGCGCGGGTCCATGCGGTAAACCTCGCGCAAAAGCAGCTATAATGCGAAAGGGCAGGAGCGATGAAGGCAGCCACGGTCGCTTGCGCGATCTTCCTGGCCGGGACCGGAATGGCCGCGGCGCAAGGCGTCGTCACCAAGCAGTATGACGACGGCGCGATTTACGAAGGCACCTTTCGCAACGGCAAGCAGCACGGGCGCGGCACATACAAGCTGCCCTCGGGCTATGAATATACCGGCGATTGGGTCGAGGGCGAGATCCTGGGACAAGGCAGCGCCAAGTTCCCCAACGGCTCGGTCTACGAAGGGGCGTTTGCCAAGGGCAAGCCTAATGGCCGGGGCAAGATCACCTATGCCGATGGTGGCACCTATCAGGGCGACTGGCGGGACGGCCAGATCACCGGGCAGGGAGAGGCGCATTACGCCAACGGTTCGGTCTATAAGGGTGGCTTCGTCAATGCGCTCCATGACGGGCAGGGCGTGCTGACGCAGGATAATGGCTATCGCTACGAGGGCGGCTGGAAACAGGGCGTCAAGGAAGGCCGGGGCAAGATCAGCTATCCCGACGGCTCGACCTATGAAGGCGAGATGAAGGCGAACCAGCGGTCCGGGACGGGCAAGCTGACAATGGCGGACGGCCTGACCTATGAAGGCGGCTGGTCTGCGGGCCAGATGGCGGGGCAGGGCAAGCTGACCCAAGCCAGCGGCGATGCCTATGAGGGGCGCTTTGCCAATGGGCGTCGCGAAGGGCGCGGCATTGCCACCTATTCCAACGGCGACCGCTATGACGGTGATTTCCGCGCCGACCGCCGTTCCGGTCAGGGCACGTTCACCGGCACGGACGGCTATGTCTATGCTGGCGATTGGGTCGAAGGCCGGATGGAGGGGTTGGGGCGCATCACCTATCCCGACGGCTCGATCTATGAGGGCGCGCTGCGGGCCGACATGCCCGAAGGCAAAGGGCTGATCACCTATCCCGACGGCTCCAGCTATGACGGCGACTGGCTGGCCGGCGTGATTGAGGGGCAGGGCGTTGCGAAATACGCCAACGGTCTGGTCTATGAAGGCGGCTTCAAGCGGGGCCGCAACGAAGGGCAGGGCCGCATGACCTATCCCGACGGCTATGTCTATAACGGCGCATGGCGCGACGGGCAGCGGCATGGCCAGGGTCAGGCGACCTATGCCGATGGCACGACCTATGACGGATCGTTCGTGGACGGGCTGCGGCATGGGCGCGGGCGCCTGATCGCGCCCGACGGTTTCCGCTATGAAGGCGGCTGGACCGGCGGAGAGATCGACGGCGAAGGCGTTGCGACCTATGCTAATGGCGATGTCTATACCGGCCATTTCGTCGCCGGAAAGCGTCAGGGCGCGGGTGTCATGCGCTATTCGACGGGACAGGTCGCCGAAGGGCAGTGGAACGACAACAGCCTTGCCACTCCGGTCAAAGGGGCCGCGCCCGAAGCTGCCGCCCCACCCGAAGGTGCCGTGCCGGACGAACCCGCAGCCAGCCCGCCAGCGCCCTAGATCACCGCGCTGGCTGCGCTTTCGGGCCAATGGGCAAAGGGCAGCACGCGCCCGTCTTCGCGGCTTTCGCGGACCTTTTCCAGATCGACCTTGGCCTTGACCCAGCCGCATTGGTCCATCTCGCCCTCGGCCAGAATGCCGCTTTCGGGCCAGACACCATCCGAAGGCGCATAGATCGCGGCCCTGCCGCGGTTTTCGTCGATCGCGGGGTTCCAGTCGCACAGGCCCACGGTGGGCGATTGCACGACGATGCACTGGCTTTCCAGCGCACGTGCCATGGACCCGATGCGGACGCGGTTAAAGCCCGCAACCGTGTCGGTGCAGGACGGAACCAGAATGATTTCGACCCCGGCCTCGGCCAATTGGCGGCCCAGCAGGGGGAATTCGCTGTCATAGCAGATCAGAACGCCCAGCTTGCCCACGGGCGTGTCAAAGACGCGCAATCCCGGCGCGGCCTGCACAAACCATTCTTCGCGTTCGAAGCGGGTCATGATCTGCTTGTCCTGATGGCCGATGCGACCTTCGGGCCCGAACAGCACGGCGCGATTCACCGGGCGCGCCGCGTCGAAATGCGGGGCGGATGCGGCAAGGATATGTATGCCATGCGCGGCGGCCAGTTCGGCATGAAGCGCGTCGCGGGCCTCGGCATGGCGCGCGACTTCGTGCAGCGATGCCTCCAGATCGCCCGCGACCTGCTTTCCCCCCAACGAGGCGAGTTCCATCGCCCCGTATTCGGGAAAGACCAGCAGGTCGCAATCAGCAGCCTTTTCGACCCAACGGGTCAGTTTGGCACGGTAGGCGTCAAAGTCGTCGAACCAGTCGAATTTGTATGCGGCGGCGGCGATCTTGATTTCGCGTGTCACAGGGTTTTCATCCAGAATTGCAGCGGTTTCTTGGTCGAGACCGGCGCGTCCACATCCTTCCAGTCGAACTCTGCGACGACGCCGGAAAGCGGCTCATAGCCCCTTTTGCGCCAGAAGTCATCCAATGGGCGGTAATCCGCCGGTCGCAGCGGGTGGTTTGCGGGCCGCTGCACGCTGCAAAATGCGCTGTAACGCCTGCCAAGCGCGCGGGCCTGCGCCTCGCGCCCGTCGAAAAACGCATGGCCCAGCCCATGACCGCGATAGGCGGGCAGCAGGACGGATTCCGCGCAGTAAAAGATTTCTTCCAGCCTTTCCGGTCGGTTGGCAAAGGCGGTGGCGAAATCGCCCGCATGGTCCTCCATCGGGGCACCGGTCGAGGCGCCGACCATGCGGTCGTCGTCGTCATAGGCCGCGACGACGACCGAACCGGGCGATTGGTAGACCTTCAAATATTCGCGTTCATAGGCGTGATCGCCTTCGTAAAGGTAAGGCCAGTCGCGAAAAACCGCGATCCGCAGCCGTGCCAGATCATCCAGCACGGCCCCCACCGATTCGCCGGTCAGGATGCGGGTTGTAATCACCCGCAGACCTGCGCGGTCCAGTCGGCAAGGTTGTAATAGGTCGTGACGCGGGCAATCTTGCCGTCGCGCACGGTAAAGAACGCACCCGCAGGCAGCACGTATTTCTGGCCCCTGGCTTCGGGCAGACCTTCATCGGTCTTCAGATAGGTGCCGTTGACCACGAATTCCGCCGCCGCGCGGTCGCCAAGCTCATTGGCGAAAACCACGATGTCGGTCAGCAATTCCTTGTAGCTGTCGGTCATGTGGGCGTTGAATTCGCGAAACTTGTCCTTGCCGCGGCGGATCTGGCCTTCGTTCACGTGATGCTCGATCTCGTCATGCAGATAGGTCAGCATTTCGTCGGTCCGCCCCGCGTTAAAGGCGTCGTAATAGGCGGTGATCAGGGCTTTGGTGTCCATCGGATCCTCATATCGCTGCGCGTCGGGTGTAACGCGCATGGCGGGGTCCGTCACCTACACCCTTTGGCTGATGCGGCGCTGCGGTTCCACATTCCCATTGGACACAAGGTGATGTAGCCAAGAGCGGTCACCCGAAGGATCGGAAAACAAATGATTCCTGCGATGCCAGCCCGCCATATCGACTGTTTTAAAGCCTATGACGTTCGTGGCCGTCTTGGCATCGAACTGGACGTGGATATTGCATGGCGCATCGGGCGTGCCTTTGCGCAGACCCGCGCCGCGCGACTGGTGATCGTGGGGCGCGATTCCCGCGAAAGCTCGCCTGCGCTGGCCGAGGCGCTGATCCAGGGCCTGACCGAAGGCGGGGCGGATGTGCGCGACCTTGGCCTTGCCGGGACCGAGGAAATGTATTTCGCCACCGCACATTACGGCGCGGATGGCGGGATCGAGGTGACGGCTTCGCACAACCCGATCGACTATAACGGCATGAAGCTGGTCGCGGCAGGTGCCGCCCCGCTGGACCCCGACACCGAATTCGCCGATCTGGCGGCACTGGCCCGGTCCGGCGCGTTCGAGCCTGCGGACCGCATCGGCGTCATCACCCCGTTTCCCGAAGCGCGGTCGGCCTATGCCTCGGCCCTGTGCGATTTCGTCGATGTCGCGGCTCTGAAGCCCTTGAAGGTGCTGGTCAATGCCGGGAATGGCACGGCTGGACCGACCTTTGACGCCATTGCGGCCGAACTGGAACGCCGTGGCGCGCCCTTGCGCTTTATCCGCGTGAACCACGACCCCGATGCCAGCTTTCCCAATGGTATCCCGAACCCGCTTTTGCCGGAAAACCAGCCGATGACCTCGGATGCGGTGCGCGAATACGGGGCCGATCTGGGCGTGGCGTGGGATGGCGATTTCGACCGCTGCTTTTTCTTTGACGAAACCGGGCGCTTCATTCCCGGCGAATATATCGTGGGGCTGCTGGCCTCGGTCTTTCTGAAGAAACATCCGGGCGAAAAGATCGTCCACGATCCCCGCGTGGTGATGAACACCCGCGCCATGATCGCCGAGGCGGGCGGGCAGGCCGTGCAGGCCCGCACCGGCCACGCTTTCCTGAAACGCGCCATGCGCGATACGGGCGCGATCTATGGTGGCGAAATGTCGGCCCACCATTATTTCCGCGATTTCCACTTCGCTGATAGCGGCATGATCCCGTGGCTACTGGTGGTCGAGCTGATCTCGCGCAGCGGTCAGTCGCTGGGCGGGCTGCTGTCCGAACGCATCGCGGCCTACCCCTCGTCGGGCGAGATCAACTTTCGACTGGATGATCCCGATGCCTCGATCGCCCGCGTGCTGGAGCGTTTCGGCCCGCAAGCGGCATCGCGCGATGATACGGACGGCATCAGTCTGGAATTCGAGGGCTGGCGCTTCAACCTGCGACGTTCGAATACCGAGCCCGTGGTGCGGCTGAACGTTGAATCGTCTGGGGATGTCGCACTGGTCGATGCGCGGGCGGCGGAAATCGGGGCGTTGCTGGGCGGCGTCTAGTCGCCCACGATGTCGGGGGGCACGCGCAGGATCGCTTCGTGCATGGCGATGGCTTCGTCCAGATTGTGAAACAAGGTCAGCGTGCCGCGATCCAGAACCGCGCCCATATTGCACATCTGCCGGATCATCGGCATCGAGTGGCTGACCACGATCGCGCCGGACTTGCTCATGCGTTCGTTGAAGACGCGCTGCGATTTGGCGCGGAAATCGGCATCGCCTACGCTGGTCACTTCATCGACCAGATAGGTGTCGAAATAGATGCCCATGCTGGTGCCCATCGCAAGCCGCGATTTCATGCCGGATGAATAGCTGTTGACCGGCTGGTGGTAATGCTGGCCCAGTTCGGCGAAATCCGCGACGTAATCGACCAATTCATCGGTATCGACGCCATAGATGCGCGCGACGAAACGCACGTTCTGCGCGCCCGAAAGTTCGCCGTGAAAGCTGCCCGCAAAGCCCACCGGCCATGAAATCGTGCCGTCCGACACCACCCGCCCCGATGTCGGCGAGACGGTGCCGGCAATCATCCGCAGCAGCGTCGATTTCCCCGCGCCGTTCCGCCCCAGCAGCGCGACAGATGCGCCGGTCGGAAACTCGGCATTGATCTGGTCGGCCACCAGCATCTCGCGCCCTTTCAGGCGATATTGCTTGGTCAGGTTTTCCAGCCGGATCATGGCTCAGGCACGATCCCGGATGCTGTAATAGATCAGCGCGATGATCGACCAGCAGGTCAGCAGCAGCCCCGCAACCACGAACAGCAGCCACGGCCGGTTCGGCGCCTGCGAGCTTTGCGCGATCTTGGGTTCTATATGGGCGGCAAGATAGCGCGATTTGCGCCGCGCCTCGGCCATGGCCGCCTCATAGGCGACGCGGGCAGCGCGGTAAGCGCCTTCGGCGAATTCTCGGTCTACCATCAGCTTTTCATATTCGGCCATCAGCGCGGAATAGCTTTCGCCGGTCGGACCTTTGCCATCTGCGCCAAATTTCTGGCGTTCGCTGTCGATCAGGCGGCGTAGGGCATCAATCTTTTGCTGGGATTGCGTGACGCGGTGATCGGTCGGGCGCGCATTGTCCAAAAGCAGGTCATGGGCCACCAGCGCCTCGGCCAGCTGTGCCTGCAGACCGCTCAGCACGCCCATCTGGCTGGTCAGGTCGGCCTGCGGATCGACGATCTGCGTGCGCATGCGGAACTGGGTCATGTCCTGTCGGACCTGCGTCAGATCCTGACGGGTCTGTTCCAGTTCATCCCGCGCCAATCGGGTGGAATCGTTTCGCGCGATCGATGACAGCTCATTGATCTTGTCCGAGCTTTGCTGGAACACCGCCGCCGCGATCTGCTGCGCATCCTCGGCCGTGAAGGCGTTGATCTTCAGCGTGATCAGGTCGCTTGAGGTGTCGTAAAGCACCTTGACCTGACGCGACCAGTAATCGGTCAGATCCTCGATCTGGCCGTCGGGGTCATAGGCAAAGACGAAATCATGCGGCCAGTCTCGCGAGAATTTCTGCCGCAGATCAAGCTGGGCATCGATCTTTTCCACCATGTCCTGACTGCGGATATATTCGTAAAGCACATCCGTATCGGACGGGCCCGAACCGCCTGCCAGCGGGGCCAGCCCGCCCAGCAGATCAATGGCGGGGCTGATTTCCTCTTTGTGGACGGAAAAACCCACGGTCGAGACATATTGATCGGTCGCACGCGCCCAAAGATACCACGCCCAAAAGATCGTCGGCAGCACCACGATCCCCAGGAAACTGGCCAGCAACAACCAATGCCGCTTGCGAGGATTTGCCGCAGGGACGGTCGGGCGGACATTGGCGGGCGCCATGCCGCCGGGCGCACGCGGCGGGGCAGGGGGCGGGGCCGACGGCCGGACCGCGGGGGGCTGCGGCGCACCGGCAGGCACGGCGCGCGGCATCGGCTTTACCGGAATGGGCTGGGCCTGCACCGGCACCGCTTGCGCTGCGGCCGATTGGGATGCGGATTGCGCCTGAAAGGGGCGGACCACCGGGCGGGGGGTTGCCTGCATCGGCTGGATGCGCGGCTGCGCCGGAAACGGGCGCGCGGGCTTGGCTGCCCCGTCCCCGCCAGCGCCCGGCGCGGACATATTGGCAGCCGTTTCGACAGGGGCGGCTCCGCTGGTGCCGATCCGGCCATTGCCCGGCCCCGTCTGGTCAGTGGTTTTGCTCAAAGCCGTGGCGCTTTCGCTGGTTTACCTTTTCCGCGCATTTGTTACATATTGCCGCTCGTCAAGACCAGCCTTTGCGATCAAATGTCCGAGATGACGCGCGAACACTCTACGCCCCAGCACCCCTACCGCAAAGGGCCGCGCCTGCGGACGATGCGGATTTTGTTCGCGCTGATGCTGCGCGAGATGGCAACGACCTATGGCCGCTCGGCCGGGGGATATATCTGGGCAATTGTTGAACCGGTCCTGGGCGTCGTGCTGCTTTCGGTCGTTTTCAGCATGGCCCTTGCGCGTCCGGGATTGGGAACGAACTTTCCGCTGTTCTACGCGACGGGTTTTCTGCCGTTCACGATGTTTCTGGATCTGTCGGGCAAGGTCGCATCCTCGGTCCGCTATTCGAAGCCGTTTCTGGCCTATCCCAGCGTCACCTATATCGATGCCATGCTGGCCCGGATATTGCTGAATACGCTGACACATATCTCGGTCATGGCGATCGTGATCGGTGGCATATTCTTCCTTTACCAGTTGCCGCTGGTCGTGAACCTTGCCGAGATATTCGAGGCGATCCTGATGATCGTCGTCTTTGCCGTCGCGGTGGGCACGCTGAATTGCTATCTGATGACCGCCTTTCCGGTATGGGAACGTGCGTGGAACATCCTGACCCGACCGCTGTTCCTGATGTCGGGCATTTTCTTCCTTTACGACATGATGCCGACCGCCGCGCAGGACATCCTGTGGTATAACCCGGTGCTGCATTGCATATCGCAATTGCGGCGGGGGGTTTATCCGACCTATCAGGCCAGTTTCATCGAACCGGCCTTTGTTTTCGGGATCGCCGCCGTGCTGCTGGTGTTCGGCTTGCTGTTGCTGGCCCGCAACTATCGTGACCTGCTTGAGCGTTAAAGCAGCAGGTCGTTTTCCCCGATTGCCCTGATCGGGCCAAGCGAGATGGTCAGGTCCGCACGCCCATCCGCGTCCAGATCGACCTGAACCAGCCGTCCCGTCGCTTCGGTCCAATAGCTGCGTAGTTCGGGGCCGTCACCCGAAAAGCCTGCGCCTCCGACGAAATCCAGCCCCAAACCGCGAAAGTCCAGCAGGTCGCTGCCGGGGATGAAATCAGCGATCATGTCGGTCGAGCCGTCGAAATCCAGCGGGTTCACAAAGACGAATGTGTCGCTGCCTGCACCGCCGATCAGTCGATCATTGCCGCCACCTGCAATCAGGCGGTCATTGCCCGTGCCGCCATCCAGAATGTTATGGCCGTGAAGATCGTTCAGCACGTCATTTCCGGCACCACCCATCAAGGTGTCGTTGCCCGTGCCGCCCACCAGCATGTCGTTTCCGGCCTCGCCCATCAGGATGTCGTGACCGTCATGCCCCTCCAGCCGGTCATTGCCCGCCCCGCCCCAGATCCGGTCGCTTCCGGCCTGCCCGGCCAGCGTATCGTTTCCGTCATGGCCAAGCAGCGCATCGTTCCCGCCGCCGCCAAACAGCGCGTCATGCCCCGCCTCTCCCCATAGGGTGTCATTGCCGCTGTCGCCCGCGAGCCGGTCATTTCCCGCGCCGCCGTTCAGCATATCGTTGCCGGACTGTCCCCACAGGGTGTCTTCGCCATCGCCGCCGATCAAAGTGTCATTGCCTGCACCGCTAATCAGCCGGTCGGCCCCCGCATCGCCGCGCAGCACGTCATTGCCCGCATCGCCCAGCAGCGTGTCATTTCCGGGTCCGCCATACAGCAGGTCATTGCCCGCCCCGCCCGCAATCCAGTCGTTCCCGCCATGCCCCCACAGCCGGTCGTTACCGTCGCCGCCGTCAAGCGAATCGTTGCCGTCGCCGCCTTGCAGGACGTCGTTCCCGGCATCGCCGAAAATCGTGTCATTGCCCGCGCCGCCGTTGATGCTGTCATCGCCCGCACCACCCCAGATGCGATCATGCCCGCCTGCGGACAGGATGCTGTCGTTGCCCCCCTGACCAAGCAGCGTATCATTGCCGTTCCCGGTCACGATGCGGTCATTGCCCAGCCCTGCCCAGATGGCGTTATGGCCGATGCGGTCGTCGATCAGGTCGTCGCCTTCCTCGGCGTGGATGCGGTCATTGCCGGCCTCACCATAGATCGTGTCATTGCCGCCGCCGCCGTGGATCGTTTCATCGCCATTCCCTCCTCGGATCAGATCGGTCCCGCCGCCGCCAAGGATCAGGTCGTTGCCGTCATTTCCCCAAAGCTGATCGTTGCCCGCGCCGCCGTTCAGCGTGTCATTGCCCGCGCCGCCCTGCATGATGTCATTCCCGTCGCCCCCCTGCAGCAGATCATGGCCCGCCAGCCCATACAGGTTCGAGCCGTAGCGCCCCGCGTTCAGCCTGTCATTCCCGACCGTGCCCGTGACGTTCGTGCGCATGTTCGGAGGATCGTAATGACTGATCGGAAACAGCGAATTGTCGAGATCCCCGGCCTGAAGCCCGCCGCCGTCACGGGTATGTATCCAGACCACGCTATTGCCGAAGAATATCTTGATCCCGTCGCGCTGCGGGCTGAAGACCAACTGCGACACGCTGCGGATCATGCCCAGACTGGCCAGATCCAGACGATCCACGCCCGGTTCGTAATCCCTGATGATGATGCGGCCATTGACTTCGGCGGCGACGAAAAGGTCGGCACCTTCGCCGCCGGTCATCTGCACCGAGGCTGTGCCCGCAATCAGGATGTCGTCGCCCGCGCCGCCGATCAGGGCCCGTGTCTGCGGTCCGGCGCGCAAAAGATCGGCATCCGCCGTCCCCTCGATCCGGCCTTCACCGGTGACGGCGGTGCGTCCGATCGCTCCGGGATCGAAGACAAGCTGGGTGATGCCCTTTTCCGTGCGCGACGCGACAAAGACCGCGATCTTGCCGTCGATCTCCATGGCGGCGATTGCCGATACGTTGGCCAGCGCCCGGTCATTGCCATCGGCCAGCGTTGCCAGATGCAGCAGATGCCCGTCGGGCATGATGGTGAAAACCGATATGCCGTCATCGCCGCCGCCCGCAAAGATAAAGGCACGGCCGTCCAGCATCACCGTCTCCAGCGCCGTCACGGCATGAAAGCGGGTGCCCAATTCGTCGATGATGTGATCCACCGGCTCCAGCCTGCCGTCATAGGTCACGCGCATCGTTGTCAGGGATGAGCTTTGGGCCGAGCCGACGATCAGATAGGTCACGCCCTGCGTCGTCACCGTGGTGATCTGCGTCGGCGCGTTCAGCCCTAGCCCGCGATCCGCCCAAAGGACATGTGCAGCGCCCAGCGAACCATTGGCATTCATCCCCTGGATCGCGACATGGTTTCCCAGCCCCGAGGCGGTCAGCATGAAGCTGCGCGCACCCAGCGTCACCACCTGCATGTCGTCGATCTGCGTGCCGCGCAGACCCTGACCCCAGGGCAGGTCCGACCGACCGATCTGGGTCACGCTGCCATTGTCGTTGATGTGCCAGGTTTCAAACGATGTGCGATTGTCGCGGGCGGCGTAAAGGAAATCGCCCGATGCCGTGCTGAACGATCCCAGCAAGGTCACGTCCCGACCCAGCGCCGCGCCGCCGTGCAGGGCGATGCTACCCGCCAATCCGCCTGCAGCATCCAGCATCGCGCCGCTGGCCAGCCCATTTGCCAACCCTGCGCCAAAGATCGCGGCCCCCGCCGCAAGATCGACCAGCGCCGCGTTCGGCCGGTCCAGATACCCCATCTGCGGCCCATAGGCGCGGGCCGATGTCAACTCGATCGCGTGATCCGCCGACCTGATGCGATAGGCGGCGATGCCCCCGCCGATATGGGTCACGCTGTATAGCGCATAACCGGCGTCGGCCCGAAAGGCGCGCAGATCCGATATATTCGTGACGAATGAGGTATCAGCGCCGAAATAGGTCGCGACGTGACGATAGCTGAGCATGGGCCTGCGGACGGTCGTGAAAATCTGCCCAAAGGCTAGCTGCCCCGCGTTTAACAAAACCTTTAACTTCGCGCGCTAATTACCGCGCATTTTAATGAGTTTGGACCGCGATGACCTGACCCGGCTGGCAGGTGGCTTGTGCGGCGCGGAAACATCGGCCATACGCGTTTTGCGTGCAGTCAACGGGCATGGTTATATGCAAATCGAAAAGACGTCGCTTCCCGGAGTGCTGATCATCGTGCCGCGCAGGCATGGCGACGCGCGCGGATTTTTCTCGGAAAGCTGGAACGATAAAACCCTGCGGGATTCGGGGCTGGAGCTGCCTGAATTTGTTCAGGACAATCACTCGATGTCGGCTGCCGCAGGCACGCTGCGGGGGCTGCATTTCCAGTCGCCGCCCCATGCGCAGGGCAAGCTGGTGCGCTGTGGACGCGGCAGGCTTTTCGATGTGGCGGTGGACATACGCAAGGGTAGCCCGACCTATGGCCAGTGGGTCGGTGAAGAGCTTTCCTTTGAAAACGGTCGCCAGCTTTGGGTTCCCGCTGGTTTCCTGCACGGTTTCGTCACACGCGAAGCGGATACCGAAATCTGTTACAAATGCACCGATCACTATGCGCCCGACTGCGATGGCGCGGTCGCGTGGAACACGATCGGCATCGACTGGGGCCTGACCGGCGAGCCGCTTTTGTCCGCGAAAGACGCCATCGCGCCGGCCCTTGCAGATTTCGATAGTCCCTTCGACTATGAAGGACCATTTGATTACGAGGCGAATATATGAAGATTCTGGTGACGGGCGGCGCGGGTTTCATCGGCTCGGCCGTGGTGCGTCTGGCAGTCCGGCGCGGGCATGAGGTGGTGAACCTTGACGCGCTGACCTATGCGGCGAACCTTGAAAACGTCGCCTCGGTCTCGAACAGCCCGCTTTATGCGTTTGAACAGGCTGATCTGCGCGACCGCACCGCGCTGGACCGCGTACTGGACACGCATAAGCCCGACGCCATCATGCATCTGGCCGCCGAAAGCCATGTGGATCGTTCCATCGACGGTCCGGGCGATTTCATCGAAACGAACATCACCGGCACCTACAACCTGCTGGAGGCCGCGCGCGCCTATTGGGTCGGGCAGGGCCGTCCCGAAGGGTTCCGTTTCCACCATATCTCGACCGACGAAGTGTTCGGCTCGCTCGGGGAAACCGGCCAGTTCACCGAAGAAACGCCCTATGACCCCCGCAGCCCCTATTCCGCGTCCAAGGCTGCATCGGACCATCTGGTCCGCGCCTGGCACGAAACCTATGGCCTGCCGGTCGTCCTGACCAATTGTTCCAACAATTACGGGCCCTTCCACTTTCCAGAAAAGCTGGTCCCGGTCGTCATCCTGAACGCGCTGCATGGCCGTCCGATCCCGGTTTATGGCGACGGCGGCAATGTCCGCGACTGGCTGTATGTCGAAGACCACGCCGATGCGCTGCTGCTGGTGCTGGAAAAGGGCGAACTGGGCCGCAGTTACAATATCGGCGGCGAGAATGAGGCGAAGAACATCGACCTCGTTCGCACCATCTGCGCCGAAATGGACCGTCTGCGCCCGGAAAACGCGCCGCATGACAAGCTGATCACCTTCGTGACCGACCGTCCCGGCCATGACCGCCGCTATGCCATCGACCCCGACCGTATCCGCACCGAACTGGGCTGGCGCCCCTCGGTCACGGTTGAGGAGGGGCTGCGCCAGACGGTCGAATGGTATCTGGACAATGCCGATTGGTGGCAACCGCTGCTGGCGCGCAAGGGCGTGGGCGAACGGCTGGGTAAGGCATGAGCGGGCTTCTGGTCTTTGGCCGCACCGGGCAGGTCGCCACCGAAATGGCGCGGCTTGCGCCCGATGCGACGTTTCTGGGCCGCGATCAGGCCGATCTGACCGATCCCGCCGCCTGTGCCGCAGCGATCCTTGCGGCGCGCCCTGTGGCGATCATCAACGCCGCCGCACATACCGCCGTTGACCGTGCCGAATCAGAACCCGATCTGGCCCGCGCGATCAACACTGATGCCCCCGCCGCCATGGCGCAGGCGGCGGCGGAACTGGGCGTGCCGTTCCTGCATATTTCGACCGATTACGTCTTTGACGGTTCGGGCAACCGGCCTTGGGTCGAAACCGATGCGACTGGCCCCTTGGGCGTTTATGGCGCGACGAAACTGGCGGGCGAACAGGCGATTGCTGCCGCAGGCGGGCAATGGGCCGTGCTGCGCACCTCATGGGTGTTTTCGGCGCATGGCGCGAATTTCGTGAAAACCATGATGCGGCTGGGTGCCGAGCGCGAGGAGCTGCGTGTCGTGGCCGATCAGTATGGCGGCCCGACCCCTGCCGCCGCGATTGCCGCAGCCTGTCTGACGATGATCGCAGCCATGCAGGCCGACCCGGCCAAGGGCGGTATCTATCACTTCGCAGGCACCGACGACACGACATGGGCGGGCTTCGCGCGCGAGATCATGTCGCAGGCGGAGCTGGCCTGCAAAGTGGGTGACATCGCCACCAGCGACTATCCCACCCCGGCAAAGCGGCCTGGAAATTCGCGACTGGATTGCGCGGCCATTGCGCGGGATTTCGGAATTGCGCGGCCCGACTGGCGCGCCGCCCTGACGGATGTAGTGACGGAGCTTCGGACATGACCGACAAGACCACGGCAAGCGGGCGCAAGGGCATCATTCTGGCGGGCGGCTCGGGGACGCGGCTTTACCCGATCACCATGGGGGTGTCGAAGCAGCTGTTGCCGATCTATGACAAGCCGATGATCTATTACCCGATCTCGGTCCTGATGCTGGCCGGGATCCGCGAAATCGCGATCATCACCACCCCCGACGATCAGCAGCAGTTCCAGCGCCTGCTGGGCGATGGCGCGCAATGGGGGCTGCGGTTCGAATACATCATCCAGCCGTCGCCCGACGGGCTGGCGCAGGCCTATATCCTGGCCGAGGATTTCCTGGCCGGTGCGCCCTCGGCGATGGTGCTGGGCGACAACATCTTCTTTGGTCACGGCCTGCCCCTGCTGCTTGAGGCGGCGGATGCCAAACCGGCTGGCGGCACGGTATTTGGTTATCGCGTGGCAGACCCGGAACGTTACGGCGTCGTGGCTTTCGACGAAAACGGCACGGCCAGCGCTATCATCGAAAAGCCCACCGTGCCGCCATCGGATTATGCGGTGACGGGGCTGTATTTCCTTGACGGCACGGCGCCCGAACGCGCCCGCAGCGTCCAACCGTCCGAACGGGGCGAGCTGGAGATCACCACCCTGCTGGAGACCTATCTGCATGACGGCAGCCTGACGGTCGAGCGGATGGGGCGCGGTTTTGCGTGGCTGGATACCGGCACCCATGCCAGCCTGCTGGACGCGGGCAATTTCGTGCGCACGCTGGAACAGCGCCAAGGTCTGCAGACCGGCTGCCCCGATGAAATCGCCTATAATCAGGGCTGGATCGACGATGACGGGCTGCGCGAGCGTGCCCGCAAATTCGCCAAGAACGATTACGGTCGGTATTTGCTGCGTCTGCTGGGCTGATCTTTGACCGGACTTGCGAAAGCTGTCGGCCCCTGACCGGATTTGACCTGAAGCGCGCCGTATCGCGAATGCGGGCAGCGTGGCCGGTCCAGTTATTCGCCGCTTTCCGGCGGGTCGGATAACGGGTGCCGCCGAAGTTTACCCGCCAATGCCGCCGCATGAACCGCCAGCGTGCCGGGCAGCGTCTGGCGGTAAAGTCGCAGCGCAACCATGCGCGCCAATGCCGCCGGGCCAGACGCATCCAGCACCTCCGCAAAGCCTTGCAACAGCTTGCGATTTGCAGGCGTCAGCACATCTGCGACGCTTTCCAGCGCAGACTGGTTCTGCGCGAGCCAGCCAGCAAAGGTGCCGTCGAACAGCATCGAAAAACGCGCGGCCCGCGCCTTGGTCGTGTCGTTGCGGCCCATGACATTGCCTTGATGCTGGCGGTAAAGCAGCACTTGCGCAGGATCGCGATGGATATGTGCGCCCGCGCCGGACAGCAGCTGATAGGTCCACCAGTCATGTGATACGACGCCTGCGCGTGCGGCCGCCTGCGCACCGGCTTGCAACAATTGCAGCGCAGCACTGTTCGCAACCGTCGTATTTCCCGGCAGACAAGCCTGCACCAGCGCATTTCGCAAGCTAAAGGGGCCGCGAAAATGCGGGGCAGGGGCCAGCGGGCGCAGTTCATCGTCGCAAACCGTCGTGCGCGCCGCATAAATCGCTGGGCCGTCCTGTGCCGCCAGATGTGCCGCCGCGCGGGCCAGCTTGTCGGGCTGCCACAGATCATCCTGATCGCAATAGGCAATCCAACCCTTTGGATCGGCCTGCAAGATCAGATGCAGGAAATTCGCCGTTGCCCCCTGTCGCGGCCCGTCGATCCGCGTGATCCGACTGCCGCCCGGTCTGGCGGCGTAATCGTCGATGATCGCGCAGGTGTCATCCGTCGATCCGTCGTCCGAGACGATAAGCCGCCAGTTCGTCTGCGTCTGAGCCAGAATGCTGTCAAGCTGCGTGGGCAAATAGCGTGCGCCGTTATAGCTGGCCATAACGATGGTGATCTGCGGATGCACGGTTTCCCCTTTGGCAACACCAAAGCCGGTCTACACTTATTGCGTGCCGGGATACCAGTCCTGGCTATTGATCCTGCCGCGCGATGTCTTCGATCAGAACGCGGGTGATGCTGGGCCCGGAGGCTTTATGCGCGGCACTTAGCAACGCCTGCCGCAACCTTGCCTGACTGGGTTCAGCGGTGAAGTTTCCATCGAAAGCGCCGGTATTTGCCTCGATCATCAAGGCATTCAGCATGGCATCGCGCAGTCGATGCTCTTGCGCCTCGATCCGAGGGCGGGCGTCTGCCGACATTTCCAGGGTCAGCGACATGACCATGATGCCCGTTGTGCTGCCATTGCGCAGGATCGGGATAAAGAACTGGTTCGGGAACTTGAACCAGTCCGTAGCTGCTTCGGTTTGCTCCTCGGTGGGCTTTTCAGGTTCTGCTCCGGCCTCGGCGGTTTGCGGTTCGGTGACCTTCGGCCTCGAGTTGCCGCCATGCAGCATGTCACCCGCCGCGGCGCCGCCGATGAAAGCCAACAGGGGCAGGATCAGGATTATCAGCTTTTTCATCGGATCCCCCTAATACGGCAGAACGATATCGGCGATCTGCTGCCCATAGCGTGGCTGCTGCACATCGCTGATCTGACCGCGCCCGCCATATGAGATGCGCGCGCCCGCGATCCGGTCATAGGCAATTTCATTGCGCCGCCCGATATCCGAGGGGCGGACGAAACCGCTGACAGTCAAGATCCGAATTTCATAGTTCACGCGCACCTCTTGCGTGCCCTCGATGCGCAGCACGCCATTCGGCAGTCGTTCGGTGACGGTTGCGGCGACGCGCAATGTGATCTTGTCCTTGCGCGAGATATTGCCGCTGCCCTTGAACGCCGACGATCCCCTTGCTTCGACCAATTCGTCCATGCTGGCACCTTCGGGCAGCATATTGTCGACGCGCTGCGGCAGGCCCGCCAGTGACGGGATGCTGACCGTATCGGAAGCCGTGCGATTGCGGCCCGATGAGTTCTGCATGGTCGCCTGATCGTTGATCTCGATCACCACGGTCAGGATGTCCCCACGCTGCGCTGCGCGGCGATCGGCCACCAGCGAATTCTGCGACACCGACCAAAGCGAGGCCGCGCTGTCGGCGCGCGCGGGCAGTTCGGGGATGACCGGTTGCGACATGGCGGCAAATTCCGCGCTGTCGGCAGGCTCGGTCAACTGCGGTACGCGCCCGACCTCGCTCACCCGTCCGCATGCCGAAAGACAAAGCGCAAGGCCACCAGCGGCCAGCACAAGATTCCGTCGCATCATCTGTTTCCCTTAGTTCTGTGCGACCATCACGCTGCCATCGGGCAGGATGCGCCCGATCACCGTGACCCGCGATTCATTGTTCATGACGCGCACCATCTGGCCGATGCTGCCCGCCATCAGGGCGCGGCCTTCGGCGGCAATGCGCAGCGCGCCTTTTTCATAGATCAGCGTCACGCGCTGATTGCGGCTGACCACCGTGGGGGCCGCGATATGTTCGGGCTGGACAGGGCGCCCTTCGGAAACCATGACTCGCAACTCTTGCCCGATGGCATGTGCGGGGTCGTTGATGCGGCCTGTCGTTTCCGGGGCCAGCCGCACATCCTGCGGCGTGATGACGATGCCCGCGCGCAGGGTGCGGGCGGCGACCACCGCCTCGGCCAAGGCGGGCAGGGGCAGCAGGGCCGCGAACAGGGCAAGGTAACGCATCAGCGGACCTGCACCGTCGCGCCCAGCATCTGGTCGGCGGCGGTGATGACCTTTGAATTCAGCTCATACCCACGCTGTGCCTTGATCAGTTCGGTGATCTCGCGCACAGGATCGACGGCGCTTTCCTCAAGGTATCCGGCGCGCAGGACGCCCAAGCCTTCCTCGCCCGGTGCGGCGACCTGCGGCGGACCCGAGGCGGTGGTTTCCAGAAACAGGTTGCCCCCCGTCGCCTCAAGGCCCTTTTCGTTGACGAAATTCGCCAGCGTGATCTGGCCCAGATTTTCCGGCTCGACCTGATCGGCAAAGAACGCCATCACCTCGCCCGACGGGCTGATCGAGACGCTGCGCGCTTCGGGCGGGATCACGATCTCGGGGATCAGGGGATAGCCTTCCGAGGTGACGATCTGCCCCTCGGCCGAGCGTTTCAGGCTGCCATCGCGGGTATAGGCCGAATTGCCCGCAGGCATCTGCACCTCAAGATAGCCGTTGCCTTCGATGGCGACGTCAAGATCGCCGCCGGTCTGCACGGGCGTGCCTTGCGCCAGCATCATGGTGACGGCGGCGGGGCGAACCCCCAGACCCAACTGGACGCCTGCGGGCACCATTGCGCCGGTCGTGGCGGTCAGGGTGCCGGGGCGGGTCGCCTGCTGATATTGCAGGTCGGCGAATTCGGCGCGGCGCGGGTTGTAGCCGGTGGTGGACATATTGGCGAGGTTGTTCGAGATGACCTCGACACGCATCTGCTGCGCGCTCATGCCGGTGGCGGCGATCTGAAGGGCTTTCATCGGTTTTCCTTATCGCGTGAGCGAGGTGATGGCCTGGCGGATGCGCTGGTCTTCCTGTTCCAGGAAGGACTGGCCAAGTTCATAGGCGCGCTGAACCTCGACCATCCGGGCTATTTCGGTCACGGGGTCCACGTTCGATTCCTCAAGAAAACCTTGGCGGATTTTGGCGTCATCCATCGGCTCGGCGGCGTCGCCCGCCTCAAACAGCGTGCCGGCGACATGGCGCAGATCTGCAGGATCTGGACTGGCAAAGACGCCGACGCGGCCGATGGGCTGGCCGTCGGCGGATACCGTGCCGTCCATACCCACACCAAGGCTGCGGGTGCCGGGCGGGATCACGATGGCGGCCTGGCCGTCGTCCAGCAGCGGATGGCCATCGGGGTTCACGATCTCTCCGGCGGCGTTGGGCATGAAGACGCCTGCGCGGGTCAAGCGGTTGCCCTGCGGCGTCTGGACCATGAAGAACCCGTCGCCGTCGATGGCCATATCGTAATCGCCGCCGGTCTGGGTCATGCCGCCCTGCGCCAGATCGACCATGCGCCCACGGATATTGGCCATGGCCAGCGTGTCGCCATCGGATCCCAAGGGGACCATATACTCGGAAAACACCAGCCCTTCGCGGCGAAAGCCGGTGGTGCTGGCATTGGCCATGTTGTTGGCGATGGCGCGCATTTCCTGCATCAGCCCGGATTGCCGCGTCAGCGAGGCATAGATCGCGTTATCCATCTACGACCCCACGATCTGCGGGATGATCTGGTCGGTAAAGAACCCGGCCAGAGTCGCGGTCATAAAGCTCATGCTGACCCAGAACACGACCAGCATCAGCCCGATCTTGGGCACGAATGTCAGCGTCATTTCCTGTACCGAGGTCAGTGCCTGAAAAAGGCCGATCACCACCCCGACCACCAGTGCCACCGCCAGAAGCGGTGCGGACATCCGCACGGCGATCCACAAGGCCTGCCGCGTCAGGTCGAAGATCAGGTTCTGATCCATCAGACCGGCATCCGCAGGATTTCCTGATACGCCTCGACCACCTTGTCGCGCATGGCGACGGCGGTTTCCAAGGCGACCTCGGCCTGCGCGATGCTTTGCACAAGCTGATGGGTGTCGGTCGTGCCGCGCATCGCGCCGGTGGCGGAAATATCCACCTGATCCATGATGCGGGCGAAATCGGCGGCGGCTCGGCTTGCGCCCTGCGGCAATCCTTCGGCGGGCGCGACGGCAGGGCGGGCGCGGTCATAGGCGTTGGCGGCAATCGTGGCGGAAATCATCTGCGGTTCCTTCAGCGGCGGATCAGATCAAGCAGGGCGCTGCCCATCTGGCGGGATTGTTCAAAGACGCGAAGATTGGCTTCATAGCTGCGGCCCGCCTCTCGGGCGTCGGCCACTTCGATGACCAGATCGACATTCGAGCCGTCGTAATACCCGGCGTCATCGGCCATTGGGTGCGCGGGTTCGAAGATGCGGGGCAATTCGCGGCGGTCCAGCCGCATGGGGCTGGTTTCGACCGCGCCCGTGCGGCGGCCAAAGTCCATTTCCTCCTGAAAGGAAACAAGCTTGCGGCGATAGCCGGGGGTGTCGGCATTGGCGATGTTTTCGGAAACATGCCGTAAGCGGGTCGCCTGCGCGCGCATCCCCGATGCGGCCATATCTGTGGCGGAAAGCTGATCCATGACTTACCCCCGCCGCCCGATGCTGGTTCGGATCATGTTCAGCGAGGATTTCGTCACCGCCAGCGACAGATCGAATTCGCGCTTGGCCTGCGCTATGCGGATCATCTCCTCCTCGATCGAGACGGTGTTGCCATTGGGCGCCCGCTCGGTTCCCGCGTCCTGCGGGCGGTCGCTGCCACCCCAGCTGATACCCGTGGCATGACCGGGCCGGGTCGCCCGCATTTCAGCGGCCACACCCGATCGATAGGTTTCTGCGAACCGGCCCAGATCCGTGGCACGAAAGCCGGGCGTGTCGGCATTGGCGACGTTCTGAGCGATCAGCTTTTGGCGCTGCGACGCATGAGAGGTCAGCGAACTGGCCATCCGCAGCGTTTCGATCCGGTCAAACATCCAAGGTCTCTCCCCTGTTCCGATAAACCGGGTCTTAACCCCAATAGGTTTAGAAACCCTTTCGAGCGGGACGAAAAAACGGGGATGCCGAATGAATAAGATGCAATCCATTGCCACCCGGATTCAGCGGCTTGGGATGACGCGGCATTTCGGTCGCGTATGCGGCGTGCATGGCGGCACGGTCCGGATCACGGGGCTGAACACACATGCATCCGTCGGGGATCGCGTTTTGTTTTCAATGCGTTCGAAGGATTTTCTGGGCGGAGAGATCGTGGCGCTGCATCCCGACACCGCGATGGCCCTGTCGGAAGGTCCGACCGAAGGACTGGCCATCGGGGATGAGGTGGAACTGCTTTTCGCCCCAAGGCTTGCCCCTGCCGATTCGTGGATCGGGCGAATCGTTGATCCGCTGGGGCGTCCGTTGGATGGTCGCCCACTGGCCGCGGGTGCCAGCCCGCGCGGCTTTCGCAATGCGCCGCCCCCTGCCGCGTCGCGCAATCGCCTGGGCGCGCGGCTGGATACGGGGCTTGCGGTGTTCGACACGATCCTGCCGCTTGTCCGGGGGCAGCGGACCGGGCTGTTCGCAGGGTCCGGCGTCGGTAAATCGACGCTGCTTTCCATGCTGGCCAAAGGGGTGTCCGCCGATGTCGTGGTGATCGGCCTGATCGGCGAACGCGGGCGCGAGTTGCGTGAATTCGTCGAAGAAACCCTTGGCCCCGCGGGGATGGCGCGGGCGGTCGTGGTTGCCGCGACATCGGACCAGTCGCCTTTGATGCGGCGGCGCTGTGCATGGGCTGCGATGACCGTGGCCGAGCATTTCCGCGATCAGGGCAAGCATGTGCTGTTTCTGGCCGATTCGATCACCCGCTTTGCCGAAGCTCACCGCGAGATCGCGCTTTCGGCCGGCGAAGCGCCCAGCTATCGGGGTTTCCCGCCATCGACCTCGCAGCTTATCATGGCGCTGGCAGAACGTTCCGGGCCGGGTCCGACAGGTGCAGGGGACATCACGGCGATCTTTAGCGTGCTGGTCGCAGGGTCCGATATGGAGGAGCCGGTTGCCGACATTCTGCGCGGCACGCTTGACGGGCATGTGGTGCTGGACCGCGCCATCGCAGAGCGCGGGCGATTCCCTGCGGTGGATGTGCTGCGGTCCGTGTCGCGTTCGCTGCCCCATGCGGCCAGCGCGATGGAAAATGCGCTGATCGCACGGGCGCGGGCGGCGCTGGGGGCTTATGCGGAATCCGAACTTATGATCCGCGCGGGGCTTTACGCAGCCGGATCGGACCCTAAACTGGACGAGGCGGTGCGGATCTATCCGGCGCTGGATGCGTTCTTCACCAGGAAAAGCACGGGCGCGCGGCAGGGCTTTCAATTGCTTACCGAGGCGCTTGGGGCGCATGGGGGTCGTTAGCACCGACACAAAGGTCGTTGCATTTCAGGGGAATATGCGAATTGATGAATGTTAAAACACAGCCGGTGGACATTGCGTCTGCGGTGCCGAGTTGACAATCTCCTGCGGTCGAGCCGAGGAGAGACATGGCTATCACCGAGTATTTTGTCCGCTATCTGCAGCGCCGCGATCAGCTGAGCGAAAGCGACATTGCTCGGCTGCGGGCAATCAAGACGACGCTCGTGGGCTTTCAGCCCGGTGAAGTGATCGTCCCGCGAGGCCGCATGGCATCGCGAAGCTGCATGATGCTGCGGGGCATGTCAGCGCGTCAGCACCATCTGGCGGACCGACCCGGAGAGCGGGTCATCACCGCGCTGCATGTGCCGGGCGATTTCGTGGACCTGCACGGTTTCGTGCTGGCAGGGCTGGAACATGAAGTCGTTTCGATGGGCGCATCCGAAGTGGAGTTCGTCGAACATGACGAATTGCGCGAAATTACACAGAATTTTCCGCATCTGACGCGGCTTTTGTGGATGTCTACCGTCATTGATGCGGCGATCCACCGCCAATGGCTGGTCGCTGCGGCATCGCTGCGATCCAGTGGGCATCTGGCGCATCTTTTGTGCGAAATCTACACCCGGCTTGCCAGCGTGGGGGCGGCGCAGAACTATGTCTTCACGCTGCCGCTGCTGCAAAAGGAACTTGCGGATATTCTTGGCTATACGCCCATCCATATCAACAGGGCGGTCCGCGACCTGCGCGACGGCAGGCTGATTCGCTGGACCGGGCAAGAGGTGCGGATTCTGGATTGGGCCGGGCTGGCCCGCATCGCGCGTTTCGACCCGCAATATCTGGAGCTGGACAAGGTCAAGCGTTAGGTCACTGGCAAAGCCGCCAGCCGCTGTCTCGCGCCTTGATGTCCAGATGCAGATGGTCGTCATGCGCGGCATTCGCGCCGGGGCCAAGCACGGTGGTGAAATGCAGGCAAGCCGCGCCACGGATCGCGGTCTGGAACGCCTCGGCCATGTCGCCGCTGTCCTTGCGCGGCTCAATGGTCAGGCGGCTGCCGTCGCGAAAGGTAAAGGCCGCAACGTCGAACGCATTGCCAAAGGCGTGTTCCGACAGGTTGACACCTTTGTCCCCCACGGTCGGGCGGCATTGATAGGTCGATCCCGGCTCGATCCCTGCAAGCTGCGGCTGGCCCGGCAGCATGGCGCTGGCCGGGCGGACGAAATCCCTGAGCCAATGGGCCAGATGCCACGCGGTTTCGCAACGCATCATCGCTCCGCCGTTTATCGCGATGCCGGGAAGGGGTTCTTGCAACATGATGGGGCGGTCGATCCCGCAATCGCGCTGGTCGGGATCGGTGATGGCAGCCTCCTGCGTATAGACCGCGCCAAGTTGCGACAGGCCCAGCAGACAGGCGGAATAGGTGAAATCGTCTTCGCGCAGCGTCTCATGCACCGGCGGGCCGACCGACGCCTCGGGCTGGGTTGCATCCTGCGGCGCGGGGGCTGCGGGCTGGTCCGGGTATTTCAACGCGGGTTGCGGGGATGGGGACGCATCGGGCTGGACGGGAAAACGCAGCGCGGGTTCCTGCGGCTTCGTCTCGGGCGGGGCTGCGGGCGGTGATTGCGGTGGCGGTTCAGCATCCGCCGCGCTTTTGGGTTTGGGGGCAGGCCGGTGTTCGTCGGCGGGCGGCAGATCAGGGCGGGGGGCGGGCGCGTTCTGCGCCACCGCCGCGCCGCCCAGAACCGCAAAGGCCACCACCACCGCCCAGCCCTTCATGTCACAGGCTCGGGGCGCTGGGGGCTGCGTTGCCGCCTACGACTGGCGGCGGCAGCGGTTGCGATGTGACAGGCGTGTCGGACGGGTATTCCGGCTCGTCGGCGCTGGCTGCGGGCATCTGCGCCTGCCGGGCCAGCATCTCATCCGCCAGTGCCTCGGCGCGGGCCAGCGCGGCATCCAAGGATTCGCCTTCCGGCGCAGCGGCGGGGGCTGGCAGCGGATCCGTCCCGGCCACGGATGCGGCAGCGCCGGATGTCGCGACGACGGGCGCATCCGGCGTGACGGCAATCGCGGCGGGCGTTGTCGCGGCGCCCGCATCGGCCGGAAGCGTGGTCATCGCTGCGCGTGCCAGCACGCCCGCCGAACGCGCGGGCGGACGGGCCGAAGTCACAGCGTCCTGCGCCAGAACGGCCGAGGCGACGGGTGCCGCACCCCCCGTCACGTCCGCAATGCTGACGCCGGGATCAAGGAATTCGACCGTGGTGACTTTGGCCTTGACCATATGCGCCAGTTCATGGGCATCCCAGTTCGTCAGCCGCACGCAGCCATGCGACTGGTTGACGAACAGCCGCGACGGCGTGGCGGTGCCGTGGATGCCATAGGTGGGTTCCGACAGGTCGATCCAGACATTGCCCACCGGACCATTCGGCCCCGGAGGCACGATCAGCACCCGGTCGTTTTCGCCCTGCTTGAAGTTGCGCTGCGGGTTATAGGTATAAGTCGGGTTCAGCGCGACCGCGTTGACCACATGCGTGCCATGCGGCGAAGGCGTATCGGACGACCCGACAGTCGCGGGGTAATCCGCGACCATGTTGCCGCGGGCGTCATAGGCTGCAACCCGGCGGGTTTGCTTGTCCACGATGATTCGCGTCACGGTGGCGCGGATGGGCTTGGCGGGCTTGGTGACGACAATGGTCGCGCCCGGCTTGAACTCCAGCCCCGGATTCAGCTTCGCAAGGAATTTCTCGTCCATGTGAAACCGCTCACCCAGCTTTTCGAGGATGCTGGTATAACCCTGCGAGGTCATCGCGGCCTTTTCGGCGTAGTCGCTGGGGATGTTATCGACCAGCCCCTGCGCGTCTTCATCGGTGATGGTATAGGACATGGTGACGGCTTCGGCGGCATAGCCGTGCAGCAGATCCCAGACCACGAAATCCATCCGCCCGGTCATGGGCAGGCCCGCGCGGCGCTGAAACGCCTTGATGGCGCTTTCGCTCATGCCGCCGCGCCAGCCGTCCACGACACCCGGCGAGATGCCCGAGCGGTCCAGCAGAATCTGAACCTTGGCCGTCAACGCCGACTGGCCGGGGGGCAAATCGCCGCCATTATAGGTCGCCGTCTCGATCTCGGTCGGTGAGATCGAGGCAAGCGCCCGGATCGAAGGCGAGGTCGAGGGCGTGGTCCCAACCGCGGTTGCCGCCAGCGCAGGCTCGGCTGCGGTCTGGACGGGCAACGTGGCCGTCACCGCTGCCGCGCGGGCAGGGGGACGGGGATGCGGGCCGGACTGGGCCAGCGCCATGCCTGCGGGCAGGATGGCGGCAGCCGATACCAGCAAAAGGCGCGGAATCGCACCGGATAGGGGCCTCTGGAACATGCTCTGGTCTTGCCTGGAAGTTTCTTATCTATTTGTTCCAGCTTTGGCCCTTTCGGACCTGCAAAGCAAGCAAAGGCTGCACAACTTGACTTGAGGTGGCTACATCTCGCTTTCGAAACGATGCTGCGGCGGGAAATAGCGCCGCGACAACGAAACGGGCATGTTGTTCAGCCATTCCATTCGTTCAAGTTGCAGGACCGGCTCGGCTGGTGCGACCTTCAGCGACGGTGCGATGAATTGCGCATCCGCCGTGCGAACCCCGATCGACATGCTGGCGCGGTTCAGCGGCACATGCCCCAAAAGCCATTCGCAAGCGCTCATCTCCTCCAGCACCTCGGCGGTCAGGCCGGGCGTGGCATAGGTGTTCGTCCAGCGTTCTTCGCAGCAATAGGGCTGGCCATCCGACAGGAAGATGGACTGGTTGAACAAAAGCGCCTCAGAGCTGCGCAGCAGCATGGCTTGCGCCACATCTGCCGGGGGGACGCGCTCGCTGCTGAAAACATGCCTGTAGCCATAGACATGCCCGCCCGCCTCAAGCTCGCGCCGCAAAAGCGAACGGACAAGCTGGACACGGGGATGGTGGGCCACGCGCGTGCCGACCTTGCGCCGCCGTTCAATAACGCCGGTTTCTGCAAGGGCTTGCATGGCGCGGTTCACAGTGGCGCGCGCGCAGCCAAGTTCGGTTGCAAGCTCGCATTCCGTCGGGATCAATTCCCCTTCGGCCCAGGTGCCGTCCTGAATGCGTTCAAGCACGATATCCTGGACGGACTGCCAGGTCATGCCTTTACGTTTAGAACTGAACACGGGAACGCTGCTCGTGGAAATCTGTGCTTGTGCAAATATGGACATAGGAACCTTAAGATCCTTAAAAGGGTCTGAAAACTCAGTAAAATCCGGTTGCTCAAATACATTCACCTTGCCATCTCGGCAGGCAAATGCCAACAGGACCATGAACAAATTAAACTACTAAGTTCAGTTTGTGCGGCTTTATGCAGGGTAAGGTCAAGGCCGTTCCTGTAGAATAAGCATAAATTGCGGGGTGAGTTGACAATCCTGTGCATGGGGCAGAAGGTCCGCCCATTCTGCAAGAGGTGTGCAAGTGTCGGATGCAACCGCATTCCGGGGGGACAACCCCTCGACCACGGCATGGACTGTCCTGATCGCGATCAGCCTGTGCCACATGATCAACGATGTGATGCAATCCATGCTGGCGGCAATCTATCCGCTGCTTCAGCAGGAATTCGCGCTTTCATATTGGCAGATCGGGTTGATGACCTTTGCCTTTCAGGTGACGGCATCGCTGCTGCAGCCGGTCGTGGGTGCGGTGACGGACAAGAACCCGATGCCGAAATCGCTGCCGGTCGGCATGGGCTCGACCGTGGTGGGCGTGCTGTTGCTGGCACTCGCGCATGAATATTGGGTGCTGCTGATCGGGGCGATGCTGATCGGTATCGGCTCGGCGGTGTTCCATCCCGAAAGCTCGCGCGTGGCGCGCGTGGCGTCGGGCGGGCGTTTCGGCACGGCGCAATCCATCTTCCAGATGGGCGGGAACTTCGGCACCTCGCTGGGGCCGCTGCTGGCCGCCTTCATCGTCGTGCCGCTGGGCCGTCCGTCGATCGCGCTGTTTTCGATCATGGCGATGGTCGGATCGTGGATCCTGTGGCGCATCGGCGCCTGGGCCGAGGGGCGGCGCAAGGCGGGCGGATCCCGCGCCAGCACCGCGCTGAACCTGCCGCGCAATCAGGTCGTCATGGCCATCGTGATCCTGGCGCTGCTGACCTTTACCAAGAACATCTACACGGCCAGCATCTCCAGCTATTTCACCTTTTTCCTGATCGAGAAATTTGCCCTGACCACCCAGCAGGCGCAGCTGATGCTGTTCCTGTTCCTTGGTGGCATGGCGGGGGGTGTCATGCTGGGCGGTCTGGTCGGCGACAAGATCGGGCCGTTGAAGGTCATCTGGTTCTCGATCCTTGGCATCCTGCCGTTCACGCTGGCGTTGCCCTATGCCGGACTGGCCGCGACAGGCGTGCTGGTAGTGGTGATCGGGCTGATCCTTGCCTCGGCCTTCCCGGCCATTGTGGTCTTTGCGCAGGAACTGGTGCCGGGGCGCACCGGGCTGATCGCGGGCATCTTTTTCGGCTTTGCGTTCGGCATGGGCGGCATCGCGGCTGCGGTGCTGGGCGTGGTGGCCGATGCGAAGGGGATCGAATTCGTCTACAAGATCTGCTCCTATCTGCCGCTGATGGGGCTGCTGACGATCTTTCTGCCCCGCATGAACCGGACCTGAGGGGGGACGATGACGATCAAGGCAAAGCCGATCACCGCTGCGGAATTCGCACTTTATGGCGAATTGCTGACGCCGCGCGATGCGCCGACCAAGATGATCAACGCGGGCCGTTGCGAACGCCACAACGCGCTGGCGACGGTCGAACGTTTCGGAGGAGAGGCGATCATCTCGATCTTCCGCTCTGATCCGGTGAGCCTGCCTTACGATTGCGCGCTGTTGGAACGTCATCCGCTTGGCTCGCAAGCCTTCGTGCCGCTTGGGCCGGACCCGTGGCTGTCGGTGGTGGCCCCCGACGATGGCGGCAAGCCGGGGACACCCATCGCGTTCATCGTGCCTGCGGGCATGGGGGTGAACCTGCGCGCGGGCGTCTGGCATGGCGTGCTGACCCCCTTGGACCGCGCCGCAGATTTTCTGGTCGTGGACCGCGCAGGCGACGGCGTGAACCTTGAAGAAATCACCATCGCCCCGGTGACGATCACCGCATGAACGGCCCGGACTATTCCCACGAACAGGCCGCAATCCTTGGCGGCGCGCGCTTTGTCGCGGGCGTCGATGAGGTGGGACGGGGGCCGCTGGCCGGGCCAGTGACGGCGGCGGCGGTGATTCTGGATGTCACCTGCATCCCCGAAGGTCTGAACGACTCCAAGAAGCTGACCGCCAAACGCCGCGACGTGCTCGCCGCCCAGATCATGGCAAGCTGCGACTGGGCCGTGGGCCATGCAACCGTCGATGAGATCGACGAGTTGAACATCCTGCGCGCCTCGCATCTGGCGATGTGCCGGGCGATTGCGGGGCTGCGCCAGCGCCCTTGCCTGGCGCTGATCGACGGGAACATGCTGCCGCGCGGGCTGGACCTGCCGGGGCGTGCGGTGGTCAAAGGCGACGCGCTGTCGCTGTCGATTGCCGCCGCCTCGATCATCGCCAAGATGTTGCGCGATCGCATCATGGTGGATTTGGCGCAACAGCATCCCGGATATGGTTGGGAAGTTAACGCGGGTTACCCAACGCCCGCGCACAGGCAGGCGCTGCTAGATTTGGGGATAACCCCACATCATAGGCGCAGCTTCGCACCCGTCCACAATATCTTGTGTAAACCCCAAACGGCAAGTTGTTGATTCAATAAAGAATTTGACGGCGAATCGGGTCTGAATCATCATCGGGGCAACCAAATCGGCGACCAAACAGCCGAAATCCCCGAGGCAGTGATGACCAGATCCGACACCAAATCCCGCGCGGTTGCGCGACCGCTTCCGCTTAACCAGATCCTGGCCGGTGACTGCATCGACGTCATGAACGCGTTGCCCGAAAACAGCGTGGACCTGATCTTTGCCGATCCGCCCTATAACCTGCAGCTCAAGGGCGAATTGCATCGCCCTGACAACAGCCGCGTGGATGCGGTGGACGATCACTGGGACCAGTTCTCGGGGTTCGCCGCCTATGACCAGTTCACCCGTGCATGGATGGCCGCTGCGCGCCGCATCCTGAAGCCGGACGGTGCGATCTGGGTCATCGGTTCGTATCACAACATCTTTCGCGTCGGCGCCGAGCTGCAGAATCAGGGCTTCTGGATCCTGAACGACGTGGTGTGGCGCAAGGCGAACCCGATGCCGAATTTCCGCGGCAAGCGCCTGACCAATGCGCATGAGACGATGATCTGGGCCAGCAAGTCCGAGGGTGCGAAATATACCTTCAACTACGAGGCACTGAAATCGCTGAACGAAGGCGTGCAGATGCGTTCGGACTGGGTGCTGCCGATCTGCACCGGAGGCGAGCGTCTTAAGGATGCGGCGGGCGCCAAGGCCCACCCGACCCAGAAGCCCGAGGCGCTGCTGCACCGGGTCATCGTGGGCTCTACCAATCCCGGCGACGTGGTGCTGGACCCGTTCTTCGGCACTGGCACGACCGGCGCTGTCGCCAAGATGCTGGGCCGCGACTTTATCGGCATCGAGCGCGAGGAAGCCTATCGCGCCGTCGCCGAAAAACGCATCAGCCGCATCCGCAAGTTCGACGCCGAGGCGATTGCCACCACCAAGGCCAAGCGCGCCGAACCCCGCGTGCCCTTTGGTCAGGTGATCGAACGCGGCATGTTGCGCCCCGGCGAGGAGCTTTACTCGATGAACAACCGCCACAAGGCCAAGGTGCGCGCCGATGGCAGCCTGATCGGCAATGACGTCAAGGGCAGCATCCATCAGGTCGGCGCGGCGCTGGAAGGCGCGCCAAGCTGCAACGGCTGGACCTATTGGCATTTCCGCCGCGAAGGCCGCATGGTCCCCATCGACATCCTGCGCCAGCAGATCCGCGCCGAGATGGAGGCCGACGAAGGCCGCCCCAACTAAGTTTTCCGGTTCGCCAAGTCCCGATGCTCCGCAAGCTCTGGTGCGGCCGGGACCGCCTTGCCCCGTTCGGCGCTGCCGGGCGGGGCCTTTTTACAGCGCGTTGCGCGGCATCGGCAGATCGCCGCGGTTATAGGGCTTCCAATCCTCGATCTCGGGATAGAATTGCCGCCGCCACGCCCGCACACGCGGGTTCATCCGCCGCCGCCACAGGGGCGGAACCATCGCCATGAAGGTCATTGCCGGATAGCCCATCGGCAGCTGCGGTGCCTCCTCATCGGAATAGGTCTGCAGCAGGGGAAAGCGCCGGTCGGGCTTGTAATGATGGTCGGAATGGCGCTGCAGGTTGATCAGCAGCCAGTTCGTCGCGGTATGCGAGGAGTTCCAGCTGTGGCGCGGCAGCACATGTTCATAGCGGCCATTGCCCAGATGCTTCCGGGTCAGGCCGTAATGTTCGACGTAATTCGTCAGCTCCAACTGCCAGACAGCCACGAAAGCCTGCCAGACGAACAGACCCAGCCCCCACCAGCCGCCAAGCGCCACGGCCAGCGCCAGCATCCCCAGTTGCAGCGCGGCGTAGCGCCAGAACGGGTTCCTGCGGTCGAATTTGGACCGCTTGGCGCGTTCCAGCCGCTTTGCCTCGGCCTGCCATGCGCTTGTGGGGCAATCTGCCAGCACGCGCAGGAAGAAGCGGAAGAAGCCTTCGTTATAGCGGGCCGAGACAGCATCGCGCGGCGTTGCCACCCATGAATGGTGCACCAGCAAATGTTCCGTGCGGAAATGCGAATACAGGGTCGAGGCCAGCAGCAGGTCGCCCAGCCAACGCTCGATCGGGTTCTTCTGGTGCAGCAGTTCATGGGCATAGACGATGCCGATGGTGCCCGAGGCGACGCCGATGCCAAAGAACAGCCCGACGCTTTCCCAGCCGGTCATGCCGCCGCGCATAGCCCACCAGATGCCGCCAAAGATCATCGCGGCCTGCATCGGGAACCACAGGATGGTGATGGCGCGATACCAGAAAAGCTGCGCCTCGGGCGTTTCGGTATCGGGGTTTTCTTCGTTCAGGCCCAGAAAACTGTCCAGAACGGTCATCAGATACCAGGCGTAAAGCGGCATCGTCAGGAACCACCAGCCGCCAAAGCGGGCGGCGACAAAGGCAAGCGGCACCATTCCCAGCGAAAGCCAGAAAGGCAGCGCGTCGATCAGGCGGGCGCGGAAGGCGTTATCCATGGTTCAACTATGACGTGTCTGATGCGGGCTTACCAGCGGGGTCGCGGGCAGGGCTATGCGGTTTCGGGCCGGACGAGTGCAAAGGCTTTGCGCATCAGGCCGGGCAGGGCGCTGGGGCTGAATTCGCGTAGCGGCAGCAAGGTGCCCCGTTCCGGGTTCGCGGTCAACTGCGCGGTCTTTACCGTCAGATCCAGCGCGAAATGCGTGAAAATATGGCGCACCAGCCCCAGTTCCTGCCAGTCGCCCGCCGCCGGTGGCGGCAGGTCCGATCCGTCCCAACCGGTCGAGGGGAAGGCAAGCGTTCCGCCCAGCAGTCCTTTTTCAGGCCGCGTTTCCACAAGGATGCTGTCTTGCCCGAAGCCGATCCAGACCGTGCCCACGCGCTGCGGTTTGGCCTTTTTCGGCAGTTTGCGCGGCAGATCGGCGGCGATGCCCTGCATGCGGGCGGCGCATTCGTCGATGATCGGGCATATGCCGCAGGCGGGGCTGCGCGGGGTGCAGATCGTCGCGCCCAGATCCATCATGGCCTGCGCGAAATCGCCGGGCCGCCGGTCTGGCGTCAGCAGCGTCGCCAGCCGCACCAGCTCGGGCTTGCTGGCGGGCAGCGGCGTTTCCACCGCAAACAGGCGCGACACCACGCGTTCGACATTGCCATCCACCACGGTTTCCGCGCGTCCAAAGGCGATGGCAGCAATCGCAGCCGAGGTGTAGGGGCCGATGCCGGGCAGCGCCGCCAGCCCGTCGCGCGTGTCGGGAAAGCCGCCCATCGCCGCCACGGCCCGCGCACAGGCCAACAGGTTGCGGGCACGGGCGTAATAGCCAAGCCCCGCCCATTCCGCCATGACCTGCGCATCGGGCGCCGCGGCAAGGTCGTGGACTGTCGGCCAAAGCGTCGTGAAGCGTTCGAAATACGCCTTGACCGCCGCGACGGTGGTTTGTTGCAGCATCACCTCGGACAGCCAGACGCGATAGGGGTCGGCCTGCCCCTGCGGCACGCGCCAGGGCAGGCTTCGGGCATGACGGTCATACCAATCCAGCAACTGGGCGCTTATCACCCCGAAGTCACGCAATTTTCAGTCTCTCCGCTCTGGCGTCCGGGCGCGGCAGGGGTCACACTGCACGCCAGACAACCATATGGTCGCTTCATGGCCCCAAGGAAACCCGATACCCCGCCGCGCCGTCGTATGCGCGGATTCGAGGCCGCGTCGTCGCTGGTCGCGCAGCGGGTGCGTTCCGTGGGCGAAACGCGCGGCTTTGCTGTCGCGCGTTTGCTGACCAACTGGGCCGAGGTGGTCGGCCCCGAGATTGCGGCCCATACCCGCCCGGTCAAGATCAGCCACGGCAAAAGCTTCGGCGCTACTCTGACGCTGCTGGTGCCCGGCGCGCGTGCGCCGCTGATCAATATGCAACTGGACGATATTCGCGCCAAGGTGAATGCCTGCTACGGCTTCAATGCCGTGTCGCGCATCGCGCTGACCCAGACGGCACCCACGGGCTTTGCCGAAGCGGGCGGCTTTGCCGAGGCGCAGGCGGGCTTTGCGGGTGCACCCCGCAAGCCGCGCGCCCTCGATCCGCAGACCAATGCCGCCGCCGATGCGCTGGCGCAGGGCTTTGACGATCCTGAACTGTCTGCCGCGATGCGTCAGATGGCACTTAACATTCTGTCCCGCCGGGACGCCAACGACCGAAAGGCCAATTCATGACCCTCTCTCGCCGCTTTCTGATCGCAGCCGCCACGGCCGCCATGTCGGTCGCCGCGTTCCAGCCGGCGCTGGCGCAAGAGGCCGCACCCGCCGAACAGGCCCAGACGCAGGAACAGATGCCCGAAGGCAAGATCCTGCCCGACATCGTTCTGGGTCAGGAAAGCGCGCCGCTGACCATGGTGGAATATGCCAGCTTCACCTGCCCGCATTGTGCCGCTTTCCATGCGGAAAACATGCCCAAGCTCAAGGCCGAATATATTGATACCGGCAAGGTCAAGTTCGTCCAGCGCGACGTTTATTTCGACGCGGTGGGCCTGTGGGCGGGTATCCTTGCCCGCTGCGGCGGAGATGAGAAATACTATCCCGTCGCCGACATGCTGTTTGACGAACAGAAGGTCTGGCTTGACGCCAAGTCGGGCGATGACATCGCGGCCAACCTGCGCAAGATCGGCGCAAAGGCGGGCATGACCACTGAACAGATGGACGCGTGCTGGGCCGACAAGCAAAAGGTCGCGGATCTGGTCGCGACGTTCCAAAAGAACGCCACCGCCGACAATGTCGAAGGCACGCCCAGCTTTATCATCGGCGGCGAAAAGGTGCAGAACCAGCCGTGGGATGACATGAAAAAAGTCATCGACGCCAAGCTGGCCGAAGCTGAAAAGCAGGGTTGATCCCAGCCCGTGCCGGGTTCGTCACGACGGACCCGGCTGCTACAGACCCAGCGCCGCCAGCCTGTCGGTCAGCGGTGCAGGGTCGCGCAATTCCAGCCTGACAGGCAGCGCCAGCACCTGCGGGCGAAAACTGCGCGGCAATCGGGCCGCATCTTTTTCTGTCGTGACAAGCTGTGCGCCGATCAATCGCGCCTCGGTCTCAAGCCGTGTCAGCAGGGCTTGAGTGAAGGGCTGGTGATCCTCAAGCGGTTCGGCGCGGGCGACTTCGGCCCCCAGGCCGCGCAAAGTGTCAAAGAATTTCTCGGGGTGGCCGATCCCCGCAAAGGCCAGGACCCGCAGCCCGGCCCATTCCATCCCGGTTTGCAAAGGTGCCAACGCGCCTTGCAGATGCGGCAGGATCAAACCCGATTGGCGCGCCGCAAAACGCCGCTGCGCCGCGTCATCGCCGATCGACAACAGCAGATCAGCCCGCGCCAGACCCACCGACACAGGTTCGCGCAGTGGCCCGGCGGGCAGGCACAGGCCGTTGCCAAAACCCTTGTCGGCATCGACGACCACCAAGGACAGATCATGGGCCAAGCCGGGGTCCTGGAAGCCGTCATCCAGCAGGATCGCCTGCGCCCCTGCAGCCACCGCAGCCCGTGCCCCTGCAAGGCGGTCATCCGATACCCAGACCGGCGCGAATGCCGCCATCAGCAACGGCTCATCCCCGACTTCGGCGGCGCGATGCTGCGATTCGCTGACCTGAAGCGGCCCTTTTTGCGTGCCGCCATAACCGCGCGATACGATATGCACCGCGACGCCCCGCGTCTGCAAAAGCTGCGCCATCATGATGGTCGTAGGCGTCTTGCCGGTGCCGCCAGCGTTGATATTGCCCACGCAGATCACCGGAACGCCAAGTTTTTCGCGACGACCGCCCGCGATGCGACGGGCCGTGGCTGCAGCATAAAGCCTGCCAAAAGGGGCCAGTATCCGCGCCGTTGCGCCGACTGGGCGAAACCAGAAATCGGGTGCGCGGCGGCTCATGCCTTGATCTCCATCAGGTCGATTACTCCATCAGCGATACGGCGCAGAACAGCGGCGCCCCCCGTGCTGACGGACCACGCATTTTCCGCAAGAATGGCGGCCTGATCGGGCGCCGTGAGGTCCGACACCGCAGAGATGAGCGCCTCGGGTCCGGTTACAAGTCTTGCGGCCGATGCGCCGTCAAGCTGGACCCATTCCGCCGCATATTGGCCGGGGATGGGGCCATGAATGATGGCCGATCCCAACGCTGCCGGTTCGAACGGATGGCGCGGCTGCAACCCGTCGCCGGGCAGAAGCGTGCCGCCCATGAAACAGACGGGCGACAGGCGATACCACAGGCCCATTTCATGCGGATCCTCGGCGATCAGGACGTGATCGTCGGGTTCAGGGTCGAAATCCTCGGACCGGGAAATGGCAGCAAGGCCAAGCGCCTCGATCTCGGCCATGATTTCGGGAACCATGGCGGGGGCGACGCAGCCGAGGATCAGAAGCGCCCGGTGATTGTGGTGCAAGGCGGCCTGATGCGCGGCAAGGGCTGCCTTGGCTTCGGGCAGGGTCGGGGCCGCAGCCAGCCAGACATGACGCCCGCGCAGGATCTGGGCCAGGGCCGCGCGCTCAGCCTCATTCGCGTGCAGGGGGGGCAGGGTTTCCGTTACGGGGCCGATCAATTCGACGCGGATGGGGTTTGCGCCAAGCTGTCGCGCCGCCGCTGCGGCTGTCAGGTCAGGCGCAAGAATGCTGTCGATCCGCGACATCAGGCCGCGATTGATCACACCCCGCCAGGTTCCGGCGCGGTTATAGGCAACCAGCCGCGCTTCGGCCAGAATGATGGGGATGCCGGCATCGGCCACCCCGGTAATCAGCGCGGCGGGAAGCTGATCGCCCAAAATCAGCAGGATGCGGGGTTGCAGGGTCTTGATGACCAGCTCGACCGTGGCCGGATCACGCGGGCGCGGCAGGGTCACCGCACGAATGGCGGTCAGGTCGAACCCGTCGGGCAGCGGTGTTCCGGTAAAGGCGAAACGCAGATTGGGTCTGCGCATCAGCATCGCCCGCACCAGTGCTGCGACCGGCGGTGGGTCATCCGCGCGTTCGGACAGATGCACCATGACCAATGGCCCATCGCCCGCTGGCGGATCGACCGAATCCGGCGGGTCTTTCCCCAGCGCGGCACGGCGGCGCAGATGCAGCCATAGCGCCAATGAGGAGGTTGTTTTTCCCGCCGGAGGCATCCGCGTCCGCTTCGGTCAGTCGGGCTTAGACGCCCAGTTCCTCGGTCGGGCTGACTTCGCGTTCTTCGTCGCGCAGGCGGTGAAGATGGGCGATGAAATAGCGGGTATGTGCGCTGTCCACGGTGCGCTGCGCCTCGGCCTTCCAAGCGGCAAAGGCGCTTTCGTAATTGGCGAAAATGCCGACAATGTGGATCTTGTCGGTGTCGCGGAATTCGGTGCGGCTGGGGCTGACCAATTCGCCACCGAAAACAAGGTGAAGACGCTGCGCCATCATATTCTCCTGCTGTCGCGATCCGCGGCGAACCTAGCCGAGGCAGGCGCTGGAACCAAGAGGCATTTCCCCGACATTTCGCATCAAATCGTCGATGCTTGTCATTTGGCCAGCGGATCATTGCGCCAGACATCATGGTGCGGGCGGCGGGCATTGAATGGCTCTACATCTGGATTTCAGGCGGTATCAGCTCCTGTCTTCCCTCTAACTAGTGCAAGTATTTACTGTATCTTACACCGTCACGCTCTATCGACACAGATCACCATATAACATACCTATGGGTGGACCAAAGGGTGGACCCATAACGCGTTGGGGTAAGGTGGACTGTGCGAGCAACCAACAGGTTAAGTGCCAAGGGTGCGGCAGCGCTTGGCCGCGGCAAGTATGCAGACGGCGCCGGACTGTGGCTGGTGAAAGAGGAAGCCATTCGGGGGAAGTGGGTGCTCCGCGCCACCGTTTACGGCAGGCGTCGTGAAATGGGGCTCGGGCCTTTCCCGGCAGTGTCTCTCGCCGAGGCGCGCCGCAAGGCCGATGATGCGCGCGCCAAAGTTCGGGCTGGTCTTGATCCGATCAAAGAGCGCGAACGTGAAAAGCGAGAGGCCGCCCGCAATCTTCACCTGCTAAAAGACGTTGCCGCAGATTGCTACGAGGCCCGGAAGGCGGAATTGAAAGGTGATGGCAAAGCGGGGCGCTGGTTCAGCCCGCTTGAGTTGCACGTCCTGCCTAAGCTGGGCAAAATGCCTGTGTCCGATATCGACCAGACCGACATCCGCGATTGCCTCAAGCCGATCTGGCACACCAAGGCGGCAACAGCAGAAAAGGCGATTGGCCGTCTGGCGCTGTGTATGAAACACGCCGCCGCCCTGGGCTTTCAGGTCGACTTGCAGGCAACAGAGAAAGCCCGCGCCCTACTCGGGAAAAGCCGTCACAAAGTCGAGAATATTCCGGCGCTGCCGTGGCAGGACGTGCCGGGCTTCTATGCCAGTTTGACGGATGGAACGGTGACGCATCTCGCATTGCGCCTTCTTATCCTGACGGGGGTTCGCTCGGCCCCGCTTCGTTTCCTTCGCGAAAGCCAGATTAGCGGCGACGTGTGGACCATTCCCGCTGAAGCTATGAAAGGCCGTAGGGATGAGACGACGGAGTTCCGGGTGCCGCTGGTTCCAGAGGCACTTGCGGTCATCCAGGCGGCGATGGCCCACTCACGCGATGGCTTCCTTTTCCCTAGCGTCAGGAAAGGCGTTATCTCCGATGCCACTATGTCTCGATTGATGGAACGCCGAGGTATGCAAGCTCGTCCACATGGTTTCCGGTCCAGCCTTCGTGACTGGCTGGCTGAGGCGACCGAAGCCCCGCATGACGTGGCCGAAACTATGCTGGGACACGTTGTCGGCGGCTCCGTCGAACGGGCCTATCGAAGGACGGATTTTCTTGACCAGCGCCGGGCTTTGCTGGAGCGCTGGGCGGGGCATGTCACCGGGCAATCGGGCAAGTGGTGAAGTTGGTGGGGACGCTATGAGCGATTGGCAAAAGCTGGTCGAGAACAAAGAGTGGAGCGCACTCAACGACTTCTGGCGTCACCACGCATCGCAAGAGGTCTGCGCCGAAATCCTTGAAGCCTTACGGCATTTGGTTCCTGTCTTTGAAAGGACCAACGGAACAGAGTCAAGATTTGAGCATGCCTTGCCCCGGGAGGTTCCCCCAGATCTTGCTGGTGCCGCGCAGATATTGTGCCTGGGTGAACTTGAAGCAACTGCGCTGGATGATGACTTCATTACCACCTACCTGACACAATGGAATGAGTTGTTCCCGCAGGTTCAGAAGTCGTGCGCGGAACTCGCCGCACTTCCCGAAGTGACAGATGGCGCTGCCGATATGTCGCGCGCCCACCACGCCAAAAAGGCAAGCGAACTGCTCGCCTTCATTCCCGCCATTCTTGAGGCGATGCTGTATCCCGGCGATGCAGAGGACGAAGAACCGGATGAACTCGGCACCCCGCTTCAAGAACATGTTGCAATGGCTGCAGTCTACGCATTCACAGCTGGGCGGCATTTTCAATTGGCTATCGGCAAGGAACATGAACTCGATGCACTCAGGGGGGGAAAGGTTCTGAAATCTGCCCGCAAGGCCGCTGAACAGACCAACGCGCTGCACGCTGCCCAACGCGAACGAAGGCTTGCCCGCATGGCTGAACTCGTCCCGCACCTTGGTCCCAGTCAAGCCGCCCGTAACTGCGAGCGCGAAGGGTTGGGGGCCGTATCGGCAATCCTTTCTCAATGGCATCGCCACCAAAAATAGTTGTGGCACCGCCCGCCGCTGCCACAACTTCGCCTCGCTACCTTGCAGCCCGTATCAACCCGCATACAGGCTGACCAATGGCACAGATGGACATTCAGGCCCTGCGTAGCAGCACGGCCATTCCCGTTGACCCGCTTCTGAAAGACCGCGAGGCCGCGCCGCTTCTCGGCATCAGCGTTCCGACCTTCTGGCGCCGCGTGAAGGACGGAACGGTTCCCAAGCCGATCAAGCTGGGTGCATTGTCCCGGTGGCCGCAGTCGGAAATCTTGGAAGTCATCGAGCGCGCGAAAGCCGCCCGTCACACCGCCTAAGCAAACCCCCGCCGGGCAAGGGCGGGGGCGGTATCGTATGCGGCGGTGATAACTGCACTATACCGTTTCCCGCCCGGCCCTGCAAGCAAGAGGCCGAGAAATGTCCTCCCAGGATCAACTCCCCCCGCCCCCGTTTCACAGCATCGGTGATCTGGTCGCGGACCTCGCAGTGCAGGTCTGCAAGGTGATCGAGGCTGCCGACGAGTTCGACGCCGAGCTTTCGCACGAGGATCGGAAGTCCGCCGAATCGCGGATGCACCAATCGAAGCGACTGCAAGAGCGCCGCAGCAAGATGGCGGGCACCGCAATATGAGCGATAGCCCGTTCTTCCAGTTTTACCCGTCTGACTGGCTCGCGGGGACGCGCGGACTTACCGCCGCCGAGACTGGCATTTACATCACGCTGATCGCCATGATGTATGAGGCCGAGGGGCCGGTTCCGAACGATCCGAAGCGTCTGGCTCGGCTCTGCGGAACGACTCCAGCCGCCTTCTTGAAGGCAGTCGATGCCCTTGTCGAAACAGGCAAGCTGACACATGACGAGCGCGGGTTCTTCAACCGTCGCGCTGGAATCGAGATCGAAAAGCGATCAGAAAAACGCGCGGCTGCATCTGCAAGCGCAAACGCACGCTGGAATAAAACCAAGCAAAAACAGCAGCCGGAAAATACAAACGCATCAAATTCGCAATGCGAACGCAATGCTAACCAGAAGCCAGAAGTCAGAGAGGGAAAAGAAGAAGCTAAAGCTTCTTCCAAAAAGAAGGGAACTCGCCTTCCGGCGGATTGGCAGTTGCCGAAGGTTTGGGGCGACTGGGCGGTCGAGCTGGGCTTGCCCGAGGCAAACACCCGGCAGGAGGCAGACAAGTTCCGGGATTACTGGACGAGTGTCGCAGGGGCCAAAGGCCTCAAGCAGGATTGGCAGGCGACATGGCGGAATTGGGTCCGCAAGGCGATGGATGATCGGCAGCTACGCCAAGGCCTGAAATCTGGGCAAAGCGGCAAGCCTCAATGGCGCGAGGGCGATATTCGAACCCTAAGTCCAACCAAGGTCCAACGGTTCTGCGATGGGCATTGGGAGCTTTGCAGCGACTTCACCGCCGAAGAAGCCGAGGCGGATTCGCGCTTCATCGGGAGAGCACTGAGTTATGCTTGACATCGACCAGTTCGAAGAACGTGCTGCCATCTGCGAGTTCGACGGCGGCATGAGCCGGTTCGCCGCAGAGACGGCGGCGGCCCGTGAACAGGGTCTTGCCCGCTGGGAGGCGCTGAAATTCGTGAAGGGTGTCGCAATGACGGCCAGCGCAATGATCGGGGAGGCCAACAGCGCGGGTGGAGCAGAGGCAAAAGGCGCGTTTGGTGATCCTGCAACCCTCGGTGGCCAGAACGGAGAGATGGCAGCCCACGGCGCAAATGTTGCGGCTTGCGGAGATAAGGCAAAGGAGGCTGCCAATGCGCAGCGAGACAGACATTCTGCGGGAAGCGGGAATACCGGCTCCGCGCTGGCACGGCAGCAGCGCCAGGACGATCTGCCCTGCGTGCAGTCACAGCCGAAAGAAGAAAATCGACCCATGCTTGAGCATTACAAGGAAGCCGGACGGGCTGGTGTGGTGCTGTTGGCATTGCGGACATAAGGGCGGGGGATTTTTTGATGACCAACGATCCAATCGAATATCTGACCAAGGTGCGCAAGCTGGACGCCGAGCTTTTGTTGGAAATGGGCATCAAGGCGGTCGATCATCCGCAACTCGGTCCCGCCGTAGCCTTGACGTATAAGCGCGACGGTAAAGCCTATGCCGCCAAGTTCCGCGCGACAGATCGGAAGGACTGGCGCAGCACCGCAGAGGTTTCGCGCGGGTTATTCAACGAGGACTGCCTGCGCGGCGGCGATTGCCCGGTGGTCATCACCGAGGGCGAAATTGACGCCTTGAGCGTGATCCAAGCGGGCTACAGCCGCGTCGTGAGCCTGCCGGACGGCTGGACCGAAGAAGGCGGCAAGCGCCAAGTCCTGATCGACGCGGAGGCCGCCCTGCGCGCCGCGCCACACGTCATCGTTGCCGGTGATGCCGACGAGGTTGGCGCCGGTCTGCCGAAGGTCGTGGCAAATATCCTTGCCGGGCATGACGTGCGGTTTGTGACATGGCCGGAAGGCTGCAAGGACGCGAATGACGTTCTGGTCAAATTCGGCGAAGGCGAGGTTGCGCGGAGGCTGACCGAGGCCAAGCGCATCGACCCGCCCGGCGGCATCATCACCGGGATTTCCGACATGCCGCCCATGCCTGCTCGCCGCGTCCTGCGCATGGGCATGTCGCCCTATGACAACCTGCTGGCGTTCGAGGTCGGAACCATGTCGGTCGGCACCGGCACGCCGGGCGCGGGCAAGTCCACGTTCACAACCTTTGCTGCCTATCACGTCGCCCAGCATGAGCAGATCCGTATTGGCATCATGGGGTTCGAAACGCACCCCCACCGGACCCGCGATCACCTGGCTCGCCTTTATGCCGGCAAAGCGTGGGATGATCTGGGCGATCAAGAACGGTGCGAATTCACCGCCTTCGCCGATGCGCATTTTCGCATCGTGCATCGGACGTTCGACGGCGACGACAAGCACAACCTCGGCTGGTTGCGGTCTATGATTTACACGCTGGCCGTCCGCGACGAGTGCAAGCTGATCGTGGTGGACCCGTGGAACGAGCTGGAACACCTGCCTGAGCCGGGTGAGAGCATGACCAGCTACATCAACTTCGCCTTGCAGCAAATCCGGCAATGGGCGCAGCAGTTCGACACGCATATCTGCGTCATCGCGCACCCGAGAAAAATGGGCACGGACGGCAAGCCACGCAGCCCGACCGGGTACGACATTGCCGACAGCGCGGCCTTTTTCAACAAACCTGCGCTGGGCTTCTCCGTCCACAAGGAAGAGGACGAAGATGCCGGCGAAAGCTGGGTCCGGGTCACGACATGGAAAGTGCGCGAGACGCAGCTTTACGGCTTCGAGCCGGGAAACGTCCGACTGAACTTTCACCGACACGACATGAGCTACACACGCTTCGAGGGGCAGCGGCAGTACATCCGGTCTAAATCCGCAGCAGGAGCATAATCGTGAGCAGCATCACCCGCATCTGCATCAGCCCCAACAGCATCGTCGCAAGGGTCTCTGTCCAGGCTTCGGAATACAGCGAGCAGAACGGCGGGGCAGAGCCCGGCATCGGAACGCTACACGCTGTCGAAACGCTGTTCACCGATGGCATCGCCGCCCGGCTGGAATGGCCAGAACATCTGGCTAATCGCGACATGGCCCCGACCGGGAGCAGGAAAGAATGCTGGTCGCATCCCCCCAAGCTGACTTCGCGGCATTCGTCCAATCTGGACAACACACGCGCCAGTGCCCGGCCAGGAGCCGCTTCGCCGTTCTTGACCTGCTGGCGGCCGCGCCCGGCCTGTCGGATCGGGAGATAGCCCGCCGCGTGGAATGCAGCCCGCAAACCGTGGGCTACATCCGCAGGGGGACCGCCGCATGTTGTTTGTGACCATCAGGCACGGCACGGTGCTGCATCTGTGGCAGGACGGGTGCGAGGTGGCTGCAATGGCGCTTACGCCTAACGCGGCGCTCTTGCTTCCATCCGACCTGTCCCGTGCGATGGCCGAAGCTGTGGGCGATGCAACGCGCAGTGTGGCGATTTCGGGATGCGGAACATGGGTATGACCGGCAACGAACTCGCCACTCTGCGCCGCCGCGCCGGTCTGTCGCAAGCCGTTCTTGCCAAGCGCGCAGGTGTTTCGCGGCAGACGATCAGCTATTGGGAAAACAAACCTGCGCTGGACGGGCGCGTGACGACACTGGCCGGGATCGCCCGCGCCTTCGACCCGCCGGATCGCCAGCGTATTCTGAACAGCCGCCCAGGCTTGGGCTTTGTCCGCCTGCAGGTGGTTGGCTCAATCAGCTTGGCGAATCTGCGGGTGTTTCACGCCGCCACCGCCCTGCGCAGTGCGGTGCACGCACAGATGCATCGCCAAGACTGCGGCGCCCTGACCCGTCGCGGCATGTCTTGCAAACTGAAAAGCGAGCCGGGCAAGGCGCGGTGCCGATTGCATGGCGGGCTGTCGACCGGCCCAAAGACCGAAGAGGGCAAGGCCCGCATTGCCGAGGCACAACGCAGACGCTGGGCCAAATACCGTCAGCAGCTCGGAAAACCTGATAAAACCTGACATCAGCTCGCCATGACCGGGCGTTCTTGGGGTCTTACACCGCCCCATGCCTTCATTCAGCCGATCCGGACACGACACATTCGGTCACCCTCTGATCGAAAATGAAAAAAACCTTTCCCAACCGTCCTGACAATCCCGCCAACACCAGTCTATCAATGGTTGAGCCATTCGTCCGGAGAAGACCCTTGACCATCGAAAAGACCCTGTTCGCCGCCGCCGATAAGATGCGCGGCGCCATGGATGCGGGCGAATACAAGCATATCGCGCTTGGCCTTCTGTTCCTGCGCTATGTGTCCGAGGCCTTCGACCGCCGCCAGACCCTGATCGTCGCAGACGGCGGCGATGCCGAAGATCGCGACGAGTATCTGGCCGAAAACACCTTTTTTGTCCCGCCCTCGGCCCGATGGACCAGCCTTGCCGCCCAGTCCAAGGATGCCCGCATCGGCGTGATGATCGACGACGCCATGCGCCAGATCGAGGCCGAGAACCCCAGCCTGAAAGGCGCGCTGCCCAAGGTCTTCGGCCGCGAATCCATCGACCGCGCCATGCTGATCGGGCTGATCGACCTGTTCTCGAACCTCAAGCTGGACGGCAGCAAGAATGACTTCGACCTGATCGGTCGCATCTATGAATATTGCATCGGCGAATTCGCCAGCAGCGAGGGCAAGCGCGGCGGCGAGTTCTATACCCCGAAATCCGTCGTCGACACGCTGATCGAGATGATCGAGCCGACCCGTGGCCGCGTCTATGACCCCTGCTGCGGCACGGGCGGGTTCTTTGTCCAATCGGAAAAGTTCATCGACGCACATCAGGGCAAAACCGACGACATCGCCATCTATGGTCAGGAACGCAACCACACCACCTTTGGTCTTGCGCGTATGAATCTGGCGATCCGCTCGATCTTTGCCGATATCCGCTGGAACTCCGAAGGCACGCTGCTGCGCGATGAATTCCCGGATGAACGATTCGACTATATCCTTGCCAATCCGCCGTTCAACATCTCGGACTGGTCGGGCAACCTGCTGCGCGAGGATGCGCGCTGGCGCTTCGGCGCGCCGCCGGTGGGGAATGCGAACTTTGCATGGATCCAGCATATCCACGCGCATCTGTCGGCGACGGGCATCGGCGGCGTGGTGATGGCCAATGGCTCGATGTCGTCGATGTCGGGTGGCGAGGGTGAGATCAGGCAGGCACTGGTGCAAGGCGACGCTGTGGATTGCATGGTCGCCCTGCCGGGGCAGCTGTTCTATGGCACTCAGATCCCGGCCTGCCTTTGGATTCTGGCGCGCGACAAATCGAACGGCATCGCGATGAATGAAACCCTGCGAGACCGCCGCGGTCAGGTGCTGTTCATGGACGCCCGCAAGATGGGTGCGCTGGTCCCCGGTTCACGCAAGCAGAAAGAGCTGTCCGAGACCGAGATCCGCCAGATCGCCGCCACCTATCACACCTGGCGGGGTGAGGAGCGCGAGGGTGCCTATGCCGATGTGCCGGGCTTCTGCAAGTCCGCCACGCTGGAGGAAATTGAGGCGCATAACTTCGTTCTGACCCCGGGCCGTTATGTCGGCGCGGGCGCGGCCGAGGAGGATGACGAGCCTTTCGAGGAGAAGTTCGACCGCCTGATGGGGGTGCTGCGCGATCAGTTCGCCGAGGGGCGACGGCTGGAGGCCGAGATTGAGGCACGGCTGGGGGCACTTAGCTGATGCGCGACGTTTACCTCGAGGAAGTCGCGCAGCTCACGGTCGGCCATGTGGGCTCGATGGTAGATGAATATGTTGATGTCGGCATTCCATTCCTCCGGTCTCTGAATATCCAACCCCACAGGATCGACTTCCAAGAAACAAAATTCATCACACGTACTTTCCATGAGAAGCTGCGCAAATCGGCGCTTCGGCCGAATGACGTCGTCATCGTGCGGACCGGCAAGCCCGGGACATGCGCTGTCATTCCTGAAGACTTGGTTGAAGCCAATTGTTCCGACCTCGTCATCGTTCGTTGCGGCCCGCACATACGCCCTCGATTTCTTGCATACTGGGTGAATGCGGTCGCGAGCGAACACGTAGCTTCGCACATCGTGGGGGCCGTGCAGCAACACTTCAACGTCGGCTCGGCGAAGCGCATGCCCATCCGTCTGCCTAGTTTGCGTGACCAAGACAACGTGCTCGCCATCCTCGGCACCCTCGACGACAAGATCGAGCTGAACCGCAAGACGGCGGCGACGCTGGAGGCGATGGCGCGGGCGCTCTATCGGTCGTGGTTTGTGGATTTCGACCCTGTGCGCGCCCGCGCCGAGGGCCGCGCCCCCGCCCACATGGACGCCGCCACCGCCGCCCGCTTCCCCGACAGCTTCGGCGAGGATGGGCTGCCGGTGGGGTGGAGGATGGGGGCCGTCCTAGACGTATTTGACGTCATCATGGGGCAATCGCCGCCCGGTGAGACATACAATGAAAACGCACTAGGGCTTCCGTTCTATCAAGGTCGTGCTGAGTTCGGATACAGATTTCCCACTGTTAAGAAGTATTGCTCTGCCCCGACGCGCATTGCTCGCATGGATAGCACTCTACTAAGTGTTCGAGCTCCGGTTGGTGACCTAAATAGGGCTTGGGAAGAGTGCTGTATTGGTCGCGGTGTAGCGGCACTTTGGGAACGCTCCGCGCGTAACGCTTATGGCTACGAAGCTATGCAGTCTTTATCAACTGCACTTGCTTCTTTCGATACGGAAGGGACCGTCTTCGGCTCGATCAACAAGAAGCAACTCGCGAACCTTCCATTGATCGTACCTGATGATGCCGTCGTTGATGGTTTCGAGAGATTGGTGGCGCCTATGGATCAACAGATCAGGTCGTTGGTTGCTCAAAACCGCACCCTAGCCACCCTTCGCGACACCCTTCTCCCCCGCCTCATGTCCGGCGAACTCCGCGTCGGCGCGGCGCGCGAGATGGTCGAGGAAGTCGCCTGATGTTCCGCGTGGACCGCACCGCCAACCGCATCTCTCGCCTGACGCAGAAACGCTTTGGCGATCTGGCGCTGCGGGAACGGGACCATCTGCAGGAATGGCTAGTCCATCAACCCGACGCATTGGGCGAGGATCTGCTGATCCTGCAAAAGGAATTCGACGGCTTCGATGAAACGCGCGAGCGGTTGGACCTGCTGGCGCTGGATAAATCCGGCAATCTGGTGGTGATCGAGAACAAGCTGGACGATTCGGGCCGCGATGTGACGTGGCAGGCGCTGAAATACGCGGCCTATGTCTCGGGCCTGACGCGCACGCAGATCGTGGATATTCATCAGCAATATCTGGACCGCCATTGCGGCGGCAAGAACGCCACGCAGTCGATCAGCGCCTTCCTTGAGGTCGAAGACCTGTCCGAGGTGGCGCTGAACCCCGGCAACGGCCAGCGCATCCTGTTCGTCGCCGCCAATTTCAGGCGCGAGGTGACGGCAACGGCGCTGTGGTTGATCAGCCGCGGCATCGCGGTGCAATGTTTCCGCGTCACGCCCTTTGCCATGGGCGACGAGCTGTTGCTGGACCTGCAACAGATCATCCCACCGCCCGAGGCTGCCGATTACATGATCGGTGTTTCGTCGAAAGAGGTCGAGGAAACCGCGATCCAAGGCACCCAGAAACGCCGCCACGATCTGCGGCAGCAGTTCTGGACCAAGGCGCTGGAACGTCTGCGCGCCGACGGCGTCAAACTGTTCGCCAATATCAGCCCGACCAAGGACCATTGGCTGAACGCCGGGTCCGGTGTATCCGCCTGTCGGTTCCAGATGATCTTTGGCCAAAGCGAAGCGCGGGTCGAGCTGTCATTGGCAAGGTCCGAAGGCGCCGAGAACAAATGGCTGTTCGATCAGCTGTTCACCCGCCGCGCCGAGTTGGAGGCCGCATTCGGTCATGCCATGGAATGGCGGCGCATGGATGACAAGAAGCAAAGCCGCATTGTCTATGCTAAGGATTTCGACGGCTATGACAAGGACAGCTGGCCAGACATGCTGGACTGGCTGTCGGAACATATTCGCAAGCTTGAGATCGCCTTCAGCGAGCCGCTGAACAAAATCGGGCGCGCCATCAATTTACAGGACGAAAGCGAAGACTAATGGCGTGGATCAGCGAAGCGCAGCTTGAGGCGCATTTCATGGAAAGCCTTGCGCCGCTGGGCTACCACCTGATGCATGGGGCGGATGTCTCGCCCGAGATGCGCGACCCCATGCGCGCCAGTTTCCGCGAAACGATCCTTGCGCCGGTGCTGCTGGACAGTCTGCGTCGGCTGAACCCCGATGTGCCGGACCCGGCGTTGCAGGACGCGGCGCGGCGGGTGACCGACAGCGTATTCGCGCAAGACGTGGTGCAGGAAAACCGGCGGCTGCATGACCTGATGGTGCATGGCGTGCCGGTGACCTTTTTGCGCGAGGGCGAGGAGCGCCATGCCCGCGTCCGGCTGGTCGATTGGGGCAATCTGTCGAATGACTGGCGCGCGGTGCAGCAATTCGACGTGGCGGGCAAGACCGCGCGCATTCCCGATGTGGTGCTGTTCCTGAACGGCCTGCCGCTGGTGGTGGTCGAGCTGAAGGGCGTGGCAGGCGCGGATGTCAAAGCCGCCTGGAACCAGATCGATACCTATCGCAACGATATCCCCGACCTGTTCCGCACCAACCTGCTGACGGTGATCTCTGACGGGTTGCAGGCGCGCTATGGCTCGGTCTCGGCCGGGTTCGACCGCTATATGAGCTGGCGGACGGTGGATGGCGAAACGCTGGTGCCCAAGGGCTCGACCTTGGAGCTGTCGACGCTGACCGAGGGGCTGCTGGCGCCCGGCGTGCTGCTCGACATGCTGCGCTGGTTCGTGGTCTTTGAGGATGAAGGCAAGGGTCCGATCAAGAAGATCGCGGGCTATCACCAGTTCCACGCCGTGCGCAAAGCCTGTGACACGATCCTGACCGCGCGGGCGGGTGACGGCAAAGGCGGGGTGATCTGGCACACCCAAGGCTCGGGCAAAAGCCTGCTGATGACCTTTCTGTCGGGCCGGATCATGCATCATCCGGCGTTGGAAAACCCGACGCTGCTGGTGCTGACCGACCGCAACGATCTGGACAACCAGCTGTTCGCGACCTTTGCCCGCTGCAAGGAATTGCTGGGCGAAGAGCCGGTGCAGGCAGACAGCACGGAAACGTTGCGCGGCCTGCTGGACCGCAATGTCGGCGGCATCATCTTTTCGACCATCCAGAAATTCCGCCCCGAAAGCGGCGAGACTTTCCCGGAACTGACCGCGCGCTCGAATGTGGTGGTGCTGGTCGATGAGGCGCATCGCACGCAATACGGGTTCGAGGCCAAGCTGAACAAGGACACCGGCGAGATCCGCCATGGGCTTGCTTATCAGTTGCGCCGGGCGCTGCCGAATGCTGTCTATGTCGCCTTTACCGGCACCCCGGTCGAGCTGGTCGGCGCCGACACCCGCGGCGTCTTTGGCGATTACATTGACGTCTATGACATCGCGCAGGCGGTGGCCGATGGCGCGACCGTGCCAATCTATTACGAAGCGCGGGTGGCCAAGATCACGCTGGATGAGGATGTCGCCGCCACGCTGGACGACGAATTCGACGAGGCGACCGAGATGCTGGCCGAAGATCAGGCCAGCGCCACTGCCAAGAAATGGGCCCGGGTCGAGGCGCTGGTCGGGGCCGACCGTCGGCTGGACACGGTGGTGCAAGACATCCTGACCCATTTCGACGCACGCCTGACTGCCATCGATGGCAAGGTAATGATCGTCTGCATGAGCCGCCGCATCTGCGCCGCAGTCTATGACCGCATCATTGCCGCCCGCCCGGATTGGCATGGCGACACCGACGATACCGGCTGCGTCAAGGTGGTGATGACCGGATCGGCCACCGACCCGGCGGCGCTGCAACCGCATATCCGGTCGAAAACCCGGCAAGAGGCGATCCGCGTCCGCTTCAAGAACCCCGCCGATCCGCTGAAGCTGGTCATCGTGCGCGACATGTGGCTGACCGGCTTTGATGCGCCCTGCATGCACACGCTTTACGTCGACAAACCGATGAAGGGGCACGGGCTGATGCAGGCCATCGCCCGCGTGAACCGGGTCTTTGCCGATAAGCCCGCCGGGCTGGTGGTCGATTATATCGGCATCGCCGCCGAGCTGAAGGCTGCGTTGGCGCATTACTCGCAGACCGATCAGGCCCAGACCGGCATTGATGAGGCCGAGGCCATCGCGGCCTTCCTTGACGCATTGGATGTGGCGCGGACGCAGTTTCATGGCTTCGACTATGGCGCCGCGCTGCGGGGCACTCCCGGCGAGCGGCTGGCTGTCCTGCCCGGTGCGATTGAACATATCCTGTCCAAGGATCGCGACAGCGACACCGCGACCGGCACCAAGCGCTTTCAGGATGCCGTGGCCGCGCTGGTCAAAGCCTATAAGCTTGCTTCGGGCAGCCCGCAGGCGACCGAACATGCCGAAGAGGTCGCGTTCTTTGCTGCCGTGCGCTCTAGCCTGGCCAAGCTGGATGTGGGCGGGCCACGCAGCGATGGCGGCAGCGACTTTGCCATCCAGCAGCTGATCAACAACGCAGTCGCCTCGACCGAGGTGGTCGATATCCTTGAGGCTTGCGGTTTCGACCGCCCCGATATCAGCGTGCTGTCCGACGAATTCATGCTGGAATTGCAGAACATGCAGCATCGCAACCTTGCCGTCGAGGCGCTGAAAAAGCTGCTGAACGGCGAGATCTCGGCCCGCACCCGTACGAACGTGGTGCAAAAAGAGGTGTTCTCGACCCGGCTGGAACAAGCCATCGCCCGCTATCACAACCGCAGCGTCGATGCCCTGCAGATCCTGCAAGAGCTGATCGCGCTGGCCAAAGACCTGCAAAGCGAGCCCGAGGACGGCCTGAACACCGCCGAACGCGCTTTCTATGATGCCCTGGCCCAGAACGACAGCGCCGTGCAGATCATGAGCAACGAGGAACTGCGCGTCATCGCCACCGAATTGGTCACGACCGTGCGCAACAATGCGGGTGTGGATTGGTGGAAACGCGAAAACGTCCGCGCCAAGATGCGCGTGGCTATCAAGCGGATCCTAGCGCGACACGGCTATCCGCCGGATCTCGCGTCCGAAGCCGTCAAGCTGGTGCTGCGGCAGGCCGAGGCGCTGGCGATGGGGTGAGCGGCCCGTAGCTTGTCATTCATACCACCCTGATCGCCCCTCGGTGAAAATACCAAAAGCTGGCATGAGTATCGGCATAGCGCTGGCGAGCCGGAGAAGTTCTGCGCGATTTTGCCGTTGAGAAGAGCGAATATCGCTGCACGTCGGGTCTGGTCATCAGCCAGGCTGATTTCCAGACACTGCCGCCCAATCCAGACCAAACCGCGAGAGATACTTGCGCAATCGGTCGGCGTCGTTCTGGCTGGCTTTCTCTGCCCGCGACATGGCAAACAGCCGACGGCCAGCGGCCGAAAGATTGGCGCATTCCCGGCACGCACGGATAACGGCGGCTAGCTGGGCGCGGTCGAATTCATCCAGCCGTGCGGAATCCGGCAAGACTTCAGCCAGCAGGACCTCGTCCAGGTCGGCGGTTGCAGAGTTCCACTGTTCAATAAGGGTCGCGATCTCGGCCTCTACCATCGGCACGGTGATACGTCCACGCTCGGCCAGCACAGCCATGCGATGGGCCGACGCGTGCAGGTCGCGCAGGTTGCCGGGCCAAAGCGTGCCCGGATCCTGCGCAAACCTTAGATAGCGCACCAGCGCGTCGGCGTTAAATCCGGTCTTGCGGTCCAACTGACGCTCGCTGCTGTCGATCATGTCCAGAAGATGCGCCTGAATGTCCTGCCGCCGTTCCCGCAGCGGCGGCAGCCGGACCACCCATTGCGATAGCCTTGCGTGCAGATCGGGCCGCAACCGCCCGGCGCGGACCAACGCGCCGGGGGCGCTGGCGGCGGTGGCAATCAAGTGAAAGCGGGCGGTCACCTCGGCCTCGGATCCGACGGGGCAATAGCGACCTGTCTCGATCACCTGCAACAGCGCGGCCTGTTCATCGAGGCCCAGCTCGTCGATATGATCAAGAAACAGAACACCCCCGTCTGCTTCGCGGAGAAAGCCCGGCCGCTCGCTGCCTGCCACGCCCGTCGCGGCACGGCGCTGGCCGAACAACGCGGGCAAGGCCTGCCCTCCGCGCAGCGTGGCGCAGTTAACCTGAACCAGCCTGCCCTTGATGCGGCGGCGCACCAACTTCAGCTCATGGATCTGAGCGGCAAGGTGGGATTTTCCGGTCCCAGGATCCCCCAGCAGCAGGATCGGCGCGTCCGATCCGGTGGCCACCAGATCCAAACGGGCGGCCAGCGCCTGCATCGCGGGGCTGGTCGTTTCGATCCCGCCCAGCAGCATTGCCGAATGGTCACGCGCAGCCGCTTCAAACCGGCGCTGCAGGGCGTTGTAGCGGGTCAGGTCAAGGTCGATGACATCCAGCGTGCCTTGCGGCGCTGCACCCTCACGCGGGGGGCCAGTCTGCAAAAGTCGCGCCGGGATATGGCGGCTTTCGGTCAGCAGGAACCAGCATATCTGCGCCACATGCGTGCCGGTGGTCAGGTGAACGTGGTAACGCTCTCGATCCTCGTCGAAGCCGTATTCAGCGGCAAAGTCGTAAAGCTTGCCATAGACTTCCTGAAAATCCCAAGGGTTGGCCATGTCGATGCTGACCAGCCGCACCTCGGTATCGGGCGATGTCTTGGCGATGGCCTTGGCCACATTGCAGGCCAGATGGTAATGGCGCTGGTCGTGAATCAGTTCCAGCCGGTCAACGGGAAAATCGGGATGTTCGCATAGTTGGACCGAGGGCCGCCATTCGCGACGCTTGCCCATATCCAACTGGGTTCCAAGAAAGCCGATGACGACATTGCGCATTGGGATGATCCTTTGAGATAATTCCATATATCACAGGATATAATCTTGCGAAGCGCTTTGTGGTGAATATAGTAATAATCACATTATTTCAATGCACTAATCGGGAAATGAGAATTTCTTCACACCTCGGTCTGTTCCTGCCAAAAAGGACGCAGAAACAGAAGGGAACACGATCATGGCAAACAAATCCCTGTTTGCATCGTTGGCAGGGCGGCTTGTGCAGCGCGCAACCGCCACCAACGCGGCAGGGGCCAAGGCCTATGCCTATGGCGCTGAACACAAGCTGGCGCAGCTTGCAATGACCGGCACCTTTGGCGGCGGTTTCTATCAGGGCGCGCAGGCCGAGGTTTCGGCCTTGCTTGATGCGGCCATGGCGGTTGACCCGGTGTTTCTGGCCCAGACCGCCGTGCATGTCCGCGAAAAAGGCCACATGAAGGACACGCCGGCGCTGTTGCTGGCGGTGCTGTCGGCCCGCGATCCGGCGCTGTTTGCGCAGATTTTCGGGCGGGTTGTCACCTCGGGCAAGGTGCTGCGTGGTTTTGTGCAGATCCTGCGGTCGGGGCAGACCGGGCGGAAATCGCTGGGCTCGCGGCCCAAGGCGATGGTGCAGCGCTGGCTGAACGCGGCCACGGATGCGCAACTGCTGGCGGCATCGGTCGGTAACGACCCGTCGCTGGCCGATGTGATCCGCATGGTGCATCCAAGGCCGGAAACGGCTGAACGGGCGGCCTTTTATGCGTGGATCATCGGAAGGCCCGCCGATACGGCGGCGCTGCCGCGGGTGGTGCAGGATCTGCTGGCCTTTCGGGCCGGGGTGTCGGGCGTCGTGCCGGATGTGCCGTTCCAGATGCTGGCCGATTTGGCCCTGACGTCCGATCAATGGGCCGATGTGGCGCGCAAGGGGTCGTGGCAGATGCTGCGGCAGGGGCTGAACATGCTTGATCGCAAGGGCGCGTTTGCACAGCCCGGCGTGGTTGATCATGTGGCAGGGGTTTTGCGCGATCCGGGGCGTATCCGGGCCGCCAAGGCGCTGCCCTATCAACTGCTGGCCACGCTGAACGCGCTGTCGCCTGATGTGGACGCAAAGCTGCGCGATGCGCTGCATGACGCGATGGAGATATCCGTTGCAAATGTGCCGGTGCTGCGCGGATCTGTCGCGGTCTGCCCCGATGTGTCGGGGTCGATGTCGTCGCCTGTCACCGGGTATCGGCCCGGTGCAACCTCGGTCGTGCGCTGCCTTGACGTGGCGGGGCTGGTCGCGGCGGCGGTGCTGCGCAGCAACCCCAAGGCCCGCGTCCTGCCGTTCGAGGTGCGGGTGCGCCAGACCCGGCTGGAGGCGCGCGACACCATCCTGACCAATGCCGCAAAGCTGGCGGCACTGGGCGGGGGCGGCACCAACTGTTCGGCACCGCTGGCTGCGCTGAATGCGGCAGGGTTGGCGCCCGATCTGGTGATCTTCGTTTCGGACAACCAGTCCTGGGTCGATGATCGGCAGGGCGGGCAAGGCACAGCGATGATGGCGGAATGGGCCAAGCTCAAGTCCTGCAACCCTGCGGCGAAACTGGTCTGCATCGACATCCAGCCCTATGGCACCGCGCAGGCGGCAGAACGGAACGATGTGCTGAACATCGGCGGTTTCTCGGATCAGGTCTTTGACCAGATCGCCGATTTCGCAGCCGGGCGGATGGGCCCTGACCATTGGGTCGGCGAGATCGCTGCGGTCGAAGTCTGAAACGCTCCCCGGCGGTGACGCCGAGGGGAATCAAAACACCCGGCGAATGCCGGTGAAACTACAGCGTGTCGCAGGTTCGAATCCTGCCTGCCAAACCGGGCAGTAGCTCAGCGGTAGAGCAGCTCCGAAAGGACGGTTTCGCCAATTTTGTCGCCGGGGCCAGAAAAAGGGGGATGACCCGGCGAATGCCGGCAGGACTACAGGTTAGAGCGCCGGGAAACCGGAGGTCGCGCGTTCAACTCGCGCCGTGCGCAAGCGTGTAGCTCAGTGAAACGTCCTGCCACACCTTGTCGCCGGACCCGAAAACGGGGCGAATGCCAAAGGGACTACAGTGCAATCGAAGGCGATCCAGAGAGGCTGCCACCCTCTTCATACCGGCCCGGCTTCGGGGTGGGTCGCACAGTCTCTTTCCTTTTGTCGCCCCGACCAGACCATTCCGGGGGAATTCCGGGCAGACGACATCCAACCCTGTGTTGGCTTGCCGATTTCCTTGTCCCCCTGAACGACTTTGCCCGGTGAATGCCGCGCGGCACGACTGGCTGCCGCGCTTGTCGCCGGAGTTCCATATGTGAGTGAATGAGATGATGAACGATGACGCACCTTCCCCCGTATCCGGGGCCGACCTGATCGAATGGGGCCACCGCCCCGGCCCGGCGTTTCCGGACCTTCTGTCGCGCGCAAATGCCGCGCGGGCCGAAGGCCTTGGCCTGATCCGCATCCGCCAGATGCTGGAGCCGGACCTGCCGCCGCCTGCGCCCGATCCGCTCGCCCTGCGCCGCCCCGGCGAAGTGCCGCTGCATGTCAGCATCCGCGCCGAAAACGCCGATGAACAGGCCAATGTCGGCAAGGTGCTGGCCACCATGGTCGAGGTACTGCGGACCCCCACGGTCGAGGCCGGGGCCGTGATGCCCGATGCCTGCCCGGCGGGACCGTTGGGGACTATCCCGGTGGGCGGCGTGGTTGCAACGCGCAATGCGATCCATCCCGGCATGCATTCGGCCGATGTCTGTTGTTCGGTCATGATCACCGATCTGGGGCATGTCGATCCAAAGGCGGCATTGGATGCGGCGCAGGCGATCACCCATTTCGGGCCGGGCGGGCGCGATCAGGGCAATCGCTTCAGCGTATCGCTGGATCTGATGGATCAGTTCCGCGCCAACCCGTTCCTGAATGGGAACCGGATGCTGTATTCTGCGCAGGCCCATATGGGCACGCAGGGCGATGGCAACCACTTTCTGTTCATCGGGCGCAGCCGCGCCACCGGGCGGGTGGCCATGGTAACCCACCACGGTTCGCGCGGGCCGGGCGGGCTGCTTTACAAGCAAGGGATGGAGTCGGCCGAGCGGTTCCGCCGCGAACTGTCGCCTGCCACGCTCAAGCAGAATGCTTGGATTCCGGCGGATACCGACCAGGGGCGCGACTACTGGGACGCGTTGCAGATCATCCGCCGCTGGACCAAGGCCAACCACAACGCGCTGCATCAGGCCGTTGTGGAGAAGCTGCGCGCCGAGCCGGGGGACCGCTATTGGAATGAGCACAACTTTGTCTTCCGTCGCGGCGATCTGTTCCTGCATGGCAAGGGGGCGACCCCGGCATGGAATGGCTATGCGCCTGATGCGACCGGCCTGACCCTGATTCCTTTGAACATGGCAGAACCGGTTCTCGTGGTGCGTGGCCGTGATGCCGCCCATACACTTGGCTTCGCGCCGCATGGGGCCGGACGAAATTTCTCGCGCACGGAACATCGCCGCCGCACGGGGACTGTGACGCCTGCACAAATGTTGGCGGCGGAAACGGCAGGACTGGACATCCGGTTTCATGCCGGAGCAGTGGACGCCTCGGAGCTGCCCTCCAGCTATAAACGCGCGGGAGCGGTTGTAGACCAGATCCGCGACTATGGGTTGGCCGAAGTTGTTGACTTTATCGACCCTTATGGCTGCATCATGGCCGGGGACGTCGCCCCGCACTGGCAAGCAAAGCGAACCCGGCGATAGTCGGGTTCGTTGTTTGATCGGCAAGGCTTTTGCCCCATCTGAATGGTTTTCTAAACACTGCGGCAGCTGTGCGGTCGAACAAGATGCCAAGCTTGCGAATCGCGCTTTGCGTGCGAAGTGCCCATTCCTTGAATGAAAAACATGGCAGATAGTAGTCGCGTCCTTGCGCGCGGCGTTCAGATGCACTTGGATCAATGACGGCCGAGCCTGTGTGGAAACAGGTGGTTAGCGGCGCGCGGGGAATCCGTGGTTGTCACTGCGGCTGATTCGCATCGACCGCGTCAGGCGGCGATTTCAGCTATCAGACGCCGGGTGCCGATCAGGGAGATGGTCCGTTTGATGTTATAGGCGAGGACGTTCAGT